>CAZGQG010000007.1:25299-72009 GCA_964527205.1 uncultured Tissierellaceae bacterium | reverse complement strand
CTAAGGGAATATTTTATTATTCTTCGCTTATCTCTACAAAATCACGGGTCTGTAAGTACCATCTAAGTTCAGCCTTTTCTTCCCCTTCATCCTTATTAGGGAATTTGAAGCAAGCAGCAGTTCCTTTTTTAAATCTAAGGAAGGTTCCTGAGATTTCTTGGCTCCATAGGGATAGGAAAGGTTGCTGGCCTACTATTATAATAGTATCTCCAGAATCAACACTATCAACAAGATCTCTTATTAAGGTAACTCCTCCACCTGTAGATAAGAAGTCTAGGTATTCTGGTTCTCCAAGTTTTAAATCCTTTGCTAACATTTCAGCGGTTTCCTTGGCCCTTAGCTTAGGACTGGAATAAATTTTTACATTATTATGGGAAGCTAACATCTTTTCGAATCCTTCACTACTTCTTTTCAATAAATTTTTACCACGAAGGGACAGGGATCTTAGGTCATCTTCTTCAACATTATCCTTATCTTCTGCCATAGCGTGTCTATACATTATTAGATATTTACTCATATGCGATTCTCCTTTTTAAATAAAATTTGTACTTTGAATAATAGCTATCTAGAAATATTCCGCTAATATATTCAGAATACAATGATTTTTTACACTTCTTAACTTAAATATACCCTAATTAGGAGATTATTTCAATATAAAAATATAATAAAGAGATTTCCATCCGTACAAGAAGACCAATATCCCAAAAAAACTCTAGAAATGTCTTTTCTTATAAATAGATTTAAATATATAGATATGATAAAATAGGATTATACAGGAGGAGAGAAAGATAGCTATATTAAAAAAAGAGGAAAATAAAGAAAAACTACATATAGTCCATGTTGATATGGATGCTTTTTATGCTTCTGTGGAAGAACATGATAATCCAAAGCTTAAGGGCAAGCCTGTAATAGTTGGTGGCTTTAGCAATCATGGGGTAGTAACTACGGCAAACTATAAGGCTAGGGAATTTGGAGTTCATTCAGCCATGCCTGTTTTTATGGCCAAAAAGAAATGTCCCCATGGAGTTTATGTGCCTACAAGAATAGAAAGATACCAAGAAGTTTCCAGGGAAGTATATGGGATTCTTAGTAAATTTACAGATCAAATAGAAAGAGTCTCCATTGACGAGGCCTATCTAGATATTTCCCATATAGAGGGAGATCCCTTGGAGATTGTTAGGGAAATGAAGAATCAGGTTTTTAAGAAAACTGGACTTACCATGTCAGTGGGCATATCCTACAATAAGTTCTTAGCCAAGCTTGCATCTGACTGGAACAAGCCAGCAGGAATAAAGCTTATAAGTAGAGACATGGTCCCAGACATACTAAAACCCCTACCCATTAAGGAAGTTCATGGCCTAGGGCCTAAGTCCTGCAGCCGTTTAGAAAGAATAGGGGTATATACTATAGGAGACCTACTTGCTACCTCCCAGGAATTTCTAGTAGAGATGTTTGGCAAGTCAGGAGTAGAGATTTATGATAGAATTAGGGGTATAGATGATAGGGAGATAAATACTAAGAGAAAGAGAAAGTCCCTGGGAATAGAGAGAACCTTTTCCAAAGAAACCAAGGACAAGGAAGAACTTAGGACCTACATAGAAGATTTCTCCAGGGAACTTTCCCAGGAATTAAAATACAAGGAAATACATGGAAGGACCATCTCCCTTAAGATTAAGGATCAACACTTTAGAGTATATACAAGAAGCAGGACCCTACTTAGCCATACAAATTCCTTTGAAGAGATTTTGGAAATAGGAAATGGTCTCCTAGATGAATTGGATATAAGGGACAATATTAGGCTTCTAGGCCTTACAGCCTCAAACCTAATATCATCAGACTTAAAGCAGTTATCCATATTTGACTCTTAGCTGTGTTTATATATAACTTATTAAAGATCATATAGTGGAATAATTAATAATTAAGATTTAATAATAAAAGCAGAGGAGTTGTATAGATGAGCATATATAAAAAGAAAATCCACATACCCTATTATGATGGTGATAAGGATTCTCATATTAGTCCAGTTAATATAATTAAATACTTTACTGAAACATCAGCAGAAGAAGGGGATAGCTTTGTCTTAGAAGACCAAGAGATTGATTATGGATGGATGCTTTATAGGTGGAAGGTAAGCATTAAGGATTATCCAAAGATCAAGGAAGATGTAGTAGTGGAAACCTGGGTCTCCAAGCTGGATAGGTTTTATGCCTTTAGAGAGTTTGTCCTTTTAGATAGGGAAGATAATATACTGGCCAAGGCATCAACTGTATGGCTGTGTATTGACATGGATAGAAAAAGGCCAATTAGGATTCCAGGAGAGTATATAGAGGATACTAAGATTCTAGACCAGGTTAACTTTTCTAATTTCCATGATTTCCAATTAGACCTAGAGATAGATAGCTATATAGACTTTAAGGTAAGGAGAAGCGACATAGATTACAATCAACATGTAAACAATGCAGAATACCTTACTTGGATGATAGAATCTATGACAGAGGATATATATAAGGATTATAGGATTTCAGAATTTGAAATAATTTATAGGAAAGAAATAAAATATGGAGACAATATAAGTACAGGATTTATTACCCATAGCAGAAAAGATGGGGAACTGGAATTTATTCATTCAATCAGGGTAAGTGGGGATGAAGAAGTAAATGCCTTTGGAAAAACCAAGTGGATTAAAAAAGAAGATATTAAACTTTAAAAGAAAAATAGCCCCTCCGGGAAAAGCCGGGAAGGGCTATTTTTTATACTTTTAAAGATTATCCTTCAAAATCTACTCTTTGAACTCTACCTTTTTCATTTAAGCTCATAGCAGTAATCTTTACAAGCTCAGGAACATCATCTGTTTTATTACATTCTAAAACTTGATATACCTTAGAAGTGTCATTTGTTTCTTTGAATACATTTCTCATAAGCTTTAATATTGAATATGGATGCTCTGGCTCTTTTATAGTTACAAAGTTAGTTTCAGGCTTTGCCATAGCTTTTCCGATTAGCTCTTCAAAATCAATTCCAGGTACACCTGGGATTAAGAAGTATTCAACATCCTCCTCTAGGTCATCAAAACTTTTTACTTGCTTGGAACTGTAGTTGGTCTTAGCAACTGCCATTAAAGTAGCCATTAATGGTCTAGTACCAGCAGATCTGTGTCCAGAAACTATTATTGATTCTTTTCTATCAAGAGCTTCTTGGATATACTCTCCCTCTGCTTGAGTCATAAATTCCTGATCTACAAGTTTTTGTATCATCATGTGCATTTTACATTCTCCTTTCTAATTGCTTTACCTATATAATATCATTAAGAAGACTTTATTTCTAGTTTTCTTTTTAAAAAGCTATTTTTTGTCCAAATATTGGTGATAATCTATGATAAAATAATCATAGGATAAATAAAAGGAGAAGAGGTGTTTAGATGAATATAAAGATGGGAATAAAAAAGAGGATAGCCCTTATAGCCCACGATCATAAAAAAGATGAACTTCTTGACTGGGTAAGGGAGAACAAGGAAATCTTAAAGGGTCATATACTTTGCGGTACAGGTACCACTGCAAAAATCCTAAGCGAAAGGACTGGCCTTGAGATTAAAGCATTTAAGTCAGGTCCACTGGGAGGAGACCAGCAGATAGGGGCGCAAATAGCAGAGGGCAATATAGATATGATGGTTTTCTTTTGGGACCCCTTAGAAGCCCAACCCCATGATCCAGATGTAAAGGCCTTATTGAGGATAGCAGTCCTATATGACGTCCTTACGGCTCATAATATGTCTACCGCAGATTATATTCTCACTTCCAATTTAATGGAGGAGGAATATGAAAGAAATGCTGTGGAATATATAGGTCCCAGAGATGTATAGGCTTATATTTTAGAATATTTATTGATATATAAATATTCTTATGATAAGGTTAATTAGTATAATTAATATAGAAAAAAGGAGATTGATTTATGGATAAGAAAGTATTAGCATCAGTAAATGGTAAAGAGATTACACAAGGGGCTGTTATGCAGTTCTTAAATGATTTAGGACCTCAAACAGCAATGCAATTCCAATCACCAGAAGGAATTAAAAAAGTTGTTGAAGAGCTAATTAATCAGGAAGTTCTTTATTTAGATGCAAAAGAAAACAAGATGGATGAAGAAGAAGAATTTAAGGAGCAATTAGTTAAGTTCCAAGAAGGCCTATTAAAGCAATATGCTGTTAATAAGGTTTTATCCCAGGTTCAAGCAGAAGAAGATGAAATGAAAGCTTATTTTGAAGCGAGAAAAGAAAGATTCCAAAAGCCAGCATCAATTGATTCAAGCCATATATTAGTTGATAGTGAAGAAAAGGCAAAGGAAATAATAGAAGAAATCAATGCTGGAAAATCCTTTGAAGATGCAGCTAAAGAATATTCAACTTGCCCATCAAAGGACCAAGGTGGAAAACTAGGAGAGTCAACTAGGGGGAAAATGGTTGAAGAATTTGAAGATGTTGCCTTTGAAATGGAAAAAGGTGAAATGTCAGATGTTGTGGAAACTCAATTTGGTTATCATATAATAAAATTACATGATAAGAGTGAAGCTTCCCTAAGCACTTTTGAAGAAGTAAAAGATCATGTTAGAGCAGAAGTACTAGCAGAAAAGCAAAAAGATGCTTATTTAGCAAAAACTGACTCCCTAAGAAATAAATATGAAGTAACAAACCATATGTAGTATAGAAATTTCAAACAAAATGTAGTATAATTTAAATAGTACTTACAAAATTAATCGAAAGACAAATTTGTAAGTGCTATTTTACTATAAAATCAGGAGGTGGTATTTTGTTAGCAGAAAATTATTCTAAAAATTTTATGAACCAAAAGATGATGCGTACAGTCATCAAGTCTTTAATTCCAATTATGTTAGCAGCTGTGTACTTCTTTGGATGGAGAAGCATGGTACTTCTAGGAGTTGTAACTGTATTTGGCCTAGGAACAGAATGGATATTTGCTAAAAAGTACAATAGGAAGGTTTCAGAGGCGGTTTTTGTATCTTGTATACTATACACCCTAACTCTTCCACCAAGTACGCCATTTTGGATAGCTTCAATAGGAATTATTTTTGGTATAATGTTTAGCAAGGAAGTCTTTGGAGGATTTGGAAAAAATGTTTACAATCCTGCCTTAGCAGCAAGGGCATTTGTATATGTTTGTTTTCCAGCACCTCTTACAATGGGTTGGGTAAACTCAGCAATGGGATTCCCAGGGGGATTCGGTACTTATATAACAAAAACTGTAGATGCAATGGCTCAAGCAACTCCTATGCTAGCATTTAGAGAGACTGGCCTTACTACAGGCTTTACAGAGTTACTATTTGGAAATGTAGCAGGATCACTTGGAGAGACAAGTGCAATACTGATTATCCTGGCAGGAGCCTACCTAATCTATAAAAAAGTAGCTTCATGGGAAATCATGGCAGGTACTTTACTAGGTTTTGTTGGCCTAAGTGGAATCTTAATATTACTTGGAAATGCAGAGATACCAAACTTATTATTTGGTGTATTTTCAGGAGGTTTATTATTCGGAGCAGTATTTATGGCAACTGACCCTATAACAGCACCAAAGACCAAGGAGGCAAAATGGGTCTACGGAATACTTATAGGAGTAATTACTGTGATTATAAGAGGATATGCTTTATTCGCAGGAGGAATAATGTTTGCAATACTTATCGCAAATACCTTTGCTCCAATTATGGATGAAGCTGTAAGGGCTTATAAAAAATATAAAAAAGAAAAGAAAGCAGCTAAAGAAGAGGTGGTGGCATAGTGAAAAAATCATTTGGATTTCCTATTCTTTTCATGGCAATACTAACAGCTGTATTTACCTTTGTTTTATCCTTTCTAAACTTTAGTACAGCAGATAGGGTTGAGTTTAATGAAAAAACAGAATTAAGGGAGAAAATCTTATATACTTTCGATATTGATGCCCCAACAGATGATCCAGAAGCAACTGCTAAGATCTTTGATGAGAAGATCGAAGAGATAAAAGTTTCTAATGGAGAAGAAGATGAAAATCCTATATACATACATAAGGAAAATGGGGAAACCATAGGCTATGCAATACCAGTTAGAGGATCAGGCCTTTGGGGAAGTATATTAGGATATGTAGGAATTAAAGAGGACTATTCTGAAATCATTGGAGTTGAATTTATAAATCACAGTGAGACGCCGGGACTTGGAGGAAGAATAGACGAATTAGAATACAAGGAACAATTTAGGGGTATCAAGCTTGAGGACGGGAGTGGTGAGTTTATAATCTACAATCCAGCACCAGGGGGAAATGTAGATGCAATCTCAGGAGCAACCCTTACATCTAAGGCAGTTACTGAAATTATAAACAAGGATTTAAATGAGTTTTTAGAAGATGGGGAGGTGGAGTAGATAATGAATAACTCTAAACAGATTTTTAAGGAAATGGTTTGGGATGACAACCCTGTATTTAGACAGATATTAGGAATTTGCTCTGCTCTAGCCGTTACAAATCAAATGACCAACTCACTTATTATGGGAATAGGACTTATGTTTGTAACAGCATTTTCATCTCTTACAATTTCAGCAATAAGACAGTTTACACCTAAGCATATAAGAATGATGGTACAGGTACTTATAATATCTGCCTATGTAATCATAGTAGATATATTCTTAAAAGCCTATATGCCGGATATGAGTAAGGCATTAGGACCCTATGTAGGCCTTATAATAACAAACTGTATAATAATGGGTAGGGCTGAAGCCTATGCTCAGAAAAACCCACCTATTCCAGCATTCTTAGATGGACTAGCAGCTGGACTTGGATATACCTTAGTGTTACTTGTTATATCCTTTGTAAGAGAATTACTTGGTTTTGGAACTTTATTTGGAATAACAATATTAGGAGAATGGTGGACATCATGGACACTTATGATAATGCCTCCAGGAGCATTCTTTGTATTGGCCATAGTTATATGGATTGCTAAGGGAATCCAGGAAAGAGATAAAGAAGAAGGGCAGGTGGCTAAATCATGATAGAACTTAATCCTTTTGTAATATTTTTTGCTGCTATTTTCACCAACAATATGATCTTAAGTAACTTTTTAGGAATGTGTTCCTTTATAGCAGTATCTAGAGAGATACCAACCTCATTAGGACTTGGACAGGCAGTTACCTTTGTACTTACATTTACATCTATTATAAATTACTTACTTTATCACTATGTACTAGTGCCTCTAAGTCTAGAATACTTAAGGTTTATAGTCTTTATTATCAGTATAGCGGCCTTTGTACAACTTATAGAAATGATAGTAGAAAAATATTTTCCAAATCTATACTACGCCTTAGGTATATTTTTACCACTTATAACAGTAAACTGTGCAATACTAGGTGTATCACTATTTATGATCATTCGTGATTACACGCTTTTACAGACTATTGGATTTAGTTTAGGTTCTGGAATTGGTTGGACATTAGCAATAGTAGCACTTGCAGGAATTAGACAAAAACTAAAAAGAGCGACTGTACCAAAGGGACTTGAGGGACCAGGTATTACACTTGTTGTAATAGGACTTATGGCTCTTGCTTTTATAGGCTTTTCCGGTATAGTTACAATCCAATAGGAGGAGGCAAATATGAATCAAATACTAATTACAACAGGAGCAATAACTGGAATAACAGCTATATTTGCATTTTTGCTTACCTTGGCAGATAGGACTGTAGGAAATTATGGAGAAGTACAACTTTTAATAAATGGAGAAAAAGAATTCACAGTTAATGGTGGAGAAACTTTACTTTCAACCCTATTAGATGAAAAGATATTTATTCCATCAGCCTGTGGAGGTAAGGGTACTTGTGGTTACTGTAAGGTAACTGTACATGAAGGTGGAGGACCAGTACTAGCTACTGAGACCCCATTTCTTACAGAGGAAGAAATAGCTAGCAATGTAAGGCTTTCCTGTCAATGTAAGGTAAAAGAAGATATAAAAATACAGATACCAGAGGAACTATTCAATGTAAAAGAATATTCTGCTACAGTGGAAGAGATAGAAGATGTAACAGATGTAATCAAAAGAATAAAACTGAGATTACCTGAGGGTGAAGAAATCAAATTCAAACCAGGACAATTTATTCAATTAAAAGCACCCCTATATGAGGGCAATAGCGAAGAAGTTTATAGGGCATATTCCATAGCATCAGCTCCATCTGAAAAAGATATAGTAGAATTGTTAATAGGCCTAGTGCCAGGTGGAATTTGCAGTACCTATGTACATCATCATTTAAATGTGGGAGACAAGGTAGACATAAACGGACCTCACGGAGATTTCTACTATGATGAAGACAGTGACAACGACATGATCATGGTAGCAGCAGGAACGGGAATGGCTCCTATCCTAGGCATACTTAAGTATATGGAAGAAAATGATATAAAGAGAAAGGCAAGATTTTACTTTGGAGCTAAGACTCCAGATGATTTATTCTTCTTGGATTACTTTAAACACCTAGAAGAAACCCTCCATGACTTTGAGTTCATCCCAACCCTTTCAAGGGTTACAGAAGAACACAACTGGTCTGGAGCTCAGGGTAGGGTTAATACCCTTATAGAAAGCCAACTTGAAGATGGAGAAAACAAGGAAGCTTATCTATGCGGAAACCCTAAGATGATTCAATCTATGGTTGAAGCCCTTACTAAAAAAGGAGTACTGGAAGATCTTATTTACTTTGATGAATTCTAATCTTATAAGAGAGAAATCTTAATTGATTTCTCTTTTTCTTGTTCAAAATCTATAGTTTGTGATATAATTAGTTGATAGGAATTAGATAAAACATCCTTAGGAGGATTTCAATGAAATTAGAGTTATTTGATTTTATAGATGAGACTTTAAATTTAATAGATGAAAAAAAAGAAAGCATTGGAATAGTTGCAGATTCACTGGAGAGCTTTTTTACCAATAGTTTTTTCATCAAGGATCATTTTTTAAATGTAAACTACAGAATAAAATCTAAAGAAAGTTTAAGAGAAAAAATATTAAGACACAATTTCTACATTAAATATAAAACACCGGAAAATTTAATAGACAACCTGTCAGACCTAATTGGTTTTAGGATTGAATGTAGATTTATAGAAGATGAGGCCAAGATATATGAAGATATCATAAGGCTCTTTAAGATTAAAACAGAGGATGGCTACTATACAAACCCACTAAATTCCAATATAATGCTGAATTTAGACCTGGAACAACCACAAAAACAAAAAAATGGCTTTGAAATATACAAGATAGATGGTAAATATTGCAAGGAGGGGAAATCTATTAACTTTGAGCTTCAGATTAAGTCCTTGGTAAATATTTTTTGGGGTGAGATAGATCACAGGATCCTCTACAAGAACTTTAACTATATGCTTACAGAGGATTTCTTCAGAGACATAATGAGCTCCATAAAAGACAACCTATCCATGATAGATAGGCAATTGATGTTGGTCTTTAATCATTTAAATGGAATGGATACCAGCAACTCCATATCCAAGCAAATTCAGATTAAATCCCTCCTATCAAAGATAGTCCATGACACCTATATCTTAAAGATAAGAAAGGAAATAGGCTTTGTTGTAGATTTTAAGAAATCAGCAGATGTAATTATAAATTATATATTTATGAAAGACGGCTATGATGACACAGAACACTACAGTGAAAACTTTCTTAGGGTATTAAATAGATTGAACAAGTTATCTGAAAGCCAGTTAGAATTTAATAAGTACTTAAACTTCCATAGGGAGATATTCTTTAATGATTCCTTTACCAGAAAAGTGGGTACAAGAATACTAGAAGTAATCAATAAAGATTTCAGATGGAATCTCTTCTTTAAAATAATATTTGACATAGAAGATGGGGACAATGCAGAGGACTTTGAGAAGTTTATGATCTTTATAAGATATAGATTTAATGACGAGATTAAAAAGATTTTAGAAGAAAAACCAATGGAAGAAAGAGAAAAAGAGGAGATCAGACAGGAACTTTTAGATTGGGTAGCAGATGTTTTTTGCAAGGATAGCGATGTAGACTTTCTTTGTGACTGCAGCATTGATAGACTAAATGAAAAGATAAGGGTTTTCCTACTAAAGATTAAGACCTACGGAGATTGGAAGGAAGACAAAGAGGAGATAAAAAATATAATAATGAAGCATAGATTTTAAACTCAAAAGAACCACTAGAGCATAAGCCAAGGTGGTTCTTTATTCTAATTAAAAGGAGATTATTATGAATATATCCCATAGAATAAAATCAATCTTAACTAATATAAGAAGCAGCATTAAGAGATTTCCTATTACAGTTATAATATCCAGCATTCTAGCCCTAAGCTTAATATATTTAAATGAGGGAAACTTAAAAGGATCAGACCAGGAACTTCTTGGTAAGATGAGCCTTATATTAGGCCTTGCTTTTATGCTTAGCTTTTTAATAGGCCTAGGCTTGGAGAGGCTTGAGGTTAAGGATAAGCTTAAAAAATTGCTAGCCTATGGACTTGGAGCCCTAGCTCTTTTAGTCTATTATATGGTCTACTTTGACAGCTTAAACAATACTTTTGCAATCAGATACTTTGCCAGCCAATTGTCTTTATTTATCATGATCTTTTTCATACAAAGGATTAAAAGAGATGAGAACTATGAATACTATGTAATGGATATAATGTCAGAAATATCCCTTACCATAGTCTACAGCATAGTGCTTTACTTTGGCATGGCCTTTATCCTATTCACCATAGATGCCCTATTTAATGCAAATATTTCCTTTAATGTATATATAAATATCTTTATCCTAGTAGTCTTTGTATTTGCAGTAGCCCTATTCCTATCTAGATTTCCAGAGAAGGATAGGACATATAGAACTACGGAATATACAAGAGCCCTAAGGGTTTTACTGACCTATATAGTCATACCTCTTATAAGCATTTATACAGCTATTTTATATATTTACTTTGGAAAGATAATAATTACAAGAGTATGGCCAAGTGGCCTGGTTTCACATTTAGTAGTATGGTATTCTACAGTTTCAGTAGGAGTATTATTCTTAATTAGCCCCCTTCTAGAAACTGACAGAATAGCAAGGGCCTTTAAAAAGATATTTCCCAAGGCCCTACTGCCTATACTCCTAATGATGTTTATTTCCATAGGCATAAGAATTTCCCAGTATGGACTAACGGAAAATAGGTATTATTTGGTCCTACTTGGAATTTGGCTTCTGGGAATGATGATTTACTTTGGATTCGCTCCAAGAAGAAAAAATATAATAATAAGCATAAGTTTATCCCTTCTAATCTTAATTTCCGTATATGGACCCCTTAGCAGCTTTAGCCTAGCAAGGGCAAGTCAAAACAATAGACTGGAAGGCCTACTAGAAAAAAATCAAATGCTAGTAGCCGGTGAGATTGTAAAAAATCCAGACATATCCCAGGAGGATAGGAGAGAGATAAACAATATAATAAGTTATTTCTCCACAAATCACAGAATAGACCAGATCAAAGTTCTACCAGATGATTTTAACCTGGATAGGATGGAAGATCATTTTGGCTTTAAATACCAGGCCTACAATCCTTACGGACCTAGCTACAATGATTATTTCTATTATGGAGTAGATAAGATAAATATGCCAATTAATATAGAAGACTATAAGTATTATCTAGAGATTGGATCTTGGGACAATAGGACAATAGAAATAGAAGACCTTAAGATTAAATATATTAGAACTACAAATATATTAGAATTAAAGGTGAATAATGGAGAGAAAACATCTATAGACATGAAAGAATATGTAGAGAAGATTCACCTTTACGAAAGCAATTTAGATGTAGATGAAGACTTTAAAGATGGTACAATAGATCTGGATAGGGCTAGTTTTGAAGACAGCTTTAGTCTGGGAGAGAAGAATTTAAATATGAAATTTATCCTTACAAGTACAAGTGGAAGAATAGAAAGCATGGATAAGATTTCTATTGATCATATTGAATTTATAATTTTGTTGGATATAAGTGATAATTAAGATTTAATGGGTAATTATAATAATGAGAGAAAAAATAGGGGGATGATGAAATGGATATTAAGGAATTAGAAGTAATCAAACAAGCTATTATCAATGAAATTGAAGGCTATGAATTTTACAACATGGCTGCAGAATCAGCTACATCAGGAGAAAGCAAATTAGCTTTTAAAGAATTAGCAAATGAAGAATTAAAGCATGTAGAGTATTTAGAACAATTATTTGATAAGATTAAAAACAATAAGGAAGATGAATTGAAATTAGCCCTGGAATCAGATATCCCTTCACCAGATATATACAATTGGGACAAGGTAGACGGAGACAAAAATGCCTTGGCTATGTCAGTATTTGGAATTGGAATACAAATGGAAAAGGAATCAATTAGATTTTATGAAGAAGCAAAGGCAAATACAAAATACGAAGATGCAAAAACCTTATATGATGTATTAATTAAATGGGAAAAAGTACATTTAGACCAATTTACTGAGCAGTATAATCTTCAAAAGAATAATTGGTGGGCTACACAAAATTATGCACCATTCTAGACATATCATTGGAGGAGTTTATAAATGAAAGAAATATATTTAGCAGGAGGATGCTTTTGGGGTGTAGATGCCTATATGTCAAAGGTTGAGGGAGTAGTTGAAACAAGTGTTGGCTATGCCAATGGAAAAGTTGAAAACCCAAGCTATGAAATGGTATGTACAGGAACCACAGGCCATACTGAGACTACCTATGTAAAATATGATGAGACTAAAACTAGTCTTGAAAAAGTTTTAAATAAATTTTGGGGAATTATAAATCCTACCCTATTAAATAGACAGGGTCCAGATATAGGCAGTCAATATAGGACAGGGATTTACTATACAGATGAAGAAGATTTAGAGATTATAAATAAAACATTGGAAGTACAAAAAGAAAAATATGATGCACCAATAGTGACAGAAATAATGCCTTTAAAATCATATTATGAAGCTGAGGCCTATCACCAGGATTATTTAAAGAAAAATCCAAATGGTTACTGTCACATTGATTTAAGCATTTAAAAGAGATCCTTTAAATAGGATTTCTTTTCTTCTATGCTCAAATTGATTCAGCTTAGGATAGATGATTTAAGAGAGGAAGATTTAGATGAATATATTAGATGGAGTAAAACCTGAAAGACTTATGTATTATTTTGAAGAAATATCTAAAATACCAAGATGTTCATTTCAAGAGGAAAAAATAAGCAATTATTTACTGGGTCTTGGAAAAGAACTTGGTCTTGAAACTATTCAGGATGAAGCCCTAAATATAATAATTAAAAAACCAGCAAGTAAGGGCTATGAAAATAGTCCTACAGTTGTGCTTCAAGGACATATGGATATGGTATGTGAAAAAACAGATGACTCAGATCATGATTTTTCAAAGGATCCTATAGACTTTAAGATTGATGGAGATTATGTAATAGCAGAAGAAACTACCCTAGGGGCAGATAATGGAGTAGCCCTTGCCATGGGACTTGCTATAATAGAGGATAAGGACCTATCTCATCCAGCCATAGAACTCCTGATTACATCCAATGAAGAAAGTGGAATGACGGGAGCTGGTGAATTGGATCCTGCTAATATAGAGGGAAGGATCCTTATAAATATAGATTCAGAGGAAGAGGGAACCGCCCTTGTATCCTGTGCAGGGGGAGAAAGAGCACTGGTGACCCTGCCTATAAGGTGGACCCTTCTAGCAGAAGAGTTGGATATTTATAAGCTCCAGGTGAGAGGTCTTCAAGGTGGACATTCTGGTATGGAAATAAATCAGGAGAGAGGAAATTCCAATAAGATAATGGGAAGAGTACTGGAGAGATTAAATAGGGAAATGGGAATAAATATGATCTCAATTGAAGGTGGATCTAAATCAAATGCTATACCAAGATTATCCTCTGCCCAGATCAACTTCTATGAGAATAAATTAGAAAATATAGAAAAAATTATAGAGGATCTAAACAGGGAAATAAAAAATGAACTTATAGACAAGGACAAGAATATAGAGATAAGCTTGGAAAAAGAAGAGAAGAAGACAAATAGAGTTTTTGATACAACCACTAAGACATCTATTATAAGTCTTTTAAGCCTTATTCCAAATGGTGTCCAAAGTATGAGTGGTGAAATCCAGGGTTTGGTAGAATCTTCTAATAATCTTGGAGTGGTTAGGAGCCTAGTAGACAAAATCACCATAGAGTCAGCTATTAGATCTTCCATAGGAAGCTTGAAAGAGGATATTTCTAACAAGATAAGGCTCTTGGCAGATTTAACAGGAGGGGATTTTCAAACAACTTCCTCATATCCAGCCTGGGAATACAAGAAGGATTCCTATATTAGAGAGGTCTTTAAAAAGACCTATGAAGATTTATATAATAAGCCTCTAGAAATAGATGCCATACATGCTGGTTTGGAATGTGGTTTATTTGATGAAAAGTTTGATGATATGGATTTAATATCCTTTGGACCAGATATATATGGGGTCCATGCACCGGGAGAATACTTTAGTATATCCTCAGTGCAAAGAAGCTATGACCTATTAGTCAGAGTATTGGAAAATATAAAATAATTTCCCTTTAAACTATATACTTTAAAGTGGAAATAAGGTATCATTATATATATAGATAAAATATAAAGGAGGTCTTCTTATGAGTAAGGGAGAAAAAGAAAACTTCGAATACAATGATGAATACTGTGGAGAATGTGGTTGTGGGGTAGATTGTGATGATCCTAACCACCATGATCTAGAAGACTTAGAGTTTCATAATGTAGATGAAGATATAGTAATGAATTTAGTCTTGGAAGATGATACTGAGTTAGAATGTTTGGTGCTTGGAATCTTTCAAATAGATGAGGAAAATGATGATGAGTATGTAGCTTTATTACCTCTTGATGAAGAGAAAGCCGAGTCAGGAGTATTGCTTTATAAATATATTGAAATGGATGAAGAAGAGTTTGAATTAGAATCCATAGAAGAGGACGATGAATTCGAAAAAGTATCTGGAGTATTTTTCGAATTGTTTTCAGAGCAGGAATTAAACGAGCATGTATCACATTATCATGAACATGGGGATAAATTTGTAGCCCATGAGAATTATGATGAATTAGATGATTAATATAATATAAAAGCACTTTCTAATAGAAAGTGTTTTTATGTAAATATGGAGGGAAAATATGTACAAATTAATAGCAATAGACCTAGATGGGACATTGCTAAATGATGATAAAAAGATAAGTAAGGACAATTTAAATACCATTAACAAGGTAATAGAGCTAGGCTATGAGGTTGTAATTGCCACAGGGAGAAGATACTGGTCAGCCAAGGACCTAAGCCAAGACATAGCAAAACATATAACAATAATAGCAAATAATGGTAATATAGTGAGAAATTCTATAAATGATGAGACAATTATATCTAAATACATGGATATAAATGATTTTAATAGGATTGTAGAAGCAGGAAAGAAGAGAAATCTAGATCCAATTATCCATGTAGATGAGTATACAAATGGTTATGATGTGGTTATTGAGCCACCCAAAGAAAACAAGGGCTATTATGAATATGTCCTAGGCAGCAATAGATATAAGGTGGTAGAAGACTATAGAGAAGTGAAGAAAAATGTTCTAGCAGTAGTTTATCCAGGAGATTTAAAATTATTACATGATTTTTATCTGGATATACTAGACAAGTATCCTGGGGCTTATAATGCACATATTATGGAAAACATGATAATGTCAGAAGCACTTTTAGAGGTTATGAATCCTGATGGTACAAAGTGGTCAAGTATTTTAGAATACGCTAAGACCATGGATATAAAGGCAGAAGAAATCATAGCCATAGGAGATAATAACAATGATATTTCCATGATAAGGTCTGCAGGTCTAGGTATAGCCATGAACAATGGAAGTGAGACAATCAAGGATACAGCAGATCTAATATCTGCTCGGAACAACAATGAATCTGGTGTTGCATTTGAATTAAAAAGGGTATTAGATATCTAAGAAAGGGGCAAAAATTTGCAAGCTATAAAAGTTTACAAGACCTATTCTTCCTACTTGAAGGATAGATTTGGTGAAAAAGTATATAAATTACCTATATCCCTGCCACTAACCTGCCCCAATAGAGATGGGAATGTGGGAGTGGATGGATGTATATTTTGCGGTGAGGAAGGGGGATCCTTTGAAAACTTGTCCTCTTGTCTCTCAGTTGAAGAACAATTAAGGAAAAACATGAGCTATATAGGCAAGAGATATAAGGCCAAGAAGTTTATAGCATATTTTCAAAATTTTACCAATACCTATATGCCCTTTGAAAGCTTTAAAAAATATGTAGAAGAGGCAATTATAGAAGATATAGTGGGCATATCCATATCAACTAGACCAGACTCTATAAATGATAAGTATATGGCCTTCCTAAAGGAAATCCAGGAAGAGCATGATTTGGAGATAACTGTTGAATTAGGGCTACAAACTGTCAACTACCATTCCCTAGAAAAAATCAACAGGGGACATGGTCTGGGAGAATATATAGATGCAGCCCTAAGACTTAAGAAATATGGACTTAGAAATTGTACTCATTTAATTTTAAACCTACCCTGGGACGGAGAAGTTGATGCAATAGAAAATGCCAAGGTCATAAGTTCCCTGGGAGTAGAAGAAATAAAATTACATGCCCTATATATTGTAGATGGTACAGCCTTAGGGGAAATCTATAAAAAAGATCAGATCCAATTAATATCAAGGGAAGAATATATGGAAAGAGTTATAGTTTTCCTAGAATACCTAGATCCAGATATTGTAGTTCAAAGGATAATAGGTAGGGCACCAGAGGAAAATGCCCTATTTGTCAACTGGAATGAATCCTGGTGGAAGATCAGGGATGAGATAGTTCAGACCATGGTGGATAGAGGAACCCAGCAG
The DNA here is from genome assembly GCA_964527205.1 of uncultured Tissierellaceae bacterium. Lineage (GTDB taxonomy): Bacteria > Bacillota > Clostridia > Tissierellales > Tissierellaceae > JARICQ01. The sequence continues at coordinate 55,051 of CAZGQG010000007.1, read as the reverse complement.
GGCCAAAAATTTAATTACTTAAATGGCAGGGCTTTAAAAAAGTTTATATAAAATAAAAATATAAAATAAGAAAGGCAAGGTGGATTATTATGGTTAAATTTATCTTAGGTGAAAAAGGTGCAGGAAAGACAAAGTGGTTAATCGACAATGCTAATAATGAAATGGACAAGGGAAATGGAAATATTGCCTTTGTTGATGTGGATGATGATCATATATTTTCTTTGAATTACAATGTAAGACTAATTAACGCCATGGAATTCAATATCTACAACATTGAATCTCTCTATGGCTTTTTATGTGGAATATTATCTATGGATTATGATTTAGAGAAAGTTTATGTTGATAGTATATATAAGAAAATTAAATTAGATGAAGAATCAATAGGATTCTTAGCAGAGAAGCTAAATGAAATTGCTAAAAAATATGACACTGAGTTTTACATTAACGTGGACTACACAATGGATGAAATGCCAGAGCATTTAAAAGAATGTTCCCTAGAAGTAGAACTATCAAAGTAAATAGATAAGGACTTAAATAAAAGGCAGATATCTGCCTTTTATTTAAGTGATTAGATAAAAAATAGAGGCGGTAATTATGAATAAGATGGAGAGAATAGATAAGATAATAAGCAATATGGGCTATGGCAGTAGAAAACAAGTAAAGGATTTTATTAGAAGCGGAAGAGTGAGAATTGGAGAAGAAGTGGTAAAGACTGGAAAAACCAAGGTGAATCCTGATGAGGAAGAGATTTATTTTGATGGAGAAAGGGTAATATACAGGGAGTATATATACCTAATGATGAATAAACCAGATGGAGTAGTTTCATCTACAGATGATCCACTTACTAGGACAGTAGTGGATTTATTAGATGAAAGCTATAGGATCTTCCAGCCCTTTCCAGTTGGACGCTTAGACAAGGATACAGAGGGTCTGCTTATACTTAGCAATGACGGCAAGATGTCCCATGATGTCCTCTCACCTAAAAAGAGAGTCAATAAAAAATACTATGTAGAAGTAGAGGGAAGTCTAGTAGAAAAACACAAGGATATATTTGATTATGGAATAGAGCTTGATGATGGCTACCAAACCATGCCTTCAAAACTGGAAATCATAGAGACAGGTGAAAATTCAAAAGCATATTTAACCATACAGGAGGGCAAGTACCATCAGGTCAAGAGAATGTTCCAAGCCCTGTCCATAGAGGTCCTGTATTTAAAGAGAGTGAAGATGGGTGGCCTTGAATTAGATGAGGATTTAGAGCCGGGAGAATACAGGGAATTAAGTGAAGAAGAAAAAAACCTACTGATGGAAGGGTAAATATGATATAATAATTTAATGTAGAGGAAAATATAGAAAAATTAGATTAGATAGGGTGTAGAGTTTGATACTTAATAGAAGAACAATTAGAACATTTGAGGAATTTTTTGAGGTGCGTTCATATTTAATAGCACAGTTTGCAGAGGGTAAGATAACGAAGAGACAGTTTTTAGAGTACAATCATGACCTAGTAAAGAGAACACATATTAAGCCTTTTCTTCGAATTGATAGCTATGAGATGGGAATGTTTAATTATCAGTATTACAATGTATTGGCAAAATACTACAATATGCTAGCCAATGAGGTTAAAAACACAAGAAGGCATTCAAGATATTACAATTATTATTACAATAAGGGAAATAATTACTATAATGAAAAGGATAAGGCTACCATAAATCTCCTGGAATTTTTAGAATTCAAGGGTGTGGAAGCTTACTATATCAATGTTAATTCAAAGAGCCTACAGGATGAGCTATATGAGATTGTGCTCCTTGATTATGAAGAGGCTATCTTTCATTCTAAGTCCCTAATCTTATTGGAAATCTTGAAGAAAAAGAAGGTGTTTTTAAAGGGCATAAAAGATTCATTAATAGATGGATACATAAATGAAAAATATTAAAAGTCCTCCATTGGAGGACTTTTTTTGCTTATCTTGATATTATTTGTATTATTTCTTCTAAAGAACTACCGGATTGAATCTGGAAACTACCAGACTTTAGTTTTGTGTCTAGGCCCATAGACTGGGATTTATCAACAAAGTCTTGCTTGTCTTCTATAAGGCCCTGGGATACAAGTATGGCTCCTATGTCTGTAGATAGGGATCCAGATGGTATGGTGACTTCAACCATATCCTCTTGATCTGTGGAATTGGAATCTTCTTCCTCATCTTCTTCCTGGGTATCTTCTCCTTCCACTTGATCTTCTTCCCCCTGATTCTCATCTATATTATTATCTTCTTCACTTTCAATTTTGCTGGGTCCAGCAGTGTCTATAGGTTTTTCAGCAAAGAGAATATTTATACGCCAGCCTATAACAAATACCACCAGTCCAATTATTATAAACATTATTAAGTAGTCTATAGAATCATAGATAAAGTCTCTAATAGCATCAAAAAATCTTTTCATATATAACCTCCAAAATATCTAACAAATTATGTGTTTTGGCTTACAATGATGTATAATATGATTATAACATAGAAAAAAAGAAAAGGTGAAAAAATTGAGAGAAATTATTGTAAATAAGAATGAAGATGACCAGCGATTAGACAGGTTTTTAAAAAAATATCTAGATGATGCTCCAAACAGTTTTATATATAAGATGATAAGAAAAAAGAATATAGAACTCAATAAGTCTAGGGCAAAACCTGAAGACATGATATATGAAGGAGACAAGATACAATTATACCTGGCAGATGCCACTATAGAGAAATTCCAAAAGGAAAAGGAAGAGATAAGATCCAATTTAATTCCCAATATTCTTTATCAAGATGACAATATAATCTTGATAAATAAGCCAGTGGGGGTACTTTCCCATGGGGCCAGTGGAGAGTTTGAGGAAAACATAGTAGACAGTATGATCTCCTATCTTATTCAAACTGAGGAATATATTCCAAGGATTGAAAGGACCTTTACTCCTTCAATCTGCAATAGATTGGATAGGAACACATCAGGCATAATAATAGGAGCAAAGAATTATGAAGCCCTAAAGGATATAAATAGTGCCATAAGAAAGGGAGCAGTAAGGAGATTTTATAAAACCATAGTAAGGGGAGAGTTAAAAGAGGAGTTTACTGATATAGCCCACCTATCCAAGGATGAGGATAGGAATATAGTTAGCATAGAAAAAGAGGAAAGTGAAGATTCTAAGGAAATAAGGACAAGGATAATGCCTCTTAGCACAAGGGGAGGATATAGCCTTTTGGAAATAGAGCTCTTAACAGGTAGGACCCATCAAATCAGGGGCCACCTAGCAAGCCTAGGCTATCCAGTTATTGGGGATAGGAAATATGGAAGTCCAAATGAAAACAATAAATTTAATGAGGACTATGGATTAAACAACCAGTGGCTCCATGGCTATAAGATAGAACTTAATGGCTTAGAAGAATTAGAATATTTAAATGGAAAGAGCTTTATTTCACAGCCAGATGGAAAAATCAGAGATATAGAAATAGATTTATTTGACTAGAAAGGATGAAATAGATGGATAAGATGAAGGTTCATGTAGAAGGAATAGGTGAAGTTCAAGTTAACCAGGGCTCAAGACTAAAGGACATAGCAAGAGAGGCCTATAAGGATGAGTATAGAAAATACCTGGGAGCCAAAATAAACAATGAAGTATTCAACCTAAATACCTTTGCCAGAGAAGGTGAAAGCATAGAATTCTTTGATATTAGTGACAAGGACGGCTATAGGATTTATACAAAGACAATTTCCGCAGTCTTTATTATGGCTTGCAAGAGATTATATCCGGAAAGGCGGGTCCAGGTTCAAAGTTTCCTAGGCAAGGGACTCTATGTTGAATTTGAAGGAGATCACTCCATAGATTTTAGGAGCATAGAAAAGATAAAAGAAGAGATGAAAACAATAATAGAGAAAGATTATGATATCTACAGGGAATTAGTCCCTAAGGATGAAGCCATAGCACTATTTCAGGCTAATAACTATGAGGATAAGATTAGGCTGATAGAAACTTTAAAAAGAGAAGAAACCCATGTATACCATATTGGGGAACATGTGGATACCTTTCATGGTTTCTTAGCTCCCTCCACATCCTTTGTAGAGGTCTTTGACCTTAAATACTACTATCCAGGAGCTCTTATTGTATTTCCCACTAGTAAATCCAACTACCAGTTGCCTAAGTTTAAGGAATTAAATAAATTGGCCAAGGTATTTAAGGAGGCCAATGAGTGGGGAGATATAATGGATTTGGCCTACATAGGATCTTTAAATGAAAAGGTCTTAAATGGAGAAATAGAAGATGTTATAAGAATATCAGAAGCCCTTCATGAAAAGAAAATAGCTAATATAGCTGATAGGATATGTGAAGATGATGATATACATCTTATCCTAATAGCAGGACCAACATCCTCAGGGAAAACAACCTTTGCTAAAAGACTTGAAATACAACTAAAGGTAAATGGAAGAAGGCCTATATCTATTTCAGTGGATGATTACTTTGTAGATAGGGAAAAGACTCCTTTAAATGAAGATGGTAGCTATAACTTTGAGACCATAGATGCAATAGACCTGGAAGTATTAAATAGGGACCTAATAGATTTACTAGAGGGTAAGGAAGTAGAACTTCCAAAATTTGACTTTATTAGTGGTAAAAGAGAAAGATCAGGAAATATAGTCAGGGTAGACAAGGACCATCCAATAATTTTAGAAGGGATTCACAGCTTGAATCCAAAGATGACTGCCTATATACCTGAGAAAAATAAATATAAGATATATATATCAGCCCTAACCCAGCTAAATATAGACGCCCATAATAGGATACCTACCACAGACACCAGGCTGCTTAGGAGAATGATAAGGGATGTAAGGACCAGGGGCAATGACCCTATTAGGACCTTTGATCTTTGGGATGGGGTTAGGATTGGTGAGGAAAAATATATATTCCCCTTCCAGGAAGAAGCAGACATAATGTTTGACTCAGCCCTAGTATATGAACTAGCAGCCCTTAAAAAGCATGCAGTGCCTCTTTTAGAGGAAATAGGCAAGGATAGCAGACATTATGGAGAAGCGAAAAAACTCTTAAAGTTCCTACAGTATTTTGTAGATATAGAAGATGAGACAAGGATCTCACAAAACTCCATACTTAGGGAATTTATAGGTATGCCAAAGTTATAATTGATGGGAGAGGATTCTATGGAGAAGTTGCTACTAGAGATAATTGAAAAAAACAAGCCCTTAATAGAAAGGGGCAAGCTTGCAGACTATATTCCAGCCCTTAGCCAGGTGGATCCAGAAAAAATAGGAATAAGCCTGGTAGATATGGATGGAATAGTTTATTCAGCAGGAGACTGGGACCATAAATTTACTATACAGAGTATTTCCAAGGTCCTTAGTCTTATGCTGGCTATAAGGGACAATGGAGAAGAGAGGGTCTTTGAAAAGATTGGCTATGAGGGTACAGATGAGGCCTTTAATAGCCTCTTTAAACTGGACCTAGGAGAGGATAAAAAACCAGCTAATCCTATGATTAATGCAGGAGCAATCCTCACCACTTCCCTGATTAAGGAAGAAGATGGAAAAGACAGGTTTTCCAAGATCTTAGAATTTTATAAAAAAGTTACAGGCAATGATAGCCTTGATTATAATAGGGAAATCTTCCAAAGTGAGAAGCTTACAGGGGATAAGAATAGGGCCATGGCCTATTTAATGAAGGCAAATGGATCCTTAGAGGGAGATGTAGAGTCTATACTGGATGCTTATTTCAAGCAGTGCTCTATAGAGGTCAATAGTATGGACCTAGCAAGGATAGGCCTATATATAGCTGATAGGGAAAATAATAAGGAAGATAATGAATTAAAGAGAATAGTTACAGCTATAATGTCAGTTTCAGGCATGTATAATTTTAGTGGGGAATACGCCAGGCAGGTGGGCATAGCTTCTAAAAGTGGAGTAGGTGGAGGTATAATGGCCTCCCTAACTGGAAAGATGGGCATAGGAGTTTATAGTCCTGTCCTAGATAAAAATGGAAACTCCCTGGCTGGCTATGGAATGATAAAGGATATCTCAGAAAAATTAAATTTAAGTATCTACTAAGACAAATTAGGCCTAGCCTAATTTGTCTTAATAAAATAAAGTATTAAAGAGGTGGAAATTGAAAAAACTACTATACATACTAATTGGGATCATGATTTTAACAAATCTTACAGCCTGTGCCGATATGGATGGAGGAGCAGGGGAGGAAGAGAATGGGGAAGATCTAGAAAAAATAGAAGATCTAGAAGAAGCTGATAAGGATAGGGAAAATAAAGAAGATCAAGATAGAAAAGATAAAGAGGGAAAAGATGAAGAGGAAGATAAAAAAGATGAAGAAGAGGAAGTGGAAGCTAGGATAAGAAAGCTGATGGCTGGGATGAGCTTGGAAGAAAAAATAGGCCAGCTAGTCATTAGTGGCTTTGAGGGAGAAGACATGACTCCAGGACTCCAAAGCTTAATTCAGGACTATAAACTTGGTGGATTTATCTTTTTTTCAAGGAATATAAAAGACATTGAGCAAACAAAAAATTTAATAAATAGTATAAAAGAGGAAAATAAATCCAACCAGATTCCACTATTCCTATCCATAGATGAAGAAGGGGGCAGGGTGAGCAGGTTGCCCTCAGACTACCATAGACTACCTAGTGGACTAGATATAGGTGCTAAGGAGAATGAGGAGCTGGCAAGGAGTTTGGGAGTCATTTTGGGACATAGACTAGGATCTTTAGGCTTTAATTTAAACTTTGCTCCAGTCCTAGACATATATTCAAATCCAGAAAACACAGTAATAGGGGATAGGGCCTATGGAAGGACAGTAGAACTTGTTCAGCAGACAGGATTAAATGTAATCCGAGGCATGAGATCTACTAATATAATACCTGTGGCCAAGCATTTTCCAGGTCATGGAGATACCCATATGGATTCCCACCTGGATTTACCCAGTTTAGACAAGAGTTTAGAAGAACTAAAGTCCTTTGAAATCCTGCCATTTCAGAGGGCTATAAAAGAAGGGATTGAAATGATTATGCTAGCCCATATCCTATATCCCAATATAGACGGGAATAAGCCTGCCAGCATGTCACCAGTCATTATCCAGGATTTACTTAGAAAAGACCTAGCCTATGAGGGTATAATTATTTCAGATGATATGACCATGGGTGCCATAGTGAATAATTATAGTATAGAGGATGCGGCTATAGAATTCCTTCAAGCAGGAGGAGACATCCTTCTCCTATGCCACGGGGAAGCCAATACCATTGGGACAATAGAGGAGATAAAAAAGACTATAGAAGAGGGAGACATATCCATGGAGAGAATAGATAAAAAAGTATATAAAGTCCTATCCCTTAAGGATAGATATAAGCTTGAAGATAAAAAAGTCCAGGATCTGGATTTAGATAAATTGAAGGAAGAGACAGGGGAGTTTTTAAAACACTTTAAATAGATCTATGGGAGGGAGAAAATGCCAGAGACAATAGTTTATTATGGAGAATTTGGAAATGGGAGAAAGAGAAAATTATTTAATAAGGCACTGGGCTACCTAGAGAAGAACCAGGGAGAAAAATTTTACTATCTCTTCCCCAATGGAAAGCTTATTCAAAGCCATAGGGAAAGATTTGTGGAAGAACTAGGAGCCTGCTTTGAGATGAATCTATTTAGTTTTGACGACATAGTAGATGAAACCCTGGAGGAAAGCCAGTACTTACAGATAGACAATATAGCCAAGGACCTTATCCTCAGACAAATAATCAAAAAATTAGTGGATGAGGGTGAAATAATATATTATAAAAATGTGGCAAATAAGGATGGATTTATAGAATCAGTTAATTTTATAATAGGTGAGATAAAAAGATCTCTCCTAAGTCCAGAGGATTTTGAAGGGGCTTCACCAGACATGGGTGAATACAGTGAGCTAAGTAAGATATATAAAAGATATGAAGCCTACCTGGAGGAGAAGGATCTAGTAGATAGGGAAGGCACCTATCTTAAGGCCATAGAAATCTTAAAGACAAATAAGGAAAATTTCCTAGATATAGATCTTATTCTCATAGATGAGTTCTATGATTTTAGGCCTATAGAATTAGAAATACTGAAACTCATGAAGGGGAGAGAACTAGATATTTACATAAATATTCCCTTTAGAATAAAGGAGCCTAGATCAATAATCCAGAATACCTTGGAGGAGCTTAAGGACATGGGCTTTGAAATCCGAGAAGAAAAAGAGGATGAAGAGGGACTTTTCACCCTTTTAGCTAAAAATCTCTTTGATTATGGTAGAGAAAGTTTGGAAGCTACAGATAGAATAAGGCTGGTAGAGGCTCCAAGACCCTACTTAGAAATAAAAAAGTCCATAGTAGAGATAAAAAAGCTCCTATCTAGGGGCAGTTCTCCAGAGGACATAGGTGTAATTCTCCTCACGGATTCCTACAGAGAGGATTTTATTAAGCTTGCCAAGGAAGAGAGACTAGCCCTATCCATAGGTGAGAACCAGGTGTTAGTAAAGATTCCCTTTGTAAGAGAATTTTTAACTAGCCTAGAGAAAAATTATAGGGAAGAGGAAGTCCTAGTAAGGATTGAAAGGGAATCTAGCATAGATACCTATATTGAAATTTCAAGGGAATTACTAGAAAAACTCCAGGTGAAAGAGAGAATCACTTCAATATACAGGGAGACCAGGGACCTAGAGCTCTATAGGAGAGACCTCCTGGCCTATGAAAAACTAATAGAGATCCTAGAGGAGATTGAAAAGATGGATCTATTTATAAGGACTATAGGCTTTAATGATTTCCTAGAATTTTTAGAAAAATATATAAGGCTAGAAACTATTACCCTTAAGGAGGCAAATCCTCAGGGAATAAATATTATGAATCCCCTAAATGCCCGGGGCTTCTCTTACAAAGATTTATTTATCCTAGGCCTAAACCAGGGCCAATATCCTCTCCTAGGGGCTAGTAATTTCCTCTTAAGAGATGAAAATTCTAGGACTCTAAAGGATATAGGCATAAATTATTGGGACTATGGAAACAGGCTGGACAATGAGCTAGTAAAATTTGCCAGTATGGTTTCTATGGCAGAGAGGAAGCTTTATCTATCCTATAGCACTCTTGATGAGGGCATAGCCTCTATATTTTTAGAGGAGATTTTGGATAGCTTTAAGGGAGATAAAAAAGAGGAAAAGCTAGAATATGAAAAACTAGAATTAGATTATATATTTAAGGAAAACATAGAAGAAATAAGCACAGAAGAAGAAATAATCAATCATCTGCTTTTAAATATAGATAGGGATATAGAGGGAAAAAAAGAAAAATTTGGATTTTATAAAAAGTTAAATCATAAGGATCTAGACCTAATTAATAAAAGGATAAAGGCTGAATACCATAGGGAGGAAGAGGACTTCAATGAATATAGGGGTAAGTTAAGTGAGGGGAGGATAAAGGGAGAAATCAAGGATCTCCACCAGGATAAGATATATTCCTCCTCCTATCTGGAATCCTATAGCAGATGTCCCTTTGCATTTTTTATGGATAGGATACTGGATATCCAGGAAACAGGTCTGATAGAGGAAGAATACAGTGCTCTGGAGATGGGGAACATCTACCATGAAGTACTTAGGAATTACTATAAAAAATACAAGGAAAAGATTATTCTCTTTGTAAAGGATCTGGAAGACTTCAGACCAGAGGACTGGGACCAGTATCTTAAAAGACAGGTCATAGAAGAGGCCAGGGCTAGGGATCTAGACATAGAAAGGAAAGAAAATGTTCTCCTCCTTGAAAATATATATTTAAACTTAAGAGACTATATAATATTCGACCTGGATAGGCTTAAAAATGGCAAGGAAAAAACCATACCCTTTGACTTTGAAGTTGAATTTGGCCTAATGCCTGAATTTATTATAAGGGATACCAATAGAGATATTAGACTTATGGGAAAGATAGATAGGATAGACAAGGTCTTAGAAGAGGAAAATTATATACTTATAGACTATAAATCAGGGTCCTCAGGTATTTATGACCTGGCTCAGATGAAGGAAGGCTTGTCCTTGCAGATTCCTATATATATGCTGGCCCAAGGGGATAAAAATATAGTACTAGGGGCCTACGGCCTAATTAGGAAGGCTGAACTTTCAATAAAGCTTGGCCTAATAGATCAGACCTCCTTGATTACAGGGAGGAACAAGGGTGCCATAGTTACAGAGGAAAGAGATCAACTCCTAGAAACTAGTGAAGAAAATATAAAAGCTATAGTGAAGGGCATAGATGAGGGGGACTTTTCCCTAAAGCCTAAGGAGTGTTCATCCTATTGTATATACAAGGATATATGTAGATACAATCATCTCAGGGAGGTGGAAATATAATGAAGAGCAATCCAGAACAGGAAATAGCCATAAAAAATATAGATAAAAACCTCTCTCTAATAGCAGGAGCAGGTACAGGAAAGACCAAGGTCCTTACAGAGAGATTTGTCCACATACTAGAAAATGGGGATTTGCCTAAGGGGCGGGAAGTAGAATCCATAGTGGCAATTACCTTTACCAAAAAAGCTAGTGGAGAGATGATAGAGAGAATAAGAAGGGAAATAAGAAATAAATTTCCCCAGGGTGGAGAATGGAGAAGATACTATAGGGATATAGAAAAGGCCAATATATCTACAATCCATAGTTTTTGCATGAATATCTTAAAGGAAAACTCCATTCGAGCAGGACTGGATCCTATCTTTGAAGTCATAGAAGAGTATGAAGCTGGGAAAATGCTAAAAGACTCTATATTAGAAGTACTGGACCTAGAATTAGAAGAGGATAGGGATCTTTATGAACTATTTAAAAAGATAAATATAGACAGGAGCCATAGACTTATAGAGGATATGGAATCCATATACAATGAAATAAGAAGTATGGGCCTAGATATGAAGGAAGTGGGAGAGCTAAGCCTAAAGCGCCTAGAAGGGATCCAGCCCCTAGATGACAAGTGGATAGGAAAAGCTAGAAGTCTTACTAATTATCTAATAGAAAAGGGCAGCAAATCAAGCAAGATATCCAAGGTCCTAGGAGATGAAGAATGCAAACTTTTCCTAGAAGGTGGAGAAGCTGAAGATTTAGCCAGGTTAATCTCCCTTATAAAGACCAATATAGGAGCAAATAAAAAGGAACAGGAAACTATAGACCAACTGGAAATCCTTACAGGAGATATACTCATATCCTTGGAAGTAGAAAATATCCCCTATTATAAATCCCTTTTAAGGGTTTTAGAAAAAGTGGATAGGCTCTATACTAGGAAGAAGGATAGCTTTGGAGGACTGGACTATGAGGACCTTCAAATTAAAACAAGGGATTTACTTGAAGATGAAGGGATAAGAAGCAAGTATCAAAGAAAATATAGCTATATTATGATTGATGAGTTTCAAGACACCAACATGCTGCAAAAGCAAATATTTTACAGGATATGTTCCATAGATAAAGATCTTGATAGGAATAATCTCTTTATAGTAGGGGACCCTAAACAATCCATATACGGATTTAGGGGAGCAGATCTAGATGTATTTTACCAGGTAGTAGAGGACATAGAAGCCTCTAAAGATGGACTCACCCTTAGTATGGATAAGAACTACAGGACAGTGGATACAGTTCTTGGCTTTGTAAATACCATATTTTCAGAGCTTATGGGAGGGGGCTATGGAGCCCTAAGGGCCCATAAGGAGTCCAAGAGAGACTTAGATATTGAGATTATAGAAAATGAAAATTTAGAAATCCCAGAAGATATGACTCCAGGCCTTTATGGCAAGCACTATGAGGGGGAACAAATAGCCAAGAGGATAATTGAACTTGTAGATAGTGGGGACTATAGCTACAAAGACTTTGCCATGCTCTTTAGGGCCCGTACTAGAAACCATATCTATGAAAATGCCCTAAGAAAATACGGGGTTCCCTTTTATAATATTGGCAGCCAAGGCTTTTTCCAAGAGCAGGAAGTCTTAGATATAATAAATGCTTTAAAATCCATAGATAATAGGGAGGATCATCTAGCTACTATAGGCTTTCTAAGATCAAACTTCATAGGCTTAAATGACAATAGCATTTACGATTTATTTAAAAATAAAGAGGAAGATATCCATCTTAGAATAAAGAAATTAATAGATGAAGATCTTGGGGATGGGGAAGAGAAGGCTAAATTAAAGCTAGCCAGGGATTTCTACCAGAGATTTACCCTGGAGAAAGACATATATGGAGTAAGTGAAATCATAGAAAAACTAATAGACAGTACAGATTTCAAACAAACAAATCTCCTTAAGGAAAATGGCAGGCAGATCTTTGCAAATATAAGCAAGTTTGAAGACCTGGCAAGGGCCTATGAAATAGACCATAGGGGTAATTTAAGTGACTTCCTAGAATATATAGAGGAGATTAGGGGAAGAAATGAAAGCCAGGGAGAGATTGAAGGAGAAAATACAGATGCTGTAAAAATACTAACCATACACAAGTCCAAGGGCCTGGAATTTCCAGTGGTAATTCTTCCAGAAATGTCTTCCAGGGGAGTCTATGATTCCAATAAGATGTTTTTTGATTCTGAAGAGGGCCTTGCCATTAATATTAAAGATTCCAACCAGGCCTATGACAATATAAAAACTAGGAGAAGGGAAAAGACAGATGGGGAAATGAAAAGAGTTCTCTATGTAGCCATGACCAGGGCAGAGAAGATGCTAATAATTGGCAATCAAGGCAACAATTCAGGCTTTAAAAAGATGATAGGCAGTGTCCTAGGACAGACCCAGTATAGGGAAATAGAAGAAATCACCCTAGAGCCTAATAGGGCTGAGCCAGTAAAATTAATAGAAGAAGAACTAATAAGGGCTGAATATAGGGGAGGGGACATGGACAAGCACTTTCCTCTTATAAATATAGATAGAGCCTATAATAAGGGCTTTAAAAAACGGATAAGTGTAAGCCAATATATGGTCTTTAAGGAATGCAGGAGAAAGTATTTTCTAGAGAATAGGATTAATATATCCCAGCTAGAAAGCCATATAGAAGCTAGTAAAGAAGAAAAAGATAGATATGAAGACCATGATGATCCTCAGGCCTTAGAGAGAAGTGAAGAGCTCTTAGACCCAGCCCTAAAGGGAACAATAATCCATGAGATATGTGAACTTTATAGGGATGACACTGATAAAAGGGAGCTGGCAAAAAGAGTCTTCCATAAAAAAGGCCTAGTCTATAGTGATGAGCTATACTCTTCCATAGAAGGCTATATTGACAATTACATAGACTACTACCAGGAGGATTTAGACCAGATACATTATGAAAAACCTTTTTTCCTCCAACTGAATGGAGCCTATATTAGTGGTTATATAGATGAGTTAACTATAGATAAGGGTCAGATAAGCATTGTGGACTTAAAGACCAATCGCTTGATCAATAAGAAAAAGCTTGTAGAAAACTATAGGCCACAATTACAGCTCTATGCCTATGTGGCTGCGAAGATATTAAAGCTTCCAATAAAAAATGCCAGCATACTTTTTCTGGAAAATGGAGAGATGGTGGATATAGGAATTAGTAAAGAGGAACTAGAGGATAATATAGGGGAGATAGAATCCTTTGTAGATTTTACAAGAAAAAATCACTCTATAGATGGATATGAAAAATCTGAGACTTGTAATAAATTTTGTAAGTATATAAATCTTTGCAATCTAAAGGAGGAAATGGAATGGGAGAATATTTAAAGGCTAAGGCGGGAAATGAGATCCATTATAAGGTGGATAGGGTAGAAGATCCAAAGGCAGTAGTACTTATTAACCACGGCTTTGCAGAACACATAGGCAGGTATGATTACCTAAGGGAGAAGTTAAATGAAAATGGCTACACAGTCTACAGATACGATCTAAGAGGTCATGGCAAGAGTGGAATGGAAAAGGGCCACATAGATTCCTATAGGGAATTTATAGATGATTGTAAGGAAATGGTAGCTTTGATTAAATCCAAGGAGGACAAGGAAATCTTTATGCTAGGCCATAGTATGGGAGGCATGGTTACTCTAATATATGGAATAGAAAATCCGGATACCCTAAAGGGACAGATCTTTTCAGGAGCAGGGGTAGGAGAACTACCTGCAGCCCAGGGCATAAAAAGAACAGCTGTAAAATTAGCTGCAAAGATCCTTCCTAAGAAGATGATGGAAAATCCTGTATCAGATGATATATGTTCTGACCCTGCTGTAGTCCAGGCCTATAAGGAAGACCCTCTAGTATTAAGAGAGGCTAGCTTTAATTTCTATAAGGAATTTACCATTGAGGCCATAGCCTATGCCCAGGACAATAAATCTAAATATACTTATCCCTGCCTAATAACCCATGGAGAAGAGGATAAGATTGTTCCCAAGGAAATATCAGAAGACCTATACAGGACTATAGCTTCCAAGGACAAGGATTTAATAATATACCAGGGGCTTTATCATGAGATACTAAATGAAAGGACCAAGGACCAGGTAATCATGGATATGGTATCTTGGCTAAATAAAAGGATATAGGGATTAATCCTCTATATCCAGGCGAAATATTATAAAAAGTGCAATGATGACTAAGGCACTTGCTATGGCAATAATAAACTTAAAACCACCAAACTTGTATAAGAGAGGAGCAAAAAGACTATAAAAAGTTATGGTCATTGCATTCATAGTGTAAATTAAACTCATAAAAGTTCCTCTTTTTTCAGGTAGGACCTCAGAGGCTAAAGCCTGGTAGGAAGTCCAACCACCATCAAGTCCAAAGGCAAAGAGGGTGGAGAGTAGGATTATTGGAATTATAGAATTTAAAAAAATTAAAGGGAGAGCTGAAAATAATAGGATTACAAAGAGTATCTTAGATAACCTGTATTTTCCTATCCTATCTGAAAATACTCCTGCAAAGCCTGTACCAGTTATGGTACCTAGGCCAATTATAGTATAGATAAGTCCTATATCTACTTGGGAAATACTGAAATTATTTGATAGGTAAATCCCTAGATAGTTTAAGAAAAGTGTAGGTGCTGATAGTAGAAGAAAGACTGTAATAAGTATCTTCCTAGCATCTTTATTTTTAAATATATCTAGGAACTCTCCCTTGTTTAATCCAATGTCTGGATTTATGGAAGTCTCAGGTAGACCCTTAAGGGCAAGTATAGACAAAGCAGCAACTATAGCCAGGGGCAGGTAGATAGCAGCCAGACTATTAAATTTGCTAATTAAAAAGGTAGCAAGCACTGGGCTTATTAAAATTGCCACACTAAAGGAAACCCTAAGAAGTCCAGAGGCCTTACCCCTATTTTTATAGGATATAAATTCTGAAAGATAGGATAAATTATTAGCAGATATGGAGAAATAGGCAAAGCCTATAAAAATCCTTGCAAAGCCAAAGATAAGGGCAGACTTTACAACGCTTCCTATTAGGGAGCCAAGGATGAAAAGCCCTAGGGATATGGACAAGCTAAGCTTCTTTCCCCTCTTATCTGCAAAGATCCCCAAGTAGGGAACTAGAAATCCAACTGCTGAATAACCTAGATTAAGGAGCATAACCATACCTTGGTCAATGCTAAAATAGCTGGCTAAAAAGGGAGCCAAGGGTCCCATGATGGCCATCTCACTGGCCACTATAAACTGTATTAAAATACAAACCATAAACATTCTAAAGCTTTTCATCTCTACCTCCTATGTATGTATTTGAAATTATCATATCTTATATAGTATATTATAATTGAAATAAAATCAAAAGTGTTATATAATGTTTTGGGACACGAAATATAATAAAAATTAAGGAGCTGATTACTTGGTAAAAAGATTTATATCATATTATAAACCTCATAAGAAATTATTCTTTATAGATATGTTTTTTGCACTACTAATATCTATAGCAGATCTTATATTTCCCTTATTTACTAGGAATATGATAAACAATATTATACCAGAAGGAAGAATGGACCTGTTGGTAAAATGGACTCTCATAATGGTAGTCTTATTTTTCTTTAGATTTGTAAGTTTTTACATAGTATCATATTGGGGCCATGTTTTAGGAGTTAGGATGGAACACGATATGAGAAGAGATGTATTTACTCATCTACAGACCCTACCTTTCTCTTACTATGACAATACTAAGACAGGACATATAATGTCTAGAATAGTAAATGATTTAAGGGATATAGCAGAGCTAGCCCATCACGGCCCAGAGGATCTTTTCATATCCATGGTAATGCTTGTAGGATCCTTCGTTATCCTTATTAGGATAGAATGGAGATTGACCTTGATAATATTTGCCTTTATTCCAGTGATGATAGGCTTTGTTATCTTAAAGAGAAAGAAAATGTCTAATTCCTTTAGGGAAGTAAGAAAGAAAATAGCCAATGTAAACTCACAATTAGAAAACAGTATATCAGGAGCCAGGGTTGCAAAGAGCTTTACCAATGAAGAGTATGAAATAGCTAAATTCAATGAAGGTAACCAGGAATTTAGTACGGCAAGAAAAGGTGCCTACAAGGTAATGGCTGAATTTGCAGCAGGTATGGGTATCATGTCCAATATATTAAACCTAATGGTAATAAGCATTGGAGGTTACTTTGTATATCTTGAAATGATAGATTTAGGAGACTTGTTTTCCTTTACCCTATATGTAAACTTCTTTATGCAGCCAATTAGAAGACTTACTAACTTTGCCCAGCAATTCCAAGATGGAATGACAGGCTTTGAGAGATTTGCAGAAGTAATGGACATAAAGACAGATATAGAAGATGCAGTAGATGCAGTAGAAATGACAGATGTAAGAGGTAAGATAGAATTTAAGGATGTATCCTTCTCTTATAATAATGATGAGGGAACAGTTCTAAGAAATTTAAATATTACCATAGACCCAGGCCGTACAGTAGCCCTAGTAGGACCATCAGGAGCAGGTAAGACTACTCTTTGTCATCTAATCCCTAGGTTCTATGAAATAGAAGAGGGAGCTATCCTTCTAGACGGTGTAGATATAAGAGATATAAAAATAGACAATTTAAGAAAGAATATTGGTCTAGTACAACAGGATGTATTCCTATTTACTGGAACTATTAAGGAAAATATTCTTTACGGAGATATAGATGCCAGTGATGAAGAAGTAATAGAAGCTGCAAAAAATGCAAGCATACATGACTTTATCTTGACCCTTCCTAATGGCTATGACACCTATGTGGGAGAAAAGGGTGTAAGACTTTCAGGAGGTCAAAAGCAGAGAATATCCATAGCTAGATTATTCTTAAAGAATCCACCTATACTAATACTAGATGAGGCTACTTCTGCCCTAGATAATCAAACTGAAATCCTTATACAGGCTTCACTTGAAAAATTATCTACTAACAGAACATCCCTAGTAATTGCCCACAGACTTTCAACTATTAAAAATGCTGACGAGATAATAGTTCTTACAGCAGATGGAGTAGAGGAAAGAGGAAGGCATAAGGATCTATTAGAACAGGGTGGTCTATATGCAGAATTATATGAGTCACAATTTAAAGGCCTAGTAGAATAAAAGAAGAAAAGAATAGACTTGGTCTATTCTTTTTCTATTGTAAGCTAATTGTAAAGAAGAATTAATAGTTTTGTAACTCATAGATAATTATTATAAACTATGCTAAAATAAGGTATAAAGACAAAACTATTTAAAAAACTAGGATGTGATATATAATGAATAAGATTCTTATAGTAGAAGATGAAGCATCTATTAGAAAGTTTGTAAAAATAAATTTAGAAAAAAGCGGTTTTACTGTTTTTGAAGCAGAAACTGGAGAAGAAGGTATAGAAATCGCTAGAAAAGAAGATATAGATATAGTAGTCCTTGATTTAATGCTTCCTGGCATAGATGGCTACCAGGTTTGCAAGGTACTTAGAGATGAATTTCCTAAGATAGGAATAATAATGCTAACAGCCAAGAGCCAGGATATAGATAAGATACTAGGTTTGGAAAATGGTACAGATGACTATATGACCAAGCCCTTCAACCCTAAGGAATTGGTTTTAAGGGTAAAATCCCTATCCCGTAGAATGGATTCAGAGGTTGGAGATGATTCTGAAATAGACTTTAAGCCTTTCAAAATCAACACCTATTCAAGAAAGTTCTTTAAAGAGGGAGAAGAAATAGAACTTACACCTACAGAATATTCAATAGCCAAGCTATTTATGGAAAATCCAGGCAAGGCTTTTAAAAGAGATGAGATATTGAATTTAGTATGGGGTTATGATTTCATGGGAGATTCAAAAATAGTTGATGTCAATATGAGAAGGCTTAGGTCTAAGATAGAAAAAGATCCAAGTGAGCCTGTATATATTGAGACAGTTTGGGGTGTAGGATATAGGTGGAAAAAGGAAGATTAACCAATAGATCAATGAAAAAAAGCATAAAGACCCGTTTGGTTATAAGCTTTATGATGATAATTATAATTACTGTGCTTATACTAGAGATTGTAGCCCTAAGTAGTACCAGGGATTACTATCACAGGAATTTAGAAGATATATTAAAAAATGATATTAAATTGTCCCTAGAATACTATTCAAGATACTACTCTTCAAAATCCATAGAAGAGATCATCCTAGATGACTCTGATGTTTTTTGGAAGCATACCAATGCCCAGGTTCAGATTTTTACAAGCCAGGGCCAGCTTCTCATGGACTCTTTGGGAGCAGGATTAAATAAGGAGACCCTACCCTCAGATATACAATCTGCCATGGGGGGAGACAGTGCCAGGTGGATAGGAAGGGTAGATTATGATACAAAGCCTGTAATGGCATACTCAGCTCCTGTAAAAGATAGGGATGAGATAGTAGGAATTATTAGATTTGTTACATCCATGGAGGAAACCAATAGGATTATAAATAGGGTATCCCTATTAATAATAGTACTAGGACTTGCAGTTATTGTTGTTTCTGGACTGGTAAGTGTAATAATGGCAAATTCACTTATAATACCCCTAAAGAAGGTAACAGAAACCGCTAGAAAGATGGCAGATGGGGAATTACATATCAGAAGTGATATAGAATTAGAAGATGAGATTGGACAATTGGCAAATACACTGAATTATATGGCTGAGGAGCTAATAAAGAAGGAAGAATTAAAAAACGAATTTATTTCTTCCATATCCCATGAGCTTAGGACCCCCCTTACATCTATCAAGGGCTGGGCCATTACTTTGAAATCAGAGGATATAGGAGACAATGAAATAATAAGAGATGGTTTGGATATAATTGAAAAAGAAGGGGACAGGCTAGGCCTTATGGTTGAGGAATTACTGGACTTTTCAAAATTTGTATCAGAACAATTGACCTTAGATAGGAAACTTTTTCTTATAGAGGATACAATAAGATTAATGGGCAAGCAATCCAAGCCTAGGGCCAGACTAAATGGCCTGGAATTTCAAATAGATATAGAAGAGGATTTAGGATATATTTCCGCAGATGAAAACAGATTAAAGCAAGTAATAATAAATCTGCTGGACAATGCCTTTAAATTCACAGAAGAAGGAGGCAGTGTAGTCTTAAAAGCCTTTTCAGATGAAGAAGACATTATTATAGAGGTTATAGATACAGGAGCAGGTATAGCAGAGGAGGAGCTGCCCAAGGTAAAGGAAAGATTTTACAAGGGGAAAAACAGTAAATCCAATACTGGCCTAGGCCTATCAATAAGTGAGGAAATAATTAAGATGCATGGAGGCAGTATGGATATAGCCTCAATACTTGGACAGGGAACATCAGTAAAAATTAGACTTCCAAAGGAGGAGCTAGGAGCATGAAAAAAATAAAGATAATATTAATAATTCTTCTAATGCTGGTACTTAGCTCATGTGAATTGGTAGAATTGGAATCACAGCAAATAGTCAAGGCACCGGCAAATAACAAGCCACCCCTAAGTGGGAAATGGGAAGTTGTAAAGGTTATAGAAGGGCCCCACAAGAGGCAGCCCATGGAGGATTCCCAGGATGTAAGTAATCTAGAAGGACTCTTTAGTAAGGAAGCAGTTATTGTTGGAGAGGACTATGTACTAGATCCCTCCTATAAGACTAGAGATATAGATATAAATGAATATTTATTTTATAATTATAAGATAGACACAGATTATTTGGATATAAGTGATGAAGATATTCACATACTTACCATTACAGGAGAGGATGGATATTTTCATGAATTCATAAAGTATGATGAGGATAAGTTAATCTTTTTCCACAATGAAAAATTCATCTTTCTTGAAAGAAGATTAGAAGAAGTAACAGGGGAAGAAGTTAAAAGATATATTGATATAGAAAAGAGATTAAATATCAGCAATAATATAGAGTCATCCTACACCCTAAATACAGGTTTGCTTCTTGGGATAAAAACAAAGATCCTGGATGAGGAAACTGAACTGGACAAGTGGGAATACAAGACTATTTGGATAAGGTCTAGTAACAGGGAGATAGGGAGCATATATGAAACCGATGGAATATTGCTTCCAAGAAAAAAAGGTTTCTGGGATATAGATATTGAAAGAAGAATAGATGGAAACAGCATAAATGATACCATTACCAGCAAGGTAAGGGACATAGTAGTGGAAGAAGAAGGGGAGAAGAGAACTAGTTCCAGGTCTCTTATGGCTTCAAATAAAGAAGAGAGAGAATATCAGTCCTTTTTAAAGCATATACTCTACATAGGCAATGATTATATTTCCCTAGAGGAGATAAATCCTACTACAAATGTAAAATCCTTGAGAGTATATCCTATAGACTATATGGAGGAGCAAAACCCAACTATGATATCAAGTCTTATAGATGTGGAGGATTTTTATTTATCTGGGAAAACAGAGCTTAATGCGGCTCGGGAAAAACTAGATGAAAGAAGTTTTGGAATAGAAAGAAAAAATGGACATTGGATGCTAAAGGGTAGATTAAATTATATTGAAGATAAGGACCAGCTTTACAAGGACTTTAAAATCAAATCTATTCCTCCTAGGGAAATAGTTCAATACGATGAGCTTATACTGCCTTGGACCTTGATTAAATCAAATTTTCCAGATGCAGTAAATGCATTTACATCTCCAAATGAAGATATTATTATTATAGTTAGGGATAAGAGCATAGACATCTATCCTATAAGAGATAGTGATATAGTAAATGAAAAATTAGCTAGTATAAAAATAGAGAACAATCAAAAAATTATAATGGCAGAATGGGGCCTAGGTAAGTATACAAGCACCTGGGAAGATGAAGTTTTAAAGAGTGATGCCATTAAAATTGAATACTAAGGAGTGGTTTAATGGATGGTTTATTAGAAGGTTTAAAGGTCCATATGGAATTTTCTAAGATACTTCTTATAGTGTCTTTTATAGCTGCATTAATTACAATAATGGTCTATTATTTATTTAGAAAGGAAAGGAAGTATAGGTTGGTCAAGTATATTCCAGGCCTTATACTTTTCCTAATAGGACTGGTTAGTTTTTTCAGCCTAGGTATGAGCCTGCCTGGTGTAGAGGAATTTAACAAGGTTCTTATTATTGTCATGACCTTGGTAGCAGGCTTTATTGCCATGTCTACAGGCTTGATTATAGGAATAATCAAGAAGGAATAAGGATTAAATCCTCCATAGGGATTGATCTGATGAGGCTACAGCAATGGCACCAGCCTGAAAAGCAAGATCGATATCATTCCTATCCCTTATAAGCCCACTGGCTATGAGGGATATTGTTGTTGCCTCAAAGACCTGCTGGATAAGACTCGGTATAATACCAGGAAGGAGCTCAAGAGCATGGGGCCTATTGACCTTAAGCGAGCTCAAGGCTTTCTTTAGAGAGTCTCTATCAGATATAACAAGTCTTTGTATGGTAAACATTCCCATGGACATACTGAGTTTAATTAGATTTTGCTTGGATGTAATTATGCCATCAGGGCAAATATTTTTAACTATATATTCCAGGCCCCAGGTATCCTTAGAAAAGCCATCAATAGAGTCAACAGATATATATAGGCCCTTTTCCTTAAAACGGATCTTATGGGATATTTCCTTGAGATTGAAAATATTACCAGTGAGAAGAAATATAATCTCACAATTAGAATCCAAGGCTGCGTCTAGATTTTCTAGGTCATATACAGAAGCTATTATAGAGTTCTTATTAGTTCTCTTATAAAAATCGTTCATTTTGCACCTCTTCACTTTATTGTTCAAATTTATCTTTTTCTCTTATAAGTTTTAATTTCTTTTTTCTAGGAAGCTGCTTGATCCTATATTCTCTTTTTTGAGCATCCACCTTATTTGAAAAGCTTTCCAGGTAGACAAGCTTTACTGGCCCCCTACCCCGGGTGTACTTTGCAGCCTTACCCAGGTTGTGCTTGCTGATCCTATTTGCAAGATTTACAGTATAGCCAGTGTAAAGGCTATCATCTTTGCATCTTAATATATATACATAGGAAAGCCTAGTCATAAAACTCATCCTCGTCTATAGAGTCAAGGAGTTCTTTTACCACCTTGGATATTACATCAAAGGAGAAGCCTCTTCTCTGTAAAAAAGCTGACATCTTGCGATAAATATCTCTTTTTTCATCATTCTTATAGGAGGGAAACTTTTTATAGGCAACTTCTCTTGCCATTTCCAGCTGCTCGTCCTTTTCCACCACCAGGACCTGATCTATTATATCCCTGGATATGCCCTTTAGGATAAGATCGTATTTAATTCTCTTAGGTCCTAATTTGTTAAGATTCATCTTGTCTTGGACGAAGGACTGGGCAAATTTCAAGTCATCTATATATCCATGTTCCTTACAGTGGTCTATGGCTGCATCTATATTTTTAGCATCATAGCCCTTTCTCTCCATGGATATCCTAAGTTCCTTTTCAGATCTCTGCCTATAGCTTAGGCGGTTCAGGCAGTAGTTAAGGGTCTTATTGGCTTCCTCAGCCATTAGGACATCTTGAATAAATTCATCGCTTACCTCCATGCCAGTCTTTAAATTATACTTTACCAGTACATATTCATCTATACCCAGAGAAAAACAATCATCCACATATATATTGTACCTATTCTTTTTTCTCTGGGCCTGGATCTTTGTTATTTTCATATTTTCACCTACAATCATATTTGATTAATCTTCCTTTTTGTTTTGAATAATCACATAAAGGCCTAAAACTATTAATAAAAGAGGCCAGTAACTAAATAATCTTCTAAATTGATAGAAGAAGGAGGGAAGGATTTTTCTACTTAGCATTAAAATACCAAAGAGAATTAGTCCTATACCAACAGCCATGGGAGTCCTTTCCCTAATCTTGGCATTTCTCTCATCAAATTCATAGTCTAGATTCTCATCATCCTGGGAATAATCATAGTCCCCACTGGGAATAATAAAGGCAGCCAGTATGTAGGCAAATATTGCAGTGCCAAAGCTCATAAGGACAAAAAAGGCAAAGATTAGCCTAACCAGGGTTGAATCTATTTCAAAATAATTGGCTATTCCACCACAAACTCCTAAAAAGACCTTGTCTTCCCTAGAACGCATTAATCTATTCATCTTGTACACCTCCTCTAAAAAAACAATAGTACTATAGTTTTATTTTATCAGATATAAAGAAAAGTTAAAAGCTATAATATAAATATATACACAAGCTTGGCTCTTTGTGGTAACATATTTGTATAGATCTGAGATGGAAGGTGAGATGATGTATAATATTTTAGCCACTGTATTTAAATATATATTCATATTAATTATCTATCTATTTATATTTTCTATTATTAGGATGATATATTTGGATATAAGAGGCATGAGGGGAGTGGGAGATCCAAAGGCTGCATATTTAAAGCTTGTAAACAAGGCAGATACAATCTCCTTTAAAATAGATGAGTATTATATTATAGAAGATGAAATCCTATTGGGAAGACACAGAAACAATGATATAATAATAAAGGATCCCTTTGTGTCCAAGGAGCATTTTAGGATAATAAAGGACGGGGACCAATATTTCCTAGAAGACCTAGGATCTGCCAATGGAACCATAGTAAATCAGAAAAAGATAGAGGATGTAAGGAAGTTAAAGAATGGAGACATAATACAGGTAGGACAAATTCAGTTTTTATTTGTAAATAGAAAATAGGTGAAAAAATGATAAAAAATTTAACCAAGGCAAGAACCCCAAGGAACCTGCTCTTTGTATTTGAAATACTAGCCCTAAGTCTTTTGTTTTTCTATCAGGGCAGTGAAATAGATCAATATACAATAATGACAGGTATAGGCCTGGTACTTATAATATACATATCAAACTATATATTAAATAGATTGTCCCATGGGGATAATTATATATTTTTAATAGTAACCATGCTCCTTTCCATAGGGGTTATAATGATTTACAGGATAGACCCCCTACTGGGTCTAAAGCAGTTGGTATGGATATCCATAGGGATTGCTATATTCTTCCTATCCTATCTTATAATTAAACTTATAAAGATATGGGACAGGATGTTTTACCTCTATATGCTAGCTGCCTATGGAGCTTTTATTCTAACCTTTGTACTAGGTACCAGAATATTTGGGGCCCTAAACTGGATTCAAATAGGAAGTATTACAGTTCAACCCAGTGAAATTATAAAGTTATTAATAATATTTTTCCTAGCAGCCTATTATTCCAATCAGGACAAGTTTAAAAAAATAAAATACAGCTCTTATTATTTAATGGGAATAATGTATTCTTTTATATTATTATCATTTCTACAAAGAGATTTAGGAACGGCTCTGGTTTTCTATCTGGTATTTTTAGTTCTGCAGTTTATCTATGAAGAGAATAGAAAGCTAATATTTTTCAATATAGGACTCTTTGCGGTAAGTGGAAGCCTGGGCTACATGATCTTTGACCATGTAAGGATAAGATTTCAATCTTGGCTTAATCCCTGGGAGCTAATAGAAAGACAGGGCTATCAAATAACCCAGTCCCTCTTTGCCATAGCAGAGGGTGGGTTCTTTGGTACAGGTCTGGGACTAGGTAATCCTGAATTTATACCAGTGGTTTATACAGATTTTATATTTTCTGCCATCTGTGAGGAAATGGGAATATTTACAGGAATAGCCATAATAATCCTATTTATGATCCTGGTCTACAGGGGCTTTAAAATAGGCATGGGTCAGAAGAATAGATTTTACAGGATCCTAGCTCTGGGTATAAGCAGTCTCTTTGGCATACAAACCTTTATTATACTGGGAGGAGTCCTAAAGATGATACCCCTTACAGGAATCACCTTGCCCTTTGTAAGTTATGGGGGAAGTTCAATGATTTCAAGCTTTATAGCCCTGGGGATACTTCAGGCCTGCTCAGAGGAAATACATGTAAAGGATGATAATGATGAATAAGGAAAACAGGAGAACAATAATAGTTCTTATAGGCATGTGCACCCTATTTATAAGTCTTATTGTCTATATAAGCTATTTTCAAATATTTCAAGCAGAGGCTATAAAGTACAATAGCTATAATAAAAGACTTTGGATCAATGAAGATAAGACCAAGAGAGGCTCTATTATGGATAGGAATGGAGAGCTTCTAGTCTATAGCCAAGAAGAAGATGGAGTAAACTATAGGCACTATAATTATGGGAGACTATACAGTCACAGCATAGGCTATAGCTATAAGGAACTTGGCAAGGCAGGTCTAGAACTAAAGTACAATAATACACTTCTAGATATAAGTGAAAACCAAGCTATCAATGAATTTAAAAATATAGTATCAGATAAAAAACTAGGCAATGATCTGGTCCTTACCCTGGACCATGGGCTCCAGTCTCTGGCAAGAAAATCCCTGGAGGGAAAAAAGGGATCTGTAATTGCCATGAATCCAAAGACAGGAGAGATCTATAGCATGGTCAGTGCACCAGATTTTGATGCAGATAATCTTGTAAGAGATTGGAAGGATATATCTGAAGAGCCTAATAGTCCTCTAATAAATAGAGGAATCCAGGCCACCTATGTACCAGGATCAATATTCAAGATAATACCTGCCATAGCCCTCTTGGAAGAGGGGAGCATAGATAAAACTTACAATTGTACTGGTGAAACAACCATAGATGGGTATAAGATTAGTGACTATAATAAGGATGGTCATGGGGAAATAGGTTTAGAAGAGGCCTTGATAAAATCCTGCAATACTTATTTTGCAGAAAAATCCTTGCTAATAGGCAAGGATAAGATGGGAGAGGTAGGGGAAAGGTTTTTAATCAACAAAAATATCCTCTTTGACCTTCCAGTAAAGGTTTCCCAGTTTCCCTACAAGGAAAATTTAGGAAAGACAGATATTGCAGCCTCCGCCTATGGCCAGGGTAAGTTAGAAATGACTCCCTTAAATATGATGCTTATGGCATCTGCCATAGGAAATAGGGGAGATATGATCCGTCCAACTTTAATTAAAAGGGTACTAACAAGTGATGGTAGGATTAGGTCAGAACTAGAGCCTAAGCTTCTTTCCCAGGCCCTAGATCCTAGACTAGCAGATGAAATTAAAGAATATATGGTAGGAGTAGTGGAAAGAGGCACAGGAAAATCCGCTGGCATATCAGGAGTGAGAGTGGCAGGGAAGACAGGGACAGCTGAAACATCAGGGGATAGCCATGCCTGGTTTATAGGCTTTGCCCCAGCAGATGACCCTAAAGTAGCAGTGGTGGTTTTCTTGGAAGAAGAAGGAAGTACAGGTGGAAGTGCAGCAGCACCTATAGGAGGAGCAGTAATGAAATATGCAATAGATAATATAAAGGATTAAAGGAGGATTTTAATGTCAAGCAAAAATGAGTTATTAGAAAGATCAGAAATACAAAAGGAAGACCAATGGGATTTAGAGTCCATGTTTGCAAATCTAGATGAATGGAATCTTGATTATAACAAGGCCAAGGAAATGGGAGAGAACTTTGAATCCTATAAGGGCAAGGTTGTAGAGTCCAGTGAAAACTTATTAAATACCCTAGTAGATCAGGGAGAGCTTATTAGAAAAACTAGCCATCTATATTCCTATGCTCGCATGAGATTAGATGAAGATACTAGAAAGGCATCCTCTCAGGAACTAGCAGATAGGGCCATGGGACTTTTTGTGGAAGTTCAGGACAAGATTTCCTTTGTAACCCCTGAAATATTAAGCTTAGATGAAGAAAAACTTGAATCATTTATCCAGGAGGAGCCTAAGCTTGAACTATATAGAAAGTATCTAGCTAATATTGTAAGACAAAGGGAACATGTACTTTCACCTAGGGAAGAATCAATACTAGCTCAAATGGGAGAAGTTGCTAATGCACCAGAAAAAATATTTTCCATGCTAAACAATGCAGACCTTAGATTCCCAGAGATAGAAAATGAAGATGGGGAAACTGTAGAGATCACCCACGGTAACTTTATACCACTTTTAGAGTCAAGTAATAGAGAAGTAAGAAGGAGTGCCTATGAAGCTCTCTATGACACATACAATAGCTTTAAAAACACTTTTGCAGCTTCACTTAATGGAGAGTTGAAGAAAAATATCTTTAACGCAAATCTAAGAAGCTACGGATCAAGTAGGGCAGCATCCTTAGATGAAAACAATGTAGATTTATCTGTATATGACAACCTAATAAGTTCTGTACACGATAACTTAGATTCAATGCACAAGTATATGGAAATAAGAAAAAGAGCCCTAGGAGTAGATGAACTTCGTATGTACGACATATATACTCCAATAGTAAAGGATGCAGATATGAAGATTCCTTTTGACCAGGGTGTAGAAACTATAAAACGAGCACTTGAACCTCTTGGAAAAGAATATATGGATGTTGTAGAAGAAGGATTTTCCTCTAGATGGATTGATATCTATGAAAATAAGGGCAAGAGATCAGGAGCATATTCAGGAGGATCCTATGATTCCAAGCCTTTTATACTCTTAAACTATCATGATACTTTAGATAATATGTTCACTACAGCTCATGAATTAGGACATTCAATTCATTCCTACTTCACAAGAAAGCATCAGCCTTTTGTATATGGTAATTATTCCATATTTGTAGCAGAAGTGGCATCAACTGCCAATGAAGCTCTTTTAATGGATTATATGCTTAAAAACACAGAGGACAAAACGGAAAGACTTTATTTATTAAATCATTATTTAGAAAGCTTTAGGGGAACAGTATTTAGACAGACTATGTTTGCAGAGTTTGAAATGAAGATAAACCAGCACTTAGAAAGTGGTGGATCCCTAACAGCAGAATATTTATCAGAAACATATAGGGCCTTAAATGAGCTTTACTATGGATCTGATGTAGTAATGGATGATCATATAGCAGTAGAATGGGCAAGAATTCCACATTTCTACTACAATTACTATGTATTCCAATATGCTACAGGATATTCAGCAGCAGTAGCACTTTCCCAGGGCATATTAGAAGAAGGAGAACCAGCAGTAAAAAGATATATAGACTTCTTAAAGAGTGGAAGTTCAGACTATCCAATCAATGTATTAAAAACTGCAGGAGTAGATATGACAACAAAGGGACCAGTAGATGGAGCTATGAAATTATTTAGGGAATTAGTTGAAGAAATGGATAAATTAATATAAAAAATATAGGATAGATATAAAAAAAGCCTTTGCTCTTGCAAAGGCTTTTTTCTATAAGAACTTACTCTTTAAATTATTCCAGTACATATCCCTATCAAAGTTTAACTTGTAGACAATCTTATCTGACATTTTTATATTTATATTTTTAATATTATTGTATTTAAATTCAATTCCATCACTTACAAGAATTGTTGAATTGCTGTATCTAGGCTCAGGACCTATGGATATGGTCATGTCCCCAGGCACTATGGTGCTTGTAGGAAGGGACCTGAAGGCCTTAGAGCTAATAGGGGATAGGGGAGTAAGCTGTAGGGTCCTTAGGGAGGGATGAACTATGCTACCTCCACTAGAAAAGTTATAAGCAGTACTGCCAACTGGAGTTGAAACTATAACTCCATCCCCACTAAATCTTTCCAGATGATTTGAATCTATTAATATTTCCAGGTGTATAACCTTGTGGTTAAAGTTCTTTATAACTATTTCATTTACACTGGTGATGAAGAAGGTCTTGTGCTTGGTTATTACCTCTGCATCTACAAGGAGGATCTCTTCTACACAATAATCCTTTTCCATATATTTTTCAATAAAGTCATCTATATTTTCAGGAAGTATTTCCTGGAAGAAACCTAAATGACCAGTATTGATGCCCACAAAGGGGATATCAGGAAAACTATTCCTATGAACAGCCCTTAGAAAAGCACCGTCTCCTCCTACACAAATATTTAGCTCTGCATCTGTACTGTATTTTGCAGGTGTAATAAATCCTAAACTCCTAAGTTTTTTCCCTAATATATCAGAGGTTTTTCTAGATTTGAAATTTTTATTTGAAATAATATTTATTATTCTATTCTTCTTTTGATTCACAAAATCACTCCTATAAAGGTTTTATCTATTATAAGTATAGTCCCTATAATAATCATAACCTATATTATATAATAAAACTAGAACTAAGTGTGGACAAATCTGGATTTACTGAGAAATTATTTATATTATCCAGTTAGTGGGACTGATAAATAAATTGATCTATATCAAGATTTAAGCTTTTGTGATTCTGAGCTTGTCTTGTAATCCCGGACCCGTCTTGTCATTCTGTGCTTAAATTTTTAATTTTGTCATTCTGAGCGAAGCGAAGAATCTTAGGGTTAAAACATAGATTCTTCGCTACGCTCAGAATGA
>CAZGQG010000007.1:10933-25199 GCA_964527205.1 uncultured Tissierellaceae bacterium | reverse complement strand
GTTTTAGTATTATGCGTAATAAAATAGCTTTTACATGAGCCACTAATAGACAGGGTTTTAGTAGTATGCTTAATAAAATAGCTTTTACATGAGTCACTAATAAACAGGGTTTTAGTAGTATTGGTAAATAAGTTATTCTGAGTTTGATCTTTAATTTTGTCATTCTGAGCGAAGCGAAGAATCTTAGGGTTAAAACATAGATTCTTCGCTACGCTCAGAATGACGGCCTCAATATAAGAATGACAATTATCCTAACACATAGGGGTCTTAGAATGATAACCTTACTTTCAAAATGACAACTTTAGTCTTAGAATGATAAGCTTACTTTGAAAATGACAACCTTAGTCTTAGAATGGCAACCTTTGACATGGTAGTTAAGTGATTTATGACTAGTCCTCATTCTTGGATAATATAAGAAAATATATAAAAACTTGTAAAAAAACCTAAAAAGAGATATAATAGAAACAGGAAGAACTTCTGCGATGTTCGATGGCTCCTATAATTCAACCGACACAGTTGATATGGGAATCTGAGTTCAGTATTGTATATCAAGCCCCCTTTGAGGGGAAGATAGAAAATACTGACAGGAAGCCCCCCTTTATATAAGGTGGGTCTGAATTAAAGAAAGTCAACGGCATCGTGGATATACATAAAAGCAGCTACTAAGAATTTTCTTAGTAGCTGCTTATTTGTATTTATTAATCGATTAAGCTATATTTATTGGAAACTTCTTTCTCTCCTTATATACATAAATATATTTAAAGCCAAGTTCTCCAAGTAATTTTTCTCCCAGCTTAAAGTCTGCTCCTACATCTTCTGGCCTATGGGCATCAGAGCCCATGGTGATAATCTCCCCACCCATTTCCCTATAGAGTTCTAATATAGGAGTTTTAGGATGGAAGACACCTATATCTTTTCTGTATCCTGAAGTATTAAGCTCAATTCCCTTGCCCTTATGGATTAAAACTTGAAATATTTCAACAAGTATATCCTTATATTCCTCAAAGGCAGGTATCTGATCCTTGGACTGAAAATACCTATCTATAAAATCAATATGACCAAGCACATCGAAATTGGAATAGGCCTTTACACAGTCAAGCATGGTCCTATAATATTCTAGACATGCCTCCAGAGGGTCCTTATCCTTTGTGTAATTATCCAGATATATATCCTCCCCCCCTACTGAATGGATAGACATGATGACAAAGTCAAAGGGATTATCCCCTACAAATTGGTCATATCTTTCCAAGAGATGGGTCTGCATTCCAATTTCAACACCAGCAAGGACCTGAATCTCATCCCTATACCTATACTTAAGCCTGTTTAATTCCCTAAAATAATCAGATGTTCTAAATACAAAGTCGATCTTATCCATAGTGCTGTCAAAATCAACATGATCAGTAAAACATATGGACTTCATATTTTCTTCTATAGCCTTCCTAACTGAATCTTCCATATCTGCAGTTGAATCCATAGAATATTGACTATGGACATGCGAATCGTACATCTATAACACCCCTATTTTATGATTTTTGGTCTGCATCAAAGGCCTCTTGGTATTGAAGTCTGTATAGGTCATAATACATTCCTTCTCTATTTAAGAGCTCTTGATGATTACCCATTTCCTTTATTTCTCCTCTGTGAAGTACAATTATCTTATCAGCATGTTGGATAGTTGAGAGCCTATGGGCTACTGCAATAGTAGTTCTATTTTGAATAAGCTTTCCCAGAGCATCTTGAATCAATAATTCTGTATCTGTATCTATATTTGATGTAGCTTCATCAAGTATAAGAATATCAGGATTATAGGCAAGGGTCCTAGCAAAGGCTAAGAGTTGTCTCTCTCCAGATGATAGGGTAGAGCCTCTTTCCATTACCTCTTCCTGGTACTTATTAGGCAGCCTATTGATAAAGTAATCAGCATTTACATACTCTGCCACCTCAACCAATCTTTCATGGCTAATATCCTTATTGTTTAGCTTTATATTGTCCGCAATGGTACCGGTAAATATAAAGACATCCTGAAGAACAACTCCAATTCTTCTCCTAAGGTCATCCTTATTATACTCCTTTACATTGACTCCATCTATAAGTATTTCACCTTTTTGAATATCATAGAATCTAGTTATTAAATTAATAATAGAAGACTTTCCAGCTCCTGTAGCCCCTACAAAGGCAATAGCCTCTCCTGGGTTGATGGTGAAACTAATGTCCTTCAATACCCAATCCTCATCTACATAGGCAAACCATACATTTTTAAATTCTATCTTACCTCTAAGTTCCTGAACCCTAAGGGCATCTTCCTTGTTTTCGATGAAATCATCCTCATCTAAGATCTTAAAGATTCTTTCACTAGAAGCCATGGCTGATTGCATTATATTATATTTCTCTGTTAAATCCAAGATAGGTTGGAAGAATTTTTGTAAGTATTCAATAAAGGCATATAATACTCCAAATTCTATAACCCCGGATATAACATCTCCACCGGCATAGTATACTACAGTAGCTATACCTAGGGAGCGAATAACCTCCATGGAAGGTCTAAATATTGCAAATATCTTGATTTGTCTCTGAGTGGTTTCCAAGTAATCCTTATTTATTTCATCAAATTGATCTGCAATCTTTTCCTGTTTTTCAAATATCTGTATAGTCCTCATACCTGTAATATTTTCATTTAACTTAGAGTTGATCTTTGCAACCTGAGCTCTTGCAATCCTGTAAACAACCCTAATTTTCTTTCTAAATATTATGGAGGCTACAATCACCAGGGGTAAAAATCCAAGTGATATCAAAGCAAGTTTTACATTCATACTTAGCATTATAAACATAATACCAATTAAAACAAATACATCCTTAAATAAATTTATAACCACACTTGTATACATTTCATTTAAATTTTCAGTGTCATTAGAGACCCTGGTCACCAGCCTACCAATTGGATTTTTATCAAAATAAGATATGGATAGGTTTTGTATATGTCCATACAATTCCTGCCTTATATTGAAAATTATCTTTTGACTAGTGTAATTTAGGATAACTACCTGACCATAATTAAAGACAAAGCCTAGTAAAATAGCAATTAAGAAAAATATGGATATCTTATTAATACCAGATATATCTCTTTGTCTAAAGAGGGCGTATGCCTCCTGATCAAGAAGAACACGATCACTTAAGCTGCTATCTTCACTGCCTAGATAATAATCTTTATTTTCTTTCATTATATTGTAAACAGGATAGGATTTTAAGGCTTCTTTTTCCTCATCCTCTAAGGTATCCAGTCTAACATATTCCTTGCCATCATAGACTGTTCCTTGGTAGTCATCATTTATATCCATTTGATACATAGGATTTTCATAGCCTGTAATATAATCATCAATAGCAACCTTTAGTAAATAGGGCCTAAGTAATTCCAAACCTGTTACAAAAATCATCATTACCATAGCCAGGAGTAAAAACTTCCAGTAAGGTCTTGCATAGGCTAAGAGCCTTCTAACCAATTTGGAATCTACCTGCTGTTTGTCAACCTTATCTTCATATAATTCCTTACTCACAATATCACCTCCTAATAATTAGTTATTTTTTCTTCAAGTAATTGTTTTTCATATAATTCATAGTAGAGACCCTTTTCTTCCAATAGGGATTCATGATCTCCACGTTCCGCTATCCTACCTTCTTCAAGAAAGATAATCTCATCAGAATTCTGAACCGTAGATACCCTATGAGAGATAATAATCTTAGTGGTATCCCTACCTATATTTTCTATATTTTTTAGAATTCTCTCCTCAGTCTTAGTATCTACAGCAGATAAACTGTCATCTAGAATAAGAACTGAAGGTTTCTTGATTAGGGCTCTAGCAATAGAGGTCCTTTGTTTTTGTCCACCGGAAAGAGTAACTCCTCTTTCCCCAAGAACCGTGTCAAATTGCTTAGGGAACTCTATTATATTGTCATAAACTTCTCCCATCTTGGCTGCCTCTATAATCATTTCATCTGATACTTCCTCATCAAAGGCAAAGGCTATATTTTCATCTATACTAGTTGAAAACAAGAAATTGTCTTGAGGAACATAACCTATATTTTCACGAAGGGACTTAAAGGATAGGTCCCTTATGTCCACATCACTGTAGCGAATAGTTCCCTCTTCAATATCATAAAGCCTGAGCAGGAGATTGACTATGGTAGTCTTTCCACTACCTGTCCTTCCCAATATGGCTAGAGACTTACCCTCTTCAAGGGTGAAGTTAATATCCTCTAGGGCATTATTATTGGAATTAGGATATCTAAAAGTTACATTTTCAAATTCTATCTTTCCCTTAGGATCCTCTAAGTGAACTGGGTTTTCAACTTCTACTATTTCTGGTTCCTCATCTAAAATCCTGTTAATCCTCTCCATAGATGCGGCTCCTCTTTGTAAAATGTTTATAACCTGTCCAAAAGCCATCATAGGCCATATAATAAGACCTAGATAGGAGTTAAAGGCAATAAATTCTCCCAAACTAATATTATTGGATATAACCTGCTTACCACCAAAAAAGATAACCAATAAAAAGCTTATGGCGGATATAAATTGAATAAAGGGTCTAAAGACACCGGAGATCTTTACTAAATCTAAATTTTTTTCAAAATTATCCTGGTTAACAGCCCTAAACTGATCAAGGGCTAGATCTTCCTGTACAAAGCTCTTAATAACCCTGATTCCAGAAAAATTCTCCTGTATAGTATCTGTAAGATCAGAAAAAGCTTCCTGTACATGCCTAAATCTCCTGTGTATCATTTGTCCAAACTTCCTTACAAATAAAATTGTAGCTGGAAGAGTAATAAGGACCAGGGATGTAAGCTGAAGATTTGTTGTCCTTGCCATCATAATAAGGGAGAGAATCATCATAAATGTTGAGTCTACCAACATCATAACCCCTTGTCCAACGGCCATTCTAATAGCATTAACATCATTGGTAGCATGGGCCATTAGATCTCCTGTCTTGTGAGTATTAAAGTAATTAGGTGAGAGACTTAAGTATTTATCAAATATACGGTTTCTCAAATAATACTCTACCTTTCTAGCATTTCCAAATATGTAGACTCTCCAACCAAATCTTCCAGCAGCAATTATAAAGCCTGTCAAGATAATAAGGAGAACATATTTTACTATTCCATCTGTACTAATCATTCCACTTTGAAAATCATCGGTTAATCTTCTAAAGATTTGAGGAACTATTAATTGTACTCCATCCACTACTAAGAGCCAAAGGATACCGATAAAGTAGCTCCATTTGTGTTTTAATAAAAAATCTTTTAATGTCAAAAATGATCGCATATAGCACTAACTCCTTTACAAATTATTCTATATATTTCGATACCCAAAATATATATCCAATATTCATTATAAACCATATTAGGGAAAATTAAAGTATAAAAAGAGAAATTTATTTTAAATAAGAGAATAATAGTAAATGTTATAGGTTTTTAATGGCTAGACTATGATTAATTATAGACATTGGGGGTAAGTACTATGATATAAGCAAAGAATACAAATATAAAGGAGAGAAATTTGATATGATGAGTTATTTTGAAAAGAAAAGAAGAGAACATGAGAGAAGACAAAAAGCAGAAGATGTTAAAAAGTTAGCAGTAGGAACAATGATAGGTGCAGGTATAGGATCCCTACTAGGTATATTATTTGCTCCACAATCTGGAGAAGAAACTAGGGAAGACATAGTAGAAAAATCAAAGGAAGTAACAGAAAAGGCAAAAGACGTTGTAGATCAAAAATTAGAAGAAGCTAAAGAACTTCAAGCAAAGGCAAAGGAAGAACTACAAGCAAAGCTTGACGAAATAAATTCTAAGAAAATAGACATGAAAAAAGAAGCTTTAGATAAGTTGGAGGACGGTATAGCAGATGCTGAAAACCTACTTGCTGATGTAGATAAGAAAATAGCAGAAGAAAAAAAGGATGCTAAAGAAGAAAAGAAAGATGATAAAAAGGGCATGCCAGTAAATAAATAAGATCGATCAATTAATTTAAAGGGGGTTTTCCAATGGATGGATCTCTTTCCGTCAATGATTTATTTAAAATACTCTTATACTTATCAGGTATAGGTGTCTTAGCATATTTAGCCATAGTTTTAAAGAATGTAGCTAAATTAATATCTAAGATAACTGGAATCGTAAGTGAAAATGAAGAGAATATAAATAGTATAATAAAGGATGTTCCAGAGATAAGTTCCAATGTAAGCTCAATAACAAAGAATGCAGATACCGCAATCAAAGAAATGACGCCGGATATTAGCGGTATAGTAAAAAATGCAAACAATATTTCTGGAAAAGTAGGATCCCTTACAGACAGTGCAGAACAAACTGCTATGAGGGCCTTGGAGACAGCAGACATTACTGTGGATGCCATCTCTGATGCAGCCTACTCTCTTAAGTTTAATGTTAAGAATATAAATGATTACATCTATATAGTAGGAGAGGTAATTGAGAAAATAAAGGAAATCATAAAAAACAGATAGAACCCCTAGGGGTTCTATTTATTTGTCTAAAGCCTTATTTGGAGCAATAAAGAAAGCTTTGAAAAATAATTAATAACTGGTATAATAGTATAAAGATTATCAAAAATAGGGTACTACGGAGAGGTAAGAGGATGAAAAAAATAAAAATTATATACAATCCCTCATCTGGGAGGCAGCAGGTAGAGAGAAGACTTGATAGACTTATTTTGCTCTTAATAGATGATGGCTATACTGTAAATAAATTTGAGACAAAAAAGAAAAATGACGCAAAGGAAGAAACCATAAGAACTTGCAAGGAAGATTGGGACATAATTGTCTCTGTAGGTGGGGACGGTACAGTCAATGAAATAGCTGAGGGCATAGTACTTGGAGGCAGAAAAGTTCCAGTGGCCATACTTGCATCAGGTACGGTAAATGACTTTGCCAATTTTATGAAAATTCCAAAAAACATACTAGAGTTTTATGATATGATAAAGAGAGAACAGGCCATAGACGTAGATCTTGGCAAGATTGGTGAAAAGTACTTTGTAAATGTTGCAGCAGGAGGACTTCTTACCAATGTTGGTTTTTCAGTACCTCAAGAATCAAAAATGGTCCTAGGCAGACTTGCCTATTACTTAGAAGGAGCCAGGCAATTTGTTCTAGAAGATATAAGCCCCATTAAGGTTAAAATTGAAAGCAAGGAGTACAATAAGGAAGAAGAAATACTGCTCTTCCTTGTATCCAATAGTTCCTCCATAGGGGGCTTTAAAAAGCTTGCTCCCCATGCAGACGTCCTAGATGGATGTTTGGATGTATTTGCTATAAAGAAAGCAGATGTACAGGAGCTTGCAAATATTTTCTTCAATATATTTAATGGAGGCCATATAAATCATCCCAAGGTAGTTTACTTTAAGACAGATGATATAAGGATAAGTTCCCCGGTGGATATAGATATAGACATAGATGGTGAGTATGGTGGCAAACTACCAGCAAGGTTTCAAGTTGCTCCAAGGGCATTTAGAATACTAATATAGTAAATATAGATCAGTGAAGGGAGAAAACAATGGGAGAACAATCATTGCAAAACGTTACCAATATAGAGAAGCATCTTAGAAAAGTAGATTACATAATAAGGAGAAAGGGTAGGGAAATCCTAGCTGACTTTGATATTACAGTACCTCAATTTACAGCCCTACAAATATTGATAAATAGAGGCAATATGACCATTGGAGAGCTGAGCCAAAAAATGGATCTAGCTTGTTCCACCATTACTGATCTCATAGATAGGATGGAAAAATCAAAACTAGTAGTGAGGCAAAGAGATGAAAATGATAGAAGAGTAGTTAGGATTAAGGTCTTAGATAAGGGCTATGATATTTTAGAACAAGTGATGAAAAAGAGAATAGGATTTCTAGATGAAAAACTATCAGTCTTGTCCAATGAAGAAAAAGCTAGTTTAGATAAGGGTTTAGAATCCTTATATGGAGCAATGAAGGACGAATAAATATTTATGTAAGGGGGTTAGGCTATGAAAATACTTGATAACAGATATAAAATAGAAGAGAATATATACAATGACTTTTTTGTAGAGACCTATAGGGTAAGGGATATATGGAAGAACGATCAAAGAAAGTTTTTAAAAATATATCATTATAATCTACAAAAAGAACTTATAGAATATTTTATAGCCAATCAAATTAACATACAAAATATAATTCATAAAAACATTGTACACAGTGAAAGATTTAGCCTATTAATGTCAATAGATACTAAGGACACCAATAAGGCTATGTATTACTCTGTATCCGAATATATAGAACATAAGACCCTTAGGGATGAGCTAGAAAACATTGGCTTCAAGGAGAGACTGGATATCTTACTAGATGTAATCCTTGCCCTTAACTTCCTACATTTCAGAGGTTTTACCTATAAATTCTTAAATCCTATGCAAATTTTACTTACAAAAGACAGGAAGGTAAAATTACAAAGTGTTGCCAATGTCATAGAAAAGGATTTTCTAGATGATTACAATGAATTTGAAAAAAGATTCTTATCTCCAGAATACATAGCAAAAAACATAGATGAAGATAAATTTTTAGATTATTATTCTCTGGGAGAGCTTATAAAGTACTTATTTCTTGAGGATGACAGGGTGTTAGAATCTGCATCTGAAAGACATAGTAAAGAGGAACTAGTAGGATTTTTTAATAAAATCATAAGAAAACTAGAAAGCAGAGACTTTAAATTAATCCCGATTAATTTAATGGAAATAGCTGATAAAATCGTAGAATTTTTTGATTTGGATTATGAATACGATCTAGTAGAGGAAAGAAACAAACTTTTTTTAAATAATCCTTTAATAGGGAGAGACAAAGAAATTAGAGAGCTTCTAGCCCTGGATGAAAAAGTATATAACAAGATGAATTATCAGAATCTTGTAACCATAGATGGGTCCTTTGGTTTAGGAAAAACCAGGTTTTTAAAAGAAGCTAAACATAGGTTAGACCTTAGAAATAATAAGGTCTATTCAGTAGACCTAAGTAGCAAATCTAAAACTAACAATTTTGATGTGGCCCCTCTTTTGAGGCAAAGCATGACAGATGCATCTAGCCAACTTAAGGAGAAATATCTGGAGGAGTTCGCCTACATACTTCCAGAACTAAATATTATTTCTGCAGAAACCCAGGATGTTGATTTAACTAGCATGGCAAAAAAATATAGGCTTTTTAATAGGATAACCAAATACTTTAAAGAGTTAGCAGCCCTAAGGACAACCTATATTCTATTGGACAATATACAAGATAGCAATGAAGACTTTTTAAAGCTACTGGACTACCTAATCAATAACCTACAAGAATCAAATATTGTATTTGTACTTACATATGACGAGGTTGAAATAAAGAAGAAGGGAAGACTTCAATCCACCATAGATAAGTGGAGAGAGAATATGAATCCTCTAGAAATCAAGCTTCAAAGCTTAAATCAAGAAAACACAGCGGAGCTTATAAGAAGTATCCTTGGTATGGGTATAGCCCCTAGAAGATTTTCAGAGGCCATATACAAAGAATCTCAGGGTAATCCTAAAAAAGTCAAGGATATACTAAGCTATATCTACAATGATGGACAACTATATATGTATAAAAATGGTAATTGGAGAATGAATAAATCCGATTATTCGGATATATATATACCAGGCAATATGGATGAAGAAATAATCAGTGACTTAAAAGCCTTAGAGAATCACTACAAAGACATACTAGTAGCCATATCAGTCTTTGATGACCTGGTTCCAAAGGCTATACTTGCTAAGATTATAGATGAGAACAAGGATTCATTAGATAAGCATCTAGATGAACTTATAGATAAAAAATTAATATTAGAAGATATAGGGGACTGGGGACACAATTATAGGATAAATGGTACAGAATTAAAGAAGTTTATTTATTTTGAAACAGATGGGGATAAAATTAAGGAAATGCATAGAAAAGCTGCAGAAGTAATGGGTGAGATGGATGCCAAGCTTTATGATAGCATGCTTAAGGATTTAATATATCATCTAATTAAGTCTGACCAAAGGAAAAAGTCCTTAAGTGTTTTAAAGGATAGATTTTATTCTCTGGAGGATAGGAACGGTTCCCAGGCCCTGCAGGTTCTAGAGGCAGCCTATGATGTATATAATGAAGATACAGAGAACTATATAAAGCTTGGAATTTTAGAAAAATTAATAGAAATAGAAATAATCAAGGGTTTAATAGATGAAGAAGATGAATTCCTAAAGGAGTATAGGGAATTAAGCTATGAAGCCAAGGATTCTTACCACATCTTAAATTACAAGAGAATCCTAGCAAATGTCTACTTTAACAGGAGAGATTTCAGGAGCTTCAAAGAAATTTTACAGGAAATTTATGATTTAAATCAAGAATATAGGATTCCTAAATTTGATTCAGTCTACCTAATTGCAAAGGCAAGCTATTATCTAGAAACGGCTAGAATTGAAGAATCTAAAAAGCTCTTAAAGCAAGCTGAAATAATTGCAAAGGAGAATAAGTTTTATAATCATCTAGGAGATTTATATAACCGACTAGGTATTTTAAGTGATTTTTCAGGGGACTACCAGAAATCCAAGACATACTATGATAAGAGTTACAAGTATTTTAGATTAGATAGGGATATAATGAGCTCTGTAAAGCCTATTAACAATTTGGGAAATATTACAAGAAATTATTTAAATGACACAGAAAAGGCAATGGACTACTTTAATACTGGCTTAGAGATGTGCAGAAAATATGGTATCAAGAAGGCTCAAATTATATTTTTAGCAAATATAGGAGAGATCAACCAATCGTTTTATAGATATGATCAAGCTATAGAAAACATATCTGAGGCTAATAAGTTGGCAGTGGAGTTGCAGGACAAACCAAATATTATAGTCTGTCAGTCCATACTAGGGCAATTATACCTAGCCAAGGTTGAATATGCTAAGGCCTATGAAAGCTACAATTATGTTAAAAGCTTGTATCAGAATGATGAAATAAAGGATGTAGAAGTAAATAGAAGCTACTATGATTTTATTGGACACTTCTACTATTATCTTGGAGACTGGGAAAGAGCTAAAGATGTCCTTACTATGGCAAGAGATGAATTCATAGACCCAAGCAATAAGGAATACTATAAATTTCAATTTACAATCCTAGTAATTGATTTCTTTGAAAACAATAGATTTAGGAAGAGAGAATTAGAATCCTTCCTGGAAAGCTATAGATCAACAGTTTTTGTGGAGGAATACAGGGAAACTGTATTAGAAGTAGCCTCTCTTAGTATTTATATTGACGATTATGCCTATAGTAAAAAAATGCTAGAACTGGATGATGAAATTAGGGACAAGGTCAAGCTGGATCTTCTAGAGGCCTATAGGGGCTTGATGGAGGTTGTACTTAGCGCTGATATTAAGATCATAGGAAACTATATAGAAAATTTAGAAGCGGGTATAAAATCCCTAAGTGCACCTTACAAGGCCATGTATATAACTAAAATAGGAGACAAGTTTGCAGACAAAGAAAGTTATAAAGAATCAATAAAATTATACCTTGAAGCCCTGGATAATATATATAAAAATGCAGTAAAGATAAAAGACTGGGACCTAAAGTTAAGCTATATAAAAAGTAGATTTACTGACGGAATAAAGAGCAAGCTGAACAGGGTTTTAAGCAAGGCCTATGGCAAAACTATTGATATTTCTAAATTGGAGGAAATAAAAAGCAACAATGACTTTAAAAAGTACTTTGATATAGAAGATGTAATAGAAATTATAGGTAAGCTTGAATACTCTGAAATAACAAATCTTAACTCATATGCCAAAGTTTCTGGAATCAATGATAGCCAGAGCCT
The DNA here is from genome assembly GCA_964527205.1 of uncultured Tissierellaceae bacterium. Taxonomy (GTDB): domain Bacteria; phylum Bacillota; class Clostridia; order Tissierellales; family Tissierellaceae; genus JARICQ01. The sequence goes on along the minus strand of CAZGQG010000007.1, from coordinate 13,320 downwards.
GCTGGCAAGCTTAAAAGATGATTATCATTATAATCTAGAGCTAATATTAAACTATATAGCCAAGCAAGCCTTTGCAACAGAGGCTTCTATTATAAAAACGGAAAAAGATGTTGAGAAATGTGAAGTTCTAGTTTCCTTAAATCCAGGTATGGATAAGAGAGACTATATAAATGAGGGGATTTTTAGAGTGGCTGGAAGAACTGAGAAAGGCCTACTTATAAATGATCAAATAGACCCTAATCTAGAAAAGGTCTATAGGAATTTTCTAACAGACGATATAAATGGAGTTATTTGTGTGCCCATTGACATAAGTGGTTTTGAGCTTGTATTCGACAGTGAGAGAAGAAACAATGGAAGCAGATACAGCAATGTCATAGGCTATATTTATCTGGAAAGCAATAGGGCCTTTAATAATTTTACAGAGGAAATACTAGAATTAATAGATAGCCTAATGTACCTTCTATATGTAAATATAGAAATCAACAAACTAAGATTGGTTTCTACAAGGGACAAGTTGACAGGAGTATATACAAGAAAATACTATGAAGAGAAATTCAAACAACTAATAGAGAGAGCTAAATCTGATGGCCGTGTATTCTCAGTTTTAATGCTTGATATAGATAGATTTAAAGTGGTAAATGATAGGTATGGCCACAGAAAGGGAGATCAAGTATTAAGGAGTATTGGAGACACTATAGCCTCCACTGTAAGAAGCACAGATATTATAGGAAGATATGGTGGGGAAGAGTTTGTAGTAATCCTAAAAGATACTAAGGAAAATGAAGCTCTTATGGTGGCAGAAAAAATAAGGAAAAGTGTAGAAAATTTAAAAGTTGATGGAATCAATCATCCAATTACCATAAGTATAGGACTTTCAATCTATCCAAATCACAGCAGATTTAAAGAGGATCTGGTTGAAAAAGCAGACCAGGCCCTATACTATTCAAAGGAAACTGGAAGAAACAAGACTAGCCTGTGGAATTCTAAAATGGACAATAGCTTTAATAGAATGGATAAATTGGCAGGGGTTGTGACAGGCTCCAGTGAGAGAGATGATAAGAATATACTGACTTTAATAGAAACTGTGGAGTTAATAGCAGAGGACTCAAGCTTTGAGGACAAGGCCTATTTCCTATTAGGTACCCTGCTAAATTCCCTAGAGGCGGATACCGCAACAATAATAAGCTTTAAGGGAGAGGAAAGAGACTATTACACCAGGACTAGAGAAGAGGAGGGCTTTGTAGATACTCCAGCCTTAAATCATTCTATAATAGATAGGGTGGAAAAGAATAAAAAGGGAGAATTCCAGGTAGACTGGGAAAATCTAGAAGATTTTGATCTTAAATCCGGCATACCAAACTGGCATTCAATAATAGTCCTCCCTATGATTAAAGCTGGAGAATTAAGGGGTATAGCCTATATATCCGTATACTTAAATCACAGGGAATTCGACTTTAACTGCTTTAATCTAGCTAAGAATTATACCAATATATTTGCTGCTGTATTTTAATAGCTTTAGAAATTTAAGACTACAGGCATATACCTGTAGTCTTTTTTAGATTAGAATATTTAGAATATTTTAAAAAGTGGTGCAAATCCGGATAAGAGTATGATAAAATAAGATTAAGATATAGAATTAGAAATATTAAAATGAATATTTAAATATATTAAACTATTTAAAGACATTAAACTAGGGTATAATTATACTAATGCATGGTAAAGCGATAAAGCATGGGACTCTTACAAATAAAGGGGTTTTATATATGAAAATATTAAATAATAGATATAAAATAGAAAAGACAATCTACAGTGATTATTTAACAGAGACCTATGAAGTAAAGGACCTAGTAAATAAAGAAGAAAGGAAATTTTTAAAGATATACAATTATAGTCTACAAAAAAGATTAATTGATTATTTTATTCGCTACAGGTGTAGAATAAAAAATATAAAACATAAAAATATTATTTATAGTGAAGAGTTCAACCTAATCCAATCCATGAATTTCAAGTCCAACAACTTATCCATATACTATTCTATTTCAGAATATGTGGACTATAGGAAGTTGGCGGATATGATGGATGAATTAAGCTTCCAGGATAGGATCAAGATATTCTTAGATACACTTATAGCCATAAGTTTTCTTCACTTTAGAGGATTTAAATATATATTTTTAAATCCCTTACAGATATTTTTGCTAGAGGATAAGACTGTAAAGCTAAATGATATATTTACTATTATAGAAAAGGTTCAAAACAAGGAATACAATGAATTTGAAAGGGTTTTCCTATCACCAGAGTTTATATTAAAGGATAGCTCCAAATACAAGGAACTAGATTACTATTCCCTGGCCAGGCTTATAGAGTATTTATTTTTAGAAGATGAGGAT
>CAZGQG010000007.1:3979-10833 GCA_964527205.1 uncultured Tissierellaceae bacterium | reverse complement strand
ACAAATCTTATAATTGTAAATGGAGAATATGGCCAGGGCAAGACCAAGTTTTTAAAAGAGATAGAATATAGATTGAGTTTAAGAAATAGGAATGTCTACAATGTAAGGATAAAAAAAGAAAAAAAGGATGGTCTAGAGTCTATAAAAGACCTACTAAGACAGGCTATGAGCAACACACCTAGCTATATAAAGGAAAAACATAAAAAAGAAATTTCCTCTATACTTCCAGAGCTGGGTTTTCCCACAGGATTAAAATTAGATTTAAAAGATAATCATATAAAATATAGGGTCTATAATAGGATAACCAACTATTTATCAGAATTATCCCAGGGTAAGACCATATATTTACTGGTAGATGATTTGCAAAATGGGGATATTGATTTCTTGAAGTTTTTGGACTACCTAGTTGTCAATTCTAAAAATAGGAAAATCATATCTATCTTTGCCTTGGATAGGATGGAGATGGATCAGGAACAAGAAGAAATAATAAAAAAATGGGAAAGTGACTTACAAGTCCCTAAACTTGATCTTAAAAGATTAAATCTAGAGCAAACAAAAGATCTAATTCAAAATATACTGGGAATTGAGGAAATCAGACCAGAATTTCCCCAGATCCTATTTAAGGAATCCATGGGTTCTCCAAAAAGAATTGTAGACATGCTCAACTATCTCTACCAAGACAAGCAACTTTATATAAATAAAAATGCTAGATGGGCCTTGGGCATTGATGATTTTTCAGAGATCTACATTCCCAACAAATTAGCCCAAAGCATCTATAAGGAGCTTGATAGTGTAGAAGAGGATGAGCTTAAAATATTAAGAGCAATAGCAGGATTTAATGATCCTATTCCTGAGAAGCTTTTAGAGGACATGGTAAGTATGGATGGAGATATGGGAAATCCTCTAAAAGGTCTAATCAATAGAAAATTAATAGAGAAAAATATAATAAAGGATGAACCTTTTTATAAGATTGAGGATATTGGAGTTAAAAAATATATTTACTTTAATATGGATCAGGAAGAAAGGGAGAAAATCCACAAAAAAGCTCTTCATATTATAGAAGAAAATAGAGATTGTGATTTATTTGAGGAAAAAATACACCATTTAAAGAAACTAGGAGAAAAACATAGGGCTGTGGATATTATTCTATCTAGAATAGATAGTTTAGACTATAAGAATGGATATCAAGGAGAGAAGTTACTCTTAGAAGCCTATTCTATCCTAGATAAGGAAAAGCCAGATCAGAGGACCTTGGAAGTCCTAGAAAAGATTCTGGATATTCATAGCATCAAGGACATATTAAACCAGGAGGATCCTAGATTAGTAGAATATATAGCTTTAGGGGAAAAATTAAAATCAAGCTACCATAGATTAAATTATAGGAGACTAAGGGCTGAAATTTATTGTAGAAGTGGATATAAAGATCTCTTCTACAGGGAAATCCAGGAAATAAAAAGACTAAATAGGCTAGAGAAAATAGTAGAATTCGAACTTTATAGCATATATGCCAAGGGCAAGCTAGAACTTAAGAGAGGAAATTATCCTAAGTCCGAAACTTTCTTAAAGGAGGCTCTAGACCTAGCCCTTATATGTAAGCTAGATGAACAAAAAGGAGACATATACAATGAAATGGGAAATCTAGCCTATAGGAGTGGTAGGCTGGAAGAGGCTAAGGTCTACTATGAGAAAAGCTATGAGATTTTTCAGTCAAGTAAAAATATAATGAAATCCCTCAAGCCAATCCTAAATCTTGGAAGTCTTTACTATGGTTATTTGGCTGAGAAGGGTCTTTTATACTTTGAAAAGGGTCTTGAAATAAGTCGAAACAATGGCTGCAAGAAGATGGAGATTATATTCTTAATAAACCTATCTGAGATTAGGCATATAAACTATGATTATAAGGGGGCCCTAGCCTATCTCCTGGAGGCAAAGGATCTAGCTATAAAAATACAAGATGAAAAGCTAAGAGGAGTCTGCCAGGCACAATTAGGTATTTTATACCTTAAGAAAGAAGAATACCAGATGGCCTGTGAATCCTATAATTATTTAAATCTACTTGCTGATAAATACAAGGATGAAGATCTAGGATTTAATTTAAGCTATAATAATTTCTTGGGTAGCTTTTATCTGTATCTAGGCCAATGGGACAAATCCAAGAAATATATTAAAGAGGCAATGGATTTAATTGAAAATCTAGATAAAAGGCAGTACTATAAACTAAAATTTAAAATGTTTTTAGCTGACTTTTTCAAGAATAAAAAAATAGATCCAGGAAATATAGAAAAATTTATAGATGAATATAAGGAAACTATCTATGTAGATGACTATAGAAAGCTAGTCCTTATTGTGGCCCTTTTAAATGTAAGCATAGGAGATTTAGATAAGGCCAAGGATTATTTAGAACTTGATAAGAATATTAAAGCTAAGTCAAATCAAGATTTTCTAGATAAATTAAGCAAGCTAGTAGAGGAGTCTATAAAGTTAAATGGTGAAAATATTGATCAGTATGTGGATTTAGTAGATGATTACTTTGAAAAAAAGGAATTTCCTCATAGGACTATATTTTTAAGAAAACTTGCCACAATCTATGCTGAGGAAAATAGGCATAGAAGGGCTATTAAATACTATATAGAGATACTAGAAAACATCTATAAAAACATCCTAAAGGTTTCCAATTCTGATTTTATGATTTCTTATATTAAAAGTGAAGATGCGGATAAAATAATAGAATCACTATATGATTTATTGGAAAAACACTATGATTTAAAGTTAGAAAAAAAGACTATAGACTCTATAGCAGTAGATAAGGGGCAGAAAGGACTAGAGAGCTATTTTAATATAAGGGAATTAGTGAATAAGTTAGGAAAAGAAGAATTTTATAAGATTATGGAGACTGATATTTATGAGGATGCAGTTAATATAGAAGACGTAGAGTCCCTAATGATTAGGATGAAAGATGACTATATCTATAACCTAAATCTTATCTTAAAGTACTTGGCAAAGGAAACCTTTGCCAGCAAGGCCTATGTATTGGAATACAATGAAAAAAGCCAGGAATATGAGGTTATATCTTCCTTGGATGGCAGGGATGAGGGAAGAGCAGATATAAACTATGCTATTCTTAAAATCGCCACTAGAAGTAAAAAAGGTCTTTTGGTAAGGTCTGGCTTTAAAGAAACCACAAGGAATATATACGACAATCTCTTATCCAAGGTGGTTACTGGTATTATTTGCCTTCCAGTATCCCTAAATGGTTTGGAATCAGTGGTTGATGATAGAAGGCATAGGGATGAGGACCTGGTTGAATATAAGTCAGCCTACATTTATTTGGAAACGGACAGGCTATTCAATAACTTTACAGAAGATATATTAGACAAGATTATAAGCAGTTTGCACCTTATACACTTAAATCTAGAAATTAGTTTACTGAAAAAGATAGGGGCCGTAGACAACTTAACTGGTGCCTATACAAGAAAATTCTATGATGAAATTTTTGATAAATATATAATGAAAAATAAAAACTTGAAGTTTTCAGTTTTAATGATGGATTTAGATCGCTTTAAAAGAATTAATGATCAATACGGACATAGCAAGGGAGACCAGGTGCTAAAAGAGGTTGGTAGGGTTATAAAATCAACTATTAGAAGTACGGATATCTTTGGAAGGTATGGTGGAGAAGAATTTGTAGTGGTTTTAAAGGATACAGGAAAGAGGGAAGCAGAATTTATAGCTGATAAAATAAGAAGAAATGTTGAAAATTTGGAAATAGAAGGCATTAAATATCCCATTACCATTAGTGGAGGTATAGCCATATATCCTGACCATGCTAGACTCAAGGATGAACTAGTGGAGAAGGCAGATAAGGCTCTATACTATTCCAAGGAAAATGGGAGAAATCTTGTATCAATATGGAACTCCAAGATGGAGAATATATTTTTACAGGGAGACAAGTTGGCAGGAATTGTAACTGGTTCCTATGAAATGGATCAAAAAAACATCCTAGGACTAGTTACTATAATAGATATGGTAAAGGAAGATCTTAATCTTGAGGAAAAAACCTATAAATTCCTAGGAGAATTACTGGCTGTCCTGGAAGGGGCTAAGTGGGCGACAATAATAGTTCTTGATAAATATGAAAATAAATACTATACTAGAACTAGGACAAAGGATAGCTTTGTCCAGACTCCAAAATTAAATCAAAATATAATAGATAGGGTTCTTAAGAGTCAAAAGGGAGAATTCTTAATTGACTGGGAAAACCAGGAAGAGTTAAAAAAGAAGTTAGAGGTGCCAGAATGGCAATCCCTTATTGTAATCCCAATGATCCTAGGGGGAAAGATCAAGGGCATAGCCTATATAGCTGCTAATTTAAAAGACAGGGAATTTGACTTTAATGACTTTAGTTTAAGCAAACACTACACGGATATATTTGCATCACTACTATAAAGAAAAAAGTAGGGATATAATATGGAGCGTCAAAAAGAAAACTTAAAATTATTTAATAAAAAACCACAGAAAATTCTTTCTGTGGTTTTGTCTTTGGAGCTTTAGCCTAGTAATAGGATGAAATATAAAAATGGAGGGATAGGAATGGAAAAGATTTATATTAACGGACATGACTTGGACTTGGAGAAATTTATCCAAATCACCAGATATGGAGCAGAAGTAGAATTATCAGAAGAGGCAGTAGGAAGGGTAGAAAAAGCTAGGGATTTAGTGGACAAGTTTGTAGCAGACCAAAAGGTAGTTTACGGAATAACTACAGGATTTGGGAAATTTAGTGATGTAATAGTAAGGGGAGAAGATACAAAGACCATGCAGAGAAACCTGATTATCAGTCATTCCTGCGGAGTAGGAGCAGCTCTTAGCGAAGAAAATGCAAGAGGTATCCTATTACTTAGGGCCAATGCCCTGGCCAAGGGATATTCAGGTATTAGGCTTTCAACTCTTAATACCCTGCTTGAGATGTTAAACAAGGGAGTACATCCTATTATTCCTGAAAAGGGATCCCTGGGAGCCAGTGGAGACCTAGCACCTCTTTCCCATATGGTGCTTGTAATGATTGGAGAGGGAGAGGCGGTTTACAGAGGAGAAAAGATGTCAGGTAGGGAGGCTATGGAAAAGGCTGGTATAGAAATAGTTGAACTGGTAGAAAAGGAAGGCCTGGCCTTAATAAATGGTACCCAGGTAATGACAGCCATAGGAGCCCAAGTGCTTTATGACACTATAAACCTAAGTAAGACTGCAGATATAGCAGCAGCCCTTACCATGGAAGCTCTAAATGGAATAGAAGATGCCTTTGACGATAGAGTCCACAGGGCCAGGGGTCAGATAGGACAAATCCAAACTGGAGAAAATATCCTAAAGCTTGTAGAGGGAAGTCAGATGACTTCAAGACAGGGAGAGCTAAGGGTTCAGGATGCCTACTCCATAAGATGTCTACCTCAGGTACACGGAGCTAGCAAGGATGCCTTTAATTATGTAAAGGAAAAAATAGAAATAGAAATGAATGGGGTTACAGACAATCCCCTTATATTTGTAGAAGAAGAGGATGTAATATCTGGAGGAAACTTCCATGGCCAGCCAATGGCTATTAGCTTTGATTTCCTAGGCATAGCCATAGCAGAGCTTGCAAATATTTCTGAGAGAAGATTAGAAAGACTAGTAAACCCAAGTCTTAGCAATGGACTTCCAGGATTCTTAGTAGAAAATGGAGGAATAAACTCAGGCTTTATGATAGTTCAGTATTCAGCAGCAGCCCTGGTATCAGAAAACAAGATCCTGGCTCATCCAGCCTCTGTAGATTCCATACCATCTTCAGCCAACCAAGAAGATCATGTATCCATGGGAACCATTGCAGCTAGAAAGGCCAGAGATATATTAGAGAATACTAGAAATGTAGTGGGGATGGAATTATTAGCAGCTTGTCAGGGAATAGACCTTAGGGGCAAGGAAAAATTAGGAAAAGGTACTGATATAGCCTATAATATAATAAGAGATAGGGTAGACTATATAGGTAAGGACAAGATAATGAATCTAGAGATAAATAAATGTGAAGAAATAATTAAATCAAATATATTAGTAGAAGAAGTAGAGAAGGAGATTAAATTAAACTAAGGGGGAAAAGAGATGAGGATTAAAAGCATAGAAAAATTACCGGATATGCCTAAGTTTGAAGAAGGAATAAGAAGGGCTCCAAAGAGAGAGCTTAATCTTACAAAAAGAGAAATAGAAATAGCCCTTAAAAATGCTCTAAGATATATTCCAGAAGACTTTCATGAGGAAATGGCAGAGGAATTCCTAGATGAGCTCCTAACCAAGGGAAGGATTTACGGCTATAGATTTAGACCAGAGGGAAATATCAAGGGTAAGAGCATCCATGAGTACAAGGGAAAATGCATAGAGGGCAAGGCCTTCCAAGTAATGATAGATAACAATCTAGACTTTGATGTGGCCCTGTATCCCTATGAACTAGTAACCTACGGAGAAACTGGACAGGTTTGTCAAAACTGGATGCAGTACAATTTAATAATGCAGTATCTAGAAGAATTAACAGACGAGCAAACCCTGGTTATATCTTCAGGCCACCCAACAGGAGTATTTAGATCTTCAAAAACAAGTCCAAGGGTAATAATTACCAATGCTCTTATGATAGGAGCCTTTGATGACCAAGAACACTGGATCAAGGCTCAGGCCATGGGAGTTGCCAACTATGGACAAATGACAGCTGGAGGTTGGATGTATATAGGACCTCAGGGAATAGTTCATGGTACTTATAATACAATATTAAATGCAGGAAGAATGAAACTAGGAGTAGCAGATGATGGAGACCTAAGAGGACACTTATTTGTAAG
>CAZGQG010000007.1:0-3879 GCA_964527205.1 uncultured Tissierellaceae bacterium | reverse complement strand
CATGCACCCTATGATGGAGGATATTGTCCTCAGGGCATTGAGTTTGATGAAAGAACAAGCCTAATAGAAGCGGATAAGGAAGGATTTAGGGACCTGGTAGACAAATCTCTAATCAAGCACTATCACTTAATTCAAAAGCTAGTAGACAAGGGAACTTATTTCTTTGACTATGGAAATAGCTTTATGAAGGCAGTATATGATGCAGGAGCTAAGGATATAGCAGCAAATGGAATAGATGAATCAGAAGGCTTTATTTTCCCATCCTATGTAGAAGATATAATGGGACCTATGCTATTTGATTATGGTTATGGACCATTTAGATGGGTATGCTTAAGTGGAGACCATGAAGACCTTATTAAAACTGATAAGGCAGCCATGGAGTCCATAGATAAGGATAGAAGAGGCCAGGATAGGGACAACTATATCTGGATAAGAGACGCAGAAAAGAATCAACTAGTAGTAGGTACAGAGGCTAGAATCCTATACCAAGATGCTCTTGGAAGACTGGATATTGCCCTTAAATTCAACCAGATGGTAAGGGATGGAGAAGTTGGACCAATTATGCTAGGTAGGGACCATCATGACACTGGTGGTACAGATTCACCATTTAGGGAAACTGCAAATATCAAGGATGGAAGCAATATAATGGCAGACATGGCTACCCAATGCTTTGCAGGTAATGCAGCTAGGGGAATGAGTTTAATTGCCCTTCACAATGGTGGGGGAGTAGGCATAGGTAAATCAATTAATGGAGGATTTGGTCTGGTACTTGATGGAAGTGAAAGAGTAGATGAGATCCTAAAGACTGCCATACCATGGGACGTAATGGGTGGAGTAGCAAGACGTGCCTGGGCTAGAAATGAAAACTCAATTTCAACATCCAAAGAATACAACGAGAAGTTTAAAGAGACAGATCATATAACAATTCCTCACCTAGCAGATAATGAGCTAGTAAAGAACTTAGTAGATAAAATATAAGGAAAAGGGTGAAAAAATGAAAGCTACATTAGTAATAAAGAATATAGATAATCTAATTACCCTTCAGGGAGAGAACAAGGCTAGAAGTGGAAAAGAAGCCAGAGAAGTAGGCCTAATTGAGAATGGAATAGTTGCAATTAATGGGGAAGAGATAATCTATGTAGGCCAGGGAGAACTACCAGACCATATAAAGACAGATGAAGATACAGAGATAATTGACGGCACAGGAAAGACAGTAACACCTGGACTTATAGATAGCCATACTCATTTAGTTCATGGTGGATCCAGGGAAAATGAACTTGCTATGAAATTAGAAGGAGCATCCTATCTTGAAATATTAGAATCTGGTGGAGGAATTCATTCCACAGTAGAGGCTACTAGAAGGGCCACCAGTGAAGAACTTTATAACCAGGCCTATAAGAGTATGAACAGGATGCTAAGCTACGGGGTTACAACTGTGGAAGCAAAAAGTGGCTATGGTATAGAGGACTTTTCCACAGAGCTTAAGCAATTAGAAGTAGCAGAACAATTAGATAAGGATCATCCTATAGATATAGTATCCACCTTTATGGGTGCCCATGCTATACCAGAAAACTACAAGGACAATCCGGAGGAGTTTGTAGATATTATAATCAATGAAATGATACCAGAGGTTGAAAGAAGAGGACTTGCCAAATACTGTGATGTATTTTGTGAAGAGGGAGTATTCACCGTAGACCAATCTAGAAGAATACTTCAAGCAGGGAGAAAGCACGGCATGGAGCCAAAGCTACACGCAGATGAAATAAAACCTCTTGGAGGAGCAGAACTTGCAGCAGAATTAGAATGTATATCTGCAGAGCATCTCTTGGCAGCATCTGATGAGGGAATAAAGATGATGGCTGAAAAGGGTGTAATAGCAAATTTACTTCCAGGAACAGGCTTTAATCTTCAGGTAGATGAATTTGCCAGGGCAAGAAAGATGATAGATGAGGGAGTGCCAGTAGCACTATCCACAGACTACAATCCAGGAAGCTGCCCAACAGAAAACCTACAGCTTATAATGACCCTTTCATCACTGATAATGAAAATGACACCAGAAGAGGTCATCACTGGAGTTACAATGAATGCAGCAGCATCCATAGGTTTAGAAGACAAGATAGGAAGTATAGAAGTAGGTAAGATGGCAGATATAACCGTATTTGACAGTAAAAACCTAAACTATATGATCTATCACTTTGGTATAAACCATACAGACAAGGTTATTAAAAAGGGTAAACTAGTTTATGAAAACCAACTTAATCAGTAGATTAGACTAATATAAGTAAATCAGAAAAGAAGATTTATATAAGCTAACTAAGAAATAAAACCTGGATGCTAAAGTCATATAATAGGCTTTAGCATCTATATAATAATATAATAATAATATAATTTAAAAAAATCATATGCATAGGACTTAATGGCTTTAATAATCCATAAGGCCTTATATACTATGCTTATAGAGCTAATATATAAATAAAGATAGGGACTAAGTTTAAACTTAGTCCCTTTTTGTGTTTTGGAGAACAAAATCTTTGAAAGTTTCACTTAGGGGAGAAAGTTGCCTGTGCTTGTGAGAAGCAAAGTAAAACTTCCGTGAAAAATCAATTCCTTCTATATAATAGGCATTGTAATCCTCCATAGGGAGATTTTTTCCTATAGACTTTTCAGATACAAAGCCAATTCCAAGACCAAGAGACACAAGTTCCTTTATAGATTCAGTATCATCTATGTATCCAATAACATCCAGAGTATCTAGATCAATACCATTTTCTTCCAAAGTGTTTTCTATGAGCTTCCTAGTTCCAGAGCCCTCTTCACGGAGGAGTATTTTCTCTTCCTGTAAGATCTTTGGATGGATATAAGAATAATTCTCAGGTCCATAATTCAAGCTTTTAGGCACTATTACAAGAAGCCTATCCTCCATAAGTTCACTATATTCAATATGCTTGGAATCATACTTAGCACCAACTATGCCAAAATCAGCATCTCCACGGATGATGGTATCGATTAAATCCCTGGAGTCCTCTTCAATTAGTGAAAAACTCACCTCTGGATATTTCCTTAAAAAACCATCTACAAGTTTGGGAAGTACATTTCTTATAGGAACAGAACTAGAGTATATATGAAGGTGGCCCTGGATCTTGCCCTTATAGGCAGCCAGGTCATACTTGGCCATTTCACAGGAATTTATAATATTAACTGCATACTTGTAAAACAAATTTCCCGCATGGGTAAGACTTAAATTTTTCCCATATCTATTTATAAGTACAGTATCAAGTTCTCTTTCTAGATTTTGTATATGATTGCTTACAGTGGGCTGAGTTATGTATAGGGACTCAGATGCCTTTGAAAAACTCTTAAGCTTAACTACTTCTATAAATGTTTCTAATTGCCTTAATTCCAATTTAAAACCTCCCTGGGGAAAATAATAATAAGACTTTCCATTAATAGTATCTATTATAACAAATAAGAAAAGAATGTGTAGAACAATAATATAAAAGAATAAAAAAGAAAAGATAGAAATAGTATTGACTTTTATTTGAATCCATAGTATTATAATAAAAGTCGGCTGAGACAGAAAACACAGACAAAAAAACTTTCTAAGAAAGTTAATAAAAGCAGTTGACAAATTATTTAGTATTTGTTATACTAAATAAGCCGTCGAAAGAGATGGCACAGAACCTAGACAACTAAACAGTGTAAGAAACTTTGAATAAAGTTGACCTAACTTGACGAACGTCAGTGAGTTATAGTAGGTCATTCGCAATGAGAACCAAATCTATGTGAGCGTAAGCGAGCAAATAGATTTGTGATTCGAAACTGCGAGTAACACACACATGAAACAAACAGTCAGCAAAATTTGAGCTAGTCAAGTCAAAC
>CAZGQG010000006.1:55353-83153 GCA_964527205.1 uncultured Tissierellaceae bacterium | reverse complement strand
ACTGATGTAAGTTCTAGGGTTAAATCTTTAATTCTCTGACTCAAATCCATTTTAAGACCTCCACATATTATTATTTTTTTATTTTCTTTATGGCTGCTTCGAATTTATCCATAGCCTCTTCTATTTCTTCATAGCTACATGCATAACACATTCTTACAAATCCTTTTCCATGCTCTCCAAAGGATCCTCCTGGAACTATTGCAACTCCAGCTTCTTCAAGTATATATTTACAAAATTCATTTTCTTCCATTCCTATTCCTTCTATATTAGGGAATGCATAAAATGCTCCTTTAGGCTTTAAAACCTTTATGCCATCTATTTCAGATAAACGTTTGTATATTAGTTCTCCTCTTCTTTCAAATTCTTCTAACATTCCAGCAATAAATTCCTCTCCGTTATTGTATGCTTCAGCAGCACCTGCTTGTGCGAATGAAGTTGCGCAAGTTGAGAAGTTTTGATGAACTTTTGTTAAGTATTTAATTATGTGAGCTGGCCCCATTGCATATCCTATTCTCCAGCCAGTCATAGAGTATGTTTTAGAAGCAGAGTTTATAACTATAGTTCTTTCTTTCATTCCTTCTACAGAAGCAATGCTAAAATGTTCTCCTTCAAATAAAAATTGATCATAAGTTTCATCTGATATAACTATTAAATCTTTTTCAATAGCTAATTTGGCTATTTTCTCTAAGTCATCTTTTGATATTATAGATCCTGTTGGATTATGTGGTGTATTTAGTAATATTAACTTAGTTTTATCTGTTATTCTGCTCTCTAAATCTTCTACCTTTAAACTAAATTCATTTTCCATTCTTAGCGGTACTTCTACAAGTTTTACATCAGCAATTATAGCTTGATCTAAGTATGCAGGGAAATAAGGGCTTGGAACCAATATCTCATCTCCTGGATTCATAAGAGTTAATATAGTTACTCCTATTGCTTCACATGCTCCAGCAGTAACTACTATCTCATTTTCTGGATTATATTCCAATCCATGATCTCTCTTATATTTATCCGTAATCGCTCTTCTTAGTGGCTCTATTCCAGCCATAGCAGTATAATGTACTTGTCCTTCATCTAACGCTTTTTTTACAGCGTCTTTTGCAATCTCTGGAGAGTCAAAATCTGGTTTCCCGATCTCCATATGAATAATTTTTTTCCCAGCTGCTTCTAGTTCTAAAGCTTTTTGAAACACCTCATAAAGTCCACCTTCAAAATTAAATTGTTTTACTCTATCATTTGTTTTCATTTTAATCTATTCCTCCTATTTATTTACTCTATTTTCTGCTTCCTTACCAGATAGAACTCTTACAACTTCCTCCGCTGCTCTTTTTCTAAGTTCATTATATGAATCTTCTGTAAAGAAAGCTGCGTGAGGAGTAATTATTAAATTATTTAATTTTAGCAATTCACCATCAATGGCTGGTGGTTCAACTTCTGTAACATCAATAGCAGCTCCAGCTATAAGTTTATTCTTTAAAGCTTTTACTAAATCATTCTCTTTTACTAAAGGTCCTCTAGAAGTGTTAATTAAAATTGCCGTTTCTTTCATTTGCTCAAAAACATCTATATTAAACATGTGCTCTGTTTCTGGTGTCAGTGGACTATGAACAGTAATTACATCTGATTCCTTAACTATAGTATCAAAGTCTACTAGTTCCGCTCCGTATTCTGCCGCTACTTCTTCTGATATATAAGGGTCATATGCTAACATTTTAAATCCAAAAGGCCTAGCTTTCTTAGCTAATTCTCTTGCTATCCTACCAAATCCTACAATTCCCAATGTTTGGGTATTTAAACGTCTCATTGTTGGAAATCCTGATTTTGTTATAATACTTTTTATATCCCATATACCTTCTCTTACATGACTATTATAAGTTGGAATATGTCTTAGCATTGATAACATTAATGACATAGCAAAATCAGACACTTCATCTAAACAGTAGTCTGGTACATTAGTAACTGCTATGTCTTTACCTTTTGTGTTTACTAAATCAATATTATTAAATCCTATTCCTTGTCTAGCTATAATTTTACATCTTTCTAAAGTATCAACATCTGTAGAAGAAATCTCCCTATCTGCAATTATAATAGCATCTGCATCTGTTATTTCTTTGAAAAATAAATCTACATCTTCATTAGGAACAAAAACTAAGTTCGCATCAATTTGTGATAATACCTCTTCTTCGATATCTGGACTATCTAGTAAAACTGAATGTACTACTACTTTAGGTTTATTCATATTAATATCCTCTCCTATTCCTTATAATATTAACTTCTTGTTAAAATAAGCATATTGTATTTGTATACAATGTTTAACAAAAAAATTAATTCAACTATCTTTCTCTTATCTAGAAAATTTTTAGACTTTTTGTTTAGACTTAATATTCTCTCTTTTTAACATACTAACTATTATAGATTCTTTTACATCCCTTAAGTGATGTTCCATAATATTGGAAGCTTTTATGCTGTCTCTTTCTTCAATAGCATCAACTATCAACATGTGTTCTCTTACAACAGTTACTGCCCTATCTGAAAACTCTGTAGATCTTAGGTACCTATTATATGATTCATTCAATCTGATTACTTGTTCTTCCACTAAAGAGTTTTTAGAGCATTTTGCAAGATATAAATGTATCTGCCTATCCACTGTCCAGTACATTTCACGGTCTAAAGGTTTTTCTTTAGCTATTTCCATCTGTATATCTATTAGTCTTCTAATTTCTTGTATGTCCTCTTCCGTTCTGTTTAATGCAGCTAATTTCACACTCAAAATTTCTATTACTTCTCTAAGATCAAATAACTGAAGAAAGAAATCAAGAGATAAATCAGTAACACAAGTACCTTTTCCTGGAACAACTTCAATAAATGATTCAAAAGATAATCTCTGTAAAGCAGCTCTTAATGGAGTTCTACTAATTCCTAGTTCTTCTGAAATCTGATCTTCCCTTATTATCTCTCCTGGTTCCAACTCTAAGTTTAGGATGCTTTTTTTTAAAGTATTGTATGCCTTATCCGATAAGCTTCCTTTGCTTTTTATTGCTTTTAGCTTCAATATTAACCCCCCTTACCTAGTATTATATTTGAAAATGTAAAACTAAGTCATGATTGTATACAATTAAGTAATTATATAAGTAAAATATACAATAAAATCTGTAAATTGTCAAATATATATATTATTTCTTCCGATTTTTCTAAATATTTGTATTTTTCCTCTTTTTTGGTATACATATACATTTTTTTGTGTTACAATAAAAAACAAATACAATATTCAGTAAATTTAATTAATACTAATTGGAGGTGAAGCTATTAGATCTAATTTTTTTATGAAAATTAATTATTACATTTTTATATTTTGAAGGAGGTTAATTTGATTGAGTATCTTAAAATGGTTAGATGAAAAATTCGAAGAATCTATATTAGTAGTAAGTTTAATAATGACAGTTAGTATAGTCTTTGCTCAAGTTGTTATGAGATATGTATTTAAAAGTTCACTCTCATGGAGCGAGGAGCTAGCTAGGTATATTTTCTTATATCAAATTTGGCTGGGTGCAAGTTATGCAGTTAAGCGTAGAAATCATTTACGTATTGAAATAGTAAAAAACAACCTTTCACCAAGAAATAAAATCATATTTGATACATTTGCATTATTAATATGGTTAGCATTTAGCATTTTCTTGGCCTATAAGTCTTTTATTTTAACTCTTACTATTTCCCAGAGAGGCCAATTATCACCATCTATGAGAATGCCTATGGGATATGCTTATGCTTCAGTCCCAATTGGATCAGGACTTATGTGTATTAGGTTAGTACAGCAAATATACCTAAATATAAAGAGTCTTGATGAAATTAATAAAGGTGAAGGAGCGATATCATGATTATTCTAGTACTATTTGTATTGTTATTCTTACTGATTACTCTTAGTGTCCCTATAGGGATTTCACTTGGAGCCGCTACAGCGATTACACTTTTGTTTAGTAAAGATATTTCCTTAATGGTAATAGCACAAAATGCTTTTGCAGCTTTAGACTCATTTCCACTAATGGCTATTCCTTTCTTTATATTAGCTGGTAATATAATGAGTTATGGGGGAGTATCAAAAAAACTACTTACATTTGCAGATAGTTTAATTGGTCATATTACTGGAGGTTTAGGTGCGGTAACAACATTAACTTGTATGTTCTTTGCTGCAATATCTGGATCAGGACCTGCAACTGTCTCTGCAATTGGTTCATTTATGATGCCGGCCATGAAGGAACAAGGTTATGCACCTGGTTACGCAGCTTCTTTAACATCTGTTGCAGGAGCAATTGGTGTTGTTATCCCACCCAGTATTCCATTTGTTATATATGGTGTAACTAGTGGAGCATCTGTTGGTGACTTGTTTATAGCTGGTATAATACCTGGCACCTTAATAGGTATAGGATTACTTATAGTAAACTATTTCTTTTCAAAGAAACTTGGTTATACAGGTAATACGGAGAGACCACCACTATTAAGGTCTTTTCTTGAAGCTATACCTTCTTTAACAGTTCCTATAGTAATATTAGGTGGTATCTACGCAGGAATATTTACACCTACTGAGGCAGCTGTTGTAGGGGTAGTATATGCGATAATAATTGCTAAAGTATTTAATAAATCTTTAAACTTTGCACAATTAAAACAAGCCTTAATTGACAGTGTGTTAATAAATGGTGCAACAACTTATATGATTGGATTATCCGCATCTTTTGCAGGCTTTATGACAATGAAGCAAGTACCTGCTCTAGTTGGTCAGTTTTTACTAGGAATCTCTGATAGTAAGATTGTTCTATTATTGTTAATTAACCTAATTTTATTATTAGTTGGTTTGTTTATAGATAATATTTCAGCTACAATTATACTTACACCTATATTATTACCAATAGTTGTAAGCTTAGGACTTAGTCCAGTACATTTCGGAATTATTATGACAATGAACCTAGCAATTGGATTCTCTACCCCACCCTACGGCGCAAATATCTTTGTAGCATCGGCAATTGGAGAGGTACCAGTTGAAAGAATGATTAAATATTTAATTCCATTTATAGCAGTAAACATATTCGTATTATTACTAGTAACATTCATACCATCTATATCAATGGGTTTATTAAACTTCATTAGATAGATTGTAAGATATAATTAAAATAAAAAAATGGAGGTTGTCAAAATGAAAAAGAAATTCTCTTTAATGTTAATGGTTTTATTAGCAGTAAGTGTTTTTTTAGTAGGCTGTGGCGACAGTGATAGTAGTAGTGACAAGGGCGGAAATGGAAATGATGTAACAACAATTAGGATATCCCATGTACTAGCAGAAGATCATCCTTCTAATACTACTTTAATTGATGTTTTTAAGCCAGAAGTTGAAAAAAATTCTGATGGCAAACTAAAAGTAGAAATTTATCCGAATGCTCAGTTAGGTTCAGATAGGCAGTCTATTGAAGCCGTAAGTTTAAATTCTTTAGAGATGTCAGTACCAGGTGGTCCTGTTCTATCAGGATTCTATGAACCATTCATGATATTTGATTTACCTTTTATCTTTAATGATAGGGAAGCTGTTTACGCTGCAATGGATGGAGAACTTGCTGAAAAAGCTAGTGAAGGTCTTTTAAATCAAAACATTATGATTTTAGGAATTGGAGAAAATGGATTTAGACATATCACAAACAATAAAGGACCTATAACAAGTCCTGATGATTTAGAAGGTATGAAGATAAGAACTATGGAAAATCCTCTTCACATGGCTGCTTTTAAGGGTATGGGCGCTAATCCTACTCCAATGGCTTTTGGAGAATTGTTTACAGGTCTTCAGCAGAAAACAGTGGATGCTCAAGAGAACCCAGTAGCTATAATCTACACATCTAAGTTTAATGAAGTTCAAGATTACCTTACTTTGACAGGACATGTATTTGCAAACTGTCCATATATAATTAGTAAAGATTTTTATGATAGTTTATCTCCAGATCTTCAAAAAGTTGTAACTGATGCTGTTGATAAAACAGTAGTAGCTCAAAGAGAAAGACTTCAGGAAATGGAAGCTAGCTATATAGACAGTTTAAAAGAATCAGGCATGCAAGTAAATGACTTAACACCTGAACAAAGACAAGTTTTTGTTGATAGATCCAGACCTGCTTTTGATTTATTCGAAGAAAAATTTGGTGACGAATTAATAAAATTAGCAGAATCATATAACAAGTAATACTATATAATGATTGAAGGACTTGATTAAAATCAAGTCCTCATCTTTATCTTTTATAGATTTTACGAATGATTTCAAATATATTAAAGGAGCGATATTATGGTTTCAGGCCTAGTAAAAGATTCTGATAGAGTGAAGCTTCCTAAGATGGTTTTAGTTAAACAGAATTTTCATCAGAGCCCTCTCTTAGATTTAAAAGAAGAGTTAAATACTCAATTTAACTTACATAATTTAGCTAGTAAATTAGAACCTGAATCGAGGGTGGCTATTGCTGTTGGAAGTAGAGGCATTGCAAATATAGATGTTATTGTAAAGGAAATTATTACAATCTTAATAAATTACAATTTTAAACCTTATATTATACCAGCTATGGGAAGCCATGGTGGTGCAACTGAATCTGGGCAAATTGAAGTATTGAATAGCTTAGGTATTAGTGAAGAGAAAATGGGTGTCCCTATCATTTCATCCTTAGAGGTAGAGGAAATTGGTAAAGTTACTATTGAATCAAATTCCATGGAATTCCCTGTTTATATTGATAAGGTAGCCTATAATTCTGATGCCATTGTTGTGATCAATAGAGTTAAGGCCCATACACTGTTTAGGCATGATTATGAAAGTGGACTCATAAAGATGTTGGCTATTGGCTTAGGTAAGCATGCAGGAGCTACTGTAGCTCATAGAAACGGTTTTGATATCTTTAATGAAGTTATACCTGCTCTAGGAGAAAAAATTCTAGAAAAAGCTCCAGTATACTTTGGAGTAGCTATTGTAGAAGATGCTTTTGAAGAAACATCCGATATTAGAGTGGTTCCAAAAGAAAATTTCTTTAAAGTTGAAAAAGAACTTTTAGTTGATTCTAAAGATATAATGGGAAAGATTAAGTTAGATAATCTAAATCTCTTATTAGTAAAAGAAATGGGCAAAGAATTTAGCGGAGATGGTATGGACCCTAATGTCACAGGCAGATATTGTAATCCTGACATTGAATCCGATATAAACATTCAAAGAATCCTCTTATTAGGTATTTCCGAAAAAAGCCATGGGAATGCTACAGGCATAGGTTCTGCTGATATAATTACTAAAAAATGTTATGATCAAATTGATTTATATAGCACCTATGTTAATGCATATACTGCCACTACTCTTCGGGGTTCGCAAATACCCTTCGTAATTGATACAGAAGAAGAGGCTATTCAAGTAGCACTAACATCCTGTGTTCGATATGATAATAAAAATCCTAGAATAGTATATATACCAAATACCTTATATTTGGATAAATTATGGGTTTCAGAAGATATTGCATCAGAAATAAAGGATTCTAATGATTTTGAAATAATCAGTGATGCAGAGGAAATATTATTTGATTCTAATGGAAATATTGCAAACCTCCCACTTTAAATATATTGACAAATCCCCTAATATTAAATTAATATTAGGGGATTTGTTTGCTATTTTAACAATTTTTTCACAGTATTATAGGTGATATTAGTTACATTTTCAAAGGTATATCTCATATGAACTCTTTCACTTATCTTGTGTCCATCCTTGCCAAAGGTTCCTATATTTACTACAGGTACATTTATCTCCAATATATCTTCTATGGGATGAATGTATTTGCTTCCCCAGGCTGGCATATTATCTTCAAGGGCCTTTAGTTCTTCTGGCTTATCACTCATAGCCATAAAGCTTGAATCTGATATATAGGGATAAAACATCCTGGTAACTATAGCTTTGTCTGAGTAGTCTTGGACAAAGTCTATGGACTCATTTACACTCTTTAACAGTTCTTTTTCCAGCTCATTTTTTCCAGTGATTTCTATCCTAGCTGAAAATACTGAGGAATAATATATTATAATAGCTGGACTCTTATCCCTTGCCCACTTCCATGACTCCCTAATTACCTCTACAGAAAATTCCCTAAGATCCATGGAAGGTTTTTCCTTGTTTAGATTCCTAGAAAACTCCGCTATATAATCCCTATACTCCTCTCCATTAAGCTCTACTAGTTCATTGTAAAACTCTTCCCAAGTATATACCCTGGTCTTCCAAGGAAGTCTTGTATAGGTATGGCCTGCCATTTCACAGAATTCCCTATAGGATTTATTTGTATAGTCCACTATATTATCAAAGGATTCCACTGCCTTTTTCTTCATTTTTTCCATTACATCCCTTGGGCTCATGCTATGGGTGAAGAAGTTATAGTAGGCATAGGCATCCAGAGCAGTTTGTACTGTGTATATGTCTTTAAAATCTGCTTGCTTTAAGGACATAGGAGGAATTGTAACTTCTCCCTGAGATTCATCACAAAGCTCTGGATTAAGTTCAATATTTCTGGTTAGTTCTGCTACTAGCAAGTTAGGATCTAATCCTCCAAAGGCTTGGCCTACATGGGTTTCTTTCCCTGTAACATAAAAGGAAGGAAGAAGTTTTCCAATGGTGCCAAAGTATACATATCTATTCTCATCTTCCTCATCATAGGGTGTAGAATAGTCTGCATTTATTGCAGCTATATATTCTAAAGAATATTTCTCCTTCCATTCTTTAAGGATCTTAAGGGATGAGATTATTCCCATTGAGGTATCCTCTTCATCACATTCTGCTATAACCACTAGATTACCATCTAATTCTTCTGGATGTTCACTAAAGTACTTGGTCAGATACATATGTCCTGCAACACCGGACTTCATATCCAGGGCTCCCCTGCCAAACATATAATCTCCTGATTCAATATCCTCATTTATTTCTTCACTTAAATTTAAGGCTTTTAGCTTTTCAGGAAGCTGGTCTGGATCATAGGCAAAGTCCTTTATTGTACCAAAATCATCTACACCTACAGTATCTAAGTGTCCCATTAGGATTACCGTTTTATTTGATTTGCCCTTGGTCCCCCTTACCATGCTAATTACATTGTACCTTTCATAGGGATCATCTAAGGTTCTTTGCAAGAGTAGGTAGTCTGGATTTTCTTTAAAGTAGGGGTTTGACCTGTGAAAATCATATATTTTCTCTGCACAATCTATTTCCCCCCTGGTCTTTACTATACTTGGAACCTTAACTAATTCTTTTGTAATAGATTTAACCTCTTCATAACACTTTAAATACAAGTCTATCACTCCTTAAAGTTTAATCTTCTAATCATTTAAATAATCTAATGTAGCCTGTATAAATAAGGCCACAGCCTTCCATATTTGTGATTCATCTAGGTCAAATTTAGAATTATGCTGAGGGTAGTATTCTCCATCTACCTTTCCTGTATTGGAAAGATAAAAATAGGTCCCCTCTACTTGATTTAAGAAATAGGACATGTCTTCTGCTCCCATTACTGGGTCCTTTAAAACTGTAATCCCTTCTTTTCCAATAATCTTTTTAGCAGATTCTACAAATTCCCTTGTTACCTTTTCTGAGTTTATAAGGGCGGGATAATTGTTTTGGTATTCTATTTCATAGTCTGTTCCCCTTGCTAAACTAAGGCCTCTTACTACTTCCTCTATCCTTCTTTCTATGGTTTTTCTTGTATCTTCATTTGTAGTTCTAATGGTTCCACCTAGTTCTACAGAATTAGGTATTATATTGTCCGTTCTGCCTCCTTGGATCCTTGTTACAGATATTACAGCAGGCTCTACTGGATCTATTTCCCGGCTTACTATGCCTTGAAGAGCTATTACTATTTCAGAGGCTGTTAGAACTGGGTCTATTGATTGGTGAGGATAAGCTCCGTGGGAACCCTTTCCTATTACCCTTATCCTCATTGTGTCCACAGCTGCCATCATGGTCCCATAATTTACTCCTATATTTCCGTGACCTATGCCCTTTCCAAGATTACCCATATGCATGGCTAAGATCCTATCTACCCTTGGGTTTTCTAGAGCTCCCTCTTCTATCATAGGTTCTGCTCCACCGGGAGCTTCTTCTCCAGGCTGAAATAGGAGCTTTACTTGGCCTTGGAATTTATCCCTATTGTCATTTAGTATTCTAGCTGCTCCCAAAAGAGCTGCTGTATGCCCATCATGACCACAGGCATGCATATTATTATTTATTGAACTAAAGTCTAGATTTGTCTCTTCCTTCAATGGAAGGCCATCCATATCTGCCCTAAGGGCTATGGTTTTACCTTCATTTTTTCCCTTTATTAGGGCAACCAAGGCATTTCCATCTACTAACTTTTCATATTTTATTCCCATTTGGTCTAGCTTGGAACTTACAAACTCTACTGTCTTTGGAAGTTCAAGGCCTATTTCTGGAATCCTATGAAGTTCTCTTCTATATTCTATTATTTCATCTTCTATCCCTTTTACCTGAGCTATTATGTCTATCATATCTTCCTCCTTATTTATAACAGAAAGGCAATAATTGGTATGGTAATTATTGAAAGCACATGACTTACCACGGTTGCCTTTGATGCCAGATCCACATCTGCATTGTGCTTTTGACTTAGGACCACTGTAAGCACTGCTATTGGCAGGCTCTGCATTATTACTACAATATTCCTAATTAAAGGATCTATATTTAATAGTCTTAAAATTATTAGGGTAATTACAGGTGTTAATATTAATTTTATAAAGGACATATAATACATATCCTTGTCAGTAACTAAGTCCCTAAGCCTTAGTCTTGAAATCCTCTCACCTAGTATAAGCATGGCCAGGGGTGATGTGAGAGAAGAAAGCATGCTTATAGGTTGATCTATTACTCTAGGGATTGGTATATTTCCTATAAAGATTATCATCCCCACTAGTATTGCAATTATTGAAGGGTTTTTCATAAAGATAGCAAGGCTGGGAGCTTCTTTTTCCTTTCTCAGCAGATTTTCTCCGTAAGTCCATATTAGTATGTGAAAGGGAATCATATAGACTGAAGCATATATAAGTGATTCTCCTCCAAATAGGGCAAATACAAAGGGTATGCCCATAAAGCCTGAGTTGGAAAAGGTGTTTCCCAGTCTAAGTACTAGGTTTTTTTCCTCTGGATATTTTCTGTAAGCTATCCTTCCTATAAGGGCCCCTAGGAGTTGGGCGAAAAAAGATAGGATAAATATCATTATTATTCCCTCTAGGGTTTCCCTGGAATAACCTAGACTAAAGGCGGAAATCACTAATGCTGGCAGGGCTATATTGACTAAGAGTGAGGTCATAGCCTGATTTTCCCTTTCTCCCAAGACCCCTAAATGGCCTCCTAACCATCCTACCCCCATAAGTATGGCTAGGATAGCTACTTGTTCAATTACTACTATTGTTTCCAATCCATCATCTCCTCTAATATTAGTCTCTCTTACATAAAAATATTTATTGCTATAAAGGAGGATACAATGCCTCCAAGTACACTAAGGACAAGACTTCCTTGGAAATAAGATATTAAAGCAGATACTCCTATACCCACAATGGTAGGCATCCTCATTTCCTGGCTTGCACTTAGGATTCCCTTTACTATAAGTATAGTAAGGGAGGTGTAGGGTATGAAGGTGAGGAACTCCTTGAATTTATAACTTATCTCCCTGTCTGTTAAGGCTAAAAGAGGAGCTACTCTAGGTATATAGGTTACAAGTCCCATTCCAATTATTAAAATTATAATATTATTCATCCTCTGGTCCTCCTTTTCCACTTACTAGCAATACTGCCAGGGCTGAAGATATAACTATTCCAAATATCATATCCCAACCTTCTCTAAATATATTTGTGCTTATTATAAGTAAATACACTATAATTCCTATAAGGGCTACTGTGAGTATTCTTCTGGATTTTTTAATCTCCGGAAAAATTAAGCCTGCAAACATTGCATATAAACCGATACCTAAACTTGCCTGTAGGGATAGGGGGAGAATCTCTCCAACTAGATAACCTACCATTGTACCAAGAACCCAGGATATAAAGGCTGAGTTTATGGCAAGTACGAAGGGTAGGTCTATCCTATCCTTATTAAAGGAAAGTACAGAAAAACTTTCATCGGTTATTCCAAAGCCAATTATTGGCAGATACTTCCTATCTATATCTTTTAAATTTTGTGAAAGAGATGCGGACATTACCATATGCCTTAAATTAAGTAAAAATGTAGCTATTATTATGCTCATACTACTTAAGCCCAGGGCTATCATCTCCAGGGCCATAAACTGGCTGGCTCCTGCATAGACTATTATAGAAAACAAGCTGGTTTCTAAAAATGAAAGCCCTGTATTCCTGGCTAAAAGCCCAAAGGCTACAGCTGTAGGGAAATATCCTACATATAAGGGTATGGCCGTGACTAATCCTTTCTTAAAGCTATCAAAGGCTGTATTCTTTTCCTTCATAAGTTTTCCTCCATCCTTTAAAGTGCTAAAATCACATAGTCTAATATTATCATAATTAGGGGGCAATTTAAAGACAATCTTCCAAAAGGAAAGGACCTAATCCAAGGGATTAGGTCCTTTCCTTTTATAAGGGGTCTGCTACTAGTATTTTTATCCTTAGCCTGCACCCATTTCCTCCCATATATCATCAATAACATTATACTTATATACAGCCCTGCTTATAGGATTGACTCCGTAGTGAATTTCTCTAACAAAAATATCATCATAGTCTGTGCCTAGGAAGATATTATAGTACTCTTCTCCGTAGATCATAGTAGTCTCTCTGGTGTATAGGACTGTCATCCCTCCATCTATATATTCTCGTATCTCTACTATATCATTGTATATTATATCGAATATCTGATCTTCAATTTCACTATACTCATAGTAATCTGGATATTCATCAATAAATCCTTCAGGATTGTCTTCTAGGTAGACCTTATACTCTGCATCTATTATCTCAATAATATCTCCATTCTCATCTGTCTCCACATAATAAACTTCTCCCTGGAACATATTATCCCCTAAAATCTCAAAGACCTTATCCTCTGCTATATTATAAACAATACTTTCCCTTGTCTCATTTTCATAATTGGTCATGGACATTGGATAGGGAGCTTCGAAGTCATCATCTGGACTTGGTGTCCAAATCACATCATCAAGCCATACACTTTCATATAAATAGGCATGACCCCAAAATACAGCATTAAATGTATCATTTATTCTCTTTTCTTGACTTGCTAGCTGATTATTAGGCTTGTGGAAAAACAATTGATCAATCATATAATTAAACTCATCATCTGCATATTCCCCCTCATATCCTAGGAGCTTGCTAAATACTGAATTCCCATCTCCTGTAAAGAACAGGGACATGACTTGATTTCCTTCATAAATAGTTCTGTGTAGGAAAAAGAAATCAGCATAGGAATACTTATCATCCTCTAATTCTATGCGGATTATATCAGGGGCCTCATCAGATCCTGCATATAATCTATCCAGAACTAATTTTCCCTTATATAATCCCTTTTCTTCATTTTCATAGGTGTCTTGAAAGAGTATTTCAAGATCAAAATTCTCATCTATATTCATATAGGCAAAAATATTACTCATATATTCTATATTGCAAATCCAATCTCCTATTAAATAATCTCTAATTCCCTCTTCTGTGCTTAGATCAATGTTTTCTGTTGGAAGCTCTATCTCCTCTTCATCTTCATCATCTTCTTCTAAGCTTACTATAGGTGCTATAGGCTTGGTCTCCCCATCTAGGTCTGTTCCAATAGCCGGGTCATTTAAATCTGTTTTTTTGCAACTAGTTAGGACAAGAATGCCCATTATTAATATCAATATCTTCATATAATTTTTCATAGCTGACACCTCCTGGACTCTTAGAACTTCCTGCCTCCTCCTCCATGGCTTCTTCCACTGGAGGAAGTGTGGGTAGTACTTTTACCTGAGCTTCCTGAGTTTGAACTTGGCTTTGGTATAATTCTGTGGGTTACAATTGTATCTATTAATTGATCTTGCTCTCTTGTAAGATTTACAATACTGTTGTTTCTAAAGGTCAGTGGCTTGCTTGGATTTTTCATCTTGTATTTTGATTTGGTTCTAAGAAAGAATCCTCCTGATAAGCCTAGTCCAGCTATGGCACTAATGGCTGCTTCCATAGGACTTAAGCTGTTCTTCTCCTTTATGCCTTCTTCTTCACTATATTGGTCTTGTGGAATACCCATGGCAAGGTATTGTTCTGTACCACTTAAAAATCCTTTGCTGGCAGAGTAATAATCTCCATCTCCCATTCCACTGTCAAAGACTATATCTAGAATACCTTCAATTCTCTGGTCTGTTAGATATCTTATAGCTATTCCAGATGTTGATATATAGGCCTCCCTATTATCCATATCAATTAGGAACAAAATACCATCCCGGTCAGTCCCTCTACCAAATCCATTGTAATCAAAATAATCATCTGCATAGTCCCTAGAGCTTTTCCCCCCAGTATCATTGCTAGTTAGGATTATAATATCCATATTGTAATTATCCCCGATGGTCTTTGCCTCTCTTTCCAAATCCTCTATTTGGCTTTCATTAAATAAATTCCCCTCATCAAAGACACTAAGGCCTTGGGCACTTATGAGTATTGGCTTCCCTATAAATATTAATAGCATTAGCACTATTAAGGATTTTATTCCTATTCTCTTGAAGTTTACCATATTAGCATCCCTCCTAGCATAAGGGCTAGAGAACTAAGTGCAAATATCCCTGCTGAAACCCCAATTAACTTTTTATTGTCAAGAGGTAATTCTCCAAAGGATTTTCCTGTTTGTCCATTTACTGCAAATACATAGGTCTTCCCTTGGTATTCATATGTTAGTATCCAGGCAGGTAAAAGAGTATAGTTCATTTCCCTGGCTAGGATCTTAGTATTATTGCTCTTCTCCCTAACAAAGTTAAAATCTGAAATAGTATCATCTATTAACATCTTACTGTATCTGTTTACCTGTTCTTCTATTTTTGGTCTTATCTCTTCTTCATCTATATTGTATTGTTCTGCAAAGAAACCTGATAGATAGGGCATGGAGAACTCTATGGCTTGATCTTCATTATAGGGTGCTATTCCATTTAATAGGTCCTTGTCAATCTTAGTGAAGGCTAATTCCTCCACATTAGAAAGGTCTATATTAGCCCTTCTTACAATATTATATTTTTTTGTTTCCGTGTATTCCCTTTCTCCTACTCTCCAGACTCTGAGTTTATTTGCCTCTCCTAAATAATCTATATCCACCTTACAGTCTGCCCACCAATAGGGTAGATAGATACCTGTTATCTTTTCAAGCTGGGAGCTACTGTAAAATTCTCTTGGCACAAATTTCTTTTTTGATGCCCAATTTAAGAAGGTTTCCTTGGCCTTTTCTTTGTTTATGCTAAAGGGAATCATCTTATTAGGCTGAAAATCACCGGATAATCTATTGGATATAATCACTGGATTATGGCAATAGTAGCAAAATGTAGATGTTGTAGTTTCATCAGTTACCACCTCAGCCCCACAGCTATTACACTGGTACAGGGCCAAAGTCTCCTGTTCTTCTTTCTTTTTTTCCTCTTCTTCTTTTTTTTCTTCAAGGGACTCTTCTTCTAGTTCCCCATATATTTTTTGAATTTCTTCTGTAGTGTATTCGCTAAAGCAATAATCACATTTAAACTTCTGTATATCAGGTTTAAATTCTATTCCAGCTCCGCAACTAGGACACTTATAGGATTTAATAGTCATCTTATCACCTCGGTTTCATTTGCCTTTTTTAGAATTTGTTTCCACATTGTGGACAGAAATTTGGTATGTCTCCCTCTACTTTAAATCCACAGTTTGAACAATGGCTTATTGGAGATACTGCTTTCTTTGCACCACATTCTGAACAGAAATTCCCTGTATTTTTTGCACCACACTCTGTACAGAACCATTGGTCTTGGGATCCAGTCTTCTCTTCTTTCTCCTTTTTCCTCTCTTGCTCTTGTCTTATCTGTTCTTGATTGGACTGAGAAGCTGCACCTACAAATCCTCCTCCAGCCTGCATGCCTAAGCCCATGCCCACAAAGGCACCTGTAGCTCCTCCTTCGTTGGATCCTGCTGCCTCCATTCCCCTGGCCACAGATCCTTGAACATAGCCTTCTCTTACAGATGGATCTCCTAACATTGCTCCTTTGTTTCTCATATTTATTAATTCCTTAGATTCATCATCATAGGAAATGCTAGATATACCAACAGATTGAACCTCAAAGCCTCTCATGGCTCTCCATTCCTCATCCAAGGTGGCAGACATATACTGGCTTAGCTCCCTACCCTTTGAGGCTACATGGGATATTCTAGTCCCATCAATAGACATTTGATTCATGGTGGATTGTAGGGCATCTAGAAATTCTGATAGATACTGTTCATTTATGTCTTGGATCTCAACCTTGTCCTTATTTCTTGGAATAGCCTCCATAAAAAACAAGAGTGGATCTGTTATTTTAATGGAATAAGTTCCATGGGTTCTTAAAAATAATTCTGCATTATAAAAATCATCAAAGTAATTTAAAGCATTAGGGGTTCCAAACTTAATGCCCTTGATCTCCTGTAGGTTTATATAGTAGACCCTTTGAGAGCTAGGAGTTACCCCTCCATATTTTACTCTTTCAAAGGATTCCTTCAGAGCCTCTTTAAAACTTCCATTAAACATAGATGGAAGTGTAGAATTGTCAACCTTGTAGTAACCTTCTTCTGCTGTATAATCAACTACCTTGCCCCCATCTACTAGCATCATAAATTGATTTGGATAGACGTGAATTATTGATCCATTTGACACCGTATTTTCTGTGCCTTTTTTGTTTGATCCTCTTCTATCATTCTTCCTAACCATTACACCTGAAGTAAATACTGTATTATCTCCCATATCATTAGGTTCTATAACTTCCAACCACTGGTCTGCTAAGGACCCTCCTACTGCTGAACTAAGTGCTTTTATTAATCCCATTTTTCTGCCTCCTTATTTATAGAATATTCTTTATATAGCTTTATTGTACCCATTTTTCCACTCTTTGTAACTAGTCCTAATGGCTAGTTTTTATAAGATTTTTTAACAGTATGTCTAAGTTATATTAATTTATATAATTAATATAGGGGATTTATTAATCCCTTGGAGATCATATAAAATGCTAGATCCAAGGATCTTTCAAAGCCTGTTTTAGCTAACATATTGGATTTATGGTATTTAACTGTGTGGGCAGAAATAAAGAGTTCTTCACCTATCTCTTTATTGGTCATATGCTTACACATCAATCTAAGTACTTCCATCTCTCTTTCTGTTAATAGGGTGTCTCCCATAGGAGTTGAGATTGATTTTTCCTCTGGAAAAGATTCCTTGCCATCCATAACTCCATTGGCAATCTCCATAAAATAATCTAAACTCTTGCTCTTATATATAAAGGCATCTGCCCCTGCTTCCTTGGCCCTAGGTGAGTAGGTAAGCTCATCAAAACCTGACATAACTATAATTTTAATATTTGGATACTTTTCCTTTATAATTTTGCTAGCCTCCAAACCTGAGGCTCCTTCCTCAGTGCATACGTCCATAAGAATTAGATCTGGTTTTAGCTTCATGCAATAGACCTCAGCATGAGAAGCACTTTTCAAGCTTGCTACTACTATAAAATTATCTGTATTTTTAAAGGCATAGAATAGTGAGTCCAACATAGACTCATGATCATCTACAATTAGAACCTTATACATTTTCATCAACTCCTGGTATACTCACAGATAGGATAAAGTCTGGATAGGAAATTATTTCTAATTTGCCATTATTTTCATTTATTTTATTTTCCATTATTTTAATTCCACTTCCTGGAACTATTTCTTTTCTTGTTGTATAACCTGTATTTTTTATTAGCAGATTATATAAATCATTTGTTTGTTTTGCCTCTATATTTATTTCCCTTGCAAATCCATGTCTTACAGCATTTGTTGCAGCTTCCCTTATTATATCTAGGATTAATTCCCCCTGTACTTGATCCTTTGGTAGCTCACCTGTAAATTCAATTTTCACACCAATAAAGCTAAATACTTCTTGGATCTTCTCAAGATCTTCTAAGGGGCTAGTTTCCCTATCTTCTGATTTCAACTCTTCTAAGAGTCCCTTTGATAAGTTCTTTAAGAGCTCATAATCTAGCTTGTCTTTATCCTGTATCATTCTTAGCAGAATAGAAAGTCTCTGGCCTAGGATGTCATGGGCTTTCATCTTGTATTTATTTATTTCTTTTTCCTTGCTTAGGATTTGAAGATTTGAGATAGTGTCTTTTAATTCCTGGCTCTTCTTCTCTAATTCTGCTTCCTGTTCTTGTAATTTACAAGTAAACTCCCAGTTCTTACTTACATTTGTAGCGGATATATGAAGGTAGTTTTTTCTTTTAATCCTTATGTCTGTTTTTTTAAAAATCCAAGCACTATTATCAGGCAGGATATATATACTTTGGCCTTCTAATTGGATTCTTTTATAATTGGATTTATATTCACCAGAGATTAAGAGCTTGTAGATTTCAAGAGAATTACGAAAGACCTTGCCTGTTATGAGATAGATTAGTTCTTGCATCTGGAAGTTGCAGAGAATAGTGTAGCCATCGCTCTCACAAAACAATACTCCTGTAGGCAAGGTATCTATAGCATTTACTACTGATAAGGCTGTTATACCTGTCCTTATGGCAAGGAGGCTTTGTCTAGAATTTATTATACTTCGAATTAAGAGAGCCAAGAGTACAAGGATGAAAATCCAGGGAAAGGCTCTTCCCATAATATTTTCTATTCCCGGCACTAATATTAGGCCTAGGACTAGGGTCTCTGCTGAAGATAATCTTCTATTAAGTATATTTAGGGCAAGGACCAAAATTAGGATTATTAAGAACAAAGCAATTCTAGACTTTGAATAGCCTGTGAAAAAAATAATTCCACTTCTATATCCATTTGCTATTTCTCCATATAAGAGGGAGAAGAGTAAAAGCTCCAATAGTATGGATATTTCTAAGAATATTTTTAAAGCTTGGCCTAGCTTCTTTTCCTTTTCATAAAACATTAGTATTATACTTATTGTTTGGGCTAATACACAGATTCCTAATATAAAAGTTATAAAAATTGCTCCCATCCAAGAAAGTTTAAAGAGTCCTATCATTTCATTCTCCTCCTTTAGGAAAAGAAATACTAATCCCTACTGTATCTTCTACTTGTTTTATTGTAATTTTGCCCCTTGCAGCAGAAATTCCATTTATAAGCTTTTCATCTGTAAAGAAGGGACTTAAATCCTCTGATCCTAGCATTCTCATTGTAAATGTCTTTTCATCCTCTTCTAGGTTTGCAATAATATATGAAGCACCTTTTCCAAGGGCTCCCTCAGTTACATTATAGAAAAAATCATAGAATAGGCTGGCATATCTGATAGCTAGCTTTCCCTCCAGTTCATTCCTAAAGAGAACTCTTAGCTTTGAATACTTTGCCATTTCACATAATTCATCTAAATAAATCCTTAATTCTTCCACCCTGATTTCTTCTACTTTCTTTTCCTTGAAAAATAAGTTAGATTTTCTTTTAATGTAAGATAAAAGTAGAGCTAAGCGTGCTAATTCTACTTCTTCATCTTCTGAGCCTTCTAGGTCTTCTATCATCTTTGTTAAAATATGGATTTTCCCAGCTATTTCACTTTCCAACTCTTCCATTAATTCTCTTTTTTCATTTTTTTCATTGATCAAAGCCCTTATTTTTTCTTCTTCAGCTAGAATCTCATTGGCCTTAAGGAGTTTTTTTGTAGATTCTTCTATTTCCCTACACAAATTTTGGATACTGCTAATATCCTTAGACCATAGGGCATAGCCTCCAGCTATTGGATTAGCAAATAGGAGAGATTCATCTTCTTGTAAGTATGGAAAAGGAGAATAATTTATAGCTTTTTCAACACTACTTTTTTCTAAGGTCAATGAAGAGCTTGATGAGATTGCCAATTCTTTATTTTTATCTATTATTTGCATTTTTAATGGGGATTTTGTAAATATTGTAATATACTTTGAGTTTACTGGAATCAAGCCTGAGGCTATAGATGCTTCAAACATAAGCAGGGTAAAAAGTCCTGTAACTATGGTTAAATCAGTTTCATAGATAAGAGGATATCGCCTTATATATTGATAGTTATATAGGATAAATAAGAAGAATACTCCTAAAGGAAATACAATTCTTTTTTTCCTAGGCCCTTCCATAGATTTTTTTATAAGAATTAAAAATGCAAGAACAAGATTGAAAGTGGATATAAGGAGTATAATATAATAGCCCAAGCCATAGTCATAATTTATATCCCAGTCTCCTCGGCTAAGATCTAGTTTAAATACAAGTCCATGAAGATCATTTGTAAAGACAAGTATTATTAATCCGAAGCTTACTAGCCCCATTCCCCACCACCATTTAGGTGGATATACCTTGTTCATAGGCTTATCTATGGCCCATGCCATCCAAAGTATTACCAAGGGCAAGGATAGTAAAAATATATAATATGAATACCATAGGTATCTTGAAAGCAATTGATTGCCAAATACCTGATATTTAATTAGTCTTACCAAGGCCCATGCTATTAATATAATCCCAGTAAATAAACTAGCATAAGAAATCCCTCTTTGCATAGATCTTCTAAGGATTGTACCTGTCCAAATACTTACAATAATTATATATATTAGGGCAAAATATAGATGTTCTCGGTAGTTAATGGACATGATTCTTTTTGCCCCTAAGACCTTTCTTTGAAAGAGAATCTCAGTCTTTCTTGTAGCCTCTGCAAAATGCTCATAGTCTTCTAGCTCTAGGGTTTTTTCATAGCTAGATCCCTCAGGGTAAGTCAAAGGATTGCTCCTTCCATCTAAGCTTCTATAATTATTTTTTATTAAGAATTCATCTAAGCTATTATCAAATTTTAGTTCTTTTTTTGACAGTAATCCCTTTTTATAACTTATGCTTCCCCCTGAAGGAATTATAAGTTCTATATTTCTACCTTTTTCTATAAGATCCGCCCCTTGATAGTCATAGCAAATAATAATAGGGCTTTCAAATGAATTGATTTTAAGAAGGGATTTTTTATTTAATGTCTTTAATAGATCCATTGAACTATTTATTGTATAGTCTTTGCCTTCTAGTCCATAGGACATGGCTGCTATAATCATTTGTAAATCCCCTAGGCCACTAGACATTCCTAGCTCCTCTTGGCTCTCATATAAATCTTTCCAATCAGAGATAAGCATATCTGTTTGATCCCGGTCTATGGCGATTACCACTGTTGCAAGATAATGAGGATACCAAAATTTTGCAAGTTTAGTTTCTATGGCGCCTATAGCTTGGGCATCAAAGGCTTCTGTTATGCCCCCAGCACTTAGGGCAGAGTAAGCTTTGTTTTCAGTCCTTTCAACCTTAATGGAAGAAAGTTCTTCCTCTATAAACTTGGAATACTTAGATTCTTCATCTATATTAAGTAGTATGGAATCACTTTCTACATTTTTGCTACAGGCTAAAAGATAGGTGCTAGATAATAAGATAATCACAAGCAGGGCTAATATTTTTCTATTAATTTTTTTATTATAATCAGGAAAATAAGTTTTCAAAGGAATCCTCCTTCCAATGAAAGAAATATATGGATCTCTTTGATAATATTATAACATAATCTCCCTTACTTTAATACACTAAATTAGAGATGTGATCTTGGCGGATAAATATTGCAAGGATACATCATAGAAAACATAGTCTTGGACAAGTTTCTTTTCCTTGGCCTGGATTGCAGTTTTTTGCCTTAAGATATGCTTTTGTGAAACTAGTAATAATATTTTGCAATCTGGTAAAGCACTATTTAAATTTTGGAAAAAAGTCATGGTTAACTCTTCTTCTTTTATATGATTTTCCATCCCATCCATAATTCCCATATCAATTATAGCTAGATCAATCTCTAGTATTTCCGCATCTACTAGGGCTTGCCTATAGTGGGATAACAAGAATAATTGAAGCTTGTTTCCTAGAATCAAAGCAAGTGAAGATTCCAAGCTCTGCCCAAAGATTTTATTGCTTGTAATTATTGCAATCTTTTTCATAGGAATTACCTCACATTTTAAATTTTCCATGCTTATAATCTAATTTATTATTAAAGAGATATTAACTTGGAGGCAAGATATTCAATTGTAGTATCGTAGAAGACAAAATCATGGATTTGATCCTCTTCCTTGGCTCTTATAACCTTTTGAATATTATCTGTATTTTGTTCTGAACACATTAGGATTATTTTACAGCTAGGCATTTCTTTTCTAAGACTTATACATAACTTTAAACAATAATCAAGATCATAGTAACCTGTTTCCATAGCTTCAATAAGGAGGAGTTTGGCATTATGAATATATATGTCAAGGATTGCATCCTCATATTCAGCTTCATAAATTAAATTTATATCTAACTTATCCCTAAGCTCATGTAACAATCTTTGCGCAATTGGCTTTCTATGAATAACTAAAACAATATTTTTCATATCCCAACCTCCCCCCTAGCATATAAATCCCACACTTTCTTAGCTTATATTCTAATAATATCAAAAAAATCCTATTTTGAACCTAGCCTCCTTGACTAGTTTTTTTCAAAAAAAAGAGAAAGAGATCAAATATTTACTATTTGATCTCTTTCTCTTCCATTTTTATGTGATTTTATTTTATTTGGCCTTACCCTCTTCATCAAATTTTTCCTTTATTTCCTTTTCAACTAGGGAAAAAGGAACAAAGCTTACTATTAGAGCCATTATTACTACTATGATACTAGCCTTTTCTCTAGTTGAGGGCATTACAATAAATAAGCCTAGTACTATTAGGGTGTAGAGAGCTCCTAGCTTCATCCATATTTCTCCAACCCTCTTATTGCCATATTCCCAAGTTTCCTGGGAAAGCTGTGTTTTTTCAGTCTTATAGCCAAAGAAATTACTTAATTTTTTAGATGCAAACTTGTAATATACAAAACCATATATTATAAATCCTATAGGTAGTATAAGGTTGATCATTCCCTTAAATCCTGTCAATGTCATCTTCCTTTCTATGCTCCTGTTTTTTCCATATCCCTATCCTTGGCTATTCTGTATATTGTCTTAGCCACAGTGACCAAGCTTAGGTAAAGAGGTATGCCTATAAAGGCCCCAAGTATACCCATTAATTTAACACTTATTATAACTATAATCATTACTGCCAGGGGATGGATCTTTAATTTATTGCCCATAATATTAGGTGTGATTACATTTCCCTCTAACTGCTGGACTATTACTGCTACAATTATAATTTTAATTACCAGACTAAAGTTTATTGTAAGAGCAATAAGCACTGCAGGCAGGACTCCTAAAAAGGCTCCTATAAATGGTATGATAGCCATTATAAGTGAAAATACTGCCATTAAAAGTGCGTTAGGCATTCCTATTATTAGGTAGCCTATAAACATGAGCACTCCGATTATTAGGGCTGCAAGCATTTGCCCATTTATATAGGCTGTAAGGATTTCATTTATCCTAGTTTCCATGGAGAATATTTCATCCTTGTACTTGTCAGGAACTTTATTATTGGCAATCTCTAAAAATTCTTCATCATCCTTTAAGAGATAAAACAATATAAAGAAGACAAGTACTAATTGAGTTCCTATGTTTCCTATAGATGAAAACACTCCCATTAGGCCTGTGCCAAGACCCTTACTTATACTTTTTATAGATTTTTCTAAGTTTTCATAGATGGTTCCAAATATATTTAAGTCTGGCGCTATCTCCTGTATCTTTCCATCTAGGAAATCCTTATACTCTATGAACTTCTCTTGATTCATTGTAAAGGCATCTTCAAATTGAGACTTAACAGCTGCTCCCCCAAATATTACAACTACTACAAATAAAACTAAAAAGAGCAGAATAGTTAAAAAGGAAAACAAGCCCTTATGTCCAAATTTACCAGATAAAAACTTTACTATTGGTCTTAGGCCGTAATAGAGGAATGTTCCTATGATTATAGGTGTAATAAGCATTCCAATGATTTGTATTACAGGCATTATGCTGTCATCTACCTTGGTATAAAGAAAGACTATCAACAGTATAAGAGCTGTATTTATAAATCTCCTTGTCCATTTGTTATTCCCCATATAGTCACCCCTAGCATCTTATTTTTTGCTCTTGTAATCATCTATGGCAGCTCTTAGTCCCTTTACTCCCAGTACTGAGCAGTGTAATTTACTCTGTGGCAAGCCATCTAGGGCGTCTATTAGCTGCTTTTCAGTGATCTTCTCTGCCTCTTCTATTGTTTTTCCCTTGGCCATTTCTGTTATCATACTACTTGTGGCTATAGCTGCTGTACAGCCAAATACTAGAAAACTTATCTCTTTAATTATATCCTCTTCAACCTTTAAATATATAGTCAGCGAATCTCCACACTTTACATCTCCATATTTTCCTACTGCATCTGCATCATTCATGGTACCTACATTTCTAGGACTCATAAAATGTTCTATAACCTTCATTGAATACTCTTCATACATATATACCCCTTCTTCCTTATATTCTTATTATATATTTTCATTTTAACATAAATCTATGATTTTTACAGAAAAAATAGAAGCCATTTGAAAATGACTCCTGTTTTTTCTAGTTTTCTTATTTAATCCTCAATATTCCCTCATTTATTTCTATTTCCTGCTTTAATACTTGTTTTATAAAGCTAAGAGGCACATAGGTCCTGGAATCCTTTATCTCTGGAGCCTTGCCTAGTTTTATAGCCATTTTAGCAAAATTGTACTCATCCTTACCTATGCTTAGTTTTGACCACTGAGCTCCCTTTGTAAGTTCAACACTTCTATCTCTTCCATTCCACTTCACATCATAGCCTAATTCTTCAGCTAAATGTCTAAGAGCTATCATATAGATTCCATCAGCTGATTTATATATTTTATCTTGTAAATTTATATTCTTTCCTTTTACAATCATCCTATTAAAATTACTTATTAGGTCCTTACCTTCATCTACATATAAAAGATCTGGGCTTAACTGAGGTGGTATGCTCATGGTCATGGGAGTGTCTTCTTTATAGCGGGCTCTTATTTGGTCCCCTTCCTTTAAATCATCTCTTTTTATGATTTCCTTGCTGCCTTCCTTTAAAATCTTCATATCTTCACTTATATGAAAGATCATTTTTTCTATCTTGTTTTTTTCCTCTCCATCCACACGAATCATCATATTGTTTTTTTCTTCATCTTTAATAATATCTGTAATCTTACCCTTATACTCGATGTAAGTTTCTTCTTCTAATACTAATTTATTATCTCCATTAATATTGACAAGATCTTCCTTTCCATAGGCAAGTACTGGACTAAATCCTATTATTAAGGCCAATCCCAATGCTAAAAGTCTTGCATTTCTCATTTAAATCCCCTCCTTAACTCATCTTCTTATATAAATCATAGCACATAAGAAGGAGCCCAGTGTTACAGTTTAATTACATTTAAATGATATTTTAATCATAGTCAATATCTATTATTACATCACATCTTATCTTGCTGCATTTTTTCTCTAATACTCTTTCCACATCTCTTTTTACTGTTTCTAGATTTTCATCTTTTTCTAATTTATTTCCATCAATCACAATATGAAATTCTGCAATTTCTCCATCTTCTTCTTGAATTATATTAAAGTCATGCATGGATTTGTATTTGGGATTTGCCTTTACTATATGTTTGATTTCATTTCTAAGTTCATATCTTTCCTGGGATTCTTCTCCTACAGGATCCATATGAATTACCAGGGTTAGATTGTACTTGTCCCCGATTTCTCTTTCCGCCTTGATTATTTCCCTATACACCTTTAGTATTTCAATATTAGCAGGAAATTCTGCGTCTATAACTGCCATTGCATTGCCCTCTCCATAACTATGGATAACCAGGTCGTGTACACCTGTAATATAATCGTAAGACATGACTTCTTCATTTATAGCATTTATAAGCTCCCTGGAAGGAGCCTCTCCTATAAGGGGACTTATGGTCTCTCTAACTAGGGAAAAGCCTGCATAGATTATTAGAACTGATACTAGTACTCCTATAATCCCATCTATGGGCAAGCTGGTGAATTGAGATAGGAGGACTGAAACTACTACAACACTGGTAGTAAGCACGTCTCCCATAGCATCTAGGCCTGCTGCCTTTAAACTTTTTGAATTTATTTTCTCTCCTATTCTTTTATTAAATATACTTAGCCAAATTTTAAAACCAATAGAAAAGATAAGTATAGTGAAGGAAATTATTTCAAATTTTACTGGACTTGGATTTATTATCCTTCTTGCTGAGGACATTATAAATTGAAATCCTACTAACATAACTAAAAAAGCTACTATAAGAGCAGCTATATATTCTATCCTTCCATGACCATGGGGATGTTCCCTGTCTGGAGGCATGCTGGAAAATTTAAAGCCTATAAGGGTAATTATAGAGGAGGCACTATCTGTTAGATTGTTAAAGCCATCCGCAATAACTCCTATAGATGAAATAGTAAAACCTATAATAAGCTTGATTATAGACAAGAGTATATTTATGCCTAGTCCTACACTAGCAGCCATATAGCCTATCCTAAATCTAATTTCCCTATCTGTGTATCCATCCTTCTTACCCCTTGCTAATCTAAGTAGAAAATTAGTCAATTGTCTTCCCACCTTGTATATCTTATTTTTATAATTATATCATATAAGAATTTCTTATTGGCCTAGAAAAGCCAATCCTAGGATTGGCTTTTGAAATTTCTTGTAAGTATAACTTATATTCTCTCATAATCTACATATTTAAACATTATATCTCCCTCACTATGGACCTCTGATTCCTCAACTACCTTCCATTCTGAGCTTTGATCAAGATTTGGTATGGCTGTATCTGATTTATCATAACTCTTTAGAATCTTAGTTATATAGGCCCTGTTGCACTTTGGCATCAATTGCCTTACTATGCTCTCTCCTCCTGTTACAAAAACTTCCATTTTCCCCTCTGGATCTATCTCTTTTACTAGCTCATCTAATTTATCCAGATCATTTAAAAGATGAAATCCCTCATCTTTAAAGTCCTTGTTTCTTGTTACAACTATATTTTCCCTATTGGGAAGAGCTTTCTTTCCTGGAATAGCCTCTAGGGTTCTTCTTCCCATTACAACTATATTTCCCTCTGTGGTCTCTCTAAATCTCCTTAAATCCTTACTTATAGAAACTAGCATTCCTCCGTCAATGCCTATATTCCAATTATTATCTACTGCAAACATCAATATCATATTCTGCATCCTTTCATAACTTTATATTTTTATCCCTTTTATATTTATATCTCTAAATCCATGTTCCCAAACATATATATTGGCAATTATTAATAATACTAGATATATATATTCACCATAGTTTATTAGACTAAATCCAAAATCAAGACCTGCCAGGCTTCCATATACAAGCATAGTGAGAAAAACAGTTCCTATCCCACCCCTATCTCCTATCATAGCAAAATCCTTGGAAAAGGGTAGGGACTTTTTACCCATCTTAAATATTACCCACACACTTAGGAGTATGGCTAGATAGGCTATTAATAGATGAATGATAACCTGACCCTTAAATATAAGGTAAAAAACTAGGGATAGGATAATAAATACAGGGATGAGGCCCTGTGATTTTCTGAATAGGCTAGGAGATTGATTATGGTGGGAA
>CAZGQG010000006.1:5332-55253 GCA_964527205.1 uncultured Tissierellaceae bacterium | reverse complement strand
AGGGATGAGGCCCTGTGATTTTCTGAATAGGCTAGGAGATTGATTATGGTGGGAATGCTTAAACCTATCATATAGATAAATAAGTATGCATAGGAAGCCTCCAAGCCTCTTAAATCATCTATACCCCCACTTATCATCATAAGAAGGGGAAATATAAGTGCAAAGCCTAGATTTGGATATAATTTCAGATTTAAGCTTCTGGTACATATCCTATTTTTCTTTTATATTCTACTCCCTTGTCCCTTATATTATCACCAAATATCTCTATATCTCCGCTGTAGTCTTCTATAAGTCCTAGCATTATCTTCACTGTTGTACTCTTTCCTGCTCCATTTGGACCTATATAGCCTATTAGTTCTCCCTTATTAATTTCTAGATTTACATCCTTAAGGACTCTGTTGGATCCGTAGGACTTGCTTAAATTTCTTATTTTAATTATTGGCTCCATTTTATCCCTCCCTTATATTTATAGATTATAGCATAAATACTCAGACTATATTTGCTCCGAATTATTTTAATTCTCAACTATATAAACAAGATATTAGTGGATTTAATCCTTGATTATGTTAAACTTATACTATAAAAGGAGACTATATTCACTAAGGTGGTATAAAATTGGAAAAAAATCATATTGAAAATAAAAGAAATAAGGAAAAAGAAGTTATAGAGCTTATGATTAGGATATACTGTGATCATAAGCATGAGGGAGAGACCCTCTGTAGCTCTTGTAAGGAGCTTTTAGATTACTCCATACATAGGATAGATCACTGTCCCTATATGGAGGACAAGACCTACTGTAGCAACTGTAAGGTCCATTGTTTTAATGAGGAAATGAGAGATTCTATCAGGGAAGTTATGAGGTTCTCTGGTCCTAGAATGCTTATCCATCATCCAATAATGGCTATAGATCATGTATTTCAAAGTTTAAAACAAAAATTAATAGAAAATAAAGAATAGGAGATATAAATCCATGGATAAGAGCTTTGATTTTCCCGATAGAAAGAAAAGATTAGAAATACTAAAGAAATTGTTTTTTGTACTTTTAGGCAATTTATTATGCGCCTTGGCCTTTAATGCCTTTTTTATTCCAAGCAATCTACTAAGTGGTGGAGTTGGGGGCTTGGCCATACTTATACAATATATAAGTAGTATTCCTGCTGGTATAATGGTATTTATTATTAACATTCCCCTATTTATAATTGGATTTAGGAAGATAGACAGGGAGTTTTTGTTTTATGCCTTTATTTCAATGATCACTCTTTCCCTGCTCCTAACCCTTACCAGGGATATTGGAGATATCTTTCAGTTGAATGACATACTCCTAAGCGCAGTCTTTGGAGGCATCCTAAATGGTTTAGGCATGGGTCTTATGTTTAGAAATAGAACCTGCCAAGGTGGTCTGGATATTATAGCAATTATCTTAAAAAATAAATACAATCTTAATATAGGTACTGGCCTTATGGCTGTAAATACAGTTATTATCTCCCTATCCTCTATACTCTTAGGCTATAGGGCTGCCATGTACACCCTTATAGCTCTCTATATAGGCTATGAAGTTCTTGATAAGGTTCAGGTTGGTTTTAATAAGAGAAAAAATGTAATTATTATATCTGATGAACATGAGGCCATAGCCCATGCTATCTTCTCTAATTTAGCCAGAGGAGTTACTTATCTAGATGGGATGGGAGCCTTTACCAAGGAAAAGAAAAGAGTTCTCTACTGTATAGTTACTTCCAAGGAAATAGCTAAGTTGAAAATAATAGTAGATCAAATAGATCCCTCTGCCTTCCTCACTATTAACGAAGTAGTTGAGGTTAAGGGCAAGGGCTTTAAGAAAATAGGTGTATAATGCAAAAATACAAGGACAATTGTCCTTGTATTTTTTATTGTGGGTCTCTATTGATTTTTTTCTTTTTTATTTTTAATTTTTCTGGAGTTACATCATTGCCCTCTTCATCTACTACCTTGGTATTTAAAAGAGTGTGTTCCATGTTTCCCCTAAATATTTTTATATATTCCTTTCTAAGTTGCCCTTGTTCTTCTTTTTCTTCTTCTGTAAGTTCTTCTAACTTAGATTTTCTTGCCAGTTGATTTATTCTATTTATTAAATCTTTCATCTTCTCATCCTTTCACTTCTAAAGTCCAATACAGTATATTATATATATCCCTAATTTTCAATTGTAAAACTAATATAAGAAGGATAAAAAAGCTGACCCAAGGGTCAGCTCATTATATCTTATGCATTCATGAACATTTCTATATCATCTTCTACGCTTCCAATTCCTGCAATACCAAAGTTTTCAACCAATACATTGGCTACATTTGGTGAAAGGAATGCTGGTAGTGTAGGTCCTAGGTGTATATTCTTAACTCCTAGGGATAAAAGTGCAAGTAATACTATTACTGCCTTTTGCTCGTACCATGCAATATTATATGCAATTGGTAG
Source organism: uncultured Tissierellaceae bacterium (assembly GCA_964527205.1). Classification (GTDB taxonomy): domain Bacteria; phylum Bacillota; class Clostridia; order Tissierellales; family Tissierellaceae; genus JARICQ01. Next base: position 52,807 of record CAZGQG010000006.1, on the reverse strand, counting down.
GTCATTTATATCATTTAATTCAAATATTTCTTGAAGTTTCATAGCTATAACTGCTAGGGAATAGGAGTCATTACATTGTCCTGCATCTAATACTCTTGGTATTCCACCTATATCTCCTAGATTAAGCTTATTGTATCTAAATTTTGCACATCCTGCTGTAAGTATAACAGTGTCCTTTGGAAGAGCTTCTGCAAATTCTGTGTAGTAATTTCTAGATTTGTTTCTTCCGTCACATCCTGCCATTACAAAGAATTTCTTGATTGCTCCTGATTTAACAGCATCAACTATTTTATCTGCCAGGGCAAATACCTGTGCATGGGCAAATCCACCTACGATTTTACCTCTTTCTATTTCTGTTGGTGAATCAAGTTTCTTAGCATGTTCTATAAGTTCTGAGAAGTCTTTTTGCTCTCCCTCTAGCCTATCTTCTATGTGTTTGAAGCCTGGATATCCTGAACTACCTGTTGTATATACCCTATCAGCATAGGATGCCTTAGGTGGTACTATACAGTTGGTTGTAAATAGGACAACTCCATTAAAGTTTTCAAACTCTTCTTTTTGCGCCCACCATGAACTACCATAGTTACCTACAAAATGTTCGTATTCCTTAAACTTTGGATAGTAGTTAGCTGGTAACATTTCTCCATGAGTGTATATATCTACTCCTGAATCCTTTGTTTGCTCTAATAGTTCTTCAAAGTCCTTTAGATCATGTCCAGATACTAGGATTGCTGGATTATCCCTTACTCCAATATTTACTTCTGAAATTTCTGGATTTCCATAGGCACTTGTGTTAGCTTCATCAAGTAGGGCCATTGTCTTAACTCCATAGGCTCCTGTTTCCAGAGTAAGAGCTACCAAATCATCTACTGTAAGGCTATCATCTAGTGTAGCTGCCATTGCCTTTCTTATGAATTTCCCTATGTCCTTGTCTTCATAACCTAGGTTGTCAGCATGTTCTGCATAGGCTGCCATTCCCTTAATTCCGTATATAATAAGCTCTCTAAGACTTCTTACATCTTCATCTTCTGTAGCAAGTACTCCTACTTCGTCTTTTTCTGCCTTAAATTGTATTTCATCATTTGAAGTTACTACAAAGCTAGCTGCGTCCGCTAGGTCTCCAAGTTCTACACCCTTGGCTATAAGTTCTTGCTTTAATTCATCTCTTAGCTTAAGGGCATCTTTGATTTTTTCAAAGAATCTGTCCTTATCAAAGTTTGCATTTGTAATAGTCATAAATAGGGCTTCAATTAGGAACCTATCTAAGCCTTCCTTCTCATATCCTATCTCATCAGCCTTAAGACCAAGCTGTGATATTCCCTTTGTTGCATAGATCATTAGGTCTTGTAGGGCAGCTAAATCTGCTGTCTTACCGCACATACCTACCTTTGTACATCCTTGGTTACCCATTGCTTCTTGACACTGAAAGCAAAACATTGGATCTCCAGTTCTGTTTGTTGTTTTAACTGACATTTTACATCCTCCTTGATTAATTTATTTTATTTTACTATTATTCTCATTATGGCTTAATTATATAGGAAGAAAAACTTAAAGTCGGTAACATATGTTACGAGCTAATAAAAAAGGGTATAAATTTATTAGTAGAATCATATACTAAATAATCTTAAAGCGAGATGTAAATTCCTAGTAATGTTATGTAAAGGGAGATGGGAAATATGGTGGATTATAGAAAGTTTTGGGACTATGTACTAATTAGTGAAGATGGTGAACTGATTGGCTTAAAGGATCCTTCACCGGAAGAAGCTATTAAGGAATATGAACTCTACTTGAAAGAAATAGAAGAAGCCCAAAAAAACTTAATAAAACTATAGGATAAAGGGGTTTGCACTTTGCAAACCCCTCTTTTTATCGTTTTATCTTATTTGTAAAATATGCCTGCTAGCTTCATCTGCTTGGTAAAACTTAGGGTATAGATAAAGTTTTTATGCTCATATTTTGTCTTGGCTACAGCCACTGCATATTCTTCCTCTGTATCCTTGTCCTTGCTGCCTCCAACACTTATCTCTTCTATTTCTAGGAAGTCTCCGCCCTCAGATATAGCTTCAAAAATCTCCTCTAAAACCTCATCTGTAAGGGCATTTTTAACTGCCACAGTGCTGATTTCCAATAAGCTTTCTCCATCCCTATTGTTAATATAAGAGATTACTTCTCCCGCTGCAGTCTTTACTTCTTCCTCATCAAAATCCTCAGATAGGCCTGGACTTGTACAGGCCGTTAAAAGAGCAAGACTTAGTATTAGGATAAGTGTTGTCCAGATTATTCTTTTCATATTTTTCATCATTATTCCTCCTTAAGCTTGTAATATTTCTTAGACCTATAGATATATATTAATATAAGTATAGCTATTATAAGTAAGGCTCCTTCTATTAGGAGGATGCTATTTTCACTTCCCCCAAAGATAGGTATAAGAGAATTTACCCCTCCATGGACTAGTATAGCTAGTCCCAAGTACTTATACTTTTTATCCAATTGAAAACCATTCCAAATAATTAAACTTAAGCCTATATGAAGTACAATGGCCAGGACTCTTTCAAATATTGCCAGGTATAAATTTTGAAAAGCCACCAAAGATAGGGCTGGTAGAAGAACTATTAGAGCTTCAGCTAAGCCATGTCCTAGGCCAAACAAGATAGGCTCAAGAATCCCAAATTTAACCCTTCTTAAAAATAATGTTTTATAAATAAATCTAAAGCTCTCCTCAAATATGCCTGCGGAAAAGGCTATAAGTATTCCTGTAAGCAGGGGATTAAGATTATAAAAAAGAAGAAAAGAAGTCTTGCCCTGCAAAAAATTTAATAGGGGTATTCTTAGGAGGGGCTGTGAAATTATAAAACAGCTAGCTCCTAAGACAAAAAGTAAAATTGATCTTTTAAGCTTAGCTCCCCCTATCCTCATCTCCCCACCACCTTTCCATCTAATCCCATACTATTCTTAAGCTAATTATACTCTTATATAAAATCTATTGCAAATAAAAAAGAGTCTGCATTTTCGCAAACTCTTCTTGATTAGTAGTTTATACCTGCTGCCATTATTTTATCAGGGTCTGATGTTGAACAAGGTGTTACTCCATATACCATTCCACACTGGGGACATTTTGTCTCTAGGTGAGTCATTTCAAATTCATTATTGCATTCCTTGCATTGGTATATAGTAGTATGGGGCATTTCCCTTTTTTCAAAGCCCATTTCTCTTAATTTATCTATTACCATCATTCCATTGTCAAAGCTACATGTAGATTTTTCTTCCATCCAAAGCCCTCCTCTAAATTTGCAATTATATGTTTTATAACTATATCTTACTATTGATCTTTATAGATTATATAGGAAAAGATAAAAATAGTCGGTAACATATGTTACCGACTTAAGTTTTTTATATTTTTTTAATTTTCTCCCTTATCCATTCCATATACATTGCCTACTGGTAGAGTAAACATCATTCCTACACCAGGCTCATATATATCAACTACTATATCCTTTACAGTCTTAACTGCTTTTTGGAGCAATTCCTCATCATCAATAACTGTAAAAATAGTCTTATTATATGGCCTAGCATCATCTAATAGATTCCTTAGGACTCCAAAAAAAGGTTCTCCTCCATTATCAGCTAAGGCACTTCCCATACCTTGACTATCCATAATAGTTGCTCCCCTAATACCTATCTCCACAAATGCATCTAATATATCATCTAGGTATTCAGTTTTATTGAGAACTATAAACAACACATTCATCTTCTCACCTATCCTTTCAAGCTTTCAGGCATTTTCTTAGATTTACCCTTTAACATTCCATCTACTTCTCCAGCCTTTGTAATTGCTATTTTTGCAAGTATTGGTCCCATTATTTCAAATACAAGAACACTAAATAATATTACAGTTACAATAGACTCACTAAATTGGGGCAGTTCCTTTCTAACAATTATAGATAGACCTATGGAAATCCCCCCTTGAGTCAATAAGCTCATTCCTAAGTACTTTTGTATTTTCTCCTCTGCTCCTACTATTCTAGCACCTATACCCGCTCCTATTATCTTGCCAGCTGCCCTGGATAGTATATAACCTAAGCCTATAAGACCTACTGTTGATAGGACCTTAAGATCCAAGCTAACCCCTGCTATGGTAAAAAACAAGAGATATACTGGAGGTGTAAATTCATTGATTACACCAAATACTCTTTTTGAACTTTGCATAAAATTAACCAAGGTTGCACCTATCATCATACAGGTTAAAAGTGCTGAAAGTCCAAAGAAATTAGCAGCTCCTACTCCTGCCAATATAAAGGCCAAGCTCAGTGATAATAATTCATCCTTACCCTTTGCCTTCTTGCATATATAGGTCATTATAAAACCTAGAACAAATCCAAGTATTAAGGATCCTATGATTTCAACTAAGGGTGACATTATTATTTGTAAAATAGTATAATCCGCAGCTCCTGAGGTCATTTTCGCCAAGGATAGGGCTACTCCAAACAACATGATCCCTAGGGCATCATCAATTGCAACTACAGGTAGTATGGTCTTTACTAGAGGCCCATTGGCCCTTAGCTCTCTAATAACCATAACTATACCTGCTGGAGCCGTTGCAGCAGACATGCTTGCTATTACAATGCTAAATTCAAAACTCTGTTTGAAGATGAAAAACATAACTAAAAATACCACACCTAGAGCTCCTACAACTTCAAATACAGTTATTATTAAGGCGTCTTTTCCCACCTTCTTCATATCAGACAATAAAAATTCATTACCTATGGAAAAAGCTATAGCTGCTAGGGCTACTTCCGTAATGACAGCTAAGGATGTTACATCCTGACTACTTACTAAATTTATAATAGATGGTCCTATAATTAAACCTGCTACTATATATCCTGATACACTTGGTAATTTAAAATAGTTGGCTATTCTGCCTCCTAAAACTCCTACCAAGATTATAATACTAAGCTTTAAAAGCAAATCCAATCTTGTCATTCCTCCCTTTAATATATATTTATAAATCAAAATAATTTCTGCTAATTTATTTTTTGCCAAAGTCTATTATATCACAAAGAAAAAAAACAAGCAACAGAAAGGGCTTGTTTTCATAGTTTAGCTGGAATTCAGATATTTTAACGGAGATAATCTCCATACATTTCCTCTATCATAGTTTTAGTGGCTTCCTCATCATAAACATAGTAACTAATACCATTAATATATCTACCTTCCCCTGGAACAGTATTGGTAATCATATTTTCTGACAGTCCATCTCTTTTTATAGTTGCTCCCCTTAACATTGTTGTTATAGGAATATTTGTATCTACATAATCATAGTAGGTTTTTATAAGCCTAGGTATTTTAAAGATATTTTTCAAGCTAAAGGTTTGATCTACAACTTGTTTTATAAAGTATTGTTGGGCTTGGATTCTTCCCACATCTCCATCTGCATATCCAGTTCCATCGTTATTTTTTCTCCATCTTAAGAACTGAAGAGACTTTTCTCCATCTAAAACTTGAACTCCCTTTTCTATATCTATATGAAGTTCCTTGCCTGGAGTAGGGTCGTCGTATTTCATCCTTCTAGGCACATCTACCTCCACCCCACCTATTGCATCCACCACTTCTTTTACAGCTTCATAGTTCACCTTTACATAGTATTCTGTATCTAGATTTAAAAAATCATTTACAGTTTCCATAGTAAGGCCTACTCCCCCAAAGGAATGGGCATGGTTTATCTTGTCTAGTTTTCCATCTACCATGGTCCTAGTATCTCTTGGAATTGATAGAAGCTCAATATTGCCTGTTTTAAAATTCACCTTGGTCATGATCATGGTATCTGTTCTTACATTAGAATGTTGGTCTAAATCCTTATTGTCTACACCTAGCATTAGGAATAAAAGTTCATCCTTTACCTGCTTGCCTGGGTCTATTTCTATTTCTTCCTCCTGTGAATCTACTATTTCATTATCATCCATATCCTCTTCTTTATATTTTGAAAACAATTTATTATCAAAGTTTATAAATATAAGTCCAAATACAATTATAGAAATAATAAAAGATATGTAAAACTTTCTTTTCATTTTCTCACTCCAATCATCTTCTTATCTTTCAATTATATAATAAGATAGACTAAATACAAGTGTCTTTTTGATTACAATTAGAGGATTCTGTGGATATTTCTCTCTTCCCATGATTTGATTCCACTTTTTAGGATATAATATAGGTGGGTGATAGAATGGAAAATATAGAAAAACGTATATCCATAAGGACTTTTGAAAAAAAAGAACTTTCAAAGGATCACATGGATAAATTAAAGAATTTCATAAAGGACATTGAAGAGAAGCACAGTGGTTACAGATTTCCCATAATAAATTCCCATTTAGATGGCAAGGTGGGTACTTATGGGGTAATTACTGATGCTAATAGCTATATATGCGGGGTTGTGGAAGATGATAATCATGACCTAGTTAAATTGGGATATTTGTTTGAGCAAATAATCCTATTTGCCACTTCCCTAGATCTAGGAACCTGCTGGTTAGGTGGAACCTTTAAAAGATCAGAATTTGCTGAAAAAGCGGGTCTTCTCCATGGGGAATCCTTCATATGTGCCACTCCAGTAGGCTATATAGCTGAAAGAAGAAGCCTTAAGGAAATTGCAATGAGAAAGATGGCAAGGTCTGACCAAAGAATAGATTTTGATAAGCTTTTCTTCCATAAGGATTTGACTCCACTTAATAAGGAAGAACTGGGTGACTATGGTAAAGCTCTAGAAATGGTTAGGATAGGACCTTCTGCATCAAATAAGCAGCCCTGGAGAATAGTCAAATGGGATAATACTTATCATTTGTATTTGGAAAGGACTCCAGATTATGCTAAGGATTTAGGCTATGATATACAATTACTTGATATGGGTATAGCCCAGTGTCATTTTGAAACTAGCCTAAGGGAAATTGGCAAAAAAGGCTCCTGGGAAGAAATATCCAATCCTCCCAAGTATAAGGATTTTGAGTATATTTCATCTTGGACAGAATAAAACAGAATAAAAAAAGACAAGGCTTAAGCCTTGTCTTATTTTTATGAGTAAATCTTAAAGATTATCTGTATTAAAGGTATCCCACTCACTTAAATCTCCAGTTTTAAAGCCCTTATAGAACCATCTTTGTCTTTGCTCAGATGTACCATGGGTAAAGCTATCTGGCACTACATAGCCCTGAGCCTTTTTCTGAAGGGTGTCATCTCCTATGGCGCTGGCAGCATTTAAGGCTTCTTCTAAATCTCCCTCTTCCAGATAGCCACTTCGAGCCATATTATGGCCCCAGACCCCTGCTAGATAGTCTGCTTGTAGCTCTAGCCTTACAGAGTATTGATTGTATTCCTCTTGACTAATCCTAGGCCTTAGTTCATGAACTTGGTCTAGTATCCCTGTAATCTTTTGAACATGGTGTCCCACCTCATGGGCCACTACATAGGCCATGGCAAAATCTCCAGGGGCACCAAACCTATCCTTAAGTTGCCTAAAAAAACTGAGATCTATATATATTGTTTCATCCTGGGAGCAATAAAATGGTCCTGTTTCAGAAACTCCAGTACCACAGCCTGATTGAACCCTGCCTGTGAAAATAACCATTTTAGGATCCCTATAAAGCAATCCTTCTTTCTCAAGAAGCTCAGTCCATATGTCCTCTGTATCAGCAAGTACTACTGAGACAAAGTCTGCTAATTCTCTTTCTTCTGCTGTTTCCACATAGGCCTCATTAGGCTCTGTCATTGGAAGGTTAGTGATTACATCTCCCATATTGCCTCCACTAAGTAGAGTAAATACTAGATATAATATAAGTCCAACTCCTCCACCTAGGGCAACTTTTCCTCCCTTACCCCTTCTATCTTCAACATTTGAACTTTTTCGTCTACCTTGCCATTTCATCCCTATCAACTCCTAGTTTATCTGTCTAATAAATATACCCCTAGAATAAATTTTATATTCACTTTATTGCAATTTTAAAACAAAAAAAGCCTAGGATAATTTCTACCCTAGGCTATATCTTTAATATATTAATTCTAAAGAATTCTTCTAAGCTGCAAATTGACTGTTGTAAAGCTCTGCATAGAAGCCTCCTCTTTCTAATAACTCTTTGTGATTACCCTGTTCTATAATATCTCCATCCTTCATTACAAGTATAAGGTCTGAATCCCTTATAGTTGAAAGCCTGTGAGCTATTACAAAACTTGTCCTATCCTTCATAAGATTTTCTAAGGCTCTTTGAATTAGGATCTCTGTTCTTGTATCTACTGATGATGTGGCCTCATCTAGGATCATTATATCAGAATCTGAAAGGATGGCCCGGGCTATGGTCAGTAGCTGCTTTTGCCCCTGACTTATATTATCCGCCTCTTCATTTATCTCCATTTGGTAGCCACCAGGAAGGGTTTGTATAAACCTATCCGCATGGGCCGCCTTGGCAGCTTCTATAACCTCTTCATCTGTAGCATCTAATCTTCCGTATCTTATATTATCCATAATAGTACCTGAGAAGAGCCATGTATCTTGAAGTACCATACCTATGGTCTCTCTTAGGTCCCCTCTGGTAAAGTCATTTATATCATGACCATCAATAGTTATCCTTCCCTCATCTAAATCATAATATCTCATTAGAAGCTTTACTATAGTGGTCTTACCTGCTCCTGTAGGCCCTACTATGGCAACCTTTTCTCCTGGATGAACTTTTTGCGTGAAATTATTTATTATGGTTTGACCTTCCACATAGCCAAATTTAACATTATTAAATTCTACCCTACCCTTTACATGATCAAGCTTTATAGGATCTGTAGTTTCTTCTACTTCCTCTTCCTCTGCTAAGAATTCAAACACTCTTTCTGCAGCGGCTACTGTGGATTGAAGTACATTACTTATTTGAGCTACTTCTGAGATTGGTCGGGTAAATCTTCTTACATATTGGATAAAGGCCTGTATGTCTCCAACGGTTATTACTCCTCTTACTGCAAACCATCCTCCAAGCATGGAAACTATAACATAACCTAGGTTTCCAACAAACATCATTATTGGCCTCATTACACCTGATAGGAATTGGGATTTCCAAGCTGAACCATATAATTCGTCATTAAGCTCTTTGAAGTCACCCTCCACCTGGTCTTCTGCATTAAAGGCCTTCATTACATTGTGACCACTAAATACCTCTTCTATATGTCCATTTAAAAGACCAAGAGTTTTTTGCTGGGCCTTGAAATACTTCTGGCTCTTCCTAACTACTAGACTGACTAGCAAAAATGATAGGGGAAGAATTAAAACAGCTACTATGGTCATCCTCCATGATATGGATAACATCATTATAAGTACACCAATTATAGTGGTTATGGATGTTATCATTTGACTCATACTTTGATTTAAGGACTGACTTACAGTATCCACATCATTTGTAACTCTAGACAGGACATCTCCCTGACTTGTCTGGTCAAAATATCTTATTGGAAGCTTATTTATTTTCTCAGATATTTTCTTCCTAAGATTATAGGATATTCTCTGGGCTACTCCTGTGACTATAAAGCCCTGAATATATGAAAATACTGCAGATGCTATATATAAACCAAGTAGGATCATGATTATATTTCCTATATAGGAAAAATCTATTCCATCTCCTGTACCTGATACCTTAGACACTAGTCCTTCAAATATATTTGTTGTTATATTTCCCAGTATCTTAGGTCCAGCAATGGAAAATGAAGTGGACCCTATGGCCAGTATTGCAACTAATATTAATTTCCATTTATAGGGACTTAGGTATTGTAAAAGCTTTTTAGAGGTTTCCTTAAAGTTTTTAGGTTTTTCAACTACAGTCATGCCCCTTCCTGGTCCTCCCCTTGGTCCTCTAGGCCCACTAGGAGTTTTAGGATTCTTGTTTTCATTAGTCATTTTTTAGTTCCTCCTCTGATAGCTGAGATAGGGCTATTTGTTTATAAATATCACTGGTTTCTAAGAGTTCCCTGTGAGTTCCCATTCCCACTATTTCACATTGGTCTAAAACTATGATTTTTTCTGCATCTTTTATAGTATTTATTCTCTGAGCAACTGTTAGTATTGTACTGTCTTTTATATTTTCATCTAAGGCGTCTCTTAGGTTCTTATCAGTTCTAAAGTCTAGGGCTGAGAAACTATCATCAAATATTAATATCTTAGATCTATTTGCTATGGCCCTTGCAATAGACAACCTTTGTTTTTGTCCTCCTGAAACATTGCTACCACTTTGAGATATAGGTGCCAGTATGCCCTCATCTTTTTCTTCTACAAAATCTCTGGCTTGAGATATATCTATAGCTCTTTCTACCCATTCATCATCTATTTGGCTATTTTTACCATATTTTATATTGCCCTCTATATCCCCCTTAAAGAGAGTTGTATTTTGAGGAGCATAGCCTATATTATCTCTTAATTCCTTTAATTTCATATCCCTAATGTCAATGCCATCAATAGTAATACTTCCTTCATTTACATCAAAGAATCTAGGAATCAAGTTTACAAGACTTGTCTTACCACTTCCAGTACTTCCTATAAAGGCTGTGGTTTCTCCAGGTTTGGCAGTAAAGCTAATGTTTTTTAAGACACATTTTTCTGCCCCAGGATATCTAAAGCTTACATTATGAAATTCAACTAAACCTTCTATATCTTCCCCTAAGCTTACTGGATCCTCAGGATCTGTAATTTCAAGTTCTGTTTCAAATACTTCATTTAGTCTTCCCGCTGCAACTGTTGCCCTAGGTAACATTATTGATATCATAGATATCATAAGGAAACTTGATATTATCTGCATTGCATACTGCATGAAGGCCATCATATCTCCTACCTGCATATTACCTGCATCTATCTCCTTAGCCCCTACCCAAACTATTAGGAGCATTATACCATTCATTATAAACATCATGGTTGGCATCAGAGTTACCATTATCCTAGATACAAATAAATTTGTCTTTGTTAAATCTTCATTGGCCTTGTCAAATTTTTCTTCTTCATAGTCCTGGGTATTAAAGGCCCTTATTACCATAAGACCATTTAAGGACTCCCTTGTAACCCTATTAAGTTTATCCACTAATTTTTGAACTATCTTAAACTTTGGCATGGCAATTGAAAAAATTCCACCTACAATTATAAGTATGCCAACAACCCCTGCTCCAACTATCCATGCCATGGATACATTGGTATTCAAGGCTCTTATAACTCCACCTACACCTAGTATAGGTGCATAGAACAAGATCCTAAGAGCCATAACCATAAGCATCTGAATTTGCTGTATGTCATTGGTACTCCTGGTTATAAGGGATGCGGTTGAGAATTTATTAAATTCGCTATTGGAAAAGGCGATTACCTTATTAAATACTTTTTCCCTTAAATTCCTACCCAGTGAAGCAGCCACTCTTGAGGATAGGAAGCCTACTGTTATGGATAATGCCATTCCTGCCAGTGAAATAATTAACATTATTCCACCAATAGACAAGATGTAATTTGACTGGGTCTTTTCAATATCTATTCCAATAGCCTGGTACTCATCTCTAATGTATTGGATAGCGGATTGGTCTACCATGGACTTTGGTAGGCCTTCAAAACCCTTATCTATTTCTTTTTTTATCATATTTAATTGTTCTTCTTCCATATTCCCTAGTACTAGAAATGGATCTACTCCCTCTGGAAATTGACCAAAGGGATTGTCCTCCTTAAGACCTTCCTTGCTTACACCCTGGGGAGCTCCTTTTTCGATTCCATAGACTATAAGCATGGCCTTGCCTAGGAAATCATTTAAGCTCTGGATATTTTCCTCCTTGGATTCATCTAATAGATATAAGGCTTCCTTTTCAAGAATTGGATATTTCTCTTGATAGTCCCTGTACTGATCTTCTTCTAGCTTTTCCCTATCTATTATCTTATAAGTATCTTCTAAAATTGCTTTTTCTTCTTCTTCTAAAAATATTTTTAACTTTTCCATCTCTCCAAGCCTCATAACTTCCGGCACTGTATCTTCTATACCATTTTGCTGGATGCCTACATTTACTATCCTTGACATATAGTCAGGTAGGGCAAGCTCTGTCATGGCCTGAAAGAACAATAGTCCCACAATAAGCAAGACAATAAGGCTAAATGGTTTCATTTCCTTTAGTATTCTCTTCATCATGTCCTCCTAAGATTATTATATTTTTCTTAATTTTCTGGGGATAGGTTATCTTTGATTTGAAGCAGGAGCTTTCTGCATAAATCCTCTTCTTCCCTATTTAAATTATAAAACATTTCCTCTTCTAGCTCTTTCATTATTATATGGGATTTTTTGCATACATCTTTTCCCATATCTGTAATATATACCCTAGATAACCTAGCATCCTCACTATCTTTTTTTCTTTCTATAAAGCCTGATTTTTCCATCCTCTTTATCATTACATTCATAGTTGATGCTTTCACATTCATCATGTCTGCAAGTTCTCTTTGGCTTTTACCATTTTCCTTGTTTAATATAAACAAAAGAGGTGGTTGACCAGGATAAAGTCCTAAGCTCTCTAAAGACCTATGGGCCCTGTGGTGGTGTAATTTTAAAATCTCTAAGAATATAGCATAGAGCGAGTTTCTATCTATTACTTCCAAATTTCTTCCTCCTTATTTGCTTAGTCGGCTAACTATATCCTTGTATAATATCCCTATATCCCTGCCTTGTCAAGTATTCCATGGAAATTATAGGTTCATTCTATCCCTTATTTTTAAATTAAATATAAGTCTATAATATTTATCCACTTTAAATCTATAACTAAGATTTAAAAAGCTGACTCCTGTGTATACAGAAGTCAGCTTTTAGCCCTATAGGTTCTTTATTTTATTCTAAGATTAATCTTACAAGTTCTAGGGGCTCTAAATACTCTCCATCCTTATAGGCCCTCATATTGCCTCCTGATATTTCATCAATTAAAGCTATGTGCTGATCCTTACCTACTCTCCCAAACTCAAGTTTTATGTCATATAATTCTATTCCCTTTTTATCTAACTCTTCTCTTACCACTTCTGAAATTTGCCTGGTTAGATCCTCTAATTGCTTGTATTCATCCCTATTCATTATTCCAAGCATTTCCAGTCCCTGATCTGTTATCAAGGGATCTGATCTTTCATCATCCTTTAAGGTAGCCTCTACATAGGCATCTAGTTTCTTTCCTTCCTCAGCATACTTGCCATATCTTCTGATAAAACTTCCTACAGCCCTATACCTACAAATCACTTCTACCCCTTCTCCAAACATAGTGGCAGCAAGCACTGTCATAGTATTATCTTCTATATTAGCATCTATATAGTGGCTAGGTATTTGTTTTTCCCCTAACTTTTCAAAAAAGAACTTGCTAAGTCTAAGTCCAGCCTTTCCCACTCCCTCTATCTTTAGGCCAACAGTATTTGCACCTGGATCAAATACTCCATCTTCCCCTGTAACATCATCCTTAAATTTTAAAAGACATTTTTCATCATCTAATTTGTAAACGTCTTTTGTTTTTCCCTTATAAAGTAGGTCCATATTCCATCTCCTCATTAATAATTTTATTTCTAAAATTTATTCTTCTCCTATTAATATACCAAAGTTTAGAGCTTTTTAAAATACCAATCTGGACTTTATAAAGAAAAAATCCTATATTTGATTATTATGGTGAATTTGGTGTATAATATAGTGTATGAGTGTTTTTATAAAAAAATTATTTTAATTATAAGGAGTTGTTTAAATGAGTAATAAATTAAAGGAAAATAGGCTGGGAGTAGAGCCCATTTTACCTTTACTAATCAAACTATCTATACCATCTATGATATCAATGTCTATACAGGCCTTATATAATGTGGTAGATAGTATTTATGTTGGAAGACTTAGTGCGGATGCCCTATCTTCACTGTCTATTGCTTTCCCACTGCAAATGATTTTAATTTCCATTTCAGTTGGTACAGGGGTTGGAACCAGTTCACTAATATCTAGACTTTTGGGACAGGGTAAAAATGAAAAAGCCTCAAATGCAGCAGAGCATGTTATGCTCCTCTCTCTTTTTTATGGACTAATAATAGGACTGGTAGGATATTTCTTCTCAGATGATCTAATTAGATTGCTTACTGACAGTCCTGTGCTTATAGGACCTGCTACAGAGTATATAAGAATTATATTTATGGGCTCAGTTTTCCTCTTTGTGCCTATGCTTGCCAATAATATATTAAGGGGAGAAGGTAATACCTTTGTTCCAATGATATCTATGTTAATAGGATCTATAATAAATATAATCCTAGACCCCTTCCTTATATTTGGTATAGGACCCTTCCCAATGATGGGAGTAGCAGGTGCTGCCTATGCAACAGTAATTGGCAGGGCTATAAGTGGTATTTATATTGTCTATAAGGTATTAACCAATGATAAGGATTTAAAACTCAATCTAAGAGCCTTTAAGTTTAACTTTAAAATTATAAGAGATATATATAGTGTTGGTTTCCCTGCCATGGTAATGCAATTACTAGCTTCAGTTATGGTTATGGGACTAAACCTTATAGTAGGAGGCTATAATGAATATGCAGTAGCTGTAGTAGGAGTTTACTTTAAACTTCAAAGCTTCGTATTTATGCCTGTCTTTGGACTTAACCAGGGTTATATGCCTATTATTGGCTATAACTATGGACACAATAATCCTAAGAGAATGAAGGAGACCTTAAAGTATGGGCTGATTGTTGGATTTACTATTACCACCCTAGGTTTCATTCTATTCCAAACAATACCTGAAACTTTAATTAAAATGTTTAATAGCAATGAAGAACTTGTAAGCATAGGTGTAGATGCTCTTAAGACTATAAGTCTTGCCTTTCCTATAATAGGTCTATCCATTGTTGGATCAACTACCCTTCAGGCAGTTGGTCGTGGATTTGCAAGTATGATAGTTTCTTTTTTAAGGCAGATAATAGTCCTCCTGCCAGTTGCTTATCTACTAGGTAAGTCTGGAGGTTTGAGCTGGGTATGGTATTCCTTCCCTATATCAGAGGCTATATCTTTTGTAATTCTTATCTTCTTATTCAGAAATATATTTGTTAAAATAATAAAAGATCTTGAAGAGAAAAATTTAGCAAAAAAGCAACAAATATAAGATTATTTATAAGAATATCTATAAGATTATTTCTAAAAGACCAAATCAAATTTGGTCTTTTTTGAATTATCTGAAAATAAGCCTGGACTTTTCATCTAACTTCTATTAAAATATATATATGGACATTAGCACTATATACTATTAAAGGAGGGATTTTTTGTGGAAAAAAGAGAAAATTGGGGATCGCGTCTAGGTTTTATTATGGCAGCAGCAGGTTCAGCAGTTGGACTTGGAAACATATGGCGTTTTCCTTACCTAGCAGGTGAAAACGGCGGTGGCGCATTTATTCTTATTTATCTTGTTTTTGCTATTGTTATAGGCATAAGTCTTATGACTGCAGAATTTGCTATAGGTAGAAGAACAAGTTTATCAGCAGTAGGAGCTTACAAGAGTAATAGTAGAAACTGGACTTTTGTTGGTGTTGTAGGAGTATTGACAGCATTCTTAATCATGGGATTTTATCCTGTAGTAGGTGGATGGAGTCTTGCCTATATTCTTAAATCCTTTACTGGACTCTTATCCAGCGATATTGGTGCAGAGTTTGGAAACTTTATAGGCGGAGGGATACAACCTCTAGTCTGGGCCTTATTATTCCTTGGACTTAACGTATTTATTGTTTCAAAGGGTATTGCAGGTGGAATAGAAAAGGCAGGCAAGGTACTTATGCCTACACTTTTTGTACTTCTTATATTAATTTCTATTAGAAGTATTACTCTACCTGGGGCAGGAGCGGGTCTAGAGTTCTTATTCAAACCAGACTTTTCCCAGGTAACTGGAGGTACCATACTGGCGGCCTTGGGACAGGCTTTCTTCTCCCTTAGTCTTGGTATGGGTTGTATGATAACCTATGGTAGTTATCTTAGTAAATCAGAGAGTCTACCAAGTAACGCAGCAATAATAACTTTCTTAGACATTGCTATAGCTTTATTAGCTGGAATAGCAATCTTTCCTGCATTATTTGCCTTTGGTCTTGAACCAACAGAGGGAGCAGGTCTTGTATTTGTAGTTGTACCTGCTATATTTGCAGAAATGGGAGCAGTTGGACCAATATTCTCAGCAATCTTCTTTATAGCTCTTTCAGTAGCAGCTCTTACCTCTTCTGTTTCATTACTTGAAGTTGTAGTTGCCTACCTGATTGATGAAAGAAAAATGGATAGAAAGCCAGCTGTATACACAGCAGCAGGAGTTATGGTTATCACTGGTGCCATAGCATCCCTATCACTGGGAGCAGTACCTCAACTGAATATATTTGGGGTAGCAGCCTTTGATGTCTATGACATCCTAACAGATAAGATTTTCATGGCTTTAGGTGGAATGCTTCTAGCAATATTTGCTGGTTGGAAACTTAATAAAGAAGATCTTAGAGATGAACTTACAAATGGTGGAACCAAAGAATTTGCACTCTTTAATGTATGGTACTCACTTATAAAGTATGTTATACCAGTTGCAATAGCAATAGTTGCTGTACTTGGTATCATATCCATTGAAGAAAAAGGAGTTATGTTTATTGGTTTAGCAATACTTGGAATACTTGGAATTTTCTCCAAGAAACTATAATTAAATTTTATTAAGTATATTTAAAGGGTTTGCCATTTGGCAAACCCTTTTCTTTATCCCTCTATTTGATCTGTTAATTGGATTATTTGATCTATTATATTCCCTATATGGTCTATGGTATCTAAGAGGGCCTTATCTGTGGTAATATCTACCCCTGCCTTTTTAGCAAATTCTACTGGGTCATGTAGGCCACCAGACTTTAATACATCTTTCCAATCTTCTAAAGCCTCTACTCCTTCATTTAATATTCTCTTACTTACCTGAGTAGCTATGGTAAGTCCTGCACTATAGGTATATGGATATAGACCCATATAATAATGCGGCTGTCTCATCCAAGTAAGCTCTGCCCCTTCATTTATCTCTATACTATCTCCCCAGAATTTTTCTAGAGTTTCTTTTTTAAGTTTATTTAGGATTGGAGCCTGAACAGATCCACCCTTATCTATCAATCTATATACTTCTCTTTGGTAATGAGCTTCTAATAAGTGGGTTACAAAGTTATGATAGTAGGTTCTACTTATCTGTGAAGCAAGTACCCATCTCTTCATTCTATTGTCTTCAGTTTTCTTCATTAAATAATTTGCCATTAGCATCTCATTCATAGTTGATGGAGCCTCTATACAGTATAGGGATGGTCTTGTATTGAATATATTTTGATTCTTTTGTGCCAGATAAAAATGTCCTGCATGGCCTAGTTCATGAGCTAATACAAAGCATTCTCTCATTCTTTCTGTCCATGAAATTAGAATGAAAGGATGGGCTCCGTAAGGGCTTGAACAAAATGCACCTGTAGATTTTCCATTGTTTTGTACAAAGTCTATCCACCTTTCATCAAAGGCTCTAGAAACCATATCTCCATACTCTTCTCCCAGTACTGAAAGAGCTCCCTCTACATATTCCCTAGCTTCTTCCACTGAGATTGTAGGCTCAAATTCTGGATCTACGTCTAATTTTAAATCCATAAAGGTCATATTTTCAATACCATGGATCCTTCCAAGTAACTGTGCATATTTTCTCATATGAGGAGCCAAGTGTTCCATAATAAGATCTATCTGCCTATCATATAATTCCCTGTCAACATTTTGAGGGAATAAAAGAGAATCTATTACAGAATCAAATCCTCTTAAATCTGCCAGGGTTTTTTCTTTTTGTACCTGGGTTTGATAGGTTCCTGCTATGGTATGCTGGTAGTCCCTTAGTTTATCTGAAAAGGCCTCAAAGGCTGCCCTTCTAATTTTTGTATCAGTTTCGTACTCCCAATCACCTTCAAAAAGATTAAAACTAAGTGGATATTCCTTTCCATCAACTTCAAAACTTCCAAAATCCATGTCAGCAAGCTTGGCCTGATTGTATATATTTTGTGGCGCTCCCAAGGTGCTAGATAAAGCAGACAAGGTCTTTTCAACCTCTGGATGCAGGGCATGGTCTTTCTTTTTTATGATTTCCTCTAAGTAATGTTTATTTTCCCCGGAAGACTCCATTGCCTCTTTTATGGTTTCTTCTTCTGCTTGGATTATCTCTGATTCTATAAAGGACAGTCTACTAAATATGGAAGATCCTATATTAGCAAATTTCATAGCCCTAGTTTGGTTTTCAATATTTCTTTGATCTACACTTACTGCTAGATGTGCATAGGCTCCTGCCTGATTAGCTAATTCCAGAACATCTCTTAGCTTGTCCAAGCACTTATTTATATTGCTACTATCATTTAAATTTCCCTTAAACTCATCTTCTATTTCCTTGGATAATTTTACTGCTTTTTCTGATGCCTCTTCAAATTCTTCATCTGTCTTAAATATTGTGGATAGGTCCCAAGTGTACTTTACCTCTACATCTTCCCTATCAACTAGTCTGTTTTCCATTTTATCACTCCCTATATTTTCTTAAGTCTTTCGAGTATCTAATTAAATTATAAGCTATTGCTCTGAATATTGCAATAATTTATAGAAAAAACTTGATTGTATTCACAACTACAATCAAGTTCTATTTATCCATTAATCTATTAAAATAATATATCTGAATCCGCAGGCTTAAATATGGACCTTGGTTTTGCTTTTTCTTCCTTCTCAGCTTTGTTTTCTTCATGGATCCTATCTCCATCTGCAATAAGTTGCTTTAATCTCTTCTGTTCTTCCTCTAAAAGTTCCTCTCCATAGGATGTGATTAGATAATTTTTTCTTCTCTCTTCTTGGGAGGTCATCTCTATAATACCTTCTTCTTCAAATCTAGCAAGGAGGGCATAGAGGGTACCTGGTCCAATTTTAACCCTCCCCTGGGTAAAATCTTCAATATAGGCCATTATTTCATAGCCATATCTCTCCTGCTTTAGTGAAAGTAATATATAATACATGGGCTCTGTTAAGGTTTGAAGTTGTTCTCTTGCCATATCCTCACTTCCCATCTCTTGAAATTTATAGCTTCTATGCTTGTAATTATATAGAACTTTAAGGGCCTAGTCAAGAAATTGCCTATACTTTTAGAATATTCTCTTTATTTTATCCTTTGCTCTCTTTATGTGAATTTTTCTTTTTATTTGGGTAAGAAGGTATTAGGGAGATGATTATATGGATAAAGAATATAAAAAGCCAGATGATAAGGAACTAAGGGAAAAATTGGATGACTTGTCCTATAGGGTGACTCAGGAAGATGCTACGGAAAGACCCTATAGCTCAGAATTAAATGATGAAGAGGGAGATGGTATCTATGTTGATATTGTTTCAGGAGAAGCTCTTTTTTCCTCTCAGGATAAATATGATGCAGGCTGTGGATGGCCAAGCTTTACGGCTCCCATAAAAGATGTAGATATAATTGAAAAAGAGGATAATAGCCTAAATAGAACTAGGACTGAGGTTAGGAGCAAGCATGGGGATTCCCATCTAGGCCATGTTTTTAATGATGGCCCTGAAGAAAAGGGTGGTCTAAGATATTGTATTAATGGAGCAAGTTTAAGATTTATAAAAAAAGAAGATTTGGAAAAAGAAGGCTATGGAAAGTATTTAGCTTTATTTAAATAATTAAGAGTAATTCTCCCCCTGGACAATTTTTAAATGAGAAATTGTCCAGGGGGAATATTTTTATTTTCCTATCTATTCTATGCCTATCTATGCTATAATGATTAGATGTGGTTTAAAACCGAGAAATATATTATAGTGAGGATGGTATAGATTTGATAAGTGTAAATAATGTTAGTTTAAGATTTGGATCTCAAAAATTATTTGATGATGCCAATTTAATATTTAATCCAGGAAATTGTTATGGTGTAATAGGAGCCAATGGAGCTGGAAAAAGTACTTTTTTAAGAATATTATCAGGTGACCTTGAGCCTGATACAGGAAATATATCTATAAACAAGGAAGCCCGTATGTCTGTACTTAGGCAGGATCATTACCAATACGACCAAGAGAAGGTTCTATCTACGGTTATTATGGGTAATAAAAGGCTTTATGAAATAATGTTAGAAAAAGATGCTATCTATGCAAAGGAAGATTTCTCAGATGAGGACGGCATCAAGGCCTCTGAACTTGAGGGAGAATTTGCTGATATGGACGGTTGGAGCGCAGAAGCTGAAGCTTCATCCCTCTTACAAGGTCTAGGCATCCCAACTGACTTACATGAAAAAAATGTAGAAGATTTAAATGGAAAGGATAAGATAAAGGTTCTCTTGGCCCAGGCACTTTTTGGAAAACCAGGCATACTTATCTTAGATGAGCCTACCAACCACCTGGATGTAAAGAGCATCAAGTGGTTACAGGAGTTTCTAGCTGATTTTGATGGTACTGTAATAGTAGTATCCCATGATAGGTATTTCCTAAATGAAGTATGTAATCATATGGTGGATATAGACTTTGGAAAAATAAAGATGTTTGTTGGTAACTATGACTTTTGGTATGAATCAAGTCAATTAGCCCTTCAAATGGCCAAGGATCAAAACAAGAAAAAAGAAGAAAAGATAAAGGATCTTGAGGCCTTTGTTGCAAGATTCTCTGCAAATGCTTCAAAGTCAAAACAGGCTACATCCCGTAAAAAATTACTGGAAAAAATAACCTTAGATGATATTCAGCCTTCAACTAGAAGATATCCCTTTGTTGGCTTTACCATGGACAGGGAAGTTGGGAATGAAATCTTGACTGTAGAAAATATTTCCAAGGAATCTAATGGGAAAAAAAGTCTTGATAATATTTCCTTTAGAGTTAATAAGGGTGATAAGATTGCCTTTATTGGTGATGAGCTGGCAATAACAGATTTATTTGAGATATTGATGGGAGAAATGGAAGCTGATAGTGGTGACTTCAAATGGGGTCAAACCGTTACTAATTCTTATTTCCCTAAGGACAATTCAGAGTTCTTTGAAGGTGTTGATTATAATTTAGTGGATTGGCTGAGACAATACTCAGAGGAAAAATCAGAGATTTACTTAAGAGGATTTTTAGGCAGGATGTTATTTTCTGGAGAGGAAGCTTTAAAACAAGCTAAGGTTCTTTCTGGAGGAGAAAAAGTAAGGTGTATGCTTTCTAAGATGATGCTTAAAAATGCCAATGTACTGGTTTTAGATCAGCCTACAAATCACCTGGACCTGGAATCTATTACTGCAGTGAACAATGGACTTCGTGATTATAAGAGCAATATCTTATTCACATCCCATGACCACCAGTTTATCCAGACAATTGCAAATAGAATAATAGAAATAAAAGAAGATGGTTCCTTTGTTGATAGAACCATGAGCTATGAAGAATATATAGAGAGATTTTATATTGATTAAAGAAAATGAAGACCTAGAAGTGTAATACTTGCTGGTCTTCTTTTTTATCTTCATATTTATAATAATTTTCTTCTAATCATACTACTTATCCTGTCTATAAATATTACCATAAGGGAGACTCCTAGAAGAAGCATACCTACCTTTTCCCAGTTCCTCCAACTTATATTCATGGCAATACTGGTTCCTATACCACCTGCACCTATAATGCCAAGAATGGTGGAATTTCTTATATTTGATTCTAATCTATAGAGAACCAAACTTATAAAGGTTGCAAAGCTATGGGGAGCTAATCCATGTAGATAGGACTGGAATTTGGTCCCTCCCACTGTTAGTATGTTGTTTCTAATATTTTCTTCTTCGTTTTCAAGCACTTCACTATACATCTTTGTAAGTACTCCTGTAGTATAGATACTTAGGGCCATGGCTCCTGCCAGGGGCCCTGGACCTATTCCCCTAAAAAATATTATGGCTGTTACTATAGGTGGAAAGGTTCTTAGTATATTTATAAGGGCCTTAAAGATTATTGATATAACCCTGTTTGGAGATGTATTATAGGCGGTGAAATAAGAAAGTATTAAGGCTCCTACTGCCCCTGATACTGTAGCAAAGAGGGCTATAAATAAACTTTCAAATATACCTTCTATTGTCTTGGGTAAATAAGTAAGATCTATATCAATCATTCTCATAATCATGGTCTTTCCCTGGCTTGCTCCCATTAGCAGTCTTTCCTTATCAATATCTAAAAATTGAAATACTATATATGTTATAAGTCCTAGGGATATAAGAAGCAAGAAGGGTTTAATAAGGTTAAATCTCTTATAGGAAGATATAGATTTAAATTCTATACTTATCTTATCCAAGTTCTTTCTTATGGTTAAACTTAGTATATCTATAATCAATATAGATAGGAAGAGCACTAATATTATTGTAGCTAGATTATCATATCTTAAGTGATTTAAGTCCCTCCACATAATCTGCCCTATAC
The DNA here is from genome assembly GCA_964527205.1 of uncultured Tissierellaceae bacterium. Classification (GTDB taxonomy): domain Bacteria; phylum Bacillota; class Clostridia; order Tissierellales; family Tissierellaceae; genus JARICQ01. The sequence continues at coordinate 30,383 of CAZGQG010000006.1, read as the reverse complement.
CACCAGCTCCTACAAGACCTAGTATGGTTGCACTTCTTATATTTGTTTCCAGTACTATAAAAAACACAGATATGGAAAGTTCAAACATATGGGGAAGAACAGAATACCTAAGAACCTGAAGAGATGTGGCTCCCACTGATACTGTTGCATTTATATTGTTTTCATTGATCCCATCAATGTATTCCTTGAATAACTTTAGGGAAATTAAAAAAGCTATTATACTAAGGGCCATTACTCCTGAAAATTGTCCTATGGAAAATACGCTTACCAGTATTGAGGCCCATATAAGGCCTGGTATGGTTCTAAAAAAAGCAAATATAGCACTTAGGATTCCTGCTATATATTTATTGCTGCCTATATTTTTTGATATTAATAGGGAAAAGGGTATGGCAAGTATCAGCCCTACAATAGAGGATACAATAGCCATTTGAAATGTCTCAAAAAGCTTTTCTAAGACTTCTCCTCCATAGGCTAGGTTTGGACTTAGCATCCTCCTAAATAAATCCATCATGCTGGGGATTCCCCTATAGAGTCTTCCTAGATCAAAATTTACCTTATAGCCTAGAAATAATAAGACTAGAAGGGAAATCGAAAAATAAATGATCTTCTTTTTTCTTTTCTTAGCTATAGATTTCTTTAAGGATTCCATCACTTAAATCACCAACTCTACCATCAAATATTTTTTTACCATGCTTTAAAGCAATTATCCTATCACAGTATTTTTTAGCTAGATTAACATCATGGAGATTGATCATTATAGTTGTGTTTTTCTTTTCATTGATTTTTTTAAAGTATTCCATAATATTTTCTCCTGTTTGTATATCTAGACTGGATACAGGTTCATCTGCTAGGATTATTTCTGGTCTTTGGCAAATTGTCTTTGCAATGGCTACTCTTTGCTTTTGACCTCCACTAAGATCACTTCCCTTAGAAAAAATCTTATCATTTAAGGACACTATATCTATGGCCCTAAGGGCTCTCTCATATTCATCATCTGTAAATAGGGCTAAAATCGACTTTAAGGAAGACTTATATCCAAGTCTTCCTATGAGTACATTTTGTAGTACAGTTGATTCTTCTATTAAGTTATAGTCTTGAAAGACAAAGCCTATATTTCTTCTAATCTTTCTTAATTCCTTGCCCTTTAATGATGTAATCTCCTGGCCCTGAAAATATATCTTTCCTCCAACTGGCTTGTTTAATAGATTGATAGCCTTTAGGAGACTGGACTTGCCACTTCCTGAACTTCCAATTATGCCTACAATCTCACCCTTGCCAACTTCTAGGCTTAAATTGTCCACTGCCCTTATTTTTTTATCATATATTATAGTAATGTTCTCAAGTCTTAACATATTATCATCCTATTCACTTTTTAAATCTACATTCATAGTCTCTGCTGTATCTCTTATTACATCATAATCCGCATCTGTAGCTTCTTTAAATCCATACATATTAAATAATTCTTGTAAGAGCACTGATCCTTCCTCAGATTCAGATATATTGATTAGAGCCTTACTTATCTTTTCTCTCATCTCCTCATCCATATCTCCTCTTACTGTTACAGATATATTTGGAATGTAGTCTGTATATCCTAAGATTTCAGCCTTGTCTAAAGCCTCTGGGAAATCTTCCTTATACCTATCCCTTGCATCTACAAATGTTGTAGCAACATCAACGTCTCCATTTAAGAGGAGTTGTAAGGCCTTATCATGGCCACCGGCATATACATATTCTATATCATTTTCTATATCTATTCCATTTTTGTATAGGTGAGCTCCTGGGAAAAGATAGCCTGATGTGGAAGATGGGTCTACAAAGGCAAGTTTTTTGCCCTTTATATCTTCAAAGCTCTTTATATCACTGTCAGTTCTAACTAGAAACTGGGACCTATAAAAAGCCTCTCCACTTTTATTTATAGCTGTAAGTATTACACCTGCATTGCTTTCCTTATTTGCCAACAAATATGCAAAGGGTGGAATAAATCCAAAGTCTACCTGTCCTGAACCTAAGCCCTCAACTACTCCTACATAATTTGTAGCCGTAAAACCCTCTACCTTTACTCCTAATTCCTCTTCTAGCATTGCTGTAAGTGGTTCTATGGATTCTATTAAAGTATCCCCATCTCTCATGGGAACAAATCCCATTTTAATAGACTCCTCTTCCTTTGTACATCCTACAAAGCTTAAAAGCATTACAAGCGCTAGGATTGATATAATCATTCTTTTCATTTTTATGACCTCCATTTATTGTCTTTACAATTATAATACATCATTTTTACCTAAGTTGCAATACACTTTAGCATTATTTACAAACTGTATCCATTGTACCCCTACACTATTAAACTTAAAAAAAGACCATAGAAAATTTTTCCTTCTTTCTATGGTCCTGGAATTCTCCTATATTTTTATTAAAAACCTATCTATTTACATCAAAGAAATCTACTTCTATCTCTTTTTCTTCTCCATTTCTTATTATAGTAAGCTTTGCCTTATCTCCCTTTTTGTATCTGTAAAGAGCTTTTTTAAGTTTAAGCATATCATCTAGTTCTGTATCGTCTAGTTTTACTAAAACATCCCCATTTATAAGGCCAGCCTTGTGTGCTGGAGTATCCTTATAGATTTGAACCAGTATGATACCTTTTTCTGCTTCTATTTCCACTCCCAGGGTTTCTTCATACTTGTCCACTGTTACTCCAGATATGCCAAGGTAGACTGATTCAAAATTACCCTTTTCAATTACTTCTTCTATTATAAGCTTTGCCTCATTGATTGGTATGGCAAAACCTAGTCCCTCTGCTGTCTTTATCTTTGCAGTATTTATGCCTATTATCTCTCCCTTGTTATTTAAGAGGGGTCCACCGCTATTTCCATTGTTTATAGAGGCATCAGTTTGAATAAGATTGTCTATTACAGAGTTTTGGCTTATTTGAATTGATCTATTAAGACCAGATATTATCCCTGAGGTAACACTTCTTTGAAACTCTAAGCCTAAAGGATTTCCTATGGCTACTGCTAGCTCTCCTACGGACAAGTCATCTGAATCTCCCAGGTCAGCTGCCTGCAAGCCTGTTTTATCAACCTTTACTATGGCAAGATCTAATTCAGGTTCATTCCACAAGAGCTTGGCCTCTTGTTTTTCTCCATTTTCAAATAAAACATGGATAGACTTGGCATTACCATCCCTAACTACATGGGAGTTGGTAAGTATATAGCCATTGCTATCTACTATAACTCCAGTTCCAACTCCTTCTACTTCCTGGGGGAGGAACCAAAATTGTTGTATTTCTTCTATAGTAGTAATTCCTACCACGGAGCTCATAGACTTATTAACAACAGCGGACACTGTTGTAAATTCTTCCTGAGGATTTATTACTACTTGTTCTGTTATATATTGATTGCTCTCTGGATATGGAAGTAATTCTCCATAGAGTTTGGCTCCTAAATAAGGAGAAGCCAAGCCTCCTATTAGTGCCGCTACCAAGGCAAGGGCTATATAGGAAAGGGCTGATCCTCTAAATCTCCTCTTCTTTTGGTCCTCCCTATATTCTCTTTGTGTTAAGTATTCTTCCCTTTCTATATCTTCTTTTGAGAAGCTCTCCTCTTCCAGTTCATACTCAGTCCCTTCCAATTCAGGACTTGAATCCTCATCATAGATATTTCTTTCCTCATCTCTTAGAAGATCCTCTTCCCTGTCCCTTTCTTCTTCATTAAATTTGTTTTTATCATCCATATATATCACTCCTTCAATTAATCTCTTGACTTCTATATACATTTTACCCAAAGATCCTAAGAATATTATGTTATAAGTATGTTTTTCCTGTGTGATTAGTAGTTTTCATGGTTTTTTTGTTATAATATATATATTAAATACAATTGAGGTGATCCTATGTCTTATATGATTTATTTGGTTGAAGATGATAAAAACTTAAATATTATTTTAAAGTCCTATCTGGAAAATGAGGGTTTCCGTGTTAAGTCCTTTTTAAGGGGACTGGATGCTAGGGAAAATATAAGTAAGTCCCCAGATCTTTGGATCCTTGATATTATGCTTCCAGATATAGATGGGTATCAACTTATTAGGGAAATCAAGGAGTTTTCCCCTCATATTCCTGTAATATTTATTTCTGCTAGAGACCAGGATATAGATAGGGTCCTTGGTCTTGAACTTGGCAGCGATGATTACCTGCCCAAGCCATTTTTACCTAGGGAATTGGTAATTAGGGTTAAGAATATCTTAGATAGGCAGGGGGCAAATATGAAGAGCTCTAAGCTAGGCCCTTATCTTATCAATGAGTCCAGTAGGCAGGTCCATTTTAATAATAAGATAATTGATCTTACATCCAAGGAATACGAACTTCTTGTTTATTTCTCAAAGAATAAGAGGATAGCCCTGTCCCGAGAACAAATACTCTTTCATATTTGGGGAGATGATTACTTTGGCTCTGATAGAGTAGTAGATGATTTAATAAGAAGACTGAGAAAAAAAGTTCCCAAGCTCAATATAGAGACCATATATGGCTATGGATATAGGGTGGTAGGAGATGAAAAATAAACCCCTATGGATGCAGATATGGATAATAATTGCCCTAATTACGCTGTCTATCTCCGTACTCCTGACCTTCATACTTCCCTCTACCCTTAGATCTTTTTTTACAAAGGAGATCTACAGGACCATAGAGTCTGCTCAAAGCATGGTATTTAGTCAACTTGAAGGGGATATTTACAGAGATTATATAGGTCCTGATTTCTTTAGGGATGATGATACTAGCCTTGAGGATATAAGGACTGTAAATCACTTTATGCTCTATGACAATAAATTTATAGTCAATAGCTCCTTGAATTTCTCCTTCCTGGAAAGAGTTCAAAACCAGGCTAATGCACAGGAAAGTCCTAGAGAGGAGTACAGTTCAAGCATTGAGGATGAGAAGGTCTTTTATGTAATTTCCAAGGCCAATCTCCTAGGTAAGGATTCATTTTTAATATCCTATATGAGTGATTCCTATAGGGAGGACTTGGTTAATACCCTCTTTAAAAGATTGTTCATAGTTGTCATACTGCTCCTTCTTTTTTCCTTTATACCTGCCACTGTGCTTTCCAGATATATTTCCAAGCCTCTGGTTGATTTGGAAAAAAGGGTGGAAAAACTATCTAGAAATAACTGGACAGAAGCTGTTAACTTAAATAGAAATGATGAAATAGGAAAGCTTGGTGCTTCAGTAGAAAACCTAAGGCTCCAGCTTATTAGGCAGGATGAAGCTGAGAGGAATTTTCTCCAGCATATTTCCCATGAGCTTAAGACCCCGGTTATGGTAATAAGAAGTTTTGCAGAATCCATAAGGGATGGCATATATCCAAAGGGTGATCTAATCTCTTCAGTTGACACCATTGATTCTGAGGCTGAGAGACTGGAAAAGAAGATAAAAAACATTCTCTATCTCAATAAACTTGACTATATGTCAAGCCAGAATCTAGATAAGGAGACTTTTTCCCTAGAGGATTTAATCCTAGATACCTTGGAAAGGTTTTCCCTATATAAGGTCCCCCAGGGCAACTTAAATCCGGATTTAAATATAGACCTAAATATAGAAGATATTTCTATCCACGGGGATAAGGAACAGTGGAAAATTCTCCTTGAAAATTTAATTGACAATAGCCTGCGCTACGCAGAAAACACAATAAAAATTTCCCTAAAAAAAGAAGCATCTATTAGGCTCTCTATCTACAATGATGGCCCTCCCATTGAAGATGATATTTTAGATAGGCTCTTTGATCAGTTCAACAAGGGTTATAGGGGTGAATTTGGCCTAGGCCTTGCCATAGTAAAGAAGATAACAGACAATCATGATTCTAGTATTTATGCTATAAATCAGGATAAAGGGGTATCATTCTATATAGAGATACCTAGAATAGCTGAAAGGAATTGATATAATGAAGATAAAAATTAAACATATCTACCACAGTGGTTTTTTGCTGGAGACTGAGGATTTGCTTATGGTCTTTGATTATTATAGGGGAGAAATATCCTTAAAAGATAAAAAAACCATAGTATTTGTAAGTCATGGACATGAGGATCACTATAGTGAGGAAATATTTCAGTGGAATGAATCCATAGGGGATATCCATTATGTAGTAAGCTCGGATATAGAGAATCTACCACAGATAGATAATATGACTGTAATGGACCCTTACCAAACTATAAATATAGGAGACTTAGAGATTAATAGCTTTGGATCTACTGATTTAGGTCTTTCCTTTGTAATTAATTATAAGGGGAAAAATATTTTCTTTGCAGGGGATTTAAATTGGTGGCACTGGGAAAACGACAGCAAGGAAACCCAAAAAGATGAAGAATTCCAATTTAAGGAAGAAATAGATAAGATAAAAAGAATTCATAATCATATAGATTTAGTCTTTATCCCAGTAGACCCAAGGCTAGGCCAGGGATTTAGCCTTGCAGGAGAGTGGCTTATAAAAGAGTTCACACCTAAGGTCTTAGTCCCTATGCATTTTGGGGATAAGTTCCATACTTCCAAGGATTTAATCAACAAGACTGGAGATATAAAGACTGAGATTGTGGATATAAGAGAAGAAGGACAAGTTTTTGAACTTGAGATATAAAAATAGGATAGCTAAGCTATCCTATTTTTTATCTTTCTTCATATTTCTATTTTCTATTAAATCACCTATATCATCACTTAAATATCTTTGTTCTAATCCAGTTACATCAAAGTTTACAGTTTTAAAGGCAAACTGCAAAACATATCCTCCTCCAAGAGATAATACAACTGTACCTAGTCCTACACTACCTCCAAGAAGATATCCTACTAGAACAACTAAGATTTCAAGGGAACTTTTAACAAGCCTCACTGATTTGCCAGTTCTTTTTGTCAAGGCAACCATGAGACCATCTCTAGGTCCTGCACCCCATCCTGTACCTATGTAGAAAAAGCATCCATAGGAAAAAACTAACATACCTAGGAGCATCATAATAAAACTGGGAAGAAAACTATTGAATATGGGAATTAAATTATTGAGCATAAGAAAATCAATAAATATACCTATAAAGATTATATTTAAGATTGTTCCTATACCTATCTTTTCTCCAAACAAGGCATTTAATGCTAGGATTATAAGCCCCAGCATGATATTTGCCATGCCCATGGTTATTCCTATTAATTTTGACATCCCCTGATGCAATACATCCCAGGGGGCCAAGCCTAAATTGGCATTTATGGTCATAACCATACCTGTAGCACAGAGAAAGAAACCTAAAAACAGCCTTGGGGTTTTCTTTAGATTATATTTCATTGATTTATTTCCTTCTTCCTCTTTTCTTAGTTGCCTTGCCCTTGCTCTTAAATCTACTTCTATCATTTTTTCTCTTTTCATTGGAATGCTTTCTTGGCTTTTTATCCCTTTTCTCTGGCTTTTTACCATCCTTTGATCTAGGTCTAAGTGTTTTTCTTTCTAATTCCATACTGTCAATATCTGCCTTAAGCTTTCTCTTAATAAGGGCAAATTCTTCCCTATCTCTTTCTGTAACAAAGGTAATGGCCATTCCATCTTTTCCTATCCTACCTGTCCTACCTATCCTATGAATATAACTATCTACACTATCTGGTATATCATAGTTAAATACATGGGTGACACCATCAATATCTATACCCCTAGCTACTATATCTGTAGCTACTAGGATTTGAAGTTTGGCTTCCCTAAAGGATCTTATAACCCTTTCTCTTTTCGCCTGGCTTAAGTCTCCATGGAGTTCATCAGAGTTATAGCCCCTATAGAGTAATTCTCTATTTAATTCCTTGACCCTTCTCTTGGTACGGCAAAATACTATGGCTAGGTAAGGCCTGTACTCATCAATTAAGGTAGATAAATTGTCTAGCTTTCTCCTATCTGTTGTTTCTATTTCAATTTCTTCAATTTCATCTAGGGTTATATTCTTTGCCTGAATCTCTATTTGCAGTGGATTCTTCATAAATCTTTTGCTAAGACTCCTCACCTCATTGGGTATGGTTGCAGAAAATAACATGGTCTGTCTAGTCTTAGGAGTTCCTGTAATAATCTTTTCAACATCTTGTAAAAAGCCCATTCTAAGCATTTCATCTGCTTCGTCTAGGACAAGATTGTTGAGTTTTCCCAGATCTAAATTTCCTCTTCTTATATGATCAAGTAATCTTCCTGGTGTTGCAATTACTAAGTGTACACCATTTTTTAGCTTTCTAATCTGTGCTTCTACATCCTGTCCACCATATACTGCTAATATTTTCATGTCATTATACTTTGCAAGTTTCTTAGCTTCATTGGTTATTTGTAGGGCTAGTTCCCTGGTTGGAGTAATAATAAGTCCTTGAATATCCATCTTGTCTACATTTATATTTTGAACCATTGGCAGTAAAAATGCCAGGGTCTTTCCAGTTCCTGTTTGAGCCTGAGCTACCACATCTCTTCCTGAGAGGATTTCTCCTATGGATTTTTCTTGAACAGGGGTTGGATTTATTATTCCAGTTCTCTTTAAAATTTCTACTAGACCTTGATCTATTCCTAAATCTTTAAAATTTAACATGTATTCACATCCTATCTAATTGTTTTCTACTCGTATAATCCTTCTAATTAATACTCATCTAAAAAAGAATGTCTTTCCCCATCTTTTTCCCATTCTATTACTGCGTCTAGGTTGACATTTTGAGCTGATCTAAATATTGACATCTTAACATTATGAAAACTATCTCCCAGCTCTTCAATTAGCTCCTTAATCTCAAATCTCTTATTTCCTGTCTTCTCAGCCGCCACTGTGCAGGCGCAGTCTATGGCCCCCACTCCGCTTCTTTTAATCCATCTCTCAATATACTTTTCCTCTATTAGATACATAGGTCTTATTATCTCCATATCTTGAAAGTTGTCTGCCTTTAATTTTGGCATCATGGTTTTAAAATTTGCAGAGCAAAGTATATTTAGCATAGTGGTTTCAATTACATCGTCAAAATGATGTCCCAGGGCTAATTTGTTACAACCAAGCTCCTCTGCCTTTGCATATAGGGAACCCCTTCTCATTCTTGCACACATAAAGCAGGGATATTTTCCTGCAATCTCATCTGCCACATCAAAGATATTGGCCTGGTATATGTGAACTGGTATCCCTAGATACCTACAGTTTTCTTCTAGTACTTTTCTAATATCATCCTTGTATCCAGGATCCATTGCTATAAATTCTAAGTCAAAACTTTTCTTGCCGTACTTGCTCAGCTCTTGAAATAACTTAGCTAGAAGCAGGCTGTCCTTGCCACCGGAGATGGCTACAGCTATCTTGTCTCCATTTTGGATTAGATCATATTGATTTATAGCCCTTATAAATTTTGCCCATATATGTTTTCTATAGGTCTTAATTATGCTTCTTTCTATATCTTTTAAATCCTCTTTTTCTTCTTTCATAAAATCACTCCATTTAAACTTCTCTTCAGTCTTATTATATCAAATCCTTCTATAAAAAAACAAAGGAGACCTATATATCTCCTTTTCCCTCAAGAATTTCCATCCATTTAGGCATTCTATTTTTCGATCCAAAATATACAGTTCCCCATACTCCTGTAAGTATTACTACTGACCCTACTATATGATACCAAAAGAAATCTTCCTTTAATATAAATACACCTGCAAAAATTGAAACCAGGGTAACTAGATTCCCAAACACAGCGTATTGGGACACTGGCATTTTTGATATACTGTAATTTACCATAAAGAAGGCTACAATAGATGATAAAATACCAAGATATAGTATGGCTATTATAGCTTGTCTATTCATCATTGGTTGGAAATAAGTAGACATAGTAGAATTTTTTATATGGATTATTATATTCATTAAATTAAATACCAAGGCTCCAACCCACATCATTACATAGGTAACCTCAATGGGCTTAAAGGATGCTGAGGCCCTTTTAGTTCCTATATTGTAAAAACTAGATGCAAGTACAGCTATGGTTAAGAATATAATTCCTAAGAAATTTCCTGATAATTTTAATCCTTCCTTCATTAGGTTTATAAAAACTACTCCTCCTACAGACATGATGATAAAAATTATTTGAATAGGTTTTATATGCTCCCTTAAAAACAAAACTCCAAATACCACTGTTATAACTGGAATCAAAGAAATCATAAGTCCTGCCTCTGAAGAGGATGTAAGGCTTAAGCCTAGGGTTTCAAATATAAAATACACAACCGGTTCTGCTAAGGATAAGCTTAGAAGTATCCTAATGTTTTTTCCCTTTAAATCTATCTTTATAATCTTAAAGAGCTTCAATACATAGAGTGTAAGGGCTGCAAGCATAAATCTAAAGGATATAAGCTCAATAGGATTCATTATATCCAGAGCAAGCTTGCTAAACATAAATGAAAATCCAAATATAATTGCAAAGGTCATAGCTGCAAGTATGGGTAATACTTTATCTTTATTCATGGAAATTATCCTCTCTATTAGTATTCGTATCCAAGATACTATATCATATTTACGAGCTTTATCCAAGATTTTTATTGCACTTATCCTCTATATGAGGTATAATTTATTTTTGACATGATAAAATAAAAAAATTATATTTATATAGAGAGAGGATTTTTAGATGAAACTTGGAATAGTAGGATTACCAAATGTAGGAAAGAGTACACTTTTTAATGCAATAACCCAGGCAGGAGCAGAATCTGCCAATTACCCCTTTTGTACAATCGAGCCAAATGTTGGGGTAGTATCTGTACCAGACCCTAGATTAGAGCAACTTGCTCAAGTACATGGTTCAAAGAGAATACTTCCAACTGCCATTGAATTTTATGATATAGCTGGCCTTGTAAAGGGAGCTAGCAAGGGAGAAGGACTTGGAAATAAGTTTCTTTCACACATAAGAGAAGTAGAGGCTATAGTTCATGTAGTTAGATGCTTTGAAGATACGGATGTAGTTCATGTGGATGGAGATATTAATCCTAGACGGGATATAGAAACTATAAACTATGAATTAATGCTTTCAGATATTGAAGTTTTAGAAAGAAGACTGGAAAGAAGTCAAAGAGCTCTTAAATCAGACCCCTCTTTAGCTTCTGAAGTAGATTTAATCAAAAGAGCCTTAGATTCTCTTGAAGAGGGGAAATCCCTTCGTGTCTTAGATTTAAGTGAAGAAGAGTCAAAAATATTTAAAAGCTTTAATCTGCTTAGTTCAAAGCCAGTTATATATGCAGCTAATGTATCTGAAGATGATCTAGTAAGCGGAGAAGACAATGAATATGTAAAGGTAGTAAAGGAATTTGCTGGAGATGAAGATGCTGAAGTTGTTACCATAAGCGCTCAGATAGAGCAGGAAATATCAAATCTAGAAGAAGATGAGATAGTTGAATTTTTAAATGGTCTAGGTTTAGAACATTCTGGTCTTGATAAGCTTGTTCAAGCAAGTTACAGTCTACTAGGACTTATGAGCTTCTTAACAGCAGGTCCTATGGAAACCAGGGCATGGACTATTAAAAAGGGAACAAAGGCACCCCAGGCTGCTGCAAAGATACACTCTGATATAGAGAGAGGTTTCATAAGGGCAGAAGTTGTATCCTTTGATGATTTGATGGATAGTGATAAGAGCATGGTTGTTGCAAGGGAAAAAGGCCTTGTGAGAATTGAAGGAAAAGATTATATAATGCAAGATGGAGACGTAGTGCTATTTAGATTTAATGTATAAACAAAGCCCGGGGATCAGCTGATCCCCGGGCTTTTTAAATGCTTCTTATCTTCTAGCTCTTCTTTTCTTTTTATTTCTAGAAATAGAAAATCCTCCAAATCCACTTATAATTGCTGCATAAAATCCAAGGTCATACCAAAATCCAGTATTATGGATTTCATATATGCTGGCAGATGGATTAAAGATAGATAGGACCAAGGAAAATGGAGCAATCCATCCATGCCATATGCCCCTAAAAAAACCTGCAGGATTATCTCTTGTATTAACACCATTGCCAGGAATACAGGCCGTTGTAATAAAGAGTGTAATAAGTATTAGGATTAATAGTATTAGTTTTTTTGAGTTTTTATTAGTTTTTTTGCTCATCCAATCACTCCTATTTATTATTCTTTCTATCCTAATTATATCCCTATTCCCTATAATTACAATCCTAATCCTTATTTAGAATATATAAAAAGGGAAGAAAATATCTTCTCCCCTTTTCCTATTTAAAGAAAGTCACTGCTCCCTTATATAAATACTCTATATTGCTCTTCTGGTCTTCAGGATAATAATCAATCAATAAGCTTAAATTAATAAGTAGGCTATATACTATCTTATCCAATATATTCCTATCTTCCTTAAATTCTTCCTTCAATTCTACTCCTTTAAAGAATGCCTTAATACTCTCTCCTATCCTCTTTTCCATATCCTTTATGGACTGGTTGTCCTTTAAATCCTTGGCCTTTCTAACCTGCATGCCCATACATCTTCTCTCCAGGGTTTCTTCATAGAGGAGGCTAACACAGAGCCTTATTTTCTCTCTTCCCTCCAGGTCTTTTTCTAATATGGTCTCAAGCTTGTCAAAGCTATCATTCCAACTACTTTCTAATACTGATAGATAGAGTTCACTCTTATTGGAAAAATAATTGTAGAGGCTTCCTACTGCTATACCTGCTCTTTTAGATATATCCTTCATATTTACTTGTTCATAACCCTTTTCATAAAACAATTCCTTGGCTGATATAAATATCTTATCTTCTATGCTAAATATTAACTTTGCCATTCAGCATCCCTCAATGTCTTTATATTTTCTTCTTCTTCTAATATTTCTTTTTTAATGGCATAGGCAAATACTGCGGTGAGTCCAATTGAAAGCAAGTCTGCTATGGGTTGGGCTGTCATAATGCCTGCCAAGCCTGCTGGCATCTCATAGGGAAATAAATTTATCATAAATGAAAGTTGACCACTGTAGGCTTCAAATAAGCCTGGAAAGATTATAAGTAGGGGTATAAAGAAAACTCCCTGCCTTACAATTGCCAAGACTCCTGCCTGCTTGCCTTTTCCAAAACTTTGGAAAAGTCCTGTATTTATCATCATATATCCTATAAGGGGTAAAAATATATTATAGGCAAGTAAATTATTTACACCGTATTGGATTACCTTTGGGTTCTTTGTAAATATTCTCATAAGCTGCTCTGGAAAAGCAAGGAACACTACCATAGCTATAAGTCCAAAGGATATCATCCACTTTATGGATATGCTTAAGGCTTCCCTCACTCTTTTAAAGTTCTTTGCACCGTAATTATAGGCTGCAAAGGGTTGAAATCCTTGATTGTATCCCATCATTACAAATAGGGGCAACATGGTTATCTTAAGTGTTATACCTATTGCTGCCAGTGCATCTTCTCCGTAGGCTGAAGCTGCAACATTTTGTATACTAAAGGCCATACTAGACAGGAACTGCATAAAGAATACAGGTAGACCAATCTTAAATATTTCCTTATAGATATCAAGCTCTTTGCTAATATTTTTTCTACTCATATGAAGATAGGAAGTCCTTCCTATAAAATATCTTAGTAGATAAAGAGTAGAAATTGCCTGACCCAGTACAGTAGCTATAGCCGCTCCTTGAAGTCCAAGATTAAAAGTAAACATAAATATTGGATCAAAGATTATGTTTAAAACAGCACCTATTACCAGGGCATTCATGCTATATCTTGCATTTCCCTCTGCCCTTATAATATTATTTAGGGTCATATTTATCATTGTAAATAGAGTTCCCCCTATTATCCAACTTGAATAACTCTTACCTGGGATTAATACGGATTCTGTAGCTCCCATTAATTTTAAGATAGGTCCTAAAAACATTAGAACCCCAACAGTAACTATAGCTGCTATTATAATAGCTAGAAAAAGTGCTGTTGATGCTGTCTTATCTGCCTTTTCCTTTTCTCCTGCACCTAAACTTCTAGAAATATATGATGCTGAGCCAACACCGATCATCTGCCCCAGGGCAGTTATAATCATAAATAGTGGAAAGGCTACTGATACAGCTCCCATTGCTGCGGTATCATTTAACATTCCTACAAATAATGTATCTGCAAAATTATATATAGCATTTATTATTGTGGCTATTATAGTTGGAATTGCAAGGGTCAGTAGGGTCTTTTTTAAGGGTCCCTCTGCCATCATATTAGTTCTATTTTTTCCTTTATTACTCATTTTATCATCTCCTCTAACAAATAATGAATCTCCATTCATTTAATGAACACCTATTCATTATAAGCTCTAATCCCTCCCTTGTCAAACAAGATGTTTTTTTCCATAAAAAAATGACCAATTAATGGTCATTTTCATCTTTATTATTTGGACTTTTCTCTTACTTAACTTTTTTAACCCATTCAATAAAGTTCTTCATGGTAAGATCTAAAAAATCTATTGTAGATTGATCTATTAAATTTCCATTCTCATCTAATTTATCTCCTATATTGGATATAAGGACCTCGTTACTTGGTAGATTTAGACAGGCTATACCTCCGGAATTTAAGATTTGTCTTAAATGAGTTTGGGCTCTTGATGTACCTAAGGACCCCATGGTTGCACCTATTACCATTGTAGGCTTTCCAAGCAAGGGCCTATCTACCCTTGAAAGCCAATCTAGGGCGTTCTTTAATACTCCTGGTATAGAATGATTGTATTCTGGGGTTATAAATATAAGTGCGTCAGAATCTTTTACCTCTCTTTTAAGCTTCTTTACTGTCTCTGGTGGATCTAATTCTATGTCCTCATTATACATTGGCAAATCCTTGATATCTATAATATTCATATCAAAGTCTTGCTTGTACTCTTCCACCAAAAATTTTCCTATCTTCATATTATTTGAATTCTTACTTATACTTCCTACTATGATTCCTATTTTCATTTAATCTCCTCCCTTTTTATAGATACCCAAATTTATCTTTTCAAAAATATATTTTTTCTTAAAGAATATGTTATAATTAGTTAAAGAAATAGGGGGCTGATATGGATGAAGAAACAAAACGATCTTCAAGTTGTACTGGCACTTTTAATATCCCTTATCCTTACTGGAGTCATAGGCTATATGATCCTAATGGATCTAAGTATTGTAGATGCCCTTTATATGACTGTAATCACTATATCCACTGTAGGCTATGGTGAGATTGGAGTAATGGGAACTGAGGCAAAGATGTTCTCAATAATACTTATATTTG
Organism: uncultured Tissierellaceae bacterium; assembly: GCA_964527205.1. Classification (GTDB taxonomy): domain Bacteria; phylum Bacillota; class Clostridia; order Tissierellales; family Tissierellaceae; genus JARICQ01. The sequence goes on along the minus strand of CAZGQG010000006.1, from coordinate 15,176 downwards.
TAAGCTTAGGAACTGTAGGTTATTTGTTTTCTACTATAGTATCTTCACTTCTAGAAGGAGACATTAGAAAAGCTTGGAGGAGAAAGACCATGGAAACTAAAATTAGAAATATGAAAGACCATTATATAATATGCGGTGCAGGGGAAACGGGCTATAATGCTATCAAGCAGTTTGTGTCAAGCAATGCAGATTTTCTAGTAATAGAAAAGGACATGGATAAGGTTCATGAATTAATGGATGAAAACATTCCTGTAATACATGGGGATGCAGTTCAGGAGGCAATCCTAGAAGAAGCTAATATAAGATATGCCAAGGGGCTTATATCTTCTCTTTCAAGTGATGCAGAAAATGTTTATACTGTTTTAACTGCCAGGCAAATGAATGAAGATCTTTATATAGTCTCTAGGTCTATAAATAAGAATTCAGATGGTAAATTAAAAAAGGCAGGGGCAAATAATACTATATCTCCTAATCAGATAGGTGGAACCCGTATGGCTTCTCTAATGCTTAGGCCTAATGTCATATCATTTTTAGATATAATTACCAAGGCAGGAGAAGTAATACTTGATCTTGAAGATGTTGTTATAAATAAAAATTCAGAACTTATGAATCAGACCCTAATAGAGGCTAAAATCCCCCAAAGAACAGGTGGAACAACTAAAGAAAATAGCAAAGGATCCAGGAGATAGGTATATAAAAAATATATAAACAAAAGAGATTAAGATATTATTTATAAATAATGTCTTAATCTCTTTTTCTTTAGAGCTTTTGCTAAATTCGGCTCTGATAATATAGTTTAAGCCCTTCTTTTATCTAAATTAATAAATATTATACTTGCGGATACTAAAATAACAGATATTATAACCTTGGCTCCTAATAGCTTTTCTCCTAGTAATATGTAGGATAGGAAAACTCCAAATATTGGTATGGTAAATTTATATATAGATACCTTGCCAACTGGATTATGCTCTAAAAGAGCGGTCCATATGGAAAAGGCTGCAGCTGAGGCAAGGGCAAGATATAAGAGCAGCCAAAGGTTTTGAAAAGTAAAGTTCAGGGCCTCTCCACCACCAGCAAAGCCTGCTAGAAGGAGAAATAATGATCCTAGGAACAATTGATAGCCTGCTACTAGATAGGAACTTATACCACTGGCTATTTTCTTTGTATATACACTGGATATGGCTCCTGTTAGGCTGGCTATAAGGACAAAACCCTCTCCTGTTAAAGAAAAACCACCAGCCACTCCCCCACCATCTAGGTTTACAATTATAACCCCTGCAAATCCTACTACTAATCCAATTATCTTCTTTAATGTAAATCTATCCTCTTCATAAAAGAACCTGGCTATAATTACAGCGAATAGTGTATTGGTTGCCATAATTATTGAACCTTTAGTAGCACTTGTATTGGATACCCCTATGTAGAAAAAAGTATAGTTAATAGTTGTCTGCAAAAGGCCTAGCAATAAAACTTTTTTAATTTGCTCTTTGCTTATTCTCAGATTTTTACCCCTTATTAAACTAAAGGCAAAGATCATAAGTCCAGCCAAGAAAAACCTATAGCCTGCAAAAATTATTTTATTGAAGGTGTCCCCTCCTGAAATCTCAAATAAGTCATATCCCATTTTAATAACAGGAAAGGCACTTCCCCATAAAAAACAAGCTATAAGGGCTAATAGAATAAGTATATAGGGCTTTTTTAATGGTGATTCTTCCTTTGCTTTCATATCACAGCTCCTTTTATATTTAATGGGAATCTTTAACTTTCTGAATTTCCGGTTTCAATTTTTACATACTTCCATTGTCTCCTTCTAAATACAAGAACACTTAGGATTCCTGACACTACTGTAGATAAGCTTATGGCTATCCATACACCTGTAGATCCAAGTCCAAAGACAAGGGCCAGTAGATAGGCTAGACTCACTCTTAGGAGTAGCCAGGACACAAAGGTGACCAGGAAGGGATACCTAGTATATCCAGCTCCCTGCATAGTTCTAGACAGGGCTATGGTTACTGCATGTAGGGGCTCTGCTAGTCCTATTATTATTAGGAAGGTCTTCCCAATTTGCAGTACTTCAGGATTTGATTCATTTAGGAAAAATTTAATAAATGGTGTTGAAAAAACAGCAAATATAAGGGCCAGGATTCCCATTAAAATTGCCCCAAGAATTGCACAGACCTTTCCCGTCCTATAGGCTCTTTTAAGCTTGTCTGCTCCTATATTCATTCCGGAAAGGGTTGCTGCTGCTGTTCCTATGGCCAGTCCAGGCATAAGGGCATACTGATTTAAGTTAGTCCCTATAACATAGGCAGGTACAGCTGCTTCTGCCCTTAGGGTTCTTGCAAGTATGGCAAAAAGCATAAATCTACTTATATTTCTAGAAAGACCTTGAAGGGCTGATGGAAGTCCAATTTTCATTATTTGCCTTCCGATATCCCATTTTGGCCTTATCATATCCTCAAGGTAAACCTTTATTACAAATCTACCACTCATAAGTGCTCCCCAACCTAGGATACTACCAATCAATCTGGCTATTAATGTACCCATGGCTGCACCTCTTACTCCCATCTCAGGGAATATCCAAAATCCAAATATAAACACATAATTTCCTATTACATTTATTATATTCATTACTATGTCAATAATAAGGGGGGTCTTTGTATCTCCAGCCCCTTGAAATATAGATTTGGCCATAAAGTTAAGTAAGAAAAAAGGTATAGATATAAAGAATACGGCCATATATTCCTTTGCTAGTACTAGGACATTTTGATTTACACCTAAAAGATTTAAGACCCACTCGTTGGTAAGAAGACCTAGGGGAATCATAAATATAGATGCTAGAACACTTAGGAAGAAAGCCTGTCCCGCACTTGAAGATGCACTTTTAGGATCATTCATTCCAGTAAACCTGGATATCATTGCAATTGTTCCTGTAGATATAGCCATTACTAATACCATAATAAGCATTATTATATTCCTACCTGTACCTACTGCAGATATAGCATCTACTCCCAGGGATCCTACCATTTTTATGTCTATGGTTCCAATGGATACCTGGAGCAGGGACTGGATTATAATTGGCCATGCCAAATAAAATACATTGTAATAAATATTTTCATTGTTTAATAAAAAATCTCTCTGGTTTTTTGACTTATTCTTCATTTATCTCCCTCCTGATTTCTTATTTATTGTATCATTTTTTCCATATTTTATCTAGAGTACCGAAATACTTTAGATAAAATATAAAAAGATGATAGGCCTATCCTATCTAGGCCTATCATCTTTGTTCCATTCTTATTTTCTGCTAATCTTTTATCCATAGATATTTGCAATATCTTCTGCAACAATATCTAAACTTGGCTTGTACATAGGTATGGTTAAAAATTTGTGCCTGCTTAATCTGTGCATGCGATCAATCTTTTCTTTTATTTCCAAATCATCAATTATGCCCTGCCTAATATACTTATTTAAGACCTCATAGGAAAATCCAAATATATCCTCATCTGTCTCTCCTGTTAGTCCATCACTAGGAACCTTTAATATTAAGGCTTGAGGAAGGCCTAAATACTCTCCAATCTGAATCACTTCATCACTGGTAAGCATGCCTAGGGGAGAAAATGCTCCTGCCGTATCTCCATAAAGAGTAGCATATCCTATCCAATCTTCAGAAAGATTGGATGTGTTGATTACCCTAGCATCCTCTATGGATTGGGAGACAGCATATAGGACTGTCATCCTTACTCTGGGAGGAAGATTTAATCTAGTTTGCCTAGATATACCCTGGACTATATCCTCATCCACCTTCTCAATCTCCCCTAAAAAGGCAGATGTAATACTTTTAATATTTATGATTGTAGATTGAATCCCTAAAAAATCGCAAAGATCTTCTGCATAGGATATGTCAGACTGTACTCCATCTGGCATTAATATGCCTACTACCTTATCTGCTCCAAGGGCCCTTACTGCAAGCCCTGCCACAACAGAGCTATCCTTGCCCCCAGAAATCCCTATTACTGCTTTTTTACCTCCTGAGTTTTCCATACTCTCTCTTATCCATTTTATAATATCCTCTGTTAGCTCCTCTAAATTTTCCCTAGTTAAATTCACGACCTCATCTCCCTATCTTATATAAACTATCTATATATATATCTTACCTTGCTGCCTTAATATTTTCAATAATATTTACCATTTGATCATATTCAAGCATTCCCTCAATCCTACCAATTAGGGTTCCATCTTCTTCTACAAAGTAGGAAGTAGGCAGGGGATTAATATAGTAAGTCTTTCCAACTTCTCCCTCTTCATCTAGGACAACTTCAAAGTCGTATTCTCCTTTTTCTATATAATCTGCCACCTTGTCCCTGTCTTCCAGCAAGTTTACAGCTAGGACTGTGACATCATCATAGACAGTATCCAATCTCCTTAAATCAGGCATCTCCCTATCACAAAATGTACACCAGGTAGCCCAGAAGTTTATAAGCACAATATTACCCCTAAAGTCACTTAGGGATACTTCTTCCCCTTGTAAGTTCTTTAAAGTAAAGTCTGGTGCAGGAGCTCCTACAGCTATATCTGCCACAGGCTCATCTTCAGGCTCTGGATCTTCACTGTCTTCTATTTCTTCATCTTCTCTATCTTCTATATCCTCTTCATCCTCTTCAAGAATTTCATCCTCAGCAGTCTTCTCCTTTTCCTCTGCTAGCATTCTTCCTTCTTCCCTATAGTTAGATACAAACCAAACTAATCCAACAATAAGAACAACTGCCAAGACTATTATTAGTATCCTTTGTTTTTTCATCCTTTTCCCCTCTCTAATTTATAATAGTAGATTGCTTATATATATCATTTTATTGAAAAATACTAGAAGTCCAAATATTATCATTATTACTCCTCCAAAAACTGGAATGTACTTTATCCATTTTTCTCCTCTTTCCAAGAACTTGCTAAATCTTCCTACAAAAAGAGATGTCAGCAAGAAGGGAATAGCCATTCCCATGGAGTAGATAAAAAGAAGTAAGGTACCCTTAAATAAGGTATCTGAATTCCCTGCTAGTACTAATATAGCTGCCAGGACAGGTCCAAAACAAGGTGTCCATCCTGCAGCAAAGGCCATGCCCATTAGAATAGAACTGAACCAGCTGGTCATATTCTTTGGAGACTTCATTCGCTTTTCCATATTTAAAAACTTGAAATTCAATATTCCTGTCATATTTAATCCAAATAAAATAATTATTAGTCCACTTATTCTGGAAAACAAGATTTTATTCCTAGCAAATACCCTTCCTATAAAACTTGCAGAAGTTCCCATTATCATAAATATTATTGTAAAACCAAGGACAAAACCCAAGGTTCTTTTAAAGGCAAAAGCTCTTTTTTCTTCAAGTTCACTTTCCACACTTATACCTGTGATATACATTATATATACTGGAATAAGGGGAAGTATGCAGGGTGAAAAAAAGGATAAGACACCAAAACCAAAGGCGGCTCCCCAGGATACATCAAAAAGTTCAATCATAAATATTCCTCCATTTCTAGTATTGTATACCCCTATCTGGTATATCCAATTGCTTTTATTATATATTAAGAGTCCATATTTTTCAATAGCCATAGAGATCTATTTAAATACAAAAAAGACGGGCTAGGCCCGTCTCCTTAAATATCATGTATATTATACTATTTTAAACTGCTAGGATCTCCACCAGCTTGTGTAACTGCATCTGATACAGCCTCAATTATAGCATTTGATGTTGCAGTAGCTCCTGTTACAGCATCAAGCTTTAGAGTTTGTCCTTCTACTATAGCTCCAGGTAATTGATCAACAGCATTTGATCCTATACCATCTGTTTCTCCATGCTCCACTACCTTTACATCTGTTATCTTATCTGCATCAAATGTAACTTCAACTACAACAGGCTCTTCTTCATTGTGGCCTTGAGCTGTAGCTTGATATGTTCCCGGAGTATATGTTCCTTCTCCTTCAACATCTGTAGAGCTATCTGAGCAAGCTATCATGCTTATTGCTAATGTAAGTGATAGTGCTATTAACATAAATCTCTTTAAATTTTTATTCATTGTCCTTCCACCTCCTCTTAATTAGTAAGAACAAGTTTCTATCTACTACTATATAGATTATCTACCTGTTTATTTTTAATTTTTTTACTACCTTTATTATATTAACAGAAAGATTCTTTTTATACAAGAAAAATATATCTCTCTATGATCCAAGTCTTGCTGATTATTCTAGATTTTCAACTTGTCCTTGCTCAGTTCCTTCTTCCCCTGAGCCTTCTTCTTGACCTATTCCTTTGCTCTCCTCATCTATGGGAATTTCTTCTATAGGGTTTTCTTCTATAGGTGTCTCCTCTTCTATGGGAGATTGGAAATATTCATCTTCTTCCCTTATCTCTTCTGCAATGCTTTCTATAACTACAGTTCTTGTAGCCTGTTCCCAGGACACTTTAAAGCCCAAGCTCTCCATAAGATTTCTAATTGGTATATAGGTCCTATCTTTGCTTATAAAAGGCTCCTTGCCCTTTGGTAAAAACTTATATCCTTCACTATCTAGATATTCAACATTGCCTATTTGAAATTCAACATATTTTCCATTTAAAATACCAGTTACCTTTTTATCTTTTTCTTCCCATATTACATCTGCACCAATAAGCTCTAATATCTCTCTAAAGGGATGGTATGTGGTTCCCTTCTTATTGATTATTGAATTTTCCAGCTTGATCTTTTCTCCATAAATCCTTATATTGGTTTCTGGCTGCTTTATCTCTTCCTTTGGTTTCTCTACTACAGGATGCTGTAAATATTTATGCTCAAACTTTACCCCATAAGATTCTAATAAGCTTTCGCTTCCCATCCATATAGGGGTATTAATCTTAACATTTTCAAATAACTCCTCTACATCACTATTAAACATTCTTACGCAACCTAAGGAAGCATAAGTGCCTATAGATCTAGGGTTAGAATTTCCATGAACTCCATATTTTCCTCCCCCTCCATAGGATATACCTATCCATCTTGTTCCAAGTGGATTTGTAGGGTCACCACCAGGGATAGGATCGCTTATTCCTGCTCCACCCCAGGCTGGGTCCTTAAACTTTACAACTATCTTAAATTGACCGCTAGGAGTTAGTTCTGTAGTCTTTCCTGTAGCCACTGGATAGGATTTTAAAATTACCCCGTCCCTCATAAAGTATAGGGTATTTGAAGACTTATTTATAAGGATAATATCTCCCTTTCTGTTCAGAACCGGAACCCTAAGTCCTAGCCTGAAACTCCTCTCTTTTATTTCATTGTTGATGGCCTTTAAGGTTGCACTTCCTGCTATTCCATCTGCCTTAAGTCCTTTTATCCCTTGATATTCCCTGACTAGCTCCTTGGTCCTAGCATCATACTCATAGCCCCAAGGTACATTGCTTTGCTGTCTGGCCCTAAAGAAATCCTTTAATAATCTTATCTGGTCTGATGCCAGTCCAGAATTAAAAACTAGGGATCTTGATTCTATTTTAGGTCCCTTATTTATATCAGCTCCATAAGATACACTTGATGAAATGATTAACAGGGCTAATAAGATCATCCAAAATCTTCTCTTAGAATTACTTTTCATTTATATGTCATCCTCTCTATCTAAATTCTATTATATTTTGCCTATTATATTACACTTGTCTCTTTTTGTATAGCTCTATTATCTTACCCATTAATGAGAAAATTAATCCAAAAAAAGCAAAGACTTAAAAGTCTCTGCCCTTTACTCTCCTTATATTCTATAAAATTCCTTAAAGGATTTATAAACATTGTAGTGATCGTATACTCCCCCTAATTCCCTAATGGAATGCATGGCAAGTATTGGATTTCCAATGTCTATAGATGGGATATCAAGTTGTGAAGAAGATATGGGTCCTATTGTAGACCCTCCCCTTAAATCTGATCTATTTACAAATTTTTGTACATCCACTCCCACAGATTTGCATAGGGCTTCATAGACAGCTGAGGAGTAGCTATCCGTAGTATAGGCCTGATTTGCAGCTAGCTTTATTGTAGGTCCAGCATTCATTACCGGCCTATTGGTAGGATCATGCTTATCCTCTTGATTTGGATGTATAGCATGGGCCTGGTCTGCTGATATTAAAAATGAATTGGAAACTGCCCTATAATAATCTTCCTTGTCCTTATTCATAGCCAGGGCAATTCTTTCAAGTATGGTCTTTAGCATTGGGCTTCCTGCTCCTTGCTTGGTACTGCTACCTACCTCTTCATTGTCAAAGCAAACCATTACATTTGTAGCCCTTGCCACTTGGCTGTCTAAGAGTCCTTGAACTCCTGCATGGACCATGGCCAGGTCATCTAGTTTTCCAACAGAGATAAACTCTTCATTAAGTCCTACCAGGGATCCCTTTTCTAATCCATATAAGAACAATTCAAAATCTAATATATCTTCTAATCCTACTTCCAATTCTTCTGCAATCAAATTTAGAAGAAAATTATCTTTTTCAAACTCTTCTTCTATATTAGCCATGAGAGGCAGGGTATCTTTTTGAGGATTTATTTTAACACCCTCATTTACCTTCCTATTCATGTGTATGGCAAGATTTGGTATGATAAGCATTGGCTTTTTCATATCTATAAGTCTTTCTTCAGGCTTCATTGGATTATCAGTTCTTAAACTTACCCTGCCTGCTATGGATAGGGGTCTATCGTACCAGGTATTTAATATTGGTCCACCATAAACCTCTGTATTAAGCTTTAAATAAGTGTCCTCAACCTTCATCTCTGGATTAGGCTTGATTTTAAAAGTTGGTGCATCTGTATGGGCACCTATTATCTTAAATCCATCTTCTTCAACTTCACCCTTTCCTACTATAAACCCTACTATGGCTGAATTATTCTTCATTACATAGTATTTGCCTTCTTTTTCTAAATCCCACTTTTCTCCTAGGCTTATTTCCTTAAATCCATTTTCCACAAGCTTTTCCTCTACATTTTTTGTTGCATGAAAGGCTGTGGGACTTGAATCAATAAAATTAATTAGATCTTTTGCAAATTTTTGTTCTTTTTTCACAGAATCATCCTCTTTTTATTATTTTAATATAATATAAAACAATCTTACCCATATTTTAACATATATCCTATAAATTTTTATAAAGACTTTTTATCTTCTCTAGATCCTCTATGTCCTGATCCTTGTTTCCATATCTGCTTTCAATATATATATTTCTAATACTTTCCACTGAATCTCCAAATTCTAGCTTTGCCTTTTCATTTATATCCTCACTGGTATCTGAATCTAATACTTGGATATCAGCCTTATCCACTTTTCTTAAATATTTCCTATAATAAAATCGGATCTGGTCCTTTATATCCTTAGGATATCTTAAGCTCTGGAATATGGCCTTTCTTTTCTTTTTAGGTCTAGCCATATATTCTCTTTCTTCCCTATAGTCCCCAAGGCTATCTTTTTTCTCATTTGATTTCATAAATAATCTATAGACCAGGTATATTAATACTATAATTAGGATAAATCCAATAATTCTCCTCATTATGCTAAAGTCCATAGGAGCATTTTCTTGAAAAACTCCTTCAGATCCTTCCATGCTTTCCAAGCCCAATTCTCCAAGACCTTCTGAAAGTTCTTCTTCCACCTGAATATAATCCCCGGATCCAAGATCTATGTTTTTAGTAAGCCAGTGCATGGGATAGTATATTATCACTATAAAAAGATCTATTATTTTCCCAAATCCTCCAATTATAAAGCTCTTTATTTGATCAATTGAATTTATAAGGAGAAATATACCAGTGGCTATTAAATATTTAATATTAGTCCTTCTAATATTTCTTA
>CAZGQG010000006.1:0-5232 GCA_964527205.1 uncultured Tissierellaceae bacterium | reverse complement strand
CTTTATATATTTTTGAACGGTTTTTATTTCTAGCATAAAATATACTAATCCCTACTGTAAAGAAAAAAACCAGGAGCATTTCATTGTTGGGAGCCATTCCATAGAATAGGCTTACCAAAGAGTAAATAAATGATGCAAATGATATTATTTCAATTAAAACTATCTCCTTCATCCTATCTACCCCTATACTTTATAATATGATTGCCTAAAGTCCCTAAATTCTCATCTTCTACAGATATAACTACTGTTCTATTTACAGATTTGCTTAAGGCATTAATAGGCTCTATATAGTCTTCTAATATTTTTGGAGTAACTATTACAACTGTACTGTAGTTTCCCTGGAGCTTGCTTATATCATTAATTGTGTTTTTAAAAAAAGTTCCCACCTTATAATCCATAGATCCTAGTATCTTTAAAAATCTATTTAGATGAGCCTTGCCTAGGCCCTGATAGTAGAGGTGGCCCTTCTCATAGTCTGAATCGTAGTTGTAGCTATTGCAGGCAAAGCCGTAGGGTATCTTTGAAGCTTCAAACTCCTCCATAACGGATCTAGTTATCTTTATAGCTTCTTCTATAATCTCTCCATCTATCCTCTCATAGGAAGGCTTCATAGTTTCTATATTAAGGAGAATCATAACACTATTATCAGTTGTAAAATCAAAATTTTTAACCATTAATTCTCCATATCTTAAGGATGAAGGCCAATGGATAAATCTTTCCGGCTCATTGCCTGTATATTCTCTTATGCCAGTGGTCATAAGTGGGTCTTCTAAAATCCACCTCTTCACAGATGTATCCCCTATTAATGATCCTAGGGGTTTAATAAGTTCTTTTAATTCTTCTTTCTTAGGCAGTATAACCACCTGCCTATCCATGATAAAATTATGATCTTCAGATTTTAAACCAATAAAATCTCCAATTTCTATTTTTATCTCACTAATAGGGAATTTACCTCTTTCAATCCCATAAATCTTATAGCTTCTCCTAACCCTTTCATAGGGCATAATAAACAGGCTGTAGATATTGTTTTTCCTATTAAAACCCTTTCTAAATCTCTCATAGACTCTGATAAAAGAAACTACAAAGGGCTTTTCATTTTCTATTGTAGAGTAGACCTCTATCTCTTCTCCAATTTCAGCCATATCCTTGCCTAGCTCTAAACTATAATTTAAATTAAACATGCCTAGACGAACACTTGCTTCATTGACTATAAATACCAATACTAAAAGAATAATTAAAAACCAAACCATGCCTATATACCTTGATTTTCTAGAGGTACTTCTACACTAAGTACTATTTCATTTATTAAATCTATGGCATCCTCTATACTCCTTGCTTGAGGGGATATTACCCTGTGGTTTAAGACATAGGGAGCTATTAGCTTAATGTCCTCTGGCAGTATATAATCCCTACCCCTTATAGCTGCATAGGCCTGAGATGCTTTAAATAAGGCTATTGATCCACGGGGACTGGCTCCTAGGCTTATGTCCTTTCTATTTCTTGTCTGGCTCACTATATTTACTAGGTAATCCATAACATCATCTTGAATGCTAACCTTGGATACATTTTCTAATAGATATTCCAATTCTTCCTCCTGAATAACTGAACTTATTCCATCTAGAGGATCTCCTATATTCCTATTTATTATGAGTTTTTCATCCTCTAATTTAGGGTATCCCATCTTCATACGTATAAGAAACCTATCCATTTGAGCTTCTGGAAGAGGAAATGTACCAAAGGATTCTATAGGGTTTTGGGTTGCCAGGACCATAAAGGGTCTATCCAACTTCCTAGTTGTTCCATCAGCAGTTATTTGCTTTTCTTCCATTGCCTCTAAAAGTGCGGATTGGGTCCTAGGGGTTGCCCTATTTATCTCATCTGTAAGAACTATGTTGGCAAATAATGGGCCTTCCCTAAACTGAAACTTCTCAGTTTTTTGATTGTAAAAGCTTATGCCTGTAATATCAGAAGGGAGTAGGTCGGGGGTGAACTGAATCCTCTTAAAGGACAAGTTCAAGGTCTTTGAAAAGGACTTTACCATCATGGTCTTTCCAGTACCAGGTATGTCTTCTAAGAGAACATGGCCTCCAGAGAGAAAAGCCACCAGGACTATTTCTATTTCTTCTTCTTTGCCTACTATTACCTTTGAAATGTTTTTTACAATCTTATCCTTAAAATCTACAAATCTATTTATTTCCATTAATTTATTTCCTCCTCTAATTCACATATTAATCCCCATTATATCATATGGATTTATGATTTTGCAGGATTAAAAACTAAAAGAGACAAGCAATTATGAATCTGCCTGTCTCTTTTATCCTTGTTTCTTAAATTTTCCCATTAAAAAACCCTAGAATATATATTCTAGGGTTAAAATATCAATTACTTAGAAACGATATTTTCTGCTTGAAGACCTTTTTCGCCTTCGACTACGTCGAATTCTACTTCTTCGCCTTCGTCTAATGATTTGAAACCGTCTTTTTGGATTTGTGAGAAATGTGCGAACACATCTGTTCCTTCCTCTGTAGTAATAAATCCAAATCCTTTTTCTGCATTAAACCATTTTACTGTACCTGTCATAGTGTATACCTCCAAAATTTTATTTCTTAAACTAATTTTAATAATCCACAAATAAAATCTAGGGCATACTATGTTTAACAGTATATAGAAATATATCGTGTTACTATTTACTCGAAATTTAAGTTCTACCCTAGTATACCACCCTTTATTTTATATAGCAAGCTTTATTTAAATAAATCTTTAAATAACTTGATATTTCTTTGCCTTACTCTATACTTGTCTCTCTTTTATTTATAAAGCTCTCTGATTGCAACTCTTGCAGTTAATTGTATGATCATTGTAGAATTATTTCTATATTGGACCCCTGCTGTAAGAACTCCATGGGCATGTAAGTTTTCTAGTGTTCCAAATCTCGGAGATATGACCTGCATTGTTCCTGGTAGCACTGATATGCCACCACTAGCATCAACAGCTATATATCTTTTATCAAGAAGTTGAGCCAGTAAAGGATTTACCTCTTCTATATTCTCTAAACTATAGTCAAAGCCTGTTCCATTTAAGGCATAATCAAATTGATCCTTAGGATTTATTGGCATCTGATTTTTATCCAGCAGGATAAATTTGCCCCTGTCGTTTATGCTTACATCCCTTACAGAGTTTTCCAATTTTAACCTGCCTTCCCTATAGGCCCTTATAATTATATCTGCACTCTTTCTCTGTAGGGCACTTCTATTAAGACATATAAATGTGTGGTATTTTTCTTTGAATTTCTTTCTATCACTTATGGTCATAGAATCCCAGACCTTGTTTAAGATAAGGTTCATATAGGGCAGGAGAGCTTGTACTACACCTAAGTCATCAGGATTTTCTATATTATATAAAAGTCCTTCCATTTCTCCCTGCATATGATCCCTATTAAAGTCTTCAAAGTCTATGCCTTGTTCTTTTAATTCCCTTAAAAACATTTGATCAAATTTTTCAAAGGATATCCTGCCATAATTTTCTCTTAATGTATTCTTAAGTTTAGTCATAGTAAAGTACTTTATATTCACCTTAGGCTCCCTAACCCTAACTGTGGGCATAATATTATTTCTTGAAAACATGCTTATAGATTTCATCCTCTTTTCTTGAAGAAGATAGGAAGCTGTATCTATGGCAGTAAGTCCTGTACCAATAATTAAAACCCTATCATGCTCTTTAATGGAGTCCAGTTTTTCCCTAACTGGATATACAGAGTCTATATAATTGTCCGCCTTTTCTAAATCATATAATTTTTTTTGCCCTAAAACACCATTGCAAAGGTGGACTCGGTCATATTTTTTAACCCTTCCTCCTTCATCCTGGATTTCCCAGGCTCCATCAAGCTTATCTATCCTCTTTACCCTTTGATAAATTACATTTGCAGCTGTAGCTTCTATAGTGTCTTGTAATTTTTCCTTCATATACCTTCCAAATACTGGTCTTGATGGGTAATCTGGCCTTTCTAAGTCTTTTTCTCTGTACCAGACCCCTAGATCTTCTAATTCCCTATAATCATAGCTTATTTTATTTGTCCTAAGATTTAGGATTAATTTTTCCGAGTCCTCACGAAAGGGATAGCCTCTACCAAAACTATATTCACTATCATAGCAATCTATCTCTACCCTAGACATGTCAACATGTTTTTCATAGGCCCTAAGTACAGCCATACCACTTATGCCCATGCCAATAATTGCAATCTTTTCCATATTATCACTTCCATTTATATTATTTTAAAAAATTAAATCCCTCTATAGTCCTATTATACCTCAATAGGATCCTATTAAATCATTCCCAGACTTTCAATAAAACAGTCCTATCTAGATTTGTATATAGACCTTTTCTTTAGTATTATATTATCTAAGCTATTCTTTGTTTACCATACTAAGGAGGAAACTATATGAAAATATTTATTAGTGCAGATCTTGAAGGAATAACCGGTGTAAATCATTGGGATGAAACCATCCTAAATAAACCTGACCATAAGGACTTTGCCCATCAAATGACCCTGGAAGTAAATGCTGCCTGTAAGGCTGCTAATCAGATGGGTGCAGAGGAAATTCTTGTAAAAGATGCCCATGATAGTGGTAGAAATATAAATCACAATTTACTTCCTAAAAACACTAAGTTAATAAGAGGTTGGAGCGGGGATAGCTATTCAATGGTCCAGGGTTTAGACAGTAGTTTTGACGCCCTTATCTTTATTGGCTATCATTCAGCCTCAAGCAAGGATGCCAATCCCCTATCCCATACCATGAATGTTGATATGGATTATGTAAAATTAAATGGAGACTATGTAGATGAATTTTTAATTCATTCCTATATTGCTTCCTATCTAGGGGTACCAGTGGTCTTTGTATCCGGTGACCTAGGCCTATGCCAAGATATAAAGAGTATAAATGAAGATATTATAACTCTTCCAGTCAAGGAAGGAGTGGGAAATTCCACTGTTAATATACATCCTGAATTGGCCTTGGAGTTAATCCAAGAAGGAGTCAAAGAAGCCTTAGGCAAGGACCTGTCAGAGCTAATAATAGACCTACCTGAAAGCTTTGAACTAGAGGTTAGATACAAGGATCATATGACAGCCTACAAGCTTTCAAACTATCCAGGAGCAGAGCTAATAGATACTAAAGTGATCCGATTTAAAAGTGATGATTATATGGAAATAATAAGGGCTATGAATTTTATCTT
>CAZGQG010000005.1:25267-83572 GCA_964527205.1 uncultured Tissierellaceae bacterium | reverse complement strand
CTAATTTAGGCAATACTTTACCATTTTCAATTCTTCTAATGGTTTTGTCATCAATGTTAGTTTGTTCAGCTATATATTTTTGACTAAGTTTTAGAACTTCTCTTAATTCTTTTAAATTTTTTCCAAACAATTCAAGATTATAAAACAATAAAAAAACCTCCCAATACAGATAATTATAACGGTTTTATTAAAAGTATACAAAAAGGGACATGAATGCCTGTTGAAATATCAGTCATATTGTAGATTATATATGTAATAGCAAATAGAGTAAAGGGAAGTAAAGAAAAAGAGGAAATAAACCAGTGGCAGGTCTAAGAATTAGATGATTACTTAGGATAAAAATTTACATAAATAAAATTGGGGGTTGAGCTCATGTATTTAAAAGCTGTTAATGTAAGGGGAGTGTTCAAGCAAGAATGTATTTTTGCAATGTAAATTCTATATTCAAGCTATTAGAAGATGCATTTATGCTTTATGAAGCTTAAAAAATTAATGATAAATTTGGTGCAGGTTTTTTATATGAAGTAAAACATGGGGAATTAGCTGAAGATAATTGTAGAGGCTTAACAAGAAATCCTTCAATAACTCTTGAAGGAAATATTAAGTTTTGTGCATTAGACAATGGAAAAAAATTCAAATCTATTGCCAATGTATTTAAACTTAATATAACTACAATTTATAGAGAAAAACAAGACTTGTTGAATGTAGTGAGTAAGTTAGATGCTCCTGGTCATGGGAGCTTAGAATGTTCAGAATGTGAAAAAATATTATTGTAGCCAGTGTATAATTAAAGGACTAGTTTCCGCAAAGGAAATAGGAGTAGAAAATTGTAAATGGTATGAAGATAAATTACCTAAAGAGATCAAAGGCATTTTATTATAAATATAATTAGGATTAAAATATAAGGAAGAATTATTCAGATAAAAACCTATATGGATTATTTATCTGAGAAAATAATATTAACTATAAAAGTCTATTTATGTGCCGGGAGTTATATAAAGAAATGTTTAAATATTTCTTGCCAGGGGTAAATGTAAATTAAGACAGGAAACAAACTAGTACAAGGAGGGTTTAAGAATGAATGAAGATATTATAAAAGGTAAATGGGAACAAGTAAAAGGTGAAGTTCAAAAACAATGGGGTAAACTTACTAATGACGATTTAGATGTTATTGAAGGAGATTCTAAAAAGCTAGTAGGAAAAATTCAAGAAAGATATGGAATATCAAGAGAAGAAGCAGAAAAAGAAGTCAATGACTATAAGTGGTAATTCAATATAGAACAAAACAGCCTAGACTAATCTAGGCTGTTTTGTATTTATAGTCTATTTGAAAATCTTATAATCATAAATTAAAATTTAGGAAATACATATCTTACTATAAAATATAATACGATTAAAAGAATAATGATATAAGCTGCATATTTTATAAAAGTAGAACCAACTAAACTAGGGTTTTCCTCTCTTCTTACAGTTTCATCCTTTACATTAATATCTTTTTTCTCGTCTACCATTATTTTCACTCCTTTTTATTTATATCTAACTAATATCTATATACCCTAGTTTTCTCACTTACTCACAATTATTTTATTTTGATTTAAGTTTATTTTTTTGTTCCTCTTCATATTCTTCCTGTGTTTTTTCAAAAGGATCATATTTTTCTTCAAGTTCTGTTTTACTAAGTACCTCTCTAGCTTGTTTAAATAATTCTTTCTCTTCTTCATCCATATGATGGGTTAATACTTCTTTTAGTACACTAAATTTAGCATCCCAAGTATCATTATCAATAGAGGTTTTTTGTATAACACTAAACTGATAAGCTCCTAAACTGTGCTCTTCAATCATTTCTCTTACTACTTCCTTACCTTCATCCTCTGACTTTTCCTTTACATCTGGGAATACAACTATCTCTTCTGCCTCATGATGGCCCTTTATCTTAGCATATAGATCTTCAAAAAGCTTCTTTTTACTTTCTCCCTCTGAGTTTTCAATTTCTTTGATTAAGGTCTTAAATTCCTCATGCTCTTTTTTTATTTCTTCTAATACATTCACAATATGACCCCCTTAGATATATTTTAAAATCATAATTTATATACCCATTTTATCAGCTTAAACCAATAAAATTTATTTTTTTTAAAAGATATGCTAAGTTTAATATAAAGCTTAAAAACCATAATCTAAAAAAAAGAGGAATGAGTAAATTAATTAGTATCTGGGTATAGAAATCATGAGACTTTAAAAGGAGGCTAATCATGGAAAAAATACTAGAAAAACTTAGAGAAAAGTATGAAGGTGAGAAATGGTTTGTATTTATAGAACAATTAATTTATAGATTTGAAGACGACGGGGTCACAGAAATTGGAGCCCAACTAACCTATTATTTAATATTGGCTATATTTCCCTTTATTATATTTTTTTTAAGCATACTTCAATTTACTCCCCTTGCGGATGCAGACATACTTCAAAGTTTGCTATCCCCCTTACCAGGAGATGCAAAAGACTTATTCTATGATTTAATAAATAATATTATAAAAGGTGGAAGTGTTGGGCTATTATCCCTTGGTGCCATAGGAAGTATTTGGTCATCATCTAATGGAGTCATGGCCATTATAAAAGCTGTTAATAGGGCTTATGATTTAGAAGAGTCAAGGCCATATATAAAATTAAAAGGTCTATCAATAATATTTACTATTGGTTTATTTGTGGTTCTTATAGCAGCCTTTACGGTTTTAATATTTGGAGAACTTATATTTGATGCTATATTCGTAACCTATACCTGGCCAAGTGTGGTACTATGGAAGATACTAAAGCTGCTTATTCCACTGGTTTTCATGGTACTGTCCATTACTCTACTTTATAAATATTCACCTTCCATAAAAAAAGGTGTAAATATAGAGTTTTCAGATAGTATGCCAGGAGCTTTTTTTGCCAGTATAGCCTGGATAGTGCTATCCATAGGATTTTCTTTTTATGTTAATAATTTTGCCAACTATTCTAAGACCTATGGTAGTCTGGGAGGAGTTATAATATTTTTAATATGGCTTTATATGAGTAGTATAGTAATAGTCTTAGGAGCAGAGGTAAATGCTACTCTTTTATCTATGAAGGATAAGAAGAACAAGAGAATAAGAATGATTAAAAAAGATTAGCTTATATTAGTGTTAAATAGTATGGGATTTTTAAAAATACCATATAAATATGCAAGTACAATTAAACACCAAAATATTAATCAATATCTTCTTATCCTTTGATAAGAAGATTTTTTTAGCTCAAATAAATATTAGAAGGGAGATAAATATGCTTAGAAGATTATTTAAAGGCTTGTTTAAAAAAGAACATACAGTATGTTATACAATTAAGGAAGATGTTGGAGAAGTCCATATAGTTAGAATATTGAATAGCTATAAGGATAAAAGCACTGCATATTATGATTTATCAAAATTACTTACAAAAAATATTACAGAAGATGAATTATTAGAGAAATTTACTGAAAAGCATATTAAGTAAGTAGAATTTTGAATTTTATAGTAGGCTTTCAGCTATGAAATCCAAAGAACTTATAATAAAAATAAATTTAAGATCCTCTTTAATGAAAATATAGAAGATCCTCAATTCTATATTTTCATTAAAGAAAAAT
Source organism: uncultured Tissierellaceae bacterium (assembly GCA_964527205.1). Taxonomy (GTDB): domain Bacteria; phylum Bacillota; class Clostridia; order Tissierellales; family Tissierellaceae; genus JARICQ01. The sequence continues at coordinate 79,938 of CAZGQG010000005.1, read as the reverse complement.
CCATTTTTGAGACTTAAGTTAGCAATAATACAAGGGCGTTAATTGCAAGCATTGCTATTATTATCCATTGAAATATTTTATTGGGAATCTTATCAAATATAAGTATTCCAATCCAAACACCTAAAAACATAGCTGGAAGAGCTATTAGAGCCTCAAGGGCAAGGCCTAAGGATAGATTACCTTGGATAAGGCTTGTTACTGCCCTATATAGCATTAAGGTTCCAAAAAAAGCAGTAAAGGTAGCCTTTACCTTTTTTCCAGACCATAGGCCTGTTGAAACCATAAAGGCTCCATAAAGTAGCATAGGTGGTCCAGGTATGGCTATGGCTCCTCCCAAGATACCAGCTACAAAACCAACCAATACAGGTATGATCCACTTAGGTTCATATTCTATATCCTTGAAATACTTCTTAAAAATTGAAGTTTGCTCTTTTAATATAATCAAAACTACAGCCACCAATAAAACAATTCCTATAGCCATTTTAACTTGTTCTTCATTCATTTGATTAAATAGATAGATACCTATAGGCATTCCTACAGCTAATCCTATTATAGGTTTTATCCAGGCCTTAAAGTCAAACTCCTCTCTTACACTAAACCAAACTCTAAAATTACTAACAACTGCAACCATGCTAAATATAACTGCAGCAGAAGCTGCATCTCTAAATAATGGCATAAAGCCCATAGATACTTGAGCTAAACCAAATCCAGCTATTCCATGGACGATTGATGCAAAAAAAATTGTTACGGATGTGAGTATTGTTTCAACTAATTCTATACCCATGTCTTACCTCCTTTTGAGATTTTTCCTAAGTTTCATTAAAATATTCTTACCCACATATTGTAATTTGAAATTTATATCTCAATAATCAAATCTATTGTGGTACAATTAGCCTATATTAGATTGATTGAATTTATAAAAAAATAGTCTTAATAGGGGGGAATGTAAATGATTGATAGGAGCAAACCAACTATTGTAGTAAGTAGATGTCTAGGTTTTGATAATTGTAGATATAATGGTGATATTATAATGGATAAGTTTGTAGAGAGATTAAAATCTTATGTAAACTATATAACTGTTTGTCCAGAGGTTGAAATAGGACTAGGTGTTCCAAGAAAAGCTGTAAGGCTGGTAATGGAAGATGATATTCTTGAACTTTATCAACCGGATACGGGAAATACATATACTGAGGAAATGAAGGAGCATAGCAGGGATGTATTTGAAAAGCTAGGGGATGTTCATGGATTCATTCTCAAAGGAAGGTCTCCCACTTGTGGTATAAAAGATGTAAAGATTTATCTGGGAAAAGATACTTACAAGGGCTCTATAAAAGGGGAAGGTATCTTTGCATCAGCTGTAAAAGATCAGTATCCAAACCTCCCTATGGAAGAAGAGGGTAGACTTACTAATTATACAATAAGAGAACATTTCCTAACTAAGCTTTATACATTTTTTGAATTTGAGAAAGTTAGGGAATCTAAGGCTATGAAAGAATTGGTTAGATTTCACTCTGATAATAAGTATCTGCTTATGGCCTATAATCAAAACATATTAAGAACTCTAGGTAAGATAGTAGCAAATCATGAAAAGAAGGACTTTGAGGAGCTTATAGAAGATTATTCTCAGCATTTAGGATTGGCCTTTGCTGAACTTCCTAAAAGAAGTAATTTTATAAATTCATTTATGCATATATTTGGATATATATCTGATTCACTTTCAAAAAATGAAAAGGAATTTATCCTAGATAGATTTGAGAAATACAGATCAGAACAAATACATTTAAGTGTATTGTCAAATTTATTAAATACCTATGTAATAAAAAATAATTTAGAATATTTATTAAGCCAAACAATTTGGATTACCTACCCTGAAGAATTGCTTGACATAAGTGATACAGGTAAAAATAATATAAATTAGCATAAAACAGGCTGCTTAAAGATTCCCATTTAAGTAGCCTTTATTTTTGGAATTAAAGGATATTTACATATAAAGGCAGATTAGGGTTAAATAGAATCTATATACTATATATATGTATTGATATGAGCAGTGAAGATACAAGGATTCTTGTATTTCACTTTTAAAAGGAAGGAGAGAAAACTATGGGAATAATAAAGCAATATCTTATAGCTCTTGTAGTCTTCTTTGTAATAGATATAATATGGCTAGGTTTTATAGCTAAGGATCTCTACAGAGAAAATCTAGGCCACCTTATGCGTAGTAGTACAAATTGGCCTGCAGCTATAATATTTTATAGCTTTTATATAGCCGGTCTTATATTCTTTGTTGTAAATCCTGCACTTGAAAAAAACAGCATAATCTATGCCCTTTTATCAGGAGCTCTATTTGGATTTATTACCTATGCAACCTATGATATGACTAATCTAGCAACCTTAAAGGATTGGCCTTTAAAAATTACAATAATAGATATTATATGGGGTACAGCTTTAAATGGACTTACTGCTTCTATAAGCTTTTATTTCATAAAACTTATAGGGGGCTAGACTATAAAATTAAATTAAAGGGTGATTAGGATGGAAAACAGGATTATAAATGGTGAAAACATTTACTATGGATTTATATCTGGAGCAAATGAAGTTATCAAACAAAAATTAGAACTTAATAGAATAAATGTATTTCCCATAGCAGATGGAGATACAGGAAGTAATCTGGCCTACACTATGAAAGCCATAATAGATAATTCAAATATGGAAGATTCTCCCAAAAAAACACTTGCCAGCATTGCTGATGCAGCCCTAGTAGGTGCTAGAGGAAACTCTGGGATAATATTTGCTCAATTTGTAAATGGCTTATATATGGAACTTGAAGACAAGAAAGATATTGAAGTAATGGACTTTGCCCAATCTGTAAAAAGAGCAGCAGGACATGCTCATAGGGCAATATCCAATCCAGTAGAAGGCACTATGATAACTGTAATAAACGACTGGGCAGATTCCCTATGTACTTTAGGAGATACAATAAAGGATTTCAAGGTGCTTTTTACAGACTCCCTAAAGGTAGCCCTAGTATCCTTAAGTGAAACTCCTGAAAAGCTTAAAGTCTTAAAGGATGCTGGTGTAGTAGATTCTGGAGCAAAGGGATTTGTTCACTTTATAGAAGGCTTTTTAAACTTTATCAAAACCGGAGATATAGAGAATTTAAAAAGCATAGCAAGTAAGGTGGATTTCGATGCTTCAAATATTCATGTACATGAAAACTTTGATATTACTTATAGATATTGCAGTGAAGCTATGATCCAGGGTGAGGATTTAGATGTTGGGAAGATAAAAAAAGGAATAAAGAATTTAGGGGATTCTTTAATCTTAGCGGGAAACAAAAATAAAGTTAGGGTTCACATTCATACAAGTGATCCAGAAGAATTCTTCTTTAAGCTAAGAGATTATGGCAAGGTAACTTTTCAAAAAGTTGAGGACATGAAGAGGCAATATGAATCCATATACGATAGGAAAAGTGAAATAGCAATAGTAACAGATTCTATAGCAGATATTCCCAAGGAGTTAATGGATAAATATCAGATTCATCTACTTCCTCTTAATATAATAATAGAAGATACAAATTACCTTGATAAAGTTACAATTTCTTCAAGCAGATTTTATGAGCTAATGGATCAATTAGAGCAATATCCTTCTTCCTCACAAGCTACCTTAAAGGAAGCAGAAATAATGCTAGGAGAAGTTGCTAACAACTATAATAAAATCCTAGTAATAACTGTTTCAAGTAAAATGAGCGGGACCTATGAAGTGCTGAAAAAAGCTAGTGAGAGTGTAAAGGATAGGGTTCAGATCCAGGTTATAGATTCCAAACTTAATTCTGCAGCTGAAGGTCTTTTAGTATTAAAGGCAGCTGAGGAAATAGAAAAATCAAAGAGCTTTGATCAAGTAGTAGAAACTGTAAAAAATTCAATAGAAAAGACAGATATTTTTGTAAGTGTTCCTACTCTTAAATACATGCTTAGGTCAGGACGGATAGGTAGGGCTCAAGCAATAGCATCTAGTATGATAAATTTAAAGCCTGTAGTATCTATTGATGAAAATGGAGATGGAATTATAATAGGTAAGGCCTTTAGTACTAGAGGTAATACAAAGAAAATTGAAGAATTAGTAAAGGATATAATGGAAAAAACTAGGATTGAAAAGTATTCATTGGTCCATGCAAATAGTGGAGAAAGGGTAAATGAATTCAAAGAATATTATACTGATTTAATAGGCAAAGAGCCAGAATATATAATGGAGATATCCACTATCGTAGCCATGAATGCTGGAATAGGTTCTGTTGCCATAGGCATAATAACAGAATAGAGGAGGAAAAGAAATGTTAAAAGTATATCTAGGAACAATAGTTGCCCTGTGGGTATTTTTTACCCTTGCATTTTTTATAGCCCAGGCAAAGAAGAACAACGGACTCCAAGACATAGCATGGGGAATGGGATTTATAGTTGTAGCCCTCTTTAGTTATTTTTTCTCGAATGTAGAATCTCTAAATGGATTAGTTATAACAGTGCTGGTAGTCCTATGGGGTGGAAGGCTTTCCTATTATCTATTTAAGAGAAACTGGAATAGTGAAGAAGACAAAAGATATGTAGCCATGAGAGAAAACTGGGAAGCAAAGGGTCAAAACATTGCAGTTGCATCATACTTAAAAGTGTTTATGTTTCAAATGCTACTTTTGATAATTATAGTTCAACCAGTTTTATTTGCAAACACTAGACCAGGCAATGGTCTTAAATTAATAAACTATATAGGAATAGGAATTTGGATAGTAGGATATTTTTTCGAAGTAGTGGGAGATGCACAGCTTAAAAAGTTTAAATCCCATCCAAAGAATAAGGGGAAACTTATGACCTCAGGTCTTTGGGCCTATACAAGACATCCAAACTACTTTGGTGAATCCACTATGTGGTGGGGAATATTCTTAATCTCCCTAGTTGATCCTATTTCCTTAATTGGAGTAATAGGACCTATAACTATAACTTTCTTGCTCTTAAAGGTATCTGGTGTACCTATGCTTGAAAAGAAATATGAGGGTAGGGAAGATTTTGAAGAGTATAAAAAAAGAACTAGCAAATTTATACCAATGCCTGAAAAGAAAATTTAAGACTTATGGATTAAGGGAAAAAATAAAGATTTTAGGAGATGACTGCTTTGAAACAATTGTTTAAAGATATAGTAGATGAAATAAAAGAGTTTACTAGCGGGAAAACAATTGATGCAGTTTTTCCTCCTATAGTCTATATTATAGGAAATAGTATATTTGGACTTAAAATTGGAATAGCCCTAGCTATTTCTCTAGCTCTTGGTCTGTCAATTTTTAGGACTTTTAAAAAGCAAAGTATCTTATATCTACTGGTGGGTATGGTGGGAGTAATCATAGCCTCTGGCTTTGCATTGATTTCAGATAATGCAGCTAGTTATTTCTTCCCTAAAGTCATAGCCAGTGGATTTTTGTTTTTATTATCTTTATTAAGTGTTTTACTAGGACGTCCTTTAGCTGCCCTAGTCAGCCATATAAGTAGAGGTTGGGAAATTCAGTGGTTTTTAAGAAAAGATATAAGGCCAGCCTATAGAGAAGTAACTCTTGCTTGGGCGGTTTTATTTTTCTCTAGAATGATAATTCAATTGATTCTACTTAAAAAAGCCAACCTAGCTCAATTGGGATGGGCAAATATACTTTTGGGATTTCCTACGACTCTAACAGTTTTAATCTTAACCCTAATCTATGGAGTATGGAGATTAAAAAAATTAGGTGGACCTGGGGTAGAAGAATTTAGAGAAGGCAAAGAACCACCTTGGGAAGGCCAAAGAAAGGGATTTTAAGGAGTTGTAATCAATGTTTACCTTGGGAAGAAAAATAGATATCAATTACAGAACAAATAAAATAATACTTACAATAGCAAGCTTCCTGGCAGGTCTAGGATGGATTTTTACAGGAGAAATCATGTCAGGTTTTTATATAGGAGCTGGGACATTTTTAAGCTGGGCTTTAGCTAGAGAAGCAGACCCTAAACATGAATATTCAGCCTTTATAGCTGTGATTTTTTCTTTTTTAAATTTGTTTTACTATGAAAACATTCAGCTTTTACCTATCCTATGGATAATCTTAATTATGAGGATGATAAACGGAATATCAGGAAAAGAGTTAAGGTTTTTAGACATATTTTCAGTACTTGGAATGACCATATACTTATCCATAAACAATGAAAATAGCATATATTTAATTCCTTTCATAGTGGCCATGGCCTTTCTAATAAACTTTAAAGAAAAAAACAAGCTAGCTTTAATTGCTGGTGGAATAGCTTCTTTTACTTTTATTTTGGAAAGTTTTTTTATGATCTATCTTTCATTTAATAGGATAGATTATTCAAATCCTATAAATATAGTGCTAATCTCCTTAGTACTTATATCCTTTATATTTTGGCCTTTTCTCTCAAAGAAGGGGCTTAAAGATGATCTTGGCAATCCAGCAAAAAGCTCTAAGATATTCTTAAGTCAAATTAGCTATAGCCTAACAGTACTATTGATTTTTTTCTTTGGAAAGATGACTATAAATAATTTAATTATATATTTATCAGTATTAATAGGTATTATTACTTATTGGCTAGGATATAAGCTTGTAAATATGAAAAATATGGTATAATAAATATAAATAAATTAGAATATTTTAGAAACAATGGATAAGAGGATTTGCTAAGGAGGATAATTATGAGTAGTAGGGGAATGAAGGGTCTAAAACGATTTATAATAATATTAGAGGTGATAATTTCTTTAATTATCGCTATTGCAGTTATAATGGGGATACCGGATTTATTTAGATACATAGTAGTTATTTTAAGTGAACCAAAGAATGTGTCCTATGAGGCCTTTGGATCTTTTTTGAAACATGTTCTAATGCTTGTTGTTGGATTAGAGATGATAATGATGATAGTAACTCATTCTCATGAATCTATTCTAACCCTAATATTATTTGTAATTGCACGTAAAATGCTGGTATATGCAGATTCTATGGTGGATATATTTATAGGAACTGTTTCTATAGCAATAATATTTTTTGTACTTAAGTTCTTTGCAGGTAATGACAAACTACTAGCAAAATATGATAATACTTTTTCCGCTGCCATTCCTCTAGAAAAGGTTCGGCGAGAGTTTGGTTTTGATTTACCAGAAAGCGACATAAACACCCTGGGAGGTCTTTTTTATAAAATATCTCAGGATAAGTGTATTAAGATAGAAAAAGGTCTAACTCTTGATTATGGTGATTACAAATTTACAATTGTAGCCTATGATGACGGAGTTATAGAGAGAATACTAATTGAAGAAAAATAAGATGAAAAATAAAACGCATATATCAGCCCTACTTTTCTAAATAGAAGAGTAGGGCTGATATGTTTTACAACTTAGCTTCTCACTTAATCCCTCCTTAATAGATGACTTTCCTTCCATAAGCTTAGGAATCTGGACAAATCTTCTTCTTTGTAACTGGAACTTAAGAAATGCCTATGATATAGTATCCTTTGAAATAAGAAACTTATAATTTTTAAAGGAGTGTTTTTATGGAAAAAGATAATCAAATGGAAGTAGAAAGTATTCCAAAACTATTACTTAAATTTTCAGTGCCTGCAATAATAGGCTTACTGGTTAATGCCTTATATAATATAGTAGATAGTATTTTTGTAGGACGTGGTGTAGGTGATATAGCCCTTGCTGCAGTAACAGTATCCCTACCGATAATTACAATTTATATGGCATGTATTATGCTCATAGGAATGGGAGCTACTTCCCTTATATCTATAAGACTGGGAGAGAAAAAAGAAGAAGAGGCAGAAAAGATAATAGGAAATGCCATTGTTCTTTTTGTATTATTAGGTCTAAGCTTAACTATTCTAGGACTGATCTTTATTGAGCCTATTTTAGTTTTCTTTGGTGCAAGTTCTAATATACTGCCCTATGCCAAGGATTATTTAAGAATTATTCTAATAGGTAGTACTTTTCTTGCCATAGGAACTGGAATGAATAACTTTATAAGAGCAGAGGGAAACCCTAAGATAGCAATGAATACAATGTTAATAGGTGCAGTAACTAATATTATATTAGACTATATCTTTATCTTTCCCTTTAATTGGGGAATCAAGGGAGCAGCCCTAGCAACTATTATTTCCTATGCTGTTACAAGTACATGGGTTATATATCACTTTATTTCTGGAAGAAGCAAGATTAAGATTCGAAAAGAAAACTTTAAACTTAGAGCCATGATAGTCAAATCTATTGTAATAATAGGTTTTCCTTCCTTTGTCTTACAAATCGCTGGAAGTATCCAACAGACAATATTTAATAGGTCTTTGGCAGAATATGGAGGAGATTTACATCTGGCAGTTATAGGAATAATAATGAGTGTGGTCACCTTTTTAATAATGCCGGCTATGGGGATCAATCAAGGAGCTCAACCTATAATAGGTTATAATTATGGGGCAAAGAAATACGATAGGGTAAAGGATACCTTGAAATTATCTCTCCTATCAGCCACTGCAATAGTAAGTCTTGGCTTTATAATTTCTAAAATTTGGCCTAGACAATTAATTGGGATTTTCAATGAAAATCCAGAATTAATAGAATTAGGCATTCATGCAATGGCTATTAACTTTATGTTTATACCCTTAGTTGGAATTCAGATGATTAGCTCCAGTTACTTCCAAGCAATTGGAAAGCCTAAACAGGCTACTATATTAGGTCTATCCAGGCAGGTCTTTATATTCATACCAGCTCTTCTCATATTGCCAAAAATCTGGGGCATAGAGGGTGTATGGTGGTCAGCACCAGTATCAGATATAGGAGCCTTTATAGTTACAGGTGTATGGCTGTGGATAGAAATAAGAGCACTGGATAAGAAGGATAAGAAATATAAGGCTGAGGAAAGATTAGTTTCATAATATAGGAGAGATAAATATGACGAAAATAATAATAGATAGTACAGCAGATCTACCAGATGAGATTATAGAAAAATATGATATAGATATGCTTTCTCTTAGGGTAAGTATAAATTCGGAAGAATATTTAGATAGGAAGACCATAAGTACAGAAGAAGTTTATGATCAAATGAGAAAGGATATTTATCCTACTACTTCTTTGCCAAATCCCTTGGATATATATAAATTATTTGAAGGACATGCCTCTAGGGGAAGAGATTTTATTTTTTATTGTTTCACATCAGAGCTTTCCAGTACATATCAAACTTCATTTCTTATTATAGAAGAGCTTAAAGAAAAATATCCAGATGTAAAAATGAAGATTTTAGATACAAGAGCTGGATGTGTGGGCTCTGCTTTAATAGCCCATCAAGCTGCAAAACTATCTCAAGAAGGATACAGCTTTGAAGATATTGTCAAGATATCCAAGCAAAACATTGACAATGTAGAACATGTATTTACTCTAAACAATTTAGATTGGATATCAAAGGGAGGTAGGTTGTCAAAGGGTGGTGCTATAATAGGGACTGCTTTAAAGATTAATCCTATTTTAACTATGGAAGATGGAGAAATAGGTGTGATCCAAAATGTGAGAGGAAGAAATAAAGCTATAAAAACAATATTGTCCATTGTTGAGGAGAGAATTAATAGCTTTACAGATCAAGTAATAGGCATAGCTCATTCTGATAGCTATGACATGGCCTTGAAAATAAGGGACATGATAGTTGAAAGATTTGGAACTAAAAATATAATAATCACAAAAATAGGAAGTGTATTAGCAACTCACCTTGGAATAGGAGGCATAGGGGTGATGTTTTTTAATCAGGAACCAGATATATATATAAATGAAATTTAATTTGAAGTGTACTTATGTTCCTTAAGTTGTTCTTAGGGAACATATTTTGTTTTAAAAAGGGATTTTATAGGTAGAAGTAAGTTAGAGGACTCTTAGAGGATTTTTTAATAACTTACAAGAGGATAGAGGAGGTAAGATATATGGGTTTTAAAAAGTTTGTTGTAAATTTTGGATTTAAACTTTTAGGAAAGGGTTTGGTTTCATGCTCCCGAATTGAAGAGGCTGTAAAAAAAGAACTGGAAGTCTATGAGGATGGTTTTACAGTAGAACTCAAAGTTCTTAATACAGATACAAAAGTAGCTGTAAAGAAGATGGGAAGTGAATTTGAATATCTGGGAACTACATATGATTCTCAAGCAGACCTTTCAATTATATTTAAAAGCTATGAAGCAGCCTTCCTACTTGTAGTTGGTAAGATAGGGATCTATGAAGGCTATAGTCAACATAGATTTATAGTAAGGGGAGACTTTATACAGGCTATGCCCTTTGTTCGTATTTTATATTATGTCGAGGCTTACTTGTTCCCAGATTTTATCACAAAGAAAATATTAAAGGAAAGACCAAAACGCTCAAAAACTAAGGCACATGCATATTTAGCTTTATTATTTAAATAGGAGGAGATTAAATGATACCGGAATATTATGAGTTTATGAATTCTGTAAAAATAATTTCAGGGAAATATGCCCTAGAGAACATAGCTTTTGAACTTATTAATCTGGAGGGGAAGAGACCCTTAATACTTACTACTAATTCCATGGTAAAATATGGTCAATTAAAAATTATTACTGATTCTTTGGAAAATGCTAGGATTCAAATAGGAACTATCTTCAAGGATATACCCCAGGACTCTTCTATAGAGATTGTAAATCAAATAGGGAGATTATATAAAAAGAATAATTGTGATAGCATAATTGCTATAGGGGGTGGTTCTGTAATTGATACAGCCAAGGGGGTAAATATATTAGTTTCTACTGATACAGATGATTTAAAGGAGCATATGGGATTAGAAATTATTAGAGGGAAATTAAAGCCTCTTATTGTAATCCCTAGCACTTCAGGCACTGGATCAGAGGCCACCCTGGTATCTGTTATCTCAGATACTATTAGGGATGTAAAATTAGAGTTTATATCCTACAGTATCCTAGCTGATCTAGCAATTTTAGATCCTAGAATGACCAGCTCCCTGCCTCCCAGATTAACAGCCTCTACTGGTATAGATGCTCTAACCCATAGCATAGAAGCTGTTACAGGCCTGCAAAAAAATCCTTTTAGCAGGGTTTATGGTCTTACAGCCATAGAATTAATATCATTGAATCTAAAAAGAGCTGTATCAAATGGCAAGGATGAACAAGCAAGGCTTGCAATGGCAAATGCATCTTTAATGGCTGGAGTAGCCTTTTCTAACTCAATGGTAGGTATTGTCCATGCAATTGGTCATGCTTGTGGATCTGTAAGTGGTGTGGCCCATAGTGAGGCCATGACAATACTCCTTCCTCATTGTATGGAATTAAACCTAAGTCTATGCCAGGAAGAATATGCAAGAATTTTACTAGCTTTTTCTGGACCAGATATCTATAGCAAAACTCCAAAAGATGAGAGGGGAAGAAAGTGTATAGAGGAAGTGAGAAACTATATATTAGACTTAAAAGAGATGTCCCCATTACCTACTAGATTAAGTGAGGTAGGGGTAGAGAAAGAAGACTTTGAAAGAATTGCAAAAACTGCTATAAATGATGGGGCAGCCATAGTAAATCCAGTAGAAGTTACCCATGAACGTATAATGGATATCTTAAATAAGGCTTATTAATAAAGTATAAGGGAGGCTAAGGACAATGAACAAGGGAGCTATAAGAGAAATTTTAGATAAACAAAAGGAATTCTTTCAAAAGGGCATAACAAAGGATATAGACTTCAGAGTTAAAAATCTTGAATTGCTTTACCAGGCAATTCAAAGATATGAAAAAGAGATAATGGAAGCCTTGGGAGAGGATTTGAATAAGGCCAATTTTGAAAGTTATGCAACAGAAATAGGAATGGTTTTAGAAGAAATAAGTTTTATGCTAAAAAATATGAAAGGCCTTCTAAAACCTAAAAGAGTGAGGACACCTATAGCCCAATTTCCATCAGTAAGTAGGATCTACAAAGAACCTTACGGAAATGTATTAATTATTGCACCATGGAACTATCCATTTCTTCTATCTTTATCTCCCCTAGTAGGAGCAATGGCGGCGGGGAACTGTTCCATAATAAAACCTTCAAACCATGCAGGAAAAACATCATCAATCATAAAAAAGATTATAGAAGATACTTTTGATGAATCTTATATTTCAGTAATTGAGGGTGGAAGAGAGGCTAATCAGTCCCTACTAGACAATAAATTTGACCTAATATTTTTTACAGGGAGCAAGCATGTAGGTAGAATTGTTATGGAGAAAGCTGCCAAGCATTTAACTCCAGTTGTATTGGAGTTAGGTGGAAAGAGCCCGTGCATAGTAGACCAAAGTGCAGATATAAAGCTGGCAGCCAAAAGGATTGTATGGGGTAAGGGCGTCAATGCAGGACAAACCTGTGTGGCTCCAGACTATCTCCTAGTCCATAAAGACGTGAAGAAGGAGCTTATAGAAGAAATAAAAAACAGTATAGAAGAATTATTTGGGCCTAAGCCTGAAGAAAATTTAGAATTTCCTAAAATAGTCAATAAAAAGCATTTCCATAGATTAAGTGACTTAATAGAAACAGGGCAGATTACTTATGGAGGCAGGATAGATGAATCTAAGAATAAAATATCCTTTACCCTAATGGATAAGGTTGACTGGGAGGATCCAATTATGCAGGAAGAAATATTTGGTCCTATTCTACCTATTATAGAATATGAGAATGTAGATGATATTATTCTCAAGATAAATACTAGACCTAAGCCCCTAGCCCTATATTTATTCACTAAATCCAAGGAAATGGAAAAGAAAATAATCAATAATATTTCCTATGGTGGAGGATGTATTAATGATACACTGGTCCACCTAGCCACATCCTATATGGGATTTGGAGGAGTAGGAGAGAGTGGTATGGGTGAATATCATGGAAAAGCTAGCATAGAGACCTTTTCTCACAATAAGAGTATTCTTAAAAAGAGCAATCTCATAGATATTCCTGTTCGCTATCCTCCTTATGGAGAGAAAATAAATTTACTCAAAAAAATTATGAAGTAGATATGGATAAGACTTTTTAAAAATTTTCCCCCTATTATATTAGAAAGCTAGAAAAAAAATAATAATATGATATAATAGAAATATAGAATATATGTTCGGGGGATGGTGGTTTGATGGAAAAGGAAGATAGAATCTATATAGCTATTGATTTAAAATCTTTTTATGCTTCTGTAGAATGTGTAGAACGAGGACTAGATCCTATGACTACGAATTTAGTTGTTGCAGATACTAGTAGGACCCAAAAGACCATATGCCTTGCTGTTTCTCCATCTTTAAAGGCGTATGGTATTCCAGGTCGGCCTAGATTATTTGAAGTTGTAATGAAGACAAGGCAAGCTAATGCTAAAAGATTATTTAAAACAGCTAGGAGAGAATTTAAATCTGAGTCCTATGATAGCAAAGAATTAAGAGATTCTCCTGAAACTGCTATTTCATATATAGTGGCATCTCCCCGTATGGGGCTTTATTTGGAATACAGTACGAGGATCTACGGCATATATTTAAAATATGTGGCTTCAGAAGATATTCATGTCTATTCAATAGATGAGGTTTTTATTGACATTACAAATTATCTTAAACTCTACAGGCTAAGCCCCTATGAGATAGCTAAGATGATTATTAAAGATGTCTATAAAACCACAGGAATTACGGCTACAGTTGGAATTGGAACCAATTTATATCTTGCCAAGGTGGCCATGGATATTCATGCTAAAAAGATGAAAGCCTATGAGGATGGAAGTAGGATTGCACAACTAGATGAAATGACCTATAGGGAGCTACTATGGACTCATCGTCCTCTCACTGATTTTTGGAGACTTGGAAAAGGCTATGCAAGAAAGCTAGAAAAAGAAGGCCTCTACACCATGGGGGATATAGCAAGATGCTCTATTGGAGAGGCAAATCAGTACTATAATGAGGACTTACTTTATAAGCTTTTTGGAATTAATGCAGAATTACTTATAGACCATGCCTGGGGCTTGGAATCCTGTAGGATGGAAGATATTAAAGCATATAGGCCAAAGTCAAAGAGCATGGGATCGGGACAGGTCCTTCATGAGCCCTATAGCTATGAAAAGGGCAAACTTATTATAAAGGAAATGACAGATCTTCTAGTTCTAGATTTAGTAGCCAAGAGGCTTGTAACAGATCAAATAGTCCTAAGAATAGGATATGATATAGGAAACTTAGACAATGAAGAAAAAAGGCAAGCCTACAGAGGTGAAATCAAAACAGATTCCTATGGAAGAAAAGTTCCAAAGTCTTCCCATGGAAGCATTAACTTAAAAAAAGAGACTTCATCTACATCTATTATAATGAGAGCAGCAGAAACTTTATACGATAGGATTGTAGATAAGGAGCTCTTTATAAGAAGGCTCACTGTTAATTTTAATAATTTACTTAGGGAGGATTCTATTAGTAAAAATTCAGTTCAGCAATTAGATATGTTTCTTGACTTAGAAGGGGATAAAGAAGAAAAAGAGGAGATAGAGAGAGAAAAAAAACTACAAGAAACTATAATTAAGCTAAAGAATAAATATGGTAAAAACGCCATTATAAAGGGGATGAATCTTGAAGAGGGAGCCACAACTATTTCTCGTAACAATCAAATTGGAGGTCATAAAAAATGAAAAATCCATATGATGATATAATTAAATTATTCCCTCCCAAGTCAAACAAGCATCCTCAAATGCCTAGATATAAAAGAGCAGCTCAGTTTGCACCCTTTGCAGCCCTAAGTGGTCATGACAGTGCTGTAAATGAAGTAGCAAGGAGAACAGATAAAAAAATTCAACTAGATCAGTACATAAAAGAGGATTTAAATAGAAGACTATCTATTATAGAAGAACATATAGGAGATGGGGAAGAACTTAGTTTCCTACACTTTCAGGAGGATAAATTAAAAGAGGGCGGTAGATATATAAGATCTACAGGCCCTGTAAAGAAGATAGATAAATATGAAGGATTAGTAGTTATGGAAGATGGGGAAAAGATAAATATAGAGGATATAATTGAAATTAAGGGAGAATTGTTTAGGAGTATGGAAATCTAGTAATATTTAACTGAATACAATTATAAGAGATGTCCCCTAAGATTAGCTATGGACATCTTTTAATTTGCAGATATTTAATCTAGTAAAATATAATTGTAAGAATTGACAAAGTGCAAGATAAATGATATATTTATATATAGGAGACACCCCCCCTGGGGGAGAGTGAAAACATAAAAGGAGTGAGATAATGGATACTAAAAAGATAAGTGTAGATGTTTTAGGTATGACTTGTGCAGCTTGTTCTACTAGGGTAGAGAAGGCTTTAAATAAGCAGGAGGGAGTAAAAACTGCAACAGTAAATCTTTTGGCCAATAAGGCAAGCATAGAGTTTGACGAAAGTAAGGTTAAGAAAGAGGACCTAATTAAGCTTATAGAAAAAACTGGATATGATGTTCCCTTAGAAAAGACAACTTTAATGGTTGAGGGAATGACTTGATCATCTTGTTCCTCTCGTGTAGAGGCAGAACTTAATAAGGTGGAAGGTGTAACTCGTGCTACAGTCAATCTAGCTACTAATAAGGCAACAGTTGAATATCCTTCTGGCCTAATTACAGATGAGATATTAATAGGAGCAGTTGAAAAGGCAGGTTATAAGGCCCAGGTTGAAGTTGAAAGAGATTTAGATAGGGAAAAAGAATTAAGGGAAAAGGAAATTAGATCCCTGAAAATATCCTTTATAATATCTGCAGCCCTAAGCTTGCCCTTATTTTTAGGAATGTTTTATCATATGGCAGGCATTGACAATATATTAGGCAATGGATGGTTTCAACTAGCATTGGCAACACCGGTACAATTCATTATAGGGTCTAGATTCTATAAAGGAGCCTATAAGTCTTTAAGAGGTGGAGGAGCTAACATGGATGTTTTAATAGCCATGGGTACATCAGCTGCTTACTTCTATAGTGTATACAATCTAGCAATTGGCGTGCATGAATATTACTTTGAAGCTTCAGCAGTAATTATTACTTTGATCCTACTAGGAAATACCTTTGAAGCAGTAGCCAAGGGTAAAACTTCAGAAGCAATTAAAAAACTTATGGGTCTACAACCTAAAACAGCTAGAGTTGTTAAGGACGGGGTAGAAATGGATATTCCTATAGAAGAATTAGCTGTGGGAGACATTGTAGTTGTAAAGCCAGGTGAGAGAGTTCCAGTTGATGGAATTATAGTAGAAGGTAATTCATCCTTAGATGAGTCTATGATCACAGGAGAGTCAATACCTACAGATAAAACTGTGGGGGACGAAGTTGTAGGAGCTACAATAAATAAATTTGGAAGCTTTAGATTTGAGGCTAGGAAAATAGGTAAGGACACTGTCTTATCTCAGATTATTCAATTAGTAGAGGATGCTCAAGGATCTAAGGCACCTATTCAAAGATTAGCAGATAAGATTTCAGGCATCTTTGTTCCAGTAGTAATTGTAATAGCCCTGATAACTTTTATAGGCTTTGCCTATATAGCTGGGGACTTTAATAGTGGATTAATGAATGCAATTGCAGTTCTTGTAATAGCATGTCCATGTGCATTAGGACTAGCAACACCTACAGCTATTATGGTAGGAACAGGAAAGGGAGCAGAAAATGGAATATTAATTAAATCTGGAGAACACTTAGAAAGTGCCCACAAAATGGATACTATAATATTTGACAAAACGGGAACTATTACAAGAGGAGAACCAGAACTTACAAATATAATAAGCTTTAATGGTTATGAAAGAGATGAAATTCTAAGAATTGCAGCATCTGTAGAAAGGGCTTCAGAGCATCCACTAGGTCAATCCATAGTGAAAAAGGCTGAAGAAGAATCTATAGAACTATCCAATCCAGAATCCTTTATGTCTATTACAGGAAAAGGACTTAGGGCAGATTTTGAAGGCAAGAAAATATTGATTGGAAACAAAAAACTTATGGAAGACAACAATATTCCTATAGGAGATAGGGAAGAAGACCTTCTAAAATTACAGGAAGAAGGAAAAACAGCTATGCTCTTATCCCTAGATGGTGTATTATCTGGAATTATAGCAGTTGCAGATCAAATAAAGGATACTTCATTAAGGGCAATCAAAGAACTACAAAAGATGGGCCTTGAAGTATATATGATAACAGGAGATAATCAAAGAACAGCAAAGGCAATTGCAAAAGAAGTAGGGATTACAGAAGTATTAGCTGATGTACTTCCTGAAAACAAGGCAGAGGCAGTAGAAGGTTTGAAAGCCCAGGGCAAACATGTAGGTATGGTTGGAGATGGTATTAACGATGCTCCAGCATTAGCCGCAGCAGATATAGGATTTGCCATAGGTACAGGTACAGATATAGCTATGGAAGCAGCAGATATAACCCTTATGAGTGGGGATTTAAATGGTGTAGTTACAGCTATTAGACTAAGTCATAGAACTATTAAGACAATTAGACAAAACTTATTCTGGGCTTTCTTCTACAACTCCATTGGAATACCAATTGCAGCCCTAGGATTTTTAAATCCAATGGTAGCAGGAGCAGCCATGGCCTTTAGTTCAGTATCTGTAGTAACTAACTCATTAAGACTTAAAAACTTTAAATAATAGGAGGAAATATTATGGAAAAAATATTATTGGTAGAGGGAATGTCCTGCGGACATTGTGAAAAGGCAGTAAAGGATGCTTTGGAAGGATTAGAAGGAGTATCAAATGTAGTGGTAAATCTAGAAACTAAAAGAGTAGAAGTAGAAGGAGAAAATCTAGAGGATAGGATCTTAAAAGAATCCGTTGAAGATGCAGGCTATGAAGTAGTAGAAATAAAATAGAAGCGGTGATAATATGACTGAAGCAAAGCAAAATGCAGCTAAGAAATTAAAAACTGCAAGGGGCCAAATAGATGGAATAATAAAGATGATAGAAAATGATAGGTATTGTATAGATATATCTACACAAATCCTATCAGCCATAGGCCTCTTAAAGAAAGCAAACATAGATGTTTTAAATGATCATATAAGATCCTGTGTAACAACAGCCATTTTAGAAGGCGAAGAAGAAGGGGAAGAAAAGATAGAAGAGATAATAAGGGTTATAGATAAATATATAAAATAAGAATCATCTTAAAAACATATAGGCTAGCTCATTTAAATTTTAACTTAAGTGAGCTAGCTTTTATATTAAGAAGGGACTAGAAGCTAGTCAATATGGGAGCTAGGCTGTTATTTTTACTTTATTTAGGGTATAGGTAACTAGGACAAGTACTTATATTGGATTATGACAATCTTATGCTTAAGAAAAATAAATAGGAGGAATAAATTTGAAAAACAATTTAGAGAATAATTTAGAAAACAATTTAGCCAGTGCATCTTCATCCCCAAGATTTGTAAACATGGGTACTTTTATGAGGATGGAAAGAATAACAAATTTAGAAGGGCTTGATTTTGCCATAGTAGGTATACCCTTTGATACAGCAAGTTCCTTTAGAACAGGGGCAAGGTTTGGACCCTCTGCAATTAGAAACATTTCTACAATGATAAAGCCCAACAATGCTATCTTCCAAACAAATATATTGGAGGAATTAAAGGGTGGGGACTATGGAGACATAAATATAGTTCCAGGTTACATCCATCCAAGCTATGAGATTATAGAACAAGAGCTAGACAAAATTATTGGTGCAGGGGTAATCCCTATTTCTCTTGGAGGAGATCACTCCATAAGTCTTGCTGAGTTAAGATCAATTCATAAAGAACATGGGCCAGTTTCCTTGGTTCAATTTGATTCCCATGCAGATATAAATGATGAGGTTTTTGGAGAAAGATACAGTCATGGAACTCCATTTAAAAGAGCTATAGAAGAAGGGCTTATAGATCCACATAGCTCCATACAAATAGGCCTAAGGGGATCCTTATATGATCTGGATGAGCATAAAATTGGTACTGAGCTTGGTTTAAAGATTATTCCTTCCCATGAAATGCGAGAAATGGGATTAAAACAAGTTGTTAAGGAAATAATAAAAACAGTGGGAGACAATAAAGTATTCCTCACCTTTGATATAGATTTTGTAGACCCTGCCTATGCACCTGGTACAGGTACACCAGAAGTAGGAGGTTTTTCCTCTTATGAATCCTTAGATATAGTAAGGGGACTGAAGGATTTAAATTTTGTGGGATTTGATGTTGTAGAAGTAGCACCACCCTATGATTTTGGAGAAATAACTTCTCTTTTAGCAGCTAATATTGTATTTGAATTCCTATCTATATTGGCCTATAAAAACAAAAACAAAAAATAAAGACTAATAAAAACATAAAAAATCCTGTTTACTTAAAGATCTGTTTTCAGATATTTTAAGTAGGCAGGATTTTTCTATGACTTAAAGCTTTAGAAAAAAATAAATTGATAGTAAGTATAGATTCTAAATAAGTAATATAATAATTTAAAAGCTGAATTATTTTAATTTTTTCTATAAATAAGTGGTATAATGATATTGTTGAATTATTATAACTGGCTTATTAAGTTGTGTTTTATTAATAATTAGGAGACATGACTGAAAATCAAAACTAGATAGGAGCTAATGATTATGCCAAATATATCAGCTTTTTTATCCTATGTAATTATAACAACCTTTACTCCAGGACCCAATAATATTATGTCCATGTCTAATGCAAGTAAATATGGGCTTAAGAAAGCACTTCCTTTTAATATTGGAGTATTCTTTGGTTTCTTTACTATAATTGCTTTATCCAGTTTATTTAGTGCCAGCCTTATTAGCTTTATTCCATCTATAAAACCTATAATGACCTACCTGGCTGCTATATACATATTATACCTGGCATGGAGGATCTATAAGAGTGAGAATAAGGCTATGGAAGGAGAAAAAAGAGCTACAAATACAATTTTTACTGGATTTATTCTACAATTTATTAATTTAAAGGTAATTATTTATGGACTTACGATTACTTCCACCTTCATTAGCCCCTATTATGAATCTGTAATAGTTCTAGGTGGCTTTGCACTAATGCTAGCATTTATTTCATTGCTTTCAACTTTTTCCTGGGCAGTTTTTGGTTCAGTCTTGCAAAAATTCTTTGAAAGCCATGCTAAAACTATTAATACTATTATGGCATTATTGCTTGTATATACAGCAATATCCTTGTTTTTTTAAGAAAGAGAAGTTAGACACTAAAAGTAGGAGGAAATCATATGGATATAAAGACTTTATTTAGCAAAAATAAAAAACAATTCTTTTTTTATGTGCTAGGAGTTTTAATAATAACACCTAGCAATATAATGGTCACTTTTTCCCTGGCAAATGTTTTCAATATATTTGAGGCTTCTGCCTCTAGGGAATTTATTAGAATCATTTTAATCAGTTTAGCTCTAGGGTTTACACCTATAGTATTGCAAGTTATATCAAGATACCTAAGAATAGGCTTTATGCGAGATGTCCTGGTCCAGGTAAGGGTGCTTGCCTATAGAGGCTTATTAAATAAAAATATCCAAGAATTTAATGAAAACTCTATGGAACAATATCAATCACAATTAGTATCGGATATTAATTTATTTGAAAGTGACTTCTTCCTATCCATACTAAATATAATTTACTCCTTTGGAAATTTTTTCCTAGGGACCCTAGTCTTATTTTTTATATCCCCTGTAGTGGCAGGGACAACAATTTTAATATCAATAATCTTATTTATTTTAAGCAAATTATTTGAAAAACCAAGTATAGAAAGAAAGCAAAGGGTATTGGAACAAAACTCTAAATTTCACCAAAGCCTAACTAATATACTTAATGGCTTAGAAACAATCAAGCTATACCAAGTTATGGACAAGTTTAAAGGAGTCTTTTATCAAGAGATTAGTGATCTGGAAGAGCATAAAAAATCAAGCAATCAAATCAATCTAATTCAAAGAAATATTATGACCTGGGTATCAGGAAGCTATCAGATATTTGCAATAATCTATGCAGCATATTTATTTTCTCAAGGAAAAATAATACTCAGCTCCCTGGTAGTTGTTGTAAACTTAGTAGGTCAGTTAATTTGGGGGATGAACAGTGGTTTCTCAATGATCAACAGATTTAAGACTGCCAAGAAAATCTATGACAATATTACAGACTATGAGATTGGGGAAGCCTTAGATCAAAAGTTTAAATTGAAGGACAAGATCCAAGTAAAGGATTTAAGCATTTCCTACAAAGATAAGCCTGTCTTAAAAGATATAAATCTAGAAATAAAAAATAAGTCGAAATTGCTTGTCTTTGGACCCTCAGGGGCAGGAAAGACAAGTCTAGTTAATGCCTTAGTTGGGGGATTAGAGGACTATGGAGGACAGATATTATATGACGGAGTAAGCTTAAGGGAAATTGATCCTAGAAGCTTCATAGAAAAGGTTGGATATCTTAGACAAGAACACTTTATTTTCAATGACACTATAAAAAACAACATCTTACTGGATAAGGCCTATGATAAAAATAAATTCAATAGAGTTCTTAAGGATGCAGCCCTGGAGGACTGGATAGACTCTTTAGAATTAGGTGTAGATCATCAGTTGATAGACAATGGAAATAATATCTCTGGAGGTCAAAGACAGCGGATCAATATAGCAAGGGAATTGTATCAAGACAAGGAGATGATTATCTTTGATGAGCCAAGTGCAAGCCTAGATGATCTTACTTCATCTCGAATATATGAGACAATTAAGAATTTAGATAAGACGGTTATCCTCATATCCCATAGGCATTTAGACTTTTTGGCCCAGAGCTTTGATCAAACAATTGACTTAAGTAGGGAAGGTGGTGGGAGCCATGAGTAAGTACAGATTTGGAGATAAGATATCTTTGATATTTGTTAGTTTAGCCTTATTAGTAACAGCTATTTTTGGAGGTGTAACACTTTACGCTCTAAGATTTATTACGGACTATGCAGTGGCAGGACAGGTTGATAAATTAATAGAAGTCTCAAAAATTCTTTTAATTGTACTGGGATTGGAACTTGTTGTTAATCTATTAGCATCTTATTTAAAATCTTTATACTTAAAGAAGAGTATGATAGGACTACGTAGTTCCTATGTAAACAGGCTATTTAAATTAGATATTGAAAACCTTGCAGGAAGTGATGAGGAAAAATACCTATCCCATCTAAGCAATGATATGGATAGGTATGAGACAAGATTTTATCTTAATTTATTGGAACTCATAGAGGCATTTTTTCATTTGCTTATTTCAATGTTTCTACTTGCTACAATAAACAACTCCCTACTATTCTTAGCCCTAGGCTTATTAATCTTTTTCATAGCAGTATCTAAAAAGACAAGTAAACCAATTGAAGAAAAAGAAAAAACAAAATCCCAGTCCTTAGAGAAGTATACTAATTTTATCAATGAGACTTTAAAGGGATTTTATATAATCAAACAAAACACTTTAGAAAAATCAAGACTAGATAAATTTAAAGTATTAGCCAATAAGGTTCAGGAGGACAACTATCAAGTAGACAAGAAAAGCACAAATGTGGATGCACTAAATTCTTTTATACAAATGTCAATAATCTTTGCCCTGGTTTTCATGGGAATATACTATGCAAAGCAATCAGGCCTATCCTTAGGGATGACCTTACTAGCAGGTACTGCCTTTGCTAACTCCATAGGACCTATGCAAAGAGTGACACCTTTCATCTCGCAAATGGCAGGTATATCAGTTGTATTAAAGGATTTCGAAGAAATACTTTCACAGGAAAGTGTAGATGGCGAGGAAAAGATTTCTGAAATACAGGAGATTGAATTTAAAAATGCAGAACTTGGATATAGGGATAATACAGTTTTAAAGGATCTTAATATTTATATAGGCAAGGATCAAAAGATCTTGTTATTAGGAGAAAGTGGAGCAGGTAAGAGCACCATACTGAAAAGCTTAAGAAAACAAATCCCCCTTAAGTCTGGAGATATATTAGTAAATAATCATAGTTTAAAAGATATTAGTGCCCAGACTTATTTTAAGCAATTGTCAGTTGTAGATCAAATTGGATTTATCTTTAATGGAAGTTTAGAAGAGAATATAAGCTTATATAAGGATGAAAACAGGGATAAACTGGAGGATATTCTTTTGGAAGTTGGTCTAGAAGACCTAGAACTTGATTATAAATTAAAAAACAATGGATCCAATTTATCAGGAGGTCAAAGAGCAAGATTGCTCCTTGCAAGAGCCCTATACTTAGATAGCAGCCTGATTATTTGTGATGAAATCTTTGCCAGTTTAGACCATAGTATAGGAAAATCAATTGAGGAAAAAATGCTAAGGGTAAATAAGACCCTGATAAATGTAAGCCATATTATTTATGAAGAGAATATAGATCTATATGATGCAATTTACTTGGTTAAGGAAAACAGGGTATTTAAGATCCATGATTTTCAAAGGATTAGAGATTTAGGTTTGTTTCTTAAATAAAATATACTTGTAAAACAAAATAAATCCTGAAGTCATTTGACTTCAGGATTTATTTTGTTTTATTTTAAACCATCTTCAATAATTTTGATATTGTAGTTTAAATATTTAATATAGGTGTCAACTTCATCACCTGGTTTTCCAATCTCATCAGAATAAATTGGCTTTTCAAAGATTGGTATTCCCGTTTCCCTAGATACTGTCTCCATTGGACGTTCATCTACATTTGATTCTATAAATAGGACTGGAACTTGATTTTCATCAATAAACTGTATCAAGGTCTTGATTTGTTCAGGTGTCCCATTTTCTTCAGTATCAACTGCCCAGATATAACCTTCCTTCAAGCCATAATGAGTAGCCATATATTGGAAAGCTCTCTCACTTGTTACTAATACTCGTTTTTCTTCTGGGATACTTGTAATTACATCTTCATATTTCTTGTCAATTTCCTTTAATTTCTCTATATATTCCTCAGCTTTTTCCTGGTAATAATCTTTTCTATCAGGATCTGTTTTTATAAAGGCATCACGCATATTCTCTGCCATTATAATACCTACAGCAGGGTCAATGAAAGAATGAGGATTTACTTCTTCTTCTGTTCCATCATCACTGCTCAAATACATTGGCTCTACACCTTCTGTTAAACTGAATACATTTTCTTCATTTTGACCTACTGAATCTATCATTTTAAAGAACCATCCACTTTCTCCACCTTCAAGGTTCATTCCGTTATAAAACAATATGTCTGCGTCAGTAGTCTTCTTTATATCTAAAGGTAGGGGTTCATATTCATGTGGGTCAGTACCTGTTGGCACTAGGTTATGAATCTCTACATTTTCTCCACCTATTTCTCTTGCAATATCTTCTATTATTGTAAAGGATGTAACTACTTGAAGAATGGAATCTCCATCAGATGATATCTCCTGGGATCCATCTGTACTACAAGCAGTAAGAAATACCATTAAAACACTTGCAACTAATAAATATTTAAATGTTCTTTTCAATTTATATCTCTCCTTAATATCTTTAAATTTCTTAATTTTTTTGACCTCTGAGTAAGGGCCAAATAACTCCTTCCTTAGGGGAAAACAACAAGACTATTACAAATAAACCTGTTGCTGCCAGGGCTATAACTGGGCCTGAAGGCAAGTTATAAACATAGCTAAAGTACATGCCAATTATTGCTGATAGGGCACCAAAGCTAGATGCCAGAATTATCATAGTTGACAGCCTATTTGTCAGCAAATATGCTGTTGAGGCTGGTGTAACCAACATAGATACAACCAATATAACTCCTACAGTTTGAAGGGAGGCCACTGTTACTAGGGTTAGTAGAACCATTATGAGGTAGTGTATAAGCCTTGTCTTAAGACCGTAAACCTCCGCCATGGTTTCATCAAAGCTAGAAACAAGCAACTCCTTAAAAAACAGGACAACAGTTAATAGTACAATTACTCCTATGCCTATTGTAAGCCACATATCTGAGGATCTTACATGAAGTACATTTCCAAATAGTATCTGGGTTAGATCAGTAGAACTTTGGGCCATGGTAATCAAGATGATTCCCAGGGCAAAGGCTGCTGAAAAAACTATACCAATTGATGCATCATTTTTTATACGGCTATTTTGACTAATAGCACCAATTCCAAGTGCAGATAAAACACCTACTACAACGGCTCCATAAAAATAGTTAATACCTAGTAGATAGGATATGGCAACTCCTGGAAGAACTGCATGAGATATGGCATCCCCCATTAGGGCCATACCACGTAAAATAATATAACTGCCAATAACACCAGAAATTATTCCAACTATAACAGAGGTAATAAGAGCTTTCTGTAAAAAACCATAGGTCATTAAATCTTGAATAAACTCCATTATTTCTTCACCCCCATATTCTTAAGCATAAACAATGGTGCTTGATAGGCAACGTGCATATATTCTGGTTTGAAAATTACATCAACAGGACCAGTACCTACAAGTTCCTTATTAATGAGGATTAACTCATCGAAATAGCTCTTTACCTTCATTAAATCGTGATGAATTACAAATACGGTCTTTCCTTGATTTCTTAGATTCCTAAGTATATTGATTATAATTTCCTCGCTGGCTACATCTACTCCAACAAAGGGTTCATCTAGGAAAAAGCATTCTGCCTCTTGGGCCAGGGCTCTTGCAATGAAAACTCTTTGCTGCTCTCCCCCTGATAATTCACTGATTTGTTTATTTGAGGATCCATCCATTCCTACTTTTTTAAGAGATTCCATAGCTAGCTCTTTTTCTTTTTTACCAGGTCTACGGAATAATCCTAATTTGGGATAGGTTCCAATTAAGACACTATCCTTTACAGTAATGGGAAAGTCCCAATCAATATCACTACGCTGTGGTATGTAGGCTATATGTTTTCTCATATCATTTAGTTTTTTATCATATATTCTAATCTCACCCTTATCTATTGGAATTAATCCAAGAATTGCCTTTATAAGGGTTGATTTACCAGCTCCATTGGGGCCTATGATTCCTATTAGTTTTCCAGTATCAATAGTCAAATTTATATCATCTAGAACTTTCTTACCGGAATAGGAAACATCTAAGTCTTTAATCTCTATTGCTTTATGCATTCACTCCATCTCCTTAATTTTCAACAAACTCATTTTTCTTGCTCGATTCTAAATATTAGACTCCAGTAACTATTTTACCCTATTATATCAAATCAATGCATTTTTGCTAGGCAAATTTAAAAATCAAAAATTGACTATAGAGATTATATATGTTAATTTAATTCTATTAATAGAAATCCCTGGCTAAAAGCAGGGCCATTTTTATAGGAGGTTATTATGGCAAATATAATGATACAAGGAACAACTTCTTCAGCAGGAAAAAGTATGATTTGTACTGGCCTTTGTAGGATATTTAAACAAGATGGATACAGGGCCTATCCATTTAAATCACAAAATATGAGCTCCAAATACTATTTATCAGAGGATGGTTATAAAATTAGTACGGCCCAGGCTATGCAAGCCTATGCCTGTGGATTAGAACCTGATCCAGGGATGAACCCTATACTATTAGTCCCAAAGACTGATATGGGATCTATGGTAGTTATTGGGGGCAAGGATAGCCAACATATGGAGGCTAGGGAGTATTTTGCTTATAAAAATAAATTAAAACCTATGATCTTGGAAAGCTATAAGAAAATTGAGGGTGAAAACGACATTGTTGTAATAGAAGGAGCAGGAAGTCCAGCTGAGATAAATTTAAAAGAGAATGATATTGTCAATATGGGTATGGCAGAGATGGCAGATGCAGATGTGCTTATAGTTGCAGATATTGATAGGGGAGGGGTATTCGCTTCCTTTTATGGTACAGTTATGTTGTTAGAGCCAGAGGAGAGGAAGAGGGTCAAAGGACTTATTATCAATAAATTTAGGGGAGACAAAACTATTTTAGATCCTGGTATTGAAATGATTGAAGAAATTTTAGGCATTCCTGTAGTAGGAACAATTCCCTATGCAGAATTAGATTTTCCAGAAGAAGATAGTCTAAGTTCAATTAATAAAGGATCAAAGAGTAATTCAGATATAAATAATATTAGCCAAAATTTCCACCAAGAATTAGACAAGTGGGCAGATATTGTTAGGGCCAATATGGATATGGAATACATATACAAATTAGTTTTTAAAGGGTAGGATAAAATGAATATAAACATGCCTATAAGTATAATAATAGCTGTAATACTGGATTTTATAATAGGAGATCCCTATAGCTTTCCCCATCCTGTCAAGCTAATGGGGAAAATAATAGATTTTGAAGAGAGACAGGCTAGGAAAATATTTAAAACAAGAAAGGGCCTTAAGTTTTCTGGCTTTATAATAATTGTGATAAATATGGCTCTAGGTTTTTTTCTGCCCTACTCCCTTCTTAAGCTTATAAGAGGCCATATAATAATATATAATCTAGTAAATATATATTTAATATATACATGTATTGCTGCCAGATCCCTACACTATGAAGCCTATAAAGTAGGAGAAGAAATGAAAAAGGGACTAAGTTATGGTAGGGAGAGATTAAAGTATATAGTTGGGAGAGACACTAGTGATTTAGATGAAAAAGAGATTATAGAGGCTACAGTAGAGACCGTTGCAGAAAACACTTCAGATGGAATAATAGCCCCTCTTCTTTTTATAATGTTTTTTGGTGCACCTGGAGGGCTTCTGTATAAATTTGTAAATACCATGGATTCTATGCTTGGATATATGAATGAAAAATATAGGGATATTGGCTATTTTCCAGCTAAACTAGATGATATATTTAACTATATAGCTGCTAGGATAACTGGAGTCCTAATGTGTCTAGGTTCAGTATTTAGATTCAACTCTAGAAGGGGATTTAAAGTAATGTATAGGGATAGAAAAAACCATAAAAGTCCAAATGCAATATATCCAGAAGCAGCAGTAGCTGGGCTTCTTGGTATTCAGTTAGGTGGAGATTCTTATTACTATGGTGAGCTTGTTAAAAAGCCTAGCATAGGAGATAGGACCCGGGAAATTCAAAGCTTAGATATAAAAAATACTGTGGAAATAATGTATAGGACGGAGATATTACTTCTTCTTATTTATCTAATCCTCTATTATTTTCTGGTATTTTAAAAGCTTGTTTTTACAGAAAGCTTGTGGTAAGATAAAATAGAAAATTGAATAAGCTATTTAGGTTCATATGATTAATAGGGAAATGGGTTAAAATCCCATGCAGCCCCCGCTACTGTAAGTGATTAGATCAACTGTTTACCACTGGAGAAATCTGGGAAGGTGTTGAATGAAATGTCACAAGCCAGGAGACCTGCCTAATAGTATTGTAAGAATAACCTTCGGAGGGAAGGAGATCAAATAATACATAAAGGCTAAGTATGCCTATATATATGTGTTCTGACCCTAAACCCTTGGTTTAGGGTTTTTTGTATTAAAATCAAAAAAATACTAGCAAATAAAGGAGAAAATATGAAGAAATTATATGGAATAGGAACTGGACCAGGAGATAAAGAATTGCTTACCCTTAGGGCAGTAAGAGCTATTGAAGAATCCCACTATATATTTGCCCCGAGAAACAAGGGAGAGACCATGGCAATGAATACAGTTAAAGATTTTATAGGGGACAAGGAGATTGTTTACATAGACCTGCCAATGGGAAAGGTCAGCAGAGAGAACTATATAGAAGCAGCAAAGCTTATTATGGGCAAGATCACAGAGGATAAAAAAGGAGCCTTTTTAACCATTGGAGATCCTATGATCTATAGCAGCTTTACCTATCTCATGGAGGAATTAGATGAAGAAGAAATTGATATAGAGATCATATCAGGTATACCATCATTTGTAGCTGCTGCAGGAGCTATGAAATTCCCACTAACAAGTAAGGGGGAGAGCTTTATATTATGCGATGAATTTGATGAGGAAAAAATAAAGGATTATAAATCTATTGCTATTTTAAAAACCTTAAGAAATAAGGAAGAGATTATTGATAGTTTAGAGGGCAATGATTTTGCCTACAAGTATATAAAAAGAGCTAGTTTTCCAGAGGAAGAAATAATGTCTAATAGAGAAGAAATTATAGAAGATAGGGACTACATCTCTTTAATCCTAGCTAAGAAAAATTAATATAATATTTTAAAAGGGTGATAAAGATGAAGCACGGCGGAGACTTGATTTCCTACAAGGATTATTATCAGGGGGAATTAGTAGACTATAGTAGCAATATAAACCCTCTAGGAATTCCCCAAGGCTTAAAGGAGAAAATCATAGAAGACTTTTACAGTATAGAGGCCTATCCAGATATAAAGTATAGGGGTTTAAAAAAGTCCCTTTCAGATTACTTGGGATCTAAGAAAGAAAATATACTAGTAGGTAATGGGGCAGTAGAGATAATAGATATATTTATTAATATTGCAGAAAGAGTTGTTTTAATGACTCCCTCCTTTGGAGAATATGAGGATAGAGCTCTAATTCACAAGAAAGAAGTCTTGTCAATTTCCTATAGGGATGATTTTGGTCTGGATATGAAGAGCTTAAAGGAAAATCTAAAAGAAGGAGATTTGCTAATACTTGGAAATCCAAATAATCCTGATGGACTTAGAATAGAAAAAAACATTCTTTTAGACCTATATAGGCTAGTAAGGGAAAGACAGGCAAAATTACTTTTGGACGAAGCTTTCTTTGAGTTTGTACCTGAAGATTACGATAGCCTAGAATTATTTAAAGAACACAATTATGAAAGTATAGGAATAATTAGGGCTGCAACCAAGTTCTTTGCTATTCCAGGTCTTAGGCTTGGATATGGAGTTACATCCTTAAAATTAAAAGAAGAGGTAGAGGCCTATCAATTGCCTTGGTCTGTTAATGCTCTGGCCAATATAGCGGGACAGTATATATTTGAGGATAAAAGCTATATAAAAAACAGTAAGGATTATATCCAAAGGGAAAGAAATTATATGTTAAAGGAGTTAAATAAAATCTCTGGAATAAGCCCCTACCATACCCACACAAATTATATACTTATTAAACTCTTGAAATACAATGAAGAATATATATTTGAAAGACTTTTAAAAGAAGGTTTTCTTATAAGAAAATGTGCCAGCTTTAAGGGACTAGGAGACGATCACATAAGAATAGCCATAAAAGACAGAAAGAACAATGAAAAAATCATAGAAGCATTAAAAACACATATGAGGGGAGAAGATTTAGATGAAAAGAACTACTAGACTTGGAGCTTTAATAGCTTTATTATTGCTTTCCATGCCAAGCATTGGTCATGCTATGCACATAATGGAGGGTTATTTACCAGGGAAATGGGCCTTGATTTGGATTGTAATATCACTGCCTTTTCTAGCCTTTGGTATAAGAGATTTAAGCAAAACAATGAAGCAAGACACAAACACTAAAGTACTTATTGGTCTTGTAGGAGGCTTTGTTTTTGTCTTATCTGCTCTTAAGATTCCATCAGTGACAGGATCCTGCTCACACCCTACAGGAGTAGGACTTGGGGCCATTTTATTTGGACCAACAATTATGACTGTAATAGGCACTGTTGTTTTACTGTTTCAAGCCTTGTTACTAGCCCATGGAGGATTAACTACAATTGGGGCCAATATATTTTCTATGGCCATAGTAGGACCCTTTGTATCCTATGGAATTTACAGAGTACTTAAAAACAAAAATATCAACAGAGCTTTTGTAGTATTTTTAGCAGCTTCATTTGGAAATTTACTTACCTATGTAGTAACAGCCTTCCAGCTTGCTATAGCATTTCCAGATCCGGTTTCAGGCTTAATAGGGTCATTAGTAAGTTTTTTAACTGTATTTGCCTTAACACAGATACCACTTGCAATAGTAGAAGGAATAATAACTGTTATGGTTTATAATCTATTAGTTGAATATAAAAAAGAAGGAGTGATTAGCCTTGAAACAATCTAAAAAGTTAAATATAATACTAATCTTCTTAGTTATTGGAATAGTTTTATTACCATTAATAATAAAAAGTGGTTCTGAATTTGAGGGAGCAGACGATCAGGCAGGAGACATTATCTCGGATATAGATCCTTCCTATGAACCTTGGGCAGAACCATTATGGGAGCCTCCCAGTGGAGAGGTTGAATCTCTACTGTTTTCATTGCAAGTAGCAATAGGAGCAGGAGCTATAGGATATATACTGGGATCCTTTAGGGAGAAAAGCAAAATTGTTAATAATAGATAAATATGCTTATAATAATAAGCTTAGGGATTTCAATGCATCATATAAGATTTTACTTGTAGCTATAGGTTTAATCATAGCTACAAGTATTTCAAATAACTATATAAATCTAGGTATATTCCTCTTGATGGTATTTTTAACCACATATGTAGCAGCTATTCCCTTTGTAAACTATCTGAGAATCTTAATAATACCTAGCTCCTTTTTATTTGTTAGCATTATTGCTATTTTATTAAGTATTTCGGACCAGGATACATATATTTACAGTCTTAAGATAGGCAGGTATTTTATAGGTGTAAGTGGAGATTCAGTTTCAACTTCATTGAATACATTAACAAGGGTAATGGCTTCCATGTCCTTGACTTTTTTTCTATCCTTGACCACACCCTTAAATAATCTTATTAGAGTATTTAAGAGGATGAAAACACCATCTATCCTAATAGAACTTATAGTTTTAACCTATAGATTTATATTTATTTTTTTGGAAGAGTCTATAAATATACAGAGAGCTCAGGAAGTTAGATTTGGATACAGGGGTTTTAAAAATAGTATTAATTCCATAGCCCTACTTATAAGGTCCCTTTTTATTCGAGTCCTTATAAGATATAGAGAAATGGTAAATTCCTTAGATTCTAAATTATATAATGGAGAATTTAAAGTAGGTGATTAAATGATAAAAACCAAGGCACTAGAATATGAATACTCAGATGGAACAAGGGCCCTTGAGAACATTAATATAGACTTAAATAAAGGGGACGTAATTGGTATTATAGGTGCCAACGGGTCAGGTAAGTCTACTTTATTTCTCAATCTCTTAGGCATGCTAAAGCCAACAAGGGGAGAGGTAGAGTATAGGGGAGAGCCTTTGAAATATAGTAAAAAATTCTTAAGACAATACAGGGAAAATGTAAGTATTGTATTTCAAGATGCTGAAAAGCAAATATTTTACTCAAGGGTTTATGATGATGTGGCCTTTGCACTGAGGAATTTAGGGATAGAGGAAAGGGAGATAGAAAGAAGGGTGACTAAGGCTTTAAGTAAGACAAAGGCCCTGGATTTAAAGGAGAAGGCTGTTCATTTTTTAAGCTATGGACAAAAAAAGAGAGTGGCAATAGCTGGAGTCCTAGTAATGGAGACGGAAATTATATTGCTGGATGAACCTACAGCTGGGCTAGATCCCTATATGACTAGACAAATAAAAACCATAGTAGAAGAATTAAGAGAGGAAAAAAAGCTTGTAATCTCAAGCCATGATATGGATTTCATCTATGAAACTTGTGATTATATTTATGTGCTTAGTCAGGGATCCATTATAGGAGAGGGCAGTCCTAAAGAAGTGTTCTTAAATACTAAGCTTATAGATGATTCTCTTTTAGAAAAACCTTGGCTAGTAAAAATTCATGAAAATTTAAATATACCCCTTTATAAAAATGAAAGAACAATGATAAAAGAAAGGAAGAGCGAATGATGAAAAGAGGAATTATAGTTGCAAGTTTTGGAACTACCCATAGGGATACTCTGGAACTTTCCATAGAGTCTATAGAAAGAAAGATTGGTAAAATCTTTGAAAAAGATCGGGTCCTTAGGGCATTTACATCTAGGCTTATTATATCCAGATTGAAAAAAAGATATGATTATTCTGTGGATAATCCTATAGAAGCTCTGGAAAAACTTAAGAATGAGAAGATTAAAAAGGTCTATATTCAGCCTATACTAATAATACCTGGACATGAATACAATAAGCTAATAAAAGAAGTTGAAGAGTTTGCTCAAGCAAACAAGGATATGGATATTAAGATAGGAAAACCACTTTTATATGATGATAAGGATTACGAAGATGTAATAGATGCCTTGGATTTATCCAAGGATATAGAAGGTCAGGCAAGTATCTATATGGGACATGGGACCTATCACAGGGCTGATTATGTCTATGACAAATTGGAAAAGATCATTAGGGGCAGGGGCTATGACAATGTATTTATTGGAACTGTAGAGGGAGAAAAGACTATAGAGGATATAGTGGACAAGCTTCTTGACAGAGGTATAGAGCATGTGACCCTAAAGCCCTTTATGTTTGTAGCAGGAGACCATGCAAAGAATGATATGGCTTCAGATGATGAGGATTCATGGAAGAGCATAGTAGAAAGAAAAAATATTGAGGTTGGTGTTGAAATGAAGGCTTTAGGAGAGATCCAAGCCATACAGGATATTTTTATCCAACACCTGGAAGAGATTATTGATTGATAGTGGGGGAAATATGAAAAATATAATGATTACAGGGCCTGAGAGTAATTCAGGGAAGACAACATTGACCCTAGGACTTATAAGGGCAATGAAAAATAGAGGATTAGATGTATCTGCCTGGAAGACTGGACCAGATTTTGTAGATACAAAGTATTTAGGCCTGGCTTCCCGGAAGAGGGCTGGAAATCTTGATATGCATTTAATGGGAAGAAAAGATATAAGAAGGTCACTGGAAATGAATAAGGGACAGCTAGGAGTAATTGAAGGGGCCATGGGATATTTTGATGGGATTTACAACAGTTTTGAAAATTCCAGCTATGATATATCCAGGGAGCTAAATATTCCAGCAATTTTAGTTTATACACCTAAGGGAGAGATGTTCTCAGCCATCCCTAAAATCAAAGGCATGGTAGATTTTCCATCCTCTATGATTAAGGGCATTATTTTAAACAAGACTGATCTATCTTACTATGGTCTTTTAAAAGAGCAAATAGAAAAATATATAGGGATCAAGGTCCTTGGCTATCTTCCTTACAAAGAGGATTTAAATATAGGGTCTGGAAGTCTAGGTTTGGAAAATCCTAAAGATCAAGAAACTTCTAATATTTTTTTAGATAGGCTAGCCCAGGCTGTGGAAGAGACCGTTGATTTAGATGGAATTTTAAAGATCATGGCATCCATGGATATTAAAGAATATAAATATCCTAAGGCGAGAAATATAAAGATTGCTATTGCCTATGATCAGGCATTTAATTTATATTTTAATGAAAACTTAAAACTCTTAGAAAAAACTTGTCATGTAGAATATTTTTCCCCTATAAAAGATAAAGAGCTTCCAGAATGCGACCTGGTATATATAGGTGGAGGATATCCTGAACTTTATTTAGAAGAGCTTTCTAAAAACAAAGAAATCTTAAGATCTATCCGTCAGGCAGGGGAAGATGGCAAATATATACTGGCAGAATCAGCTGGTTTTATGTATCTAACAAGATCAATAGAGAATTATCCTATGGTAGGAATATTTAAGGGCCAGGCTAGAATGACAGATAGCTTAAAGAGGTTTGGATATGTAAATATAGAGTTTAAAGAGGATAATATATTGGGAGAAAAATCTAGAATAATTCCTGGAAATGAATATCACAAGTCTTTAGTTGAGATAGAGGACTCTCCAATATTTAATATTGGAAAGCCAAAATCAAAGAGAAGTTGGCAATGTGGATATAGTTATAAAAACACCCTAGCCTACTATCAGCACTTTAATTTTATTGGAAATATGGATTTATTTAATGAATTATTAGATAGGATTGAATATAAAGGGAAAAGGTGAAAGAAATGTATATAAAAAAACCTATGGATATAGAAAATAAAAGCATGGATATAATAGATCAAGTCATGGGAGATGTAGATTTTTCAGAAGAGGAAATGATTATAGCTAAGAGAATGATACATACAACTGGAGACTTTGAATATAGGAAAATAATTGATTTTCAAGCTGATTTTATAGAAAAAGCAATGGGAGAAATAAGTAAAGGGGTCACCATATATACAGATACTAAGATGGTTTATGCAGGTATTAACAAAGAGGCCCTAAAAAAAGCTAATTGCAAATTAAAGTACTTTATTGACGATGAGAGGGCCTATAGGATGTCCAAAGAATTAGGGACTACTAGGTCTTCCTGTGCTATAGATTTAGCCCATGAAGAAGCTATAGATATATTTGTAATAGGAAATGCTCCCACGGCCTTGTTTAGGATCTTAGAGCTAGTGGAGGAAGGTAAATTAGATCCTAAGTTTATAGTAGGTGTGCCTGTAGGATTTGTAGGTGCTGCAGAATCTAAGGAGTATTTAAGACAGTTTACAAATATCCCATCTATTTCAACCATAGGATACAAGGGAGGAAGCAATGTGGCAGCTTCTATAATAAATGCCCTCTTATATATGACAGTTGGAAGATAAGTGAGATTGGAGAAGAGAGATGACTAAGCTTGATATGTATGTAATTGTAGATGGAAAAAAAATGAGATGCGGATATACAAGTGGAAGTTGCGCTGCAGCTGCATCTAAGGCAGCTGTTCTTATGTTGGAA
The DNA here is from genome assembly GCA_964527205.1 of uncultured Tissierellaceae bacterium. GTDB lineage: Bacteria > Bacillota > Clostridia > Tissierellales > Tissierellaceae > JARICQ01. The sequence continues at coordinate 44,388 of CAZGQG010000005.1, read as the reverse complement.
AGTGGAAAGAGAGTAGACTATATAGAGATAGATACTCCAGCTGAGGTAGTCTTAAAACTTAAGGTCCAGGATCAAATTATAGAAAAGGATAGGGCATCTTGCTCTATAAAAAAAGATGCAGGAGATGATCCAGATAGTACAGACAAAATACATATCTTTGCAGAAGTAAAGAGAAGAAAAGACAGGGCCATTATAATTGAGGGAGGCCTAGGCATAGGAAGAATAAAGTCCAAGGGCTTTCTAGGAGAAGTAGGGGAGGCAGCTATTAATCCTGTACCAAGATCAATGATTAAAAAAGAAATAAGAGGCATATCAGAAAAAGGCTATGATGTTTTAATATATGCACCAGAGGGTGTAGAAATAGGAAAGAAAACCTTTAATAAAAACATAGGCATAGAGGGTGGTATATCTATTATCGGTACTAAGGGCATTGTATATCCAATGTCTGAAGATGCTTTTATAAAGACCATATATCTAGAAATAGACATGGTGGAAAAAGAAAATGGAAATAAGGGCATAGTTTTTGTGCCAGGAAATTATGGGGAGAAACTAGCGGATTCCTTGGATATAGGCCTAGCAAGGGTAAAGGTATCTAACTTTATAGGGAAAAGCCTACTCTATGCACAGAATAAGGCTTTTAAAGAAATAATTTTAATAGGCCATATAGGGAAGTTTTCTAAACTAGCCCTAGGCATATTCCAGACCCATAGCAAGACTGCAGATACTAGGATGGAGTCCTTTATATACTACCTAGCCCTTATGGGTGCACCAATGGAACTACTCCATAAGATAAAAGATACTCTTACAGCAGAAGAGGCTTTAGAAATATGTATAGAAAATGGATATGGGGATATTATTAGGCATATGGAAAAAGGGGCAGAGGAAAGAATAAAAAAATATTTAAAGGATGAAAATTTCAATATAAGGGTAATTATTTATTCCATGAATAGAGGTGTTTATAAATGCTAAGAGTGGCAGGTGTAGGTCCAGGAAATCCTAAGTACCTAACAAAGCATGTTGAGGAAAAGATTAGGCAGGCAAAAAATGTTTTGGCCTTTGGTAGAATTTCAGAAAGCCTTCAAAGGATAAGAGAGGATATTATTAGGATAGATAGGGTGGATCAGCTTCTAGAATTTTTAAAGAAGGAAGAAGAGATACTCCTACTAGCCTCAGGAGATCCAAATTTCTTTGGAATTGTAAATTATTTGAAGAAGAATCAGATAGAAATTGAAGAAGTCTTACCAGGGATTTCCTCTTTTCAGTACATGACTTCCAAACTGCAGAAGCCTTGGCAAGAGGCCAAGTTTCTTTCCCTCCACGGGAGAGAGGATGATCTGAGCCTAGTTAAAGATTATAGACTTGCTATAATCCTAATAGATAAGGATAATATGCCGGGTAAAATATCCAAAGACCTATATCAAATAGGTGTAAGGGGAAGGATTTATGCGGGCTTTAATCTTTCCTATGAGGATGAAAGCTTAATAAGTAAAAATATAGGAGAAGAAATAGAAGATATTTCATCTCTTGGAGTGGTGATAATTGAAAATGAGATGGATTAAAGATGGAGAATTTATAAGAGATTCTATACCTATGACTAAATTTAATATAAGAACTTTGACCATAGGCTATTTAGAAATAGAAGAGGGAGATAGGCTATTGGATATAGGTGCAGGAACAGGATCTATATCAATTGAAGCCTATTTACAGGGAGCACAGGTATGGGCAGTAGAAAAAGAAGCTAGAGCCGTAGAATTAATAGAAAAGAACAATAGTAAATTTGGCACAGATTTAAATATTATCCATGGCAAGGCAGCAGAAGATCTACCAGATAGGATCTTTAACAAGTGCTTTGTAGGGGGGAGCAAGGGAGCCCTTAAGGATATATTTAGATACCTAGATAGGCATTTAGAAAAGGGTGGAATTCTCTGTGGGAATTTTATTCTTTTAAAGAATTTAAATGAGTTTTTAGACTTGTTAAAGACTCATAGATATAAGCATATAGGTGTTCAGCTAATACAGTCATCTGAAATGGATAAGATAGGACTTCTTAAAGGTGAAAATCCAATATTTATAATAAGGGGAGTGAAGGGCAATGATTAGTTTTGTAGGAGCAGGACCTGGCAATGTAGATCTAATAACCATAAGAGGAAGAGCCTTAATAGAAGAAGCGGATGTAGTAATCTATGCAGGTTCTTTAGTATCCAAAGAACATTTAGATTTTTGTAAAGAAGGGTCTAAGACATATAACTCAGCCTCTATGACCTTGGAAGAGGTAATCCAGATTATGGGAGAAGGTCATGAGAAGGGCTTGAAAATAGTGAGATTACATACTGGAGATCCAACCATATATGGAGCCATAAGAGAACAAATGGATCTTTTAGATGAAAAAAACATAGAATATGAAGTTGTACCAGGAGTGAGCTCCTTTACTGCAGCCTGCGCATCAATAAAAAGAGAATTTACCCTGCCAGATATAAGTCAGACAATAATACTTACTAGAATAAAGGGTCGTACACCAGTACCAGAAGATGAGGATCTTGTTTCACTGGCTAGGCACAAGGCCTCCATGGCAATATTTTTGTCTGTTCAAGCAATAGAAAAAGTAGTAGAAGAGTTAATAGAGGGCTATGGCCGAGATGATGTACCAGTTGCTGTAGTTTATAAGGCTAGTTGGGAAGATGAGAGGATAGTATTCGGTAGCCTTAAGGATATAGCAAAGAAGGTTGAAAAAGAAGATATAAGGAAAACAGCTCAAATATTGGTAGGAGACTTTATAGAGGGAGAATATGAAAGATCTAAATTATATGACCCAGACTTTAGTCATGAATATAGAAAGGCAAAAAAATGAAAATAGCATGCATATGCTTTACTGATAAGGCTAGGGAAATAGCTAAGAGAATAGAGAGGGAAGGAAGCCCTCACCATGATATCCAAGTCTATTTCAATCCAGAAATCCCTGGTGGTGTAAAGAAAAACATAGGACCTATATGGAAGGACTATGAGGCCCTAGTTTTTATAGCAGCTACTGGGATTGCAGTAAGGATCATAAGCCCTCTTCTAGAGGGAAAGACCAAGGACCCAGCAGTTATAGTCATAGATGACCTAGGGAGATTTACCATATCTCTTTTATCAGGACATTTGGGAGGAGCAAATAAATTGGCAGAGGAGATATCCAAGCTAATAGGATCAACTCCTATAATCACTACAGCTACAGATAGCAGGGGTATAGAATCCATAGATCTCTTTGCTATGAAAAATGATTATTATATAGAGGATATGGCTTCGGTGACAAGGATTGTAGCCATGATGGTTAATGGTAAAAAGATCGGAATATATACAGAGGATGATAAGATTATAGACTATGAAAATATCCGACTAATAAAAGACCTAGATAGGATTCATGAGTCCATAGAAGCTGCTATAATTATTAGTTCTAAAGATAAGATAAAGGACATAGAGATTCCCTATACACTACTGAGGCCAAAAAACATTAATATAGGCATAGGATGCAGGAAGGGAATCTCAGGGAGTCATATGATAAAGGCTATTTCTACTAAATTAGAAGAGTTAAATCTCTCTGAAAGGAGTATAAAGAGCCTGGGAACTGTAGAGATAAAAAAAGATGAAAAGGGAATAATAGACACGGCAAAACACTTTAAGCTTCCCTTAAAGATATTTTCAATAGAAGATATAAGGCAAGTAGAGGATAAATTTACAAAATCTGAATTTGTAAAGAAGAGTATAGGACTATACTCAGTAGCAGAGCCAGTTGCCTATTTGCTAGGTGGACAAATAATCAGTGGAAAATCCAAGCATGATGGGATGACCATATCAATTTCTAAGGAGGTAAAAAATGGCTAAATTATATATTGTAGGTATAGGACCAGGAGGAAGAGAACATATGACTTTTAAGGCTGTAGAAGTCCTAAGAGAAAGCCAGGTAATAGTTGGCTATAGTCCCTATATAGATTACTTAGGGGACATAGTTGAAGGAAAAGAATTATTTTCCACAGGAATGAAGGGTGAAATAGAGAGGTGTAAAAAAGCCATAGAATTTGTAAAGGCTGGAAAAACTACTTCTATAGTAAGTACAGGAGACGCTGGACTCTATGGAATGGCAGGACCTATTCATGAGCTAGCAAAGGGCATTGAGCTTGAGGTTGTTCCAGGAGTGACAGCAGCCTTTTCCGCTGGAGCAGAACTTGGTGCACCTATTATGCATGATTATGCATCAATTAGCTTAAGTGACCTTATGACGCCTTGGGAGGTCATATTAGATAGGCTGGACAAGGCAGCGAGTGCTGATTTTGTAATGGCAATCTATAATCCAAGATCCAAGGGTAGAAAGGATCATTTAGAAGAAGCAGTAGATTTAATATTAAAGTATAGGGATCCAAAAACTCCTGTAGGCATAGTTAGAGATTCTGGAAGACCAGGGACAAAAATCCAATTATGTGAGCTTGATGGAATAGACTATGAAGAGGTAGATATGCTCTCTGTTCTCATAATAGGAAATTCCAATACCTATATAGATGGGGATAAAATAATTACACCAAGGGGTTATGAGATAAAATGATATGGATCATAGGTGGAACTTCAGATGCTAGGAAATTTATAGAAAAAATAGATCCATCTTTGAAATTTCTTCTTACAATAGCAACGGAGGGAGGAAGGGATTTCTTCCAATCTGAAAATCTTTATGTAGGCAGGATGACAAGGGATGAAATGTTAGAATTTGCTCTAGATAAGAAAGTTGAAACCATAGTAGATCTATCTCATCCCTATGCAAAAATAGTATCTAAAAATGCTAAATGGCTAAGTGATAAGATTGGGATAAGATATATAAGATATGCAAGAGAGAAAACTGTGATAGATGAAGAAGTAAGCTACTTAAATTCCTATGAAGAATGCTATAATTATTTAAAGAATCTAAGAGCCAATGTATTTTTTACTACTGGGTCTAAGAACATTAAAGATTTTGAAAAGGTCAAAGGGAGAAGTAGATTTATATATAGGATCCTACCTTCAAGGGAAAGTTTGGCCTTGGCGGAGGAAGCTAAGGTTCATATGAGGGATATAGTGGCTATGCTGGGACCTTTTTCTAAGGATATGAACAAAGAAATGTTTAAGCACTATGAGGCAGACTATTGTATTTTAAAGGACAGTGGAGGCCCTGGAGGCAGTTTAGAAAAAATCCAAGCCTGTAAGGAATTAGGAATAGAAGCAGTTGTAATAGGTAGGGAAGAGGAAGCAGGGATCTCTGATATGGATGAGATTCTAAGAATTTTAAATTCTTAAAGAGACTAGCAGCTTAGATAAAAATCTAGACTGTTGGTCTATTTTTTTATATAGGAAAGCTTTAACATCTTTTAATAAGCAATAAACTAGGCTATAATATATTTAGAAGATTATAAGATAGGAGTGAAATAATGTTAGCTATAAAAAATATAAGAATAGAAACAATTGCAGATGGAAGAATTGAAGGAGGCAGTATCCTAGTTAAGGAGGGTAAGATCCTAGAGATTGGCAAGGATTTAGATATATCTAATTGCCACAGGGTAATTGATGGAGAGGGTAGGGTTCTGACACCAGGAATAATTGATGCTCACACTCATTTAGGCCTTTTAGAAAGCGGTATAGGAGAGGAAGGCAGGGATGGCAATGAAGGAACAACCCCTCTTACAGCCTTTTGCTCTGTTAGGGACGGAATTAATATGAAAGACCAGGCCTTTGAAAGTTTTAGAAGGGCTGGCATAACCTCTGTGGGAATCCTGCCAGGAAGTGGAAACATTATAGGAGGAACAGGTCTAGCCCTAAAATGCAAGGGAGATATTGTAGATCAAGCTATAATAAAGGATCCTATAGGAATGAAGGTAGCTCTAGGAGAAAACCCAAAAACTCATTATAGAAATAAGGGAGTATCTCCAAGCACTAGAATGGGAAATGCAGCTATCTTAAGAGGAGCCTTATTAAAGGCAAAGGAATACCTGGAGCAAATAGAAGATCCAAAGAAGGATAAATTAGATATTAAAAAAGATAAGGTAAGTCAGGCCCTCCTACCTGTTATGAAGGGAGAAATACCACTGATAATACACTGCCATAGACATGATGATATAGTAACAGCTATTAGGATAGCCAAGGAATTTGGCATAAAATATAAACTTGACCATGTTACTGATGGACATATGGTAAAGAACCTTATAAAAAAAGAGAATATACACTGTGGAGTAGGACCTACTATGAATTACGGATCCAAAGTAGAAAACAAGGATAGGGACTATAGGACTCCAATTGTATTTGATAGGGAAGATATTCCATTTTGTTTAATAACAGATCATCCAGTAATCCATGGAAGAAATTTAATGCTTACAGCCAGCATAGCTACTCAGTGGGGAATGTCAGATGAAAGGGCTCTAAGAGCCATAAGTCTTTCATCAGCTGAACATTTGGGATTAGAGGATAGGATAGGGTCTATTGAAATAGGAAAAGATGCAGACCTAGTTATTTGGTCTGAAAATCCTCTAGAGCTGACCTCCTTTGTAGATATGACTATTATTGACGGAGAGATTGTGTATGAAAGGGAGGTAAAATAATGTTAGTATTTAAAGCAGGAAAAATCTATCCTGTAGTAGGAGATCCAATAGAGGATGCTATGATTAAAGTTGACCATAATGGAAAGATAAGAGAGATAGGTAAAAATCTTGAAATAAACTCAGAGGATGAAGTGGTAAATCTAGAAGAGAAGATAATCATTCCTGGCCTAATTGATAGCCACAGTCATGTTGGAATGTGGGGAGATGGAGAAGGAATGGCAGGAAAGGATGGCAATGAGTCTGTAAGGCCAATTACAGGTGAAGTAAGGGCTATTGATTCAGTAAATCCAAGGCAAATTAGCTTTCAAGCAGCAAGAGAAGGCGGAATAACAACTATACAGGTCTTGCCTGGTTCAGGTAATGTTATAGGAGGTCTAGGCTTTGCTTGTAAGACCTCAGGAGATATAATTGATGACATGGTTGTAAAAAATCCTACAGGCTTAAAGGGAGCTACAGGTGAAAACCCTAAGGGAGCCCATGGAAGACAAGGACATTCACCAGCCACTAGAATGGCAGTAGCATCCATGATTAGAGAGTATTTTGAAGATGCTAGGGTATATGGAGAGAAAAAAGAAAGAGCTAAAAAAGATGGGGAGGCCTTCAGTATAGATTTGAACTTAGAATCAGGCCTTATGGTCTTGAGGGGAGAAATTCCATTTAGGGTTCATGCCCATAGACATGATGATATTGTAACTGTGGTTAGATTGTGCGAAGAATTAGATATTGATTATTCAATAGAACATTGTACAGATGGACATTTAATAGCAGATTATCTAGGAGAGAAAAATGTCATCGCCATGGTTGGGGCTGGGCTTTCCAGTGCCACTAAGGTAGAAAATGCAAATGTAAGTGATGAGACACCAGCAATATTGGCCTCAAAGGGAGTAAAAATTTCTTTAATGACAGATCATCCCTTCTTAAATTGCAGATATTTCCTACAATACGGGGCAGTATCTCATAAGCATGGCTTGCCCTTTGATGAAACTCTTCAAGCAATGACAATAAATCCTGCACAAGCCCTAGATATAGATGATAGGGTAGGTTCCTTAGAAGTTGGCAAGGATGCAGATTTTGTAGTTTTAAATGGAGAGCCTTTTAGCTATAAGGGTTCAATAGAAAGAACCTATATAGAAGGCAAATTAGTATGGGAGAGAGAAATCTATTAATTAAAAAGGAGGATTATCATGGCTTATAATTCTATAATAAATACAATAGAAGACAAGGTTGCTACTATTAGCCTAAATAGACCAGAGGCAAACAATACCTTTAATATTGAAATGGCAGAGGAATTAAATATGGCCCTAAGGGAGATGGATGAAGATCCAGAGGTAAATGTAATAGTAATCAATGCCAAGGGTAAGAATTTTTGCACAGGTATAGATATAAACTATGTAGATGGAAAGTCAATGGAGGAATATCTAGACTGGGTTAGGCTTATGGAAGAGATGAATATAACCATAGCTGAGATGGACAAACCTGTAATAGCTTCTGTTCAAAGAATAGCGGTTGCCAATGGTATAGGCCTAGTTGCAGCCTGTGATTTGGCTATAGCTAGTGATACTGCTAAATTTGGTGCCACAGCTATTAATGTTGGATTGTTTTGCATGGGTCCAGCAGTACCCCTATTAAAGAGCTTAGGTAGAAAAAGAACCCTTGAATTAATAATGACAGGAGATATTATTGGGGCGGAAAAGGCCCTTAATATAGGTCTAATCAATAAGATAGTTCCAGAAGAAGATCTAATAGAAGAGACAAAAAAATATGCTAAAAAACTAGCTGATAAAAACCCTATAGCCATGCAATTAGGTAAAAGTTCCTTTTATCAAATTGAAGATATGAACTACAGGGATGCCTTAGACTTTACTAATTATCACTTTGCAAATCTTTGCACCTTGGATTCAGCTCAGGAGGAAGTTCAAAAGTTTTTGAAGAAAAATAAAAAATAATATGATATGATATTCTATATTAGATTAGGATAGATTAGAATAAAAATAGGATTTTCAGACTGTTTCAAATTTTTCTTAATAGAGTCTGAAAATCCTTTTCTATGGTATTAGTTCTTATAACACTATAGTAACAAGGAGGATTTATGTTTAAGAAATTTTGGTGGTTTATTTCATATTATAAAAATAAATATATTTTAGCAATAGTTTTTTTATCCCTAAGCAATTTAGTTGGCTTAATACCTCCCTATATAACAGGTAGATTAACGGATATGATATTTGAAGATTCAATAGGACTAAATACATTTTTTCTTATTTTAGCAATAGACTTGTTTTTTATAATTGTAAAATATTTCTTTGCCATGGCCTGGGCCTACTTTACCTTTAGGGCAGGCAATGAAATAGACTATAAGACCAGGGATAATCTTATGTCAAAATTCCTAGGCCAATCTCTTAAGTTTTTTGAGAAGCATTCTACAGGGTCCCTTATGGGAAAATCTACAAATGATGTAGACAGCATAAGTAACTTTGCTGGTATAGGAACCCTAAGTTTATTTGATTCCACAGTATTCCCCTTCATTATTATAATAATGATGATGGTTGTAGTAGATGTGAAATTGACCCTGGCAGCTATTGTACCCCTTCCCCTATTAGCTTATCTCAGTATACTAATAGGAAATAAGATCCATACAAGATGGGCCAAGGTACAAAGAGCCTTTGACAATCTAAATACATCAGTTCTTGAAGATGTAGAAGGTATAAGAATTGCCCGTGTCTATAATCTGCAGGAATATAGAAGGGATAAGTTTGAAGAAAATGGAGAAATTTTATTAGATAAGAATATGGATGTAGTAAAATACCAAGCCCTACTAACACCGGTTCAGAGAATAATACCTGCCTTTACCTTTATTATTGGAATAGGCTATGGATCAATTCTAATATCCAGGGGAGAGATAAGCATAGGTCAATTAGTTTCATTTACCTATTATTTAAATATGTTGGTATGGCCAATGTATGCCTTTGGAAATTTTATTAATTTAAAACAACAGGCCAATGCATCTATGGATAGGGTACAGGAAGTATTAGATTATAGAGAAGATATTGTAGATAGAGAAGATGCAGTAGGTCTAGAAAAAAATGGAGATATAGAATTTATAAATCATAGTTTTAGATACCCTTCATCCAAGGAAAATGTATTGGAAGGTATAAATCTAAGAATTAAAAAAGGTGGATCCTTAGGAGTTTTGGGTAAAACTGGATCTGGTAAATCTACTCTCCTAAAGCAAATTTTAAATCTCTATCCTATGGAAAAGGATGCTATAATGATTAGTGGTGAGCCTCTAGATAGCTACACTGGCTCAAGCATTAGAGCCTTAATAGGTTATGTGCCGCAAAAGCATATGATATTTTCAAAAAGTATAAGAGATAATATTAAATTATCCAAAGCAGATGCCAGTGATGAAGAGCTTATGGAGTCAATTAGACTTGCTGATTTTGAAAAAGATTTATCCAGCTTTGAACAAGGCTTAGATACTCTCTGTGGAGAGAGAGGTGTATCTCTTTCAGGTGGACAAAACCAAAGGATTGCAATTGCAAGAGCCTTAATAAAAGATCCTGAGATTTTAATCCTAGATGATGCCATGAGTGCAGTTGATGGGACAACAGAGAGAAATATTATCAATAATATAAGGAAGAAGAGACAGGGAAAGACAAGTATTATATCCAGTCATAGGATTAGTCAGGTCAAGGATCTTGATGAGATAATAGTTTTAGAAGAGGGAAGGATAGTTGAAAGAGGCAGCCACGAGGAATTAATAGAGAATGGGAAATGGTACAGTGAGCAGTTTGAAAATCAGTCAGCAAGGGGTAGGTTCAATGAAGAATAATAAAGGAAACCAACTAGCAAGTAAGAAACTAAAAGAATATGCAAAGAATGAAAAAAAATCATTGTCCATAGGTCTGCTCCTTTCTCTTGTGAGAACAGCTATGGAAATTATAGGACCCTTAATAATTGGTTTTATATTAAACAACTATATTAAAATCGATTTAAAAAAGGCGGATTTTATTTCAATATTACTACTCTTATTAATATACTTGCTTGTATATCTACTAAGCGGACTATTTAGTAATTTAGCCCTAGTATCCTTTGAGGAGGCAGCAAACAATATAGCCTTTAGTGCACAGAAGGATGTTTATAGTCATGTTACCCAGCTTCCCATATCCTACTTTGATAGTATACCCTCAGGAAGCATAGTATCTAGGATTACCAATGACACAAATAAATTAAAAATTATGTTTCGTTTGATCTTAGCAGATCTTGTGGCTTCAAGTATAATGATTGTAAGTTTATATAGCATGATTCTAATAAGGAATTTCCTTGCAGCCCTTATGCTCCTAGTACTCTTACCTCTAATCTATCTTATATTTAATGATTTGAGAAAGAAAACTAGAAAGTATACAACATTAAATAGGAACTATATAGGTGAAATAAACTCAAGTATAAATGAGAACATACAAAATATGGAGATAATCCAGGCCTTAAATAGGGAAGACCATATTAAAGAAGAATTTGACCATATAAATGAAAATATATTTAAGACCAATATAGAAATGACCAAGGTAAGGAGTTATGGTGGATATAGGGCCATTGATATTGTAGGATATCTTGGGACACTTCTTGTTCTCCTTTATTTTGGAATTGGAAGGATAACTGGTATTTATGCTGTTACAGTTGGTAGTATGTATATTACCATAGATTATGTTACTAAAATCTTTAACAACATAAGCACTGTAGTAACTAGATTTGGAGAACTAGAGCAATCCTACGCCTCTGCCACCCATATTTTCGACTTGCTAAAGTTGGAAACATTAGATGAAAGCCAGGGGGATCTTAGGGATGTAAAAGGACATGTTAAATTTGAAGATATTTACTTTGCCTATGATAAGGAAGATGTCCTAAAGGGGGTAAACTTTGAAATAGATAGTGGTGAAACTATAGCCTTTGTAGGATCAACTGGAAGTGGGAAAAGTACAATAATAAATCTAATCCTAAAGTTCTACCAAGCTAGACTTGGAAATATATACATTGATGGTAGAGATATTAAGGATATAAATAGAAACTCTCTAAGAGAACATATGGCAGTTGTACTTCAGGAGGCCTTTATCTTTGAAACAAATATAAAAGATAACATTAAATTAGACAGTGACCAGTATACAGATGAAGATATAGAAAAGGCCCTTATAGATGTGGGAGGACAGGCCTTGGTGGAAAGAGGTATAGAACAAAGAATATTTGAAAAAGGTAACAACCTTAGTCAAGGAGAAAAACAATTGATTTCCTTTGCTAGAGCCTATATAAGAAATCCAAAGATCTTAATTCTTGATGAGGCAACTTCCAATGTGGATACGGAAACGGAAAAGCTTATTCAAAGGGGTATAGAAAAGCTAAAGGAAAATCGTACCACCTTTATAATTGCCCATAGGCTTTCTACTATAAAAGATGTAGATAAGATTATTGTTTTAGATAAGGGGAGGATTATAGAAAGAGGAGATCATGAATCTCTAATGGAAGAAAATGGTTTCTACAAAAGCATGTATCAGGAGCAAATGAAAGAGCTTTAATAGTTTATAGAAATCTTGAAAAATTGAATAAATCGTTTAATGCTAATGGACTAGGGTAACTAACTAGTATGGAGGGATATAGATGAAAGATATGATTAAGGTAGGAGATAAGGCCATAGACTTCACATTGAAAGATCATAATGGGGAGGAAGTAAGTTTAAAAGACTTCAAAGGCAAGAAAGTACTATTATCATGGCATCCATTAGCATGGACAGCTGGTTGACTAGATCATATGAGAGCCTTAGAGCTCCACTATGATAGGTTCATAGATAAAAATATAGTACCATTTGGAATTAATGTTGACCAACAATTTTCTAAATCAGCATGGGCCAAGGTAATAAACATAAGCAAGCTACAAATGTTATCGGATTACAATCCATTAGGAGAAGTATCAAAGGCATATGGTATCTTTGTAGAAGATATGAATGCATCAGGAAGGGCCAATGTACTGATAGATGAAGAAGGAATAGTTGAATGGGTAGAAGTTTATGAAATTTCAAACATACCTGATTTTGACCAAGTACTTGAGAGCATATCAAACTTATAATTTAAAATACAAGATTTAAAGAAAAGATCCTATTCCCTTAATTATTTAAGAGGGGAGAGGATCTTTTTAATAAGACATCTTTTGACTTATTTATAAAATCCCTATATTATATAAGTAGATAAATATAGAAAATAGGTGATTGTCTATGTCAAGTAATGATATTACTAAATTAGCCTTAGCTGATTCCATGAAAAAGATAATGGAAGAAAAACCTATGAGTAAAATAACTATTTCAGATATAACCCAAGCTTGTAATTTAAGTAGGAAAAGTTTTTATTATCATTTTAAGGATAAATATGACCTAGTAAATTGGATATTTTATACTGAATTTGTTTCTCTTGTAAATAAAACACATTCAAAGGATATATGGGAGCTCTTAGAAACAGTTTGCTACTACCTATATGAAAATAAGGCCTTTTATAGGAATGCTTTAAAGGAAAAGGGACAAAATTCCTTTTCAGATTATTTTATAGAGATTTTAGAATCCTTTATGCATTTAAATTTTGGAAATATATTTGATAGTCATGAGGACAAGGAGTTCTTTTCTACATATTTTGCCGATGCAACTAGAATGGCCATTACAAGATGGTTGGTTGAAGAAAAGGACATCACTCCAGAGAAATTTGTCCAATTCACTAGAACCGCAATAGAGGGAATTGCATTTAAAGTTGTTGAGGATATAAAGGAAGAGTGAGAGGTTAAATTCACTCTTCTTTTATATTTGAGAAAATCTCCTTTAAAGATAAGTCTCTAATGTTTAAGCTAGTCATATAGGATAGGTCATTATTGTAGATATAGCCATCTTCCTTGATAGTTAGTATAGATGACTTGTTTGAAATATTCATATTAATACGAGTAATATCCTTATATAAGTCTATTAAAAATATGGAATACTTTTGACTTGTCCTAGAATCAAAAATGTAATCCTGGATTTTTGGAAGGGATTTATTATCAGACCCCTCTGGATCTATAAAGATCTGAAAGGGAATCTTTTTATGGAGATCTTTTATCCAATTATCAGATAGGATGTATTTACTATAGTCTTCCTTAGCATAAGAATATATAGTAAATAAAGATTTATTTTGGACTAAGACTTGGATGCTTTTATTAAAAGCCTGCAAATCCCTTCCAGGTTCATAGTAAAGAGAAAAACAAGTATTCTTATATGAGTTTATCCTTCTCAGATCTTCAGATTTAATGGCGGAAGGGGGAAGAAAGAGTATAAAGGCACAATCAAGATTAGCTTCTATAATACTATGAATCCCCTTAAGATTATTTATAAAAACATTATAGGTATATATTCCTAACTCCTTACCCTCTCTAATAATTTTTTCAATATCATTCTTTGGGAGTGGATCTTCTATATTTTTTCTTAAATCAAAAATAAGAGTCCAGGGAATATTAGTCTGGAACTTCTCTTCGTTTTTACGAATTTTTTTAGCCCCATAGGTCCAGCCCTTATAAGCAAGATTTATACCAAAGCACTTTAATATTTCCTGATCTACATTAGCCAGTAGATCTAAGACCAGGTCATAGTATGGACTCTCCAAGTTAACTAAGATAGACTGCATTAAGCTTGTTATATCCCTTTGAAAGGGACTCTTAGCAAAGTGATTGGCTAGGTCAACTAAATTCCTTATACCTCTTTTTGGATCATCCTCTATGTCAGCAATTCCCTTATCTATTGCAGATTGGATCATTTTTATATTTATATCATTGCGGATCATCTTAATCATTCCTTTCATCTACTAATAAAATAATAATCCATATTTCTATAAGAGTAAATAGACATTTAACCCTATTGTCTCAAAATGTTACAAAACAAGGATTTTGTGAAGTTTTAAGACAGAAAATATTTTTGTCCCATGAAATACAGGCCTATATATTTTATAATTAAGATGAGAAGGAGATATAAGCTATTATTAGAGTCCAAATCAAGAAGGAGTGATTGTTGTGATGAATAATAGAGTGGTAAATCAGGTAAAGGCTTTTGGATTAAGGCAGGTTCTAAATTACTTGGATGCAGACCCAGAAGCAAACGTTCCCAAGATAGTTGATTGGGTTGAGAAAATCGATAGAAAGGGACACGTTTCATCTAAATTAGAAGTGGTAAGGGATTTAATTGAAGACCAGGATGGACATTGGTATAAGTATATTGATGAATTATATACTGATATCGATGATGGAGTAAGAAAGACCTTGTTCGAGAACTTTTTAATTAATTCAGCTATGTTAGGCTTGGAAAAAGAAAAGCAGGCAAGAGAAGAGCATGGATGCAATGTACCTTGGGCTATACTTATGGATCCAACCTCAGCCTGTAATCTGAAATGCACAGGTTGCTGGGCAGCGGACTATGGAAACAAGCTTTCCATGAGTTATGAAAAATTAGACGATATTATTAATCAAGGGAAGGAACTTGGAATATACATGTATATATATTCTGGGGGAGAGCCACTAATGAGAAAGAAAGATATAATTAGCTTATGTGAAGAGCATTCGGATTGTGTGTTTTTAGCATTCACTAATGGTACCCTAATAGATGAAGAATTTGCTGATGAAGTTTTAAGGGTTAAGAACTTTGTTCCAGCCATATCTGTTGAAGGTTTTGAAGAAGAAACAGACTTTAGAAGAGGAGAAGGAACATATAAGGCTGTAATAAAGGCCATGGAAATTTTAAAAAACAAGGGATTGCCCTTTGGAATATCCTGTTGTTATACTAGAGAAAATACAGAAGTAATGGGCAGTGAAGAATACTTTGATGATATGATAGAGAAGGGAGCAAAGTTTGCATGGTTCTTTACATATATGCCTGTAGGTATAAATGCAGTACCTGAACTCATGGTTACTGCTGAACAAAGGGAGTATATGTACAATCAAATTAGAGAATTTAGGTTTACAAAGCCAATATTTACTATAGATTTTTGGAATGATGGAGAATATGTAGATGGTTGTATAGCAGGAGGTAGAAGATACTTACACATCAATGCAAATGGGGATGTTGAACCTTGTGCCTTTATACATTATTCAGATTCCAATATACATGAAAAGACCCTATTAGAAGCATTAAAGGGACCATTATTTATGCAGTATAAGGAAAACCAACCCTTTAATGAAAATCAACTTAGACCATGTCCTCTACTGGATAATAATGGTAAGTTAGGGGATATGGTTGTAAGGGCGAATGCCAAATCAACAGACTTGGAAAACCCAGAAGATGTCTATGATCTATGTGGTAAATGTAAGGATGCAGCGGATAAATGGGAGCCAGTAGCTAATAGAATTTGGGAGCAAACAATAGATAAGACAGAGAAAAGTGAAAAGATAAGTGTATAATCCTATCCTGCTAGTTTTCTAGCGGGATAAGTAAATGGATAGAGGGGATATTATGGAAAAGAAGAAAAGGTCAAAAGTAAATAAAATAATAAAGTTTATACCTTTAATAGTAATGGCTATCTTATTTATTTATTTTGCTTTAAATTATGAGGACATATCAGTCGAAAAAATCCTAAACTACACACCCTCTAATTATTTTTTAGCTGCAATAATTTTTCTTGTATTTTTTGCAGTAAAATCAATTTCAATAGTCATACCCCTTAGCCTTATATATATTAGCTCAAGCCTTGTATTTCCATGGTATATAGCGATAATAATAAATTTCTTAGGTTTATTTATTACTATGACTATAGCTTTTTATATTGGTAAATTTTCTGGAAAAGACATGGTAGATCAAATGATTGATAAATATCCTAAAATAAATATAATCAATAAAGTAAGAGCTGAAAATGAATGGGTATCTGTTTTTATTGTAAAAATACTTGGCTTCATACCCAATGACATAAGCAGCATGGTACTGGGATCATTTAATACAGGCTATAAGGCCTTTATTATAGCCTCTCTACTGGCCAAATCACCTATGATGATAGCCAAGACTCTTATTGGATCTAGTATAGGAGGAGAAGGTGGAAGGGGATTAGTCATAGCCTTATTTATAGCTATCCTGTATATTATATTTACTCTTTTCATCTACTGGAAAAACAAAGAAACAATTAGAACTTAAAAATAAATAGGTTTGTATTTAGGCAATAAAATATGTTATATTAGATTAATTATAGAAGGCTAAGGTCTTCTATTTTTGTTTTTAAAAGATGAAAATAAAAATAAATAAAAAATATTATAATTCTATGCAATAAAACAGGCTGGTCAGGAGTTATACTATTAAAGGAGCTATAGAGATGATATTATTTACATTTGTATATGAGGATAGTCCTATTGTAGATAGGAAAAAAATAGAAATAGATGAAGATCTCTTTGTAAGGATTGCAAGGGATGACATGGAAGCCTTAGATGATTTATATGCTATTACGGAAAGAACCATGTATGCCTTTGCCTTATCTCTTACAAAAGATCATGAAAAATCTTTGGATTTAATACAGGATACATACATAAAAATTCTTTCATCTGCACATCTATACAAGCCTATGGGCAAACCTTTGGCCTGGATGTTTACTATTGCAAAGAATCTTTTTTATACTAATACAAAAAAAGAAAAGAGAAGTATTTCAATTCAGCCAGAGGACTTATCTGATGATAGGAGATTCTCATATATAAGTGATATTGATGATCGACTTGTCCTTGAAGGGGTCCTATCACTTTTAAATGAAGAAGAAAGACAAATAGTTATCCTACATGCAGTATCAGGTATGAAGCATAGGGAAATATCAGAGGGCCTAGGGATGAAATTATCTACATGTTTATCAAAGTATAGAAGAGCATTAAAAAAATTAAGAACTTATATAGATGCGAAGGAGGTCAGGGCATGAAGGAAAAAGAAATTTTAAAGAGCTTAAAAGATTCCATAGACCAGGCGCCAATTGATTTGTTAGATGATATAAAAAATGCCCCTAGAACAAAGATGCTTAAGCATGATCAAATAACTAGGCAGCAAAGAAAGAGAGATCCTTTTAAGAAATTTATGCCCTATGCTTCAATAGCAGCAGCATTCCTATTAGTATTCTTTGGATGGAACTATCAAACAAGGATGCCTGATAGTAATATTTTTATTGATGTTAATCCTAGTATAGAGATTACAACAAATAGAATAAATAAGGTTATAGATATAAAATCAAGTAATAAAGATGGTAAATGGATTATAAAAGATTTTAATTACAAGGGTATGACAGTGGATAGAGTTACAGAAGAAATCTTAGATAGAATCTATGATAAAGGATATTTTAATAAAGATCATAAATTCTTATTGCTTTCAATCTACAATAAAAATGAAGAAAAGTCCCAGATGCAAAAACAAGTAATAGATAAAAAAATTCATGAATATATGAAGAAAAAATCTTTTGATCCAATTGTCTTATCTCAAAAACTAGATAAAACATCCACTATAGAAGATTTTTCAAAGGAATATGGTATATCAGTTAGCAAGATGACCTTTATAAGAAATTTATTAATCCTAAACCAAGAACTTAAAACAGAGGACCTAGTAAATTTAAGCATAGAAGAATTAGTCAACTTAAGCCAGGGAATGGGACTTGACTTAGATAAAATCCTAGATTCCACAGATTTTGAAAAGATAGAAGAAAGAGAAGATAAAGAAGACATAAAAGAAGATAATACTTTAGAGATAGGAGAAACAAGTCCTGATACACTAGGGGCAAAAGAAGAAATAAAAGATTACGAGGATTATGATGAAGATGATATAGAAGAAGATGATGATGATGATGAAGAGGATGACCAAGATGATGAAAAGAAAGCTGGCTCTAAAAACATTATTTCATCTCAGCAAGCCAAAAAAATTGCCCTATCCAGAGTAAATGGAAAAATCACAGATGTTGACTTTGACCAGGATGATCTAGAATATGAAATAGAGATTGAACTTGATGATGTAGAATATGAAATAACTATTGATGGAAAAACAGGGAAAATTTTAGAAGTTGAGGTTGATGATTAGAAAGTATTTTAAAATAATTTAAAAAGCATGCAATAAAATGGCAGGCTGGATAGTTAACAGGATAGATAAAGAAAATAGGGAGGAATTAAAATGAAAAGTAAAAAAATGTATTACGGGATTCCAGTTGTATTATTAGCAATGATAATGATTGGATTTCTAGCAACAGAACCAGTAAACTCACTAAGGATGGATGTAAATCCAAGTATTGAGCTAGTTACAAGCAGATTAAACAGAGTGGTGGAAATTAACCCAATGAACCAGGATGCAGTAGAACTTTTAAAAGATTTTAAAGCTAGGGACAAGGATCTTGAAAACACTGTAAATGATTTATTAGACCTTATGATACTGACTGGGTATATTAAAGGTGGAGAAGATAACTTTGTCATGTTAACAGTAGAAGATGATTCCATGGATAGCAAATATGTGGACAAGGTTAATCAAGCAATTGCAGCAATACT
>CAZGQG010000005.1:0-25167 GCA_964527205.1 uncultured Tissierellaceae bacterium | reverse complement strand
ATTCCATGGATAGCAAATATGTGGACAAGGTTAATCAAGCAATTGCAGCAATACTGGAAAATAAGAAGATAGAAGCAACAGTTCTCAATCAGTCTATAACAAAGAGTCAAAAAGAATCTAATAAAACTGGTTTAGAACTTGCAGCTGCAAGATTACAAGAAATAGACAATGATATTAGCCTTGAGAAAATTGAAAAAATGACTGTAAAAGAATTTATCAACTATAGTAGAAGTAAGGATATAGCAATAGAAGATTTATTTAAAATTGTAGAAGGCAATAGAAAAGAAGAATATAAAGTAGAAAAAGATAATGAATACAAGGAAGAAAAACCTACGAGTTCTAGTAAGAAGATATCAGCAGAAGCAGCAAAGAAGATAGCCATGGACAAGGTAGGGGGAGGAAAGATTACAGAATTCGAACTAGATGATGATGAGTATGAAGTAGAGATAGAATACAATGGCAAGGAATATGAAATGGAAATAGATATTTACACTGGAGAGATTAAAGAATATAAAGTAGAAAAAGATGATGACTACAAGGAAGAAAAACCTACAAGTCCTAGTAAGAAGATATCAGCAGAAGCAGCAAAGAAGATAGCCATGGACAAGGTAGGGGGAGGAAAGATTACAGAATTCGAACTAGATGATGATGAGTATGAAGTAGAGATAGAATACAATGGCAAGGAATATGAAATGGAAATAGATATTTACACTGGAGAGATTAAAGAATATAAAGTAGAAAAAGATGATGACTACAAGGAAGAAAAACCTACAAATCCTAGTAAGAAGAAAATATCAGTAGATGCAGCAAAGAAGATAGCCATGGACAAGGTAGGGGGAGGGAAGATTACAGAATTTGAAATAGATGATGATGAATATGAAATAGAGATAGAATACAATGGCAAGGAATATGAACTAGAAATAGATATCTATACTGGAGAGATTCTTGATTTTGAAGTAGAAGATATGGATGATTAGATAAAAGTGAGAAAGGGCTAAGATTTATTCTTAGCCCTTTTCCTATATAGATGTTAGAAATAAATTTATTGTGTTATAATAATATTATTATAGTTATAAGGAGGAAAAATATGTTTGAGATTAACAAGCTTTACCATGGATTTAGACTTTTAGAAGAAAGTAGGATTGATGAGATTCAATCTCTAGCAAGGGTTTTTTACCATGAAAAATCAGGTGCTAGATTGATGCAATTAGAAAATGATGATAATAATAAAGTGTTTACAATTGGTTTTAGGACTCCACCTACAGATAGTACTGGAGTACCTCATATATTAGAGCACTGTGTCCTATCAGGATCAAGAAAGTACACTACAAAAGAACCCTTTATGGATATGGTAAAGGGATCCTTACAGACCTTTATCAATGCCATGACTTTTAGTGACAAAACCATATATCCAGTGGCAAGTAGAAATGAAAAGGACTTTTTCAACCTTATGGATGTATACCTAGATGCTGTATTTTACCCTAAGATATATGAATTAGAAGATATATTTATGCAGGAGGGTTGGCACCATGAGATATTCAATAAGGAAGAGAAAATAAGATATAAGGGTGTAGTTTACAATGAAATGAAGGGAGCCTACTCAACTCCAGAAACCATACTTGATGAAAATATAGGAAGATCTTTATTTCCAGATACAACTTACCAACATTCATCAGGAGGTAATCCAGATGTAATTCCAGAGCTTAAATATGATGATTTCTTAGATTTTCATAAATCACTGTATCATCCATCCAATTCTTATATCTACCTATATGGAGATGGGGATTTAGATAGTCAGCTTAAGCATATTAATGAAGAATATCTGTCTAATTTTGATAAGATCCAAGTGGATTCAAAGATCGATAAACAGGAAGCTTTTGATTCTATCAATCATGTAAATGATTACTATCCAATATCTAAAGATGATAAGGATGAGGATAAGACCTATTTAAGCTTAAACTTTGTTATGGGAGAAAAGGCTGATTTAAAGAACACCCTAAGTAAAGACATCATTTCCCAAATCCTAATAGGATCAGAGGCTGCACCACTAAAGAAGGCCCTCCTTGAAGAGGGACTAGGTGAGGATATCTTTACTATGGATATAGACGGCTTGCAGTCTGGCTTTGGAATTGTTGCAAAAAACACTTCCAAGGATAAGAAAGATATATTCCAAGAAAAAGTATTTGCTACTTTAAATAAATTAGTAGAAGAAGGTATAGATAAGGATCTAATAGAAGCATCTATTAATATTGTAGAATATAATCTAAGAGAGGTCTATAAGATTCCTACAAAGGGAATAATGTTCTATATGATGGCTATGGATAGCTGGTTATATGATGGAAATCCAATGGATACCCTTAGGTATGGAAGTGTAATAAAAGACCTTAGACAAGCTATTGATACAGATTACTTTGAAGAATATATTAGAAAAAACATAATAGACAATCCTCACAGTTCTCTTGTAATAATAGAGCCTAAGAAGGGATTAAGTGATGATAAGGAAAAAGCTTTAGAAGAAGAATTAGATGACTACAAGAGATCCTTAAGTGAAGAAGAACTAGAAAAATTAATCCAAGAAAACGAGAAACTGAGAAGCATGCAATTATCTGATGATAAAGAAGAAGATAAGGCTACTATACCTAAGCTATCTAGATCAGATGTAAATCCTGAGGCAGAAATAATTCCTCAAGAGATCAGCAAGGAAGAGAATACAACAATATTGTTCCAAGATATATTTACTAGCAAGATAGCTTATTTGGATCTATACTTTGATACATCTATGATAAAAGAAGAGCATATAGCACATATAAACCTGCTTTCAGCCCTTCTTGGCAAAATGGATACTAAGGATAAATCCTATGCTAAACTTTCAAATGATATATATGTAAATACAGGAGGAATTAATTTCTCCACCACTGCCTTTACAAATGACAATAGGGATGATAAGTACAGTCCTAAATTTAGAATTATGAGCAAGGGTATTGGGGATAATATTCCAAACTTAATGGAATTAATTGTAGAGATAATTACAGAAACCAAGCTTGATGATGGGGATAGGATAAGAGAAATACTACTTCAAATGAAATCAAGGATGGAAATGTATATTATAAATAGTGGTAATGCTGTTGCTGCAGGAAGGGTTAGCTCCTACTTCTCAGCCTATAGTAATTATATGGAAAAACTAGGCGGTTTAGAATACTATTGGTTTATATCAGATTTAATAGCAAATTTTGATGAGGAAAAAGAAAAACTTATAGAAAACTTAAAAGAAGTGTATGAAACTATATTCAATGAAAATAATTTAATAGTAAGCTTTACAGGAGACAAGGAAGATTATAAGCTTATAAGAGAAAACCTTCATACCATAAGAGACAGGATTAATAAGGAAAAGACTAGTCCTGCAGAATATAGCTTCAAGGAAGAAAAATTAAATGAAGCTATACTTTCAAATTCCAATGTTCAATATGTTGCCAAGGGATATGATTTCAAAAAACTAGGTTATGAATATGATGGAAGTATGATAGTCTTAGCTACTATCTTAAGTGGAGATTATTTACACAATAGAATCAGAGCTCAAGGTGGAGCCTATGGAGCAGGTATCTCTATTCACAGGTCAGGAAGATTAACTACACACTCTTACCGTGATCCAAACCTAAGTGAAAGCTTGGATGTATATAATAATATGGGAGATTATATAAGGAATTTGGAACTATCCGGATCAGACCTTAACCAATATATTATAGGAAGCATAGCTCGTCTAGAGCCAGCTATGACATCCCATGTCAAGGGGCAAGTAGCTACCAGCAGATATATATCAAATATTAGTCAAGAAGACATACAAAAAACTAGGGATCAAGTCCTGGCTACAAGTCTTGAGACTATAAAATCCTATGCACCAATCCTAGATGATACTATGAAGGAAGATTATCTATGTGTCCTAGGCAATGAAAGTAAAATAGAAGCAAACAAGTCTGTGTTTAAAAATCTTGTAAAATTAAATAAATAGGAATAATTATAGGAGACTGTGATTGAAATCACAGTCTCTTTGTTTAAAATCCTTTAAAAAGAAATAAGATTGTTATATAGTAAATATAGAAGCTTAAATAATTAAAGGAGGAATTTGATGAAATTTAGAATACCTGAATTTATAGGTCCAGACTTTACTAGTGAAAAATTTAAAGATGCTAGGGAGATTTCCTGTTCAGAAGTTGAACAAGATGGTGTTGCACCAGATTATTATTATTTAACAAGTCACATGCCTACTTTTTATTATCATCAGGGCAAGTGGATATTACCAGAGCATAATTCTTTGAATTGTACTGCTGTCCTAAAGGAGGATAAGATAGTAATCAAGGAATTGAGAAACCTTAAGATAGGAGACCTGGTTGTTCGAGGAAGGTCTGAAGATGGATCTGAGGGAATATATGTTTGTAGAGATGGCTTTCCAGATTCTGTTTATTTTTCAGCAGGAAAAACAGTGGAGACATCTTTTTCAGAAGACTATAATTTTTTATTTGATTTGATGAAATATGAAAGAGATAATGATGGCTACATAGTATGGATATTAGGACCTAGTGTAGTATTTGACCATGATACTAGGCGAGCCTTAAATAAGCTGGCCAGGGAAGGATATATAGATTGTGTGTTGGCAGGTAATGCTATGGCCACCCATGACCTAGAAGGTGGATATTTAGAAACCTCCCTGGGACAAAACATATATACACAGGAAAATGTGGTTGGTGGCCACTATAATCATTTGGATCTCCTAAATGAGGTTAGGGCTGCAGATTCTATAGAGAATTTTATAGAAAAGGGCCATGTAAAAGATGGAATAATGAAGACCCTAACAGAAATGGATATTCCCTATGTTCTAGCGGGCTCCATAAGAGATGATGGACCGCTTCCAGAAGTATATGGATCCATGGAGAAGGTCTTAGACAAAAAAAGAGAATACTTAAATAAGGCAACATTAATAATAGGTCTAGCAAGCCTGCTTCACAATGTAGCGGCTGCAAATATTGCATCTAGCTATAGGATTAGGGAAGATGGAAGCATAACTCCAGTTTATATGTATGCTGTAGACATTACTCAAAATGTTACAAATAAAATAGGTCAAGCAAGAGAATATGCTGCCTATATACCAATGATAACCAATGTACAAGACTTTGTTGTAAATTGTGAAAGAGCCTTGGTAGAAGATAAGGGAGGGAAAAGTGATGAAATTTAAATTACTAGAATATAGCCCACCTAATTTTAAGGAGAAGAAATTTGTGGATGCTCCCAATTGTACTTTAGTAGAGGTGGAAAAAGATGGAGTAAGTCCTAGAAATTTCCATGCCCTATCCATGCATCCTGAATACTTTAAAGTAAATGATAAGTGGATACTAGCTACAGAAAGTAGGATGGATACTGTATGTGTTGTGGATGATAGCTTGGGAAAGGAAGAGCTAGATATAGTAGAGTTTAGAAATCTTAAAAAAGGAGATAAGGTTGTTGTAGGTAGAACAGAGGATGCTTCTCAGGGCATATATGTGTGGACAGATGGATTTATCTCTGAAGATAAAATAGACCAAAGCTTTGCCTTTAGATCAGGCAGGTCTAGGGAAACAGCTTTCTCAGTGGACTATGATAAATTATATAGGCTTTTAAAATATGAAAAAGAGAACAAGGGATATGTTACCCTAGTAGTTGGTTCTTCTTTAGCCTTAGATAGGGACTCTAGAAGGGCCTTAGAAA
Organism: uncultured Tissierellaceae bacterium; assembly: GCA_964527205.1. Classification (GTDB taxonomy): domain Bacteria; phylum Bacillota; class Clostridia; order Tissierellales; family Tissierellaceae; genus JARICQ01. Next base: position 19,431 of record CAZGQG010000005.1, on the reverse strand, counting down.
ACCTAATAAGGAATGGCTATGTAGATGCAATATTCTGTGGCACTGAAACAGCTGCCTTTGATTTAGAAAAAGGCATACACGGAACAAGTTGGGGTCAAAAAGTATTTACTAGACAAGAAAATTCAGCAGAAAACCTCTACGATACAATTAATTTGGTTAGAAAATATGGATCAATTAAAGCTATGGTCCAAGCAGACATGGTTGAGGATGGTTTTATTAAAGCCGCAATAGAGTGTGATGTAAGCCTTGTCATACCTGCAACCATAAGAGATCAATTTTCATTGCCAGAGACCATAGATGATGTTTATAAGGGTCAAGATGAAATGAGGAAACATGCTAGAAAGACCTCTACTCTTATAATGATGGGTTCAATATTATATACCATAGCTACAGGAAACATGACCTCATCTTATAATGAGCTTAATGAAAGAGTAAGGCCTATATACATGTACACAGTGGATATACAGGAATTTGCAGTGAACAAATTATCAGACAGGGGAACATTAACTGCAGTAACCATGGTAACAAATACTCAAGATTTCATAAGAAATTTAGATAGGGCCCTGTGTCCAGAATATAAAATATAGGATAAAAATTATGAGCTAGGATTTTTGAAAACAAATCAAAAATCCTAGCTATTTTATTGTAGGATTTAAAAAACAGTGATACAATGTTAATAAATAAACAAAACTTTAAATAAGCTAATTTAAAGAGATAGGGGAGATGAATGTCATGGATTTTAATTCTAACAGTGTGTTTTTATTTGTAGTAGCAGGACTAATTATAAGCTTTGTTTTAGCTCAGTCCATATTTTTCTTATTTAAGGCATGGAAAAGAGCAAAAGAAATAGGTATTGAAAAGGAAGTATTAAAAAGAGTGGTCAAATCTAGTGCTTTTTTTACAATTGCACCAGCAGTAGCAATAATCCTAGGTGTTATCACTCTTTCTAAGTTTTTAGGACTTCCCTTGCCCTGGTTAAGGCTAAGTGTACTGGGAGCATTAACCTATGAATTACCAGCAGCTACATCTACAGCATCTGCCCTAGGTATCTCCATATCTGAAGGAGTTACAGATCCTGTAATCTACTCTACAATTGCCTGGGTAATGACCATAGGAATCATGTCTGGCCTAGTAATAATAACCTTGTTTTTAAAGAACATGCAAAGGCGTATAGATAAGATTAAGGAAAAAGATAAAAAATGGAGTGAAATATTTAATACAGCCATATTTATGGGAATGATTTCAGCCTTCCTAGGTATGATATTTTCAGATATTAGACTGGGCTTAGTAGGCTGGATTCCTGTTTTTGTAATGATTGTATCCTCTATTATCATGATTATATGCGGGCTCTTGGTTAAAAAGTATAAGATTAAATGGCTAGAAGACTATGCCCTGCCTATAAGTATGATAGGGGCTATGATAGCTTCAATACCAATTAGCAATTTAATCAAATAGGGGGATAGATATGAAAAATAAAACTTATATGGAAAAAATTCATACTTGGGGAAGGGTTTGGGGAACACTGGCAATACTTATGTTTTTACTTTTCCCTATATCAGTAAGTATATATTACTCAGCTTGGCCCAAAATAGGCCCTCTATTTAAGGGCTTACTGGGAGTTGCACCAATCTTTTGGACTGTGGGAGCCATAGAAGCCTTTACATTTGCACCTATGCTTGGATCAGGAGGTTCTTACCTAGGTTTTGTTACAGGTAATCTTACCAGCCTTAAGGTACCCTGTGCATTAAATGCAATGGAATCAGCTAAGGTAAAGCCAAATACAGAGGAAGGAGAACTTATATCTACTATAGCTATAGCAGTTTCATCTATAGTCACTACAATAATTATATTTCTAGGAGTAATACTCCTATCTAGACTACAGCCTATATTAGAATCGGAATTATTAGAGCCAGCCTTTGATAACATTTTGCCTGCCTTATTTGGAGCCCTGGGAGTGGTTTTTATTGCAAAGGATTGGAAAATAGCCTTGGCACCTCTAATTTTGATGTTAATATTATTTATATCAATCCCATCACTGGCAAATTCTGTTAGTGTAATGGTTCCGGTAGGAGCCCTTGTTGCTATTGCTGTAGGGAGAATTTTATATAATAAGGACTACTTATAGAAAAGATTTTATAGGAGATGATCTGATGTTTAAGTATATTTTAGGAGCCCTGGTCTTACTTATCCTAATACTTCTTTATAGGACCATAAGATTTAGACCTGTGGAAGAAAGAGAAGTAGAAGAATTTCATGTTGAATTAGATGAAAAGAAGATAATAGATAATTTTAGACAGATGATAAGGCTAAAAACAGTATCATATAAGGATACATCTAAAGAGGATGAAGGAGAATTTTCTAAGTTTAGGGAGCTTCTTATAGAAAAGTATCCTAATGTAAATAAGAACTGTAAGCTAGAATACATAGGAAGGACTGGAGTTCTCTATCACTGGCAGGGTAAAAACTCTGAAAAATCAGTGGTCTTTATGGCCCACTATGATGTTGTACCTGCAGATGCTAAGGAATGGGAAAAAGAACCTTTTTCAGCAATTGTAGAAGATTCCTTTATATGGGGAAGGGGAACCTTAGACACAAAGGGAACTCTTTGCGGAATAATGGAAGCTGCAGATAGATTAATAGCTGATGGATTCAAACCTGAAAATGATATATATCTTTCCTTTGCTGGGGATGAAGAAACCAATGGAGAAAGTGCAAAGAGCATTGTTGCCTATCTGGATGAAAGGGGAGTAAAGCCTTTTATGGTCCTAGATGAAGGTGGAGCCATAGTCCAGGGTGCTGTACCTGGAGTCAAGGAAAAATGTGCCCTAATAGGAACTGGAGAAAAAGGAAAAATGCATCTAAAACTCTCTATAAAAACTCAGGGAGGACATGGATCAGCACCACCTCCTATAACCTCTATTGGAAGGCTTGCAAGGGCTGTTAAAAAAATTGAAGAAAAGCCATTTTCCTTTCACATATCAGAACCTGCCAGAGGCATGTTTGATAAGGCAGGTAGGTATTCTAGTTTTGGCTTAAGAATAGTATTTGCAAACCTATCATTTTTCAAGCATCTACTGGATTTAGTTACCAGGAAGATAGGTGGAGAGTTTAATGCTTTATTTAGAACAACAGTGGCCTTTACCAAGATGCAGGGCAGCTCCTCCATAAATGTATTTCCTACCTATGCTAGTGTAGAAGCTGATCTTAGGATTATGGAAGGAGATACAGAGGAGTCCATTATAAGGGGAATAAAAGAACGGATAAATGATGAAGACATTATGGTTGAGTCCCTATCCACAATCGAAGTTAAGCCATTTTCAAATACAGATACAGAGTCCTGGGATAAATTAGATCAAGCTATAAGGCAAATATGGCCAGGAACCATAGTTTCTCCTTATTTAATGCTAGCCTGCAGTGATTCTAGATCTTATACTAAAATAAGTGATAATGTCTATAGATTTGCAGCAATGGAACTTAGTTCTGATGAAAGAAAACTTATCCATGGTAACAATGAAAGAATACCTGTGGACAAGCTACTTACCACAGTAAAATTTTATATATGCATGATGCAAAAATTTTAGAGACATATTGTAAAATTAGAACATAAAAAGGGAGTGATTAAATGAGGAGTTTTAAAGATTTAGAAAACTTTAGAGAAGAGATAGACTCTATTGATGAAAAAATAGTAGGCTTATTCCAGAATAGAATGGAAATTGTTGCAAAAATTGTAGAATATAAAATAGAAAATAATTTACCTGTCCTAAACTCTACTAGGGAAGAAGAAATAATAAAAAAGAACAGAGAATATTTAACAGATAAGGATCTAGATCAATATTTAGAAAAACTGTATATTGAAATAATGAAATTAAGCAAGGACTATCAAGGGGAAAAAATAGAAGATTATAATAAGGAATGAGAAAAGAAGGATTAATAGTTTATTTTCTGAAATCAAAGTTTATTTGAAAAAGCACTTGTGATATAATGTTAATTAGATAAATTCATTTAATGAAAATATAGAATCAAATTCCCCTTAAATTGGAATTTGATTCTATATTGAGTAGAGATAGTTTAAAAGGATACAACTTTAGCATATTAGATCATATAGGAGGTAGGGATGGATAAAATAAGGATATTACTAAGTCAACATATAGGACCTCCCTGTAAGGCAATTGTAGAAACAGGTGAAGAAGTAAAAAGAGGACAATTAATAGCTGTACCTACTGGACTGGGTGCCAATATACACAGCAGTCAAAGTGGAAGGATAGTAGAGATCAATGAAAGAGAAATAATCATAGAATGTGAAGAAAATCAAAGTGAGGAATTTCTTCCTATAAAGGAAACAGAGGATCACTTAGAGGCCATCAAAGAGGCTGGTATTGTTGGTGCTGGTGGAGCAGGATTTCCAGCCCATGTAAAGTTTAATATTGACCTAGATGGGGGCTATTTCATAGCAAATGCAACAGAATGCGAACCTATCTTAAATCATAATATAAGCTTACTCCAAGAAGACCCTGGTCTTATAATCAGGGGCATGAAATATATTATGAAGATAATAAATGCTGAAATTGGATATATAGGAATCAAGGCTAAAAATGAGAAGGCCATAAAGGCAATAAATGATCAACTAAAGCCAGAGGACAAGATAGAGGTTAAAATCCTTACAGACATGTATCCAGCTGGAGATGAAAGAGTTATTATAAGGGAATTAATAGGAGTTGAACTAGAGCCAGGTCAACTTCCCAGTGTAGTTAAGTCAGTGGTTTCAAATGTAGAAACCATAAAAAATGTAACTAATGCAATAGAAAAAAGAAAGCCAGTTATTGACAAGGATCTGACCATAGGTGGAAGGGTAAGGGAGAGTAGAGAGGGAAGAGTATATTTTAATATCCCCATAGGTACCCCCCTTAAAAAGATTATAGACCAGTCTGGAGGCTATGTAGAACCTCATGGTGAAATAGTAATAGGAGGGCCCTTTACAGGTAAGCATGGGGAAGAATCCACTCCAGTTACAAAGACCCTAGGGGGCATAATTGTTGCAATGCCATTTCCAGAGGACTCTAGAAAAGTAGGAATACTTGCCTGCGAGTGTGGGGCTGAGGAAGAAAGATTAAAGGAAATTGCCCAGGGAATGGGTGCAGAGCTTGTAGCAGAGTTGAAATGTAAGAGGATGGTAGAAGTAGATGGAAGATGGAGATGTGAAAAACCAGGGATTTGTCCTGGCCAGGCTGAAAGTGTTTTAAAGCTTAAAAAGGCTGGTGCAGAAATTGTACTCATAGGCTCCTGTGATGACTGAACTAATACTGTTATGAACATAGCTCCTAGGATAGGAGTTCCAACATACCACAGTACAGATCATTCTCTAAGGGCTGCAGGAAAGAGACTAGTTAGAAAAACTGAAGATAAAGAATAGGATAAAGGGGGAGAAATATATGTCAATGACTGAAAAAATGGCTGCTAAATATAAGAATGAGCCAGCTGTTTTATGTTGTAGATTGGAAGAAGGAGTAGAAATTACTGCTGATCACTTAGAGGATCCTATAATATTTCCTGACTTAGAAGATTCGGGACTACTTAGTTTAGATGAAAAGGTTTTAACAGTAGAACAAGTATTAGGAGCAAGGCTTGTAAGGACCTTAGATTCTTTAACTCCTATAGGAGAAGAAGATATAGATGAGTTACAAGTTCCTAGTAAGGTGAAGGAAGAAGTAGAAGTTGAGGAAGTCAAAGAAGAGCCAAAGACTAAGGAAATAGTTCCTATGCAAGGTCAAAATATAAATAATGGAATTATAAAAATTCATATAGGTGAAGGAAAAGATATTAATTTAGAAATACCAATGATGTCCTATGCTCCAAGTCAGCAAATTCAAACTAGCAGGGAAGAGCCTATAGATGAAAAACAAGAAACAAAGTCTGAGGATAAGATAAGAAGAAGCTTAGTGAAAAGACATTTTGTGATAGAGAGAGTAGAATTTGGAGAAGAAACAAAAATTGAAAATAAGACCCTATATATAAGAGAGGGTATAGCAGAGGATGCAAAGGCTGTAAGTGATATTGTTAAGGATGTTAAGATTGAAATTATTGGTCCTGACAAATACAATACTTACTCAGAAACTATAATGGATGTTCAACCTATTGCAACTAAAGAAGTAGGTTCTGTACTAGGTTCAGGGGCCACTAGGGTCCTTGATGGAGTTGTGATGATGGTAACTGGTACTGATGAAAATGGAGTTCAAATAGGAGAGTTCGGATCCTCAGAGGGAATACTTGAAGAAACACTTATGTGGGGCAGACCAGGTGCTCCAGATAAGGGTGAGATTTTTATAAAGACTGAAATTACAATCAAGGAAAAGATGAATATGGAAAGACCGGGACCCCTAGCAGCTCATAGGGCCAGCGATTATATTACCCAGGAAATAAGAGATGTTTTAAAATTACTAGATGATTCTCAAGTGGATAGGGAGGAAGAATTTAATCACATAAGACGTAGGGGAAAGAAGAAAGTTGTAATAGTTAAGGAAATAATGGGCCAGGGTGCCATGCACGACAATCTAATATTGCCATATGAACCAGTGGGAATACTAGGGGGAAAACCAAATGTTGACTTAGGTAATCTTCCCATAGTTTGCTCTCCAACGGAGATCTTAGATGGGGCTATTCATGCACTTACCTGTATTGGACCAGCTTCTAAAGAGACCTCAAGACACTACTGGAGAGAACCTCTTGTTATAGAAGCTTTAAGAGATGAAGAGTTAGACCTATGTGGAGTTATACTGGTTGGAAGTCCACAAATTAATTCAGAGAAGTTCTATGTATCTGAAAGACTTGGAATGACAGTTGAATCTATGGATGTAGATGGTGCCTTTGTAACTACTGAAGGTTTTGGAAACAATCACATAGACTTTGCAAGCCATATTGAAGAAATTGGAAAGAGGGGAATCCCTGTAGTAGGTACATCCTTTACTGGTGTACAAGGAGCCCTTGTAGTAGGCAATGAATATATGACCCATATGATTGATCACAATAAATCAGAAGAAGGAATTGAAAATGAAATCCTATCATGTAATACCCTAACAGAAGAAGATGCCATAAGAGCAATTGCCATGCTAAAATCAGCTATTGCTGGGGAAGAAGTAATGGATGCTGAAAGAAAATGGAATCCAGAAATAAAGAAGAAAAATCTTGAATTAGTAGAAAAAGAAAAGGCTTCTAGATAATGAAATATATAGATCAGACTAGTTATATGGAAGGCATCATTGTAAGTTTAGATGAGTGCTCTGTTGGTATAGATTTCAAGGGTAGGATGGGCTTTATCAAGGTTCCAAAGAGAATGGTGATTACGGATTATGAATTAGAACTGGGCCAGGAAATAGGTCTAAATATGAGCTATATTGAAGTTGTTGGACCAGAAATTAATGAAAAATATATAAAAAATATAGAAGAAAAGAAGAATAAGGAGGGATAGTATGAGCTTAACTATAGTAAAAGGATTACAATCCGAAATATTTGTACCACTTACACCGCCTCCAGTATGGGCTCCAGTAACTAAGGACTTAAAGGATATGGTAGTAGCCCTAGTTACAGCAGCTGGTGTTCATGAAAAGAAAGATGAAAAGTTTAATCTGTCTGGAGATTTCAGCTTTAGAAAAGTAAAAGATACTACAGCATCCAGTGAACTTATGGTTTCACATGGTGGATATGATAATGCAGATGTAAATAAGGATATTAACTCCATGTTTCCCATTGATAGAATGCATGAGCTTGAAAAAGAAGGTTTTATTAAGTCTATAGCCCCTGTACACATTGGTTTTATGGGTGGGGGAGGAGACCAGGAGAGATTTAAAGATGAAACTGGTCCAGAGATTACAAAGGTGCTTATGGAAGAAGGAGTAGACGCAGTGCTTATGACAGCAGGCTGAGGTACTTGCCACCGCTCTGCAGTTATAGTGCAGAGAGTGATTGAAGAGGCAGGAATACCAACCATTATAATAGCTGCCTTGCCTCCAGTAGTAAGACAAAATGGAACACCTAGGGCTGTAGCTCCATTAGTTCCCATGGGAGCCAATGCAGGAGAACCTAATAATCCGGAGATGCAATATAATATATGCAAGGATGCCTTATTGCAGCTAATAGAGATAGATAGTCCTGGTCAAATAGTTCCACTTCCATATGAATATCATGCTAAGGTTTAAAGGATAAAATCAATAGGAAAGATTAGAATAGGATCTAATCTTTCCTATTATAGTCTAAATAGCAGGGGATAAATTGGAATCAATATAAAATAGGAGGAATGTAAATTGAAGTTTTCAAAGAGTTTACATGCTGTTGATTCTCATACTATGGGAGAACCAACGAGGATTATTATAGGTGGACTTCCCCTTATTCCGGGAGACACTATGGCTAATAAAAAGAAATATTTAGAAGAAAATATGGATTACATAAGAACAATGACCATGAATGAACCTAGGGGCCATAGCAATATGTTTGGGGCTATTATTACCCAGCCTACCCTAGATGATGTGGATCTTGGAATAATATTTATGGATGGGGGAGGTTATCTCAATATGTGTGGCCATGGGACCATAGCCGCGGCTACTGTAGCTGTAGAAACAGGTATGGTAGTTGTAGAAGAGCCCTATACAGAAATAGTATTAGAAACTCCTGCAGGTATTGTAAAGACAAGGGTAAGGGTAGAAGAGGGAAAGGCTAAATCTGTATCCTTTAAAAATGTAGCTTCCTTTTTATACAAGAGAGATCAATCCTTAGACTTTCCAGGCCTAGGAAGGGTTAAATTTGATATAGCCTTTGGAGGCAGTTTTTTTGCAATTATAAAGGATTCAGAGTTAAAGTTAGAGATAGACACTAAAAATATAAACATAATAACAGAAAGAGCAATGAAATTAATGGAAATTATAAATGAAAATATAAGCCTGGAACACCCTGTACAAAAACATATAAGGTCTGTGGATCTAATTGAGATCTATGGTGAAGCCAAGAGTCCAGGGGCAGATTTTCAAAATGTTGTAGTTTTTGGAGCAGGACAGGTTGATAGGTCTCCCTGCGGAACTGGAACCAGCGCAAAAATGGCCAGCCTATATGCTAAGGGTCTTTTAGAGATAAAGGAAGATTTTGTTTATGAAAGTATTATATCCACTAAATTTACTGGGAGAATATTAGAAGAAACCAGGGTTGGTGATTTTAAGGCCATTATTCCAGAGGTTACAGGATCCGCATTTATTACAGGCTTTAATCATCTGGTAGTTGATGATGAAGATCCAATTAAGTATGGTTTTTTACTGAACTAATTATATATTTAATATTTTACTATAATAATCAGCTATTATGATGTATACTATATAAGGACATTAAAATAAATTGATTGAATTTAATTCATAGAAGATTGGTCCCTAAGAGTGGACCTATTCTATGAATTTTGTTTATAAAGGAGAACTTATATTGTTAATGAAGGATTTAGAAATAATTGAGCCAATTCAGAAGGCTTTAAAATCTGAAGGATATGTAGATGCTACAAAGATTCAGATTAAAGCTATACCAGCCTTATTGGAGGGTAAAGATTTACTAGGATGTGCTCAAACAGGAACAGGCAAGACTGCTGCATTTGCTATTCCTATATTGCAGAAGATAGCTATGGATCAAAAAAAATCTCCAGGGAAAAAGAAAATCAAAGCCTTGATACTTGCTCCTACTAGAGAATTAGCCATACAGATTGGGGATAGTTTTAAAGCCTACGGGAAAAACTTAAGGCTTAAGACCTTGGTTATATATGGAGGAGTTTCAGCAGTCCCACAAAAGAAAGAGCTAACTAGGGGTGTGGATATTTTAGTTGCAACACCAGGAAGACTTTTAGATCTTATAGGTCAGAAGTTTGTAAATGTAAAGAGCATAGATCATTTTGTCTTAGATGAGGCAGATTTAATGCTTGATATGGGAATGTTAAGGGATGTTAGAAGGATTATCACACATATCCCTAAAGTAAGGCAGACTATGTTTTTCTCAGCAACCATGCCAGAAGAAATTGAAAAACTTTCCCAATCCATATTAAAAAACCCTGTGAAGATAGTGGTAAGTCCAGTATCCTCTCCAGTTGAAATTATCCAACAGGAGTTATATTATGTAGATAAGGTAAATAAGATAAAATTGCTTGCTCACTTGCTAAGGGAGAAAAAAATAGAATCCGCCTTGGTATTTTCAAGAACCAAGCATGGAGCTAATAAAATAGTCAAGGCCCTAGATAAGATGGGTTTAGAAAGTCAGGCAATTCATGGAAATAAATCTCAAAATGCAAGGCAGCTAGCTCTTCAGAATTTCAAGGAGAGAAAGATAAGAATACTAATAGCCACAGATATTGCAGCTAGAGGTATAGACATAGAGGAGTTGTCCCATGTTATAAACTTTGACTTGCCTGAAGTAGCTGAGACCTATGTACATAGGATTGGTCGTACAGGAAGAGCTAGTCGAGGGGGAACTGCTATTTCATTTTCTAGCTATTCAGAAATACCACTTTTAAAAGCTATTGAAAAACTAACGTCTAAGAAGATAATAGAAATCAAAGACCATCCCTATCCTCTAGTGGATAAGACAATAGTCAAACAAAAGTCTAACTCATCCAGAGGCAGGTCTTCAAATAGAAGAACTACAGATAAAGCTAAAAACTTTAAGAAAAAGGAAAAAACAAATAATAATTATAAAAGAAAGAAAAATAAAAATAAAAAATAAAAAATAAAAGGAGAGATTGATTTGAGTAAATTGCCTAATTGTCCAAAGTGCAATTCAGAATACGCTTATGAGGATGGATTTCTACTTGTTTGTCCTGAATGTGCCTATGAATGGAACCCAGTAATAGAAGAGGAAAAAAATGCAGTTAGAGATTCCAATGGAAACATCTTAAATGATGGAGATTCCGTAATAGTAATCAAGGATCTTAAGGTAAAGGGTAGTTCCAATGATATAAAGCAGGGGACCCTAGTAAAAGATATACGTTTAGTAGAAGGAGATCATGACATTGATTGTAGGGTAGATGGATTTGGAGCTATGCAATTAAAGTCAGAATTTGTAAAAAAAGCATAAATAAAAAAGAAAATATAAAGGATCTAATATTTATAAAAATATTAGGTCTTTTTTTTTCTTATATTTAAATTAAATTAGTAAGATAGGGTATATATATTAATAGAGCTTATATAGACTGATTAAATTATTAAGGAGAGAGATATATGGTCCGAGAGATTTTACCAGAGGAAATAGAACTTGTTTATAGATTTGCAGAAAGAGATGTTGCTAGAAATTATTTTATACTACTGGGCCTATCCAGTAAAAAACAAACCTATACTAAGATATACGGAGAATTTAAGAAGGATGAACTTATAGCCATACTACTTAAGAGGCGGAGTGGCCTCCTACAATTTTACGGGCCAGGAGACTTTGATCAAGAAGCTTTTAAAAGAATAATCCAAGACTTAGACCATAAGGGCTTAATTGGACCAGAGTCTTACTGCAGTAAATTGTTTGATGAAGACCTATTTGAATTTGAAAAAAATGGGGCCTACATATCAAAACTCCACAGAGAATCAAAGATTCATATAGATAATCTTAAATACAGAACAAAAAAGTTAGGAGTAGAGGATTTAGATAGGATTGTAGACCTATACAAAGATTCCTTTTCAAGCTTTAGTTCCAAGGAGGTTATGGAGGATAAATTAAATACTGGAAGGGGTAGGGGCTATTATATAGAGAAAGAGGATGAAATTATATCAGTATGCCAAAGCGACTTTGAGACCTTGGAGGCAGCTGTAATTGTAGGTGTAGCTACCAAGAAAGAGCTTAGACACAGGGGTCTAGCAAGCCAGTGTTTAAAAAGGCTTATTTGTGATTTACTGGAAGAAGGCAAGGATCTTTATCTCCAATATGATAATTTAGAGGCAGGAAAGATATATGAAAGACTGGGCTTTAAAGTTGTGGACAGGGTTATTCACCTAAGGGCTAAAGAGTCTTAGAGAGACAAAGGAGTTGAAAATTTGAAATCAAGATATAAAGTGTTATTAGCTTTTTTCCTAGTTTTAATACTAGTATTTAGCTATAAATTCATATTTAAAGAGGGCAATGATATAAATGTAATTATTGATGGGGATAAAAGCAGGATAAGAGGAGGATTAGTCCAAGAGGAAAATGGAGAAGAAGATAAGGAATACTCAATTAATCCTCTTATAAAAGAAGATGACATTTTCCTACCCTTAGTATTTTACTCCCACATACTCCAAGCAGAAGTTGATCTGGAAGAAGAGGATGGAAAATTCTATATTAAAAAAGATGATAAATCAATTAAGATGAAAGGATCAAGTAGATTAATAGAATACAATGATGGAGAATACTATGATCTAACAGATGAGGAAATAATTATTAATGATGAGGATCAGGAGTCTTATTTAATGACCTATGTTTCATCAAAGCTTGTAGGGAGGGCATTAGGTTTAAATATAAGATGGGATAGAGAAGAAAAAGACTTATATATCGATTCTACAGAGGAGGACGGACCAAAAGATGACTTGGATTTGGAAATAATAAGCCATGAGAAAGATGATATAATCCAGGGAGAAACCATACTACAAATAAATGCTAGTGAGGATCCTAGTAGGGCAAGGGAAATAAGATATTTTTTAATAAATAAGGGTGAGACTAAGGGATTTATTATAGCCAAGGGAGAGGAAATAGAAGGAGAATACAGCTACACTCCTAAGATAGAAGACCAGGGAAAAAAGATACTAGCAGCAGCTCTTTATGATGAAAATGGAACTTATATTATGGGTCAGGCTATTCCCATTGGGATAGATATAAAAGCTGAGGTTCAGCTTAAGGGACTAGAAGAGGGTCAGAGGATAAGAAAACCAGTAGATTTATCTCTGAATACAAACTTTATTCCATTTTATGTCAAATATGAAATAACTAATACAGCTGCTACTAGCGATGATCAGGGGCATTTATCAGATGTAGAAGATCCTCTGGGGAGCTATAAATGGAGACCAGAGATGAAGGATAGGGGAACTTATCTTATTAGGGCTATTGCCTATGACACTATGGAAAATGAGTATTATAGTGAGCCTGTTCAAGTTGAAGTGGATATAGAAAGAACTTTAACTCTTGGTGGAGTTGAAGAAAACATGACCATAGATAAGAGTGTAAGACTCTATGCCAATAGGAATTTTGATGTAAGTGAAACTGAGTATTTGATGAAGGACTTAAGCACTGGGGAAGTAAGCACTATAGCCAATTTACCCTATGGTGCTTACATTTGGAATCCAGGACCTAATGATTCAGGAGAAAAGGAACTCTTTGTAAGAGTTGTAGATAGGGGAAAAGTATATATTAGCCCTCCAATAAGAGTAAGGGTAAATGGAAAAGCAAGAATTATCCTAGAAGGTATAGGTCCGGAGGCTGTTATAAATGAGGATTTCCAATTAAGTGTGACTAGTAATGTTCCTATAGAAAATTTAATATACACTATAGAAAATCAAGAAACAGGTGAAAAAACAGAATTAAAAGCAAATGGTGATGATAATCAGGTCCTATACAGGCTAGGAGAAGATGAAGAGGGTTCCATGAGTGTTCAAGCTGAAGCTGAGTATGGACTTAATACTATTACCAGTGAAAAACTTGATTTTAAAATATACCAGGGTGATGTATATGGACCTGAGCCTATAGGATCAAAAGATGAATTCATTCCCTTGGTTTCAGAACTCGCTAATACAAGTTATAGGGATATAGGAATGTCTGCAGCCCTTCAAACAGCTCAGGCAATACTTGAATCTGGTTGGGGGCAAAGTGTTCCAGTAGATAAATATAGTGGAGAATTATCCTACAATTTATTTGGAATAAAGGGTGAGGCTAATGCAGGGTCAGTTATTTCAAATACTTGGGAGGTTTACAATGGGGAAACTTATAGGGTGGATGCCAAATTCAGGGCCTATAATAATCTGGAAGAAAGCTGGAAGGACCATAAGGCCTTATTGTTAAACTATGAAAGATACCAGCCCTTTACCCAGGTCATGTTTGATTATACTAAGGGAGCTTGGGCCCTTAAAAGAGCAGGCTATGCCACTGATCCAAACTATCCTCTCAAATTAATAAATATAATAAATGAGTATGAATTAGATGAATTGGATAAAATGGAAATATAAAGTGGATTTTCAAAGAAAGCCATTAAAGAAAAATAAAGGAGTGGGATTAATATGTTTATAGCTAAGGATTATGCTTTTCAAATACAAGTTACAACAAGAGCGGTATTTAATCTAGAGGAATTTGGACTAGGTATGATAACAGATCTAGAATATATTAAGAAAAATCCTCTAATACCTATAATGACTGTTTTAGGAAACTTTTACAATAAAGTAGATGAGAGAAGAAAAATGGAAATAGATGACTTTATAGAAAACTTCTACTGGCTAGCAGGAAAGAGTATTGAAGAGATCCAAGAGGATAGATTAGCTAGGATGATAAAGACCTTTAATCAGATAGTGGCAAAAGTTTAACCATAAAAGAAGAAAAAAATAAAGCTAAGGTCTATTTATCTGACCTTAGCTTTCTTAATTCTTTTTCAGCTTCTCTTTTTTGATTGTAGAGTATATTTACTTTTTCATAAACATCAGAGTCCTTTGAGGACAGGAGCAGGGCTATATCATTTATAGCCTGGTTTTTCCAAGAGAAATCCTTTAAGGCCCTCTTGCCACAAACAAATTCAACCCTAATATTTCCCTTGTATTTCTTCCATTTCCTTATTTTAATCATGCCTAATTCTCCTGTATTTCTAAGGTGAGTACCTGCACAGGGAGAAAAATCTATACTATCTATTTCTACTATTCTTATATTGGAATCAAGCTTGGTATCTTTTCTTAAGTCAAGCTTGTCCAGATCTTTTAAATCTACATAGGATGTTTTGATTTCAAAATCTGAAGTAATTATTTTATTTACATAGTTTTCTATCTTCTCAGCTTCTTCCCAACTGAGTTCTGCTAGATTTATATCTACATAAACATAGTCACTGCCCAGATGGAAACCAACTGTATCTCCATTGAAGAGCTTATAAAAACCAGCTGAAAGCAGATGTTGGCCTGTATGCTGCTGCATAAGATCTATTCGCCTAGGCCAATTTATTTCAAGTCTGACCTTATCACTATGTATATTTTCCTTTATTACATGAATAATATTATTATCTTCTTCGTATACATCTACAACAGGAATGCCATTGATATGACCTTCATCTCTTGGCTGACCACCTGAAAGATGGGGATAAAATATTGTCTTATCTAACTTCAAGTAATACAAATCATTTTCAAATTTTTTATCAATAATTCTGGCATCTGCTTGTCTCAAATAGGGATTTTCAAGATAAAGTTTATGCTTCATGGATTTTCACTCCTTTTTATGTATACTTATATAATAGCATATATCTTTAAAATAAAGAAGAATATAAGCCTTAAATTCTAGTATTTTATATTATAGATTATGATATAATATAGAAAAACAGATTTGGAGAAAGCTATGAAGAGACCTTTTCTAGGAATTGGTATTTCAATTGTTTTTGGAGTTATATTTGCTTTTTATTTTAACATAGGAGCATATATTTCCTTTTTAATGTTTTTAGCTTTAGCCCTAGGCTATTTATTTACTATAATTATAAATAAAAATAGGCCTTATTTAATTTTGCTTTTATTTTTTATGCTTGGAATTACTCTTACAGCCTACCATATGGAAAAGAGTTTGCTCTTAAAAAATTTAGATAGACCCTTTGATTTCCAAGCCCAGGTAGAGAGAATTATTTCCCAGGATGAAGAGAAAGGCAAATATGTAATAAGTATAAAGAGGATTAAAAGTCTGGATTTTTCAAAAAATCTAGATGAAAAGACCATGCTAAAGATAATAGGACCCTGTGATTTAGAATTAGGAGATAGGATAGAATTTAGGGGAGTATTAAAAAGAGCAATGGGAAATACTAATCCTAATTTATACAATTATAGGAATAATTTATTATCTAAGAAAATACATACTACAATGACTATTAAAAAAGATTCACTTTGCACCATATCAAGTTTAAATAAGAGCTTTAAATATAGGATTCAAATAGGATTTAGAAATCATGTGGAGAGGACCTTTGATAGATATTTAGAAGATGAAAACAGTGAGCTACTTAAGGGAATAGTCCTAGGTGATCACAACTATTTAGATGAGGAAGATCTAAAGGTCTATAGAGATCTAGGATTGGCACATCTATTAGCAGTTTCAGGCCTACATATAGGTATTATTGCAGGAGCTTTGATTTATCTTATATCAAGAATAGGAATTAAGAAAAATATCAATGGAATTATAACAATAATTATCCTATGGACCTATGGATACCTAATAGGCATGCCTGTGTCTATTATGCGGGCTAATATAATGTTTTCCACCCTAATCCTAGCTGGAAGCATAGCAGAGCCCTATGACTCTCTGAATGCTCTCTTCTTCTCCTTTACAATACTACTTATATATAATCCTCTTAATATATTGAGCCTAGGATTTAAACTATCATATATTGCTAGTTTTTCCATAATATGTTTTTCTGGAAAGGTGAAAAGCTATTTTTATCCCTATGAAAACAAATTTGTATCTAGCTTGTCCCTGCTTTTAGCCTTATATACGGGGACTCTAATTATTCAAATATATTACTTTAACAAGTTTTCACCTATGGCTATAATATCTAATATAGTGATTGCACCCCTTATATTTATTGTATTGGTCCTGGCAGGAGCATTAATTTTAATCCAGTTAATAGCTAGTCCCTTGGGGCCTATACTAGGATATGTAGTAAATAAAAGCCTGAATCTTCATAGCTTTTTTTTAGACTTACTACATAGGAATAATTTTTTGACCCTTACCCTAAGGTCTCCCAAGCTAGGAGAGATTATCCTCCTATATACTTTAATATTTATTGTAATGGAACTTATTGATTTAAAATATTATAAAGAAGAGCTAAGAAAGACAATTTATCTCTACCTAATTCTTCTCCTTCCAATTATTTTTTCTATAGTAGCCCTGGATCGAAGTATAGAAATTGATTTTATAGATGTAGGACAGGGAGATGCCTGCCTTATAAAGACAAGGGGCGGGAATTACCTAGTAGATACAGGGGGAAATGTATTTGGAGACTATGATATAGGAGAAAATATAAGTCTACCTTATTTACAAAAGCAGGGCATTAAAAACTTAGAAGGAATATTTATTAGCCACTTTGATCTGGACCATTGTAAGGCACTGCCCCTACTTGTGGAAAATCTCAATGTAAAGAGAGTTTTTATCTCCTATAGGGACCCAGAGAGCCAGATATACAATTATATTATAAATACCAGCACTCCAGTAATTTTATTGGAAGATGGAGATAGTTTTAAGCTAGATAAAAATACCTATATAGATGTTATAAGTCCCTGTGAAGATGATTTAGGGAGAGGACTTTCTCCTAATAATCAATCCCTGGTATTTAATCTAATCTACAATGATAAGAAACTATTATTTACAGGAGATATAGAAAAAGAAATAGAAGGATCCATGATAGACAAGCTAAGTGAGGATATTGATCTTATTAAGATTCCCCATCATGGGAGCATAAGCTCTAGCACAGAGGAATTTATTAAAAAGCTAAGCCCAAGGCTAGCAGTAATTTCTGTGGGAAGGAACAATAACTTCGGTCATCCCCATAGTGATGTAATCCATAGGCTTGAGAGCTTGAATACGGAGATTTATAGAACAGATATTAATGGCATGATAAGGGTCAGGCTTGATAAGGAATCTTTAATAGTAAAGCCCTATCTAGAGGGAGATCAAGATATAGAATATAATATTATCTATGGATTAATGATTTGCCTATATTACTGCCTGTCCTATATACTGATTAAGAGATATATATTTTTAGAAAAGGAGCTGTACAGATTTGAAATTCAATGACCTTATAAATGCAATAAAAAATGACAAGATAGAAAGTTCCTATATATTTACAGGAGAAGAGGAATATTTAATGAGCTTAGCCATTAATAGATTAAAGGATAAGTATATTAATCCTTCCCTTGAAAACTTAAACTTTATAAGCATAGATGAAAAGGAATCAGACTTTGAAGATATACTAAATGCCTGTGAAACTCTTCCCTTTATGTCAGATAAAAAGATAGTTGTGGTTAAGGACATAGGTAAAATGCTGGAAAATGACAGTTCAGACCTAAGCAAGAAGCTTGGTAAATATATAGAGACCCTAGGAGATTACCTTATATTAATACTTGTAGACAAGAGCAATAATCTTAAAAAAACCACAAGTATATATAAAAACTCAAAAAAACTAGGCAGGGTGGTTGACTTTGACAGCCTTAGGGGTAGAGAATTAAACAATTGGGTTGAGACCATAGCAAGAAGAAAAGAAAAGACAATTTCAAGTGCAAATATAAATTATTTTTTAAATAAATCCACATATTCAAACTATAGAAGTGATAAAAACTTATATGACCTAGAAAATGAGCTTTTGAAGGTAATATCCTATAGTGGAAAGGATGAAATAGAAAAAGAAAGTATAGATATGGTGCTGATTAAAACTCTAGATAACAATATATTTGATCTTTTAAAACATATATCCAGCAGAAATAGTAGTGCTGCCCTAAATGTCTTTGATGAAATTCATCAGTCCAAGGAACCTGTACAAAGAGTGGTCTACATGATTATAAGACACTTAAGACTTTTACTTATGTATAAATTATATAGGGAAAAAGGCTATACAGAAAATGATACTAGAGGAAAAATGAAAATAAGTCCCTATGAATTTAAGAACATAGGAAGTCAATCAGGAGGTTTTACTCAGGAAAGATTGTTAAAGGCCTTAGATGAGATCTTGGAATTAGACGAAAAACTAAAGACTAGTTCTCTAGATGAGAAACTAGCCTTGGAAGTATTGATAGTAAGATTATGCCAGAGATGAAAAAAACTTCGGAGACCCGAAGTTTTAACTACATTGCACTATTAAGTTTTTTAGTTAAACGACTGATCTTTCTAGATGCATTGTTTTTATGAAGAATATTACTATGCGTAGCTCTTTTTAACTTTTTATCTAGAGTTTTAAGTATCACTTTCGCTTCATCTAAATTTCCAGTTTCAATTGCATTGTCAAAATTTTTCATGTATGTTTTAATTTCTGTTTTTTTGCGTTTGTTAACCTCAGTTTTTTTAGCTGTAGTACGGATTCTTTTTTTAGCGGATTCAATATTTGCCAATGATTTCACCTCCTCTAATCTAACAAAAATAATTCTATCATGAAATCATGTAAAATGCAAGAATAATTGCTGGTATTTATATTATCAAAGAATCGGTGTCTACTCATAAATTACGTCAGTACTATGTCACAAGATAATATAT
>CAZGQG010000004.1:0-91422 GCA_964527205.1 uncultured Tissierellaceae bacterium | reverse complement strand
TTATCTAAATTTTGTTTATAAACTCTTATTATAACTATGACTCCGGCATATGACTGGAATACACAGCTTCGAAAAGATTGGTTAAAGAATAAAGAATTAAGAAAAAGGATACCAATTTAATAGATACTATCTGTTAAGTTGAGTTTGTAGTTTGAGATTCATCAAAAATGAATCTTTTTGCAGTAATTTATCTTCCACTTTGAAAAATACTGTTAAAAAGTGATATAATGAGCTAAAGAGCTAATGAGGTCTTCTTATTATTATGTAAAATGCTATAAAAACGAAGGAGAGATAAAAATGAAAATTGTAATTTTAGAATCATTAGGAATTAGTGATGAAGAATTAGCTAAAGTAACTAAGCCTTTAGTTGAAAGTGGCCATGAAATAGTCTCATATGAAGATAAGGTGGATGAAGAGACACAAAAAACTAGGGTCAAAGATGCAGACATATTAGTAATAGCTAATATGCCCCTTAGCGGAGATGTAATAGAAGCTGCGGAAAATTTAAAATATATTTCAGTGGCATTTACAGGCTATGACCATATTGATTTAGACAAGTGTAAGGAGAAGGGCATTAAGGTTTCAAATGCTGGAGGATACAGTACCAATTCTGTGGCAGAATTAGCCTTTGGACTTATGATTGGACTCTTACGTAATATGGTAGTATTAGATAGTGTATTAAGAGAAGGAGGCACAAGACAAGGCTACGGACAGTTTGATCTTAAGGGTAAAACTTTAGGAGTACTAGGTACTGGAGAAATAGGTAGTGCAGTAGCTGAATTAGGTCTAGCCTTTGGTTGTAAGGTAATTGCTTATAGCAGAACTGAAAAACAAGAATTAATCCACAAGGGTGTAGAGTATATGTCCCTAGAAGAAGTTTTAAAGGCAAGTGACATAGTAACAATTCATATGCCATTAACAGATAAAACTAAGGGTATGATCAATAAGGAAAGATTAGAGCTTATGAAGCCTACTTCACTATTAATAAATACTGGAATAGGACCTATAGTTGATAATGATGCATTGGCAAAGGCCTTGGAAGATGGAGTAATAGCTGGTGCTGGTCTGGATAGAGTGGACATGGAACCACCAATTCCTGGGGATTATCCTCTATTAGATGCTCCAAATACTATAATAGTTCCACATATAGGATTTGCAACTGTAGAAGCTTTAATTAGAAGAGCGGAAATTACAATGGATAATATTGTTAAATGGGAAAAGGGAGAACAGGAAAATATAGTTCTTTAAAATAGGATAAAAATAGTAGGGGATTGGATTTATCATCTGTATATTTAGATGAATAAATCCAATCCCTTTTATATTTTATAAATACTTCGTAATTTATTTTAAACCCAACCTCTTAATTTCATTACTTCTGTTATCCTTCTAATCCCATGAGTATAGGCAGCCTTTCTAAGCGAGCATTTGAAAGTCTTTTTAAATTCCCATAGATCATCAAAGGCCTTAGTTAGGAGTTCTTCTTCTCTTTCTAAGATTATATCTGAATCCCAGCTATATCCATAGTTGTTTTGAACCCATTCAAAATATGAAACAATTACTCCTCCTGTATTGGCTAGTACATCAGGTACAAGGGTGATCCCTTTTTCTTCTAATACCTCATCTCCCTCAGGAGTTGTAGGTCCATTTGCAGCTTCTACTATTATTTTAGCGTTGATTTTTTTGGCAATATCACTAGTTATTGCATTTTCTAAGGCTGCAGGAATCATTACATCTATCTTTAAAGACCAAAATTCATCTAATGAAATTACCTTAGCATGGGGATAATTTCTTAAATCCCTATCCTTTTTTAGAAAGTCTCTAAGATCTTCATAATCAAGGCCAGATTCATTGTATATGGCAAAGTCTCTTTTGGCTATAGATACTAGCTTAGCTCCCTTTTCCTGCAAATATTTGCCACTAAAGCTTCCTACATTACCAAAGCCTTGAAGGGCAACACTTGCTCCATTTATATCCATCCCTTTTTCATCTAAAATAGCTTTAGTGATTACAGAGATTCCAAATCCTGTTGCTTCTATTCTTTTTTTAGAGCCTCCCCAATTTATAGGTTTTCCTGTGGTAGCTCCCATGGATGTATCTCCAGTAAGTTTTATATATTCATCTAGCATCCAAGCCATAACTTGTCCGTTAGTTCCAACATCTGGACCAGGGATATCTATATTTACTCCCAGGTACTTGTATATGGCCTGAATATATCCTCTGGAAAGCCTCTCAAGTTCACCAGTTGAAAGTTCAGATGGATTTACAGCCACTCCACCCTTAGAACCTCCATAGGGGATATTTGCAATAGAGCATTTCAAAGACATCCAAATAGATAGAGCCTTTATTTCATCAAAGTTCACATCGGGATGAAATCTTACCCCGCCCTTGGCAGGACCTAAGGCGTCATTATGCATGGCCCTATATCCTAGAAACATTTTTGTTTCTCCATTATCCATTCTTACTGGAATAGAAACTTCCATTGTCCTCATTGGTTCTTTTAAGATCCTATAAATATTTTCATCTAATTGCATTTCTCCGCAGCCTACATTTAATCTGCGCTGTGTGATTTCTAATGGATTCATGCTTTCTTTTGTCATCTTACCAACCTCCTAAGATTAATTATTTTGAAAATTCAATATGATTAAATTAAAGCCTATAATCTTTAAATGCATAAAAATTATAGGCTTTAAGTTTTATCTATGCTTTAACTAACTTTTCTAGTGTTTCTAGGAATGCATCTACATCTTCCTTGTAAACATATCCCATGGTTCCAACTCTAAATACATCCTCAGCTATTGAACCAAGTCCACCATTTACTACAATTCCTTCTTCTCCTAATCCCCTTACTAATTCCTTAGCTCTTCCCTTTGCATATACTGCAGTTAGGGTTCTAGAAGCATATTTATCATCCTTAGGGAATATATCCAGTCCCATCTTTCTAACACCTTCAATTATTCTTAGGGTGTTTTCTTCATGTCTCTTATAAACATTATCTATGCCTTCTTCAAATATCATTTTCAGTGCTTCATCAACTGCAAACATATTATATACTGCAGGAGTGTTTGGAGTTTGGTTCTTAGATTGGAAATCTCTAGCTTTTTTCAAATCAAAGTAAAACTTTGGTATGTCTGAGCTATCTACTTTGCTCCATGCTTTTTCACTTAAGGCTATAAATGAAAGTCCAGCTGGAACCATTAAAGCTTTTTGAGAACTAGATAATAATACGTCTATTCCCCAATCATCCATTTTCACTGGAAGACCAGCAGCTCCACTTACTGAGTCTGCTATAAATAGAATATCCTTATCCTTTAATTCCTTACCAAAAGCCTCTAGATCATTGAAAACACCTGTGGCACTTTCGTTGTGAACAACAAATACACCCTTTGTGTTTTCTGTAACATGCTTCATTACTTCCTCTACCTCAGCTCTTTCACCTAATTCTACATCTACTCTAATTACTTTTAAATTAAAGGCTTCAGCCATATCTGCAAATTGCTTACTAAAGGTTCCTAAAACTGGAACAACTACTTCATCTCCAAAGGAAAAACAATTTTGTATAGCTGCTTCCATTGAACCTGTTCCAGAAGAAGTAATTATAAATACTTCGTTTTCTGTTTGAAAAACTTTCTTTAGTCCATCCCTTACTCTCTTATGAACTTCTACATACTCATCTGATCGGTGAGATATGGAGGGCCTGTTCATAGCTTTTAAAACTCTTTCAGGTACTGTTGATGGACCTACCATCATTAATCTTTCTTCTTTCACAAAAACCATCTCCTTTTATTTACTCTTGTAAATAGATGTTTACTATCATTAAATTAATTATAGTATTTAGAGTTAGAAATGTCAAGAAATATAGCGTATATATAGATGGATTTATATAAAAAAGAAAGAAAAGAGAGAATCTCATGGGAAAAGTTTGATAAATTTTTATTTTGTCATTGACTTTTCAAATGATAAGAAATATAATTTAGATAGTTAGGTGAATGTGATTTAACATAGGTAAAAAAGAAAAAGCCTATAGATTTTCACAAATCAAACTAAAGATTTAATATAAGTTGATAGAATATTGTAAGTATTTACTAGAGAAGAGAACTAACTATATTAAGGAGGATTATAATGATAAAAAGAAGTGAAGATCTAAAAGTAGACGTGCATGAAGAGTTTCTTGGAGGTAAGGGAACTTTAACAAATATTCATTTTTTAGATAAGGAAGATGCTGCTGGTAATGGTAGACTTTTTGTAAAGAGTATATTAACACCTGGAAGTTCAATTGGACATCATGGTCACAAGGGAGATTTTGAAACTTATTATATTTTAAGTGGAAAGGCCTTAGTCACTGAGGATGATGGTTCTGAGCATGTACTTGAAGCTGGAGATGTAATGTATACACCAGATGGTGCTAGCCATGCTATAGAAAACTGTGGAGAAGAAGATTTAGAATATATAGCTCTAATTATGTATACAAAAGAGCGTGAGTAAAAGTATCAAAGAGACGACTTTACGACACTGGAATCCAATAATCTTAAAAGATTATAATATAATTATTTTAGGATTTTAATACAATTTGAGAAAGGGGGTTTCTTTGTACACTTTAATATCTAAAAATCCTAGGGGATTAAATAAATAATAGGGAGGATTTTATTAATGGAAGCAGGTTTAAGTTCTTTAATTGTAATGATTATAAGTCTTGCGGTTTTAATTTTCTTAATAATGAAATTGAAAATGCATCCGTTTTTCGCACTAGTATTAACTGCTATTGGAGCAGCTATTGGTTTTGGATTTCCAATAGAAGAAGTATTTCCTACTGTAATGTCTGGTTTTGGAGGCACCATAGGAAATATCGGTATAGTAATTATACTGGGAACCACTATCGGAGTAATATTAGAAGATACTGGTGGAGCATTAGTTCTTGCAAACACCATACTAAAATGGGTAGGTAAAAAGAATTCAAAGTTAGCTATGGCCTTAAGTGGATATTTAGTATCTATTCCAGTATTTAGTGACTCAGCTATAGTTATTATGTCACCAGTTGCTAGAGCATTATCAGCACGTTCAGGTGTACCACTAATAGCCTTACTAGGATCACTTAACGCAGGAATCTTAGCTACACATACAATGGTTCCACCAACACCTGGACCTATTGCAGCAGCAGGTACCTTAGGAGCTGACTTGGGACTAATGATTGGTCTTGGTTTAGTAGCTTCATTGGCATATACCTTTGCAGGTACTAGATGGACAGGAAGCAAGCGTATGTTAGCAAAATATCCTGAGCTTGGAAAAGTATCAAATGTTGAAGTTGCATTAGATGGTGACTTAACACTTACAAGTCCAGATGGAAGACCATTACCAAATGCAGCTATAGCTTTTGCTAGTATTTTAATTCCGGTTTTATTAATAACTACTTCTTCTGTAGGCACATTAGTTTTAGGTGCAGATGCAGAAATTATGCCATTCCTTCAATTCATAGGACATCCTATCTTTGCATTAGCAATAGGAGTAATATTTACATTGTTCCTTGATAGAGAGAAATTAGGCTTGGATCAAGTTAATACTTGGTTTTCAAATGCTGTAGAACAATCTGGATTCATTATAATTGCTACAGGAGCAGCAGGTGCCTTTGGTAAAGTACTACAAGTATCAGGAGTAGGAACATATTTAGGAGAGCTTATAGCTACAACAGCTTTACCAGCAGTATTTGTTCCATTCTTAATATCAGTATTACTTTCAGTTTCCAATGGTTCAGCTACTGTATCATTATTAACAGGTTCCGCAATTGTTTTACCTTTAGTTCCTTCATTAGGAATATCACCAGTAATTGCAGCATTGTCAATAGCAGCAGGTTCATCCTTCTTCTATCATGCAAATGCTAGTCACTTCTGGGTAGTTCTAAAGGCTAACGATGACCTACCAATGAGAATGGGTTACGATTTAGTATCCATACCTTCAGCAATTGGTAGTGTGGCAGCAATGATGGTAGTTTGGGTCATGTCATTCTTCTTTTAATTAAGAAGAGCTTATAAGGGATTAATTTAATAAAAAATAAAAAGAGATGATTTTCATCTCTTTTTTATTTTGAATCTAATACATAGAATAAAATTAAAAAAATAGCTTGGAGTCTAATACATAAGGCTAAAAATTGACATTTCCTTAAATAAACAATATAATTGTTTAAGAAAGTTAAAAGGAATATACTAATAGTAAATACAAGAAACTTGGAGGAATAATCATGGAAAAAAGATCAGAAGTTAAGGCTACTAAGACTATAAGTTCTGTTACTAAGGCTATGGAAGTAATAGAACATATTGCCTATTCAGATAAAGAACTAGGAGTTACTGAAATAAGTGAACAATTAAACTATGGAGCCAGTGGCATGTATCATTTGTTAAATACATTGAAGCAATGTAATGTTTTGGTTCAGGATGAAGAAACAAAAAAATATAGTTTGGGATTAAAATTATGGAAGATAGGAATGCTTGCCTATGGAAAAAATGACATAACTAATATATTAAGACCCTACTTAAAGGAATTAAAGGATTTAACTGGGGAAACTGTAAACTTAACTATTTTAAATAATAAAAAAATAGTCTATATAGCCCAGGAGGAAAGTGACAAATTGGTAAAAATGTTTACCACCACAGGAGCTATAGCTCCCATACATTGTACTGCTGCAGGCAAGGTTTTACTAGCAAATATGGCAGAGGAAGAAAAAGAAGACATACTTAATTCAATAGAATTTGAAAAATTTACAGAGAAAACCATAGATAATAGAGAAGACCTAATAAAAGAAATGGAAGAAATTAAAAAAACAGGCTATGGATTTGACAATGAGGAAAGGGAACTAGGTGTAAGTTGTATAGGGGCTCCAGTATTTAATGTGCATGGAGAAGCTCTAGCTTGCATTACTATATCAGGACCTACCTCTAGGTTTACTGAGGAAAACAAAGAAAATTGGTCTAAAATAATATTAGATGTGACAAGTAGAGCAAACAAACAATTAAAGGTTGCATTATAGAAGGATCTGGATTTAAAAGCTCTTTTATCATTGACTTTTCAATTTATAAGTATTACAATTTAAGTATAAGGTAAATCAGGTTTAATATAGGTAAATGGAAAAATACCTTTATATATTTAATAAACTAGGAGGAATTAAAATGAAAATGGAAAGATTAGTAGCAATCCCAGGACCAACTCCTGTAGTTAAGTCAATACAAGTTGAAATGGGAAGAGAAATGCAAGCTTTCGGAGATCCAAGGTTTGTAAAGGATTACAAAGAAGTAATAGAAGACATGAAGAAGCTATGGGATACAGATGGTCAAGTATTTGTAATAGCAGGTACAGGAACTTTAGCCATGGAAATGGCAGTAGCAAATACATTAAAAGAGGGAGATAATTTACTTATAGTTTCCCACGGTTATTTTGGAGATAGGTTTATAGAGATATGTGAAAGAAAGAAAATAAACGTAGATGTAATCGAGAGTGACTGGGGAACTATCGTTCCAGTAGCTGACATAGATAAAAAGTTAAGTGAAAAAGAATATCAAGCAATTACAGTAAGTCACGTAGATACATCAACAGGAGTAGCAGCTCCAGTTGCAGAAATAGGAGAAATGTTAAAGAAATATCCAGAAACTCTTTATATAGTAGATGGAGTATGTGCAACAGCTGCAGAAGATGAAAAATTAAATGCTATGAATATAGATGTTCTTTTATCAGGAACACAAAAAGCATTTGGAGTATCTCCAGGACTAGCATTAGTATGGGCAAGTGAAAAGGCTTTAGAAAGAAGAAAATCACTTGGTAGCATAAGAGACTATTATATAGATTTCGAAAAATGGATACCAATAATGAATGACCCATCAAAATACTTTGCAACACCAGCAGTTAATCTAATATGGGCATTACAAGAATCCTTAAGATTGATCAAAGAAGAAGGAATAGAAGAAAGATACAAAAGACATAGAAAACATGCAAAAGCAACTCAAGCAGGACTTGAAGCTTTAGGATTTGGAATTTTAGCAGAAAAAGACCATAGAGCAGTTACCCTATCAAATGTACTTTATATGGATGGAATAGATGACGCAGAATTTAGAAAAATCTTAGCAGAAGAAGGAGCTGTAGTAGCAGGTGGACTAGGAGCTTATGCAGGAAAGATGTTCAGATTTGGACATATGGGAAATATAGATGAACATTACCTAGTTTCAGTAATGGGAGCAATTGAGAGAACTTTATTGAGACTTGAAGTAGACTTTGAACTTGGAAGTGGAGTAAGTACACTTTTAGAAAACTTAAGATAAGTATTAGGCCCTATGAAAATAGGGTCTTTTTTATTTTTTAAATTCTTAGAATACAAAATATAAATTGAAGATATTGTGATTAAATGATAGAATTGATAGAAGTATATCATTCACTGATAAGAAGTGTTGACAATAGATGGAAACAATAATATAATGAAAGTGGGACGGCGTTCCGATTTAGCTTGGCCCACTAAAATAGGAGGAAGAAAATGTCAGAAAAAGTTATAGCGGTAGATAGGGCTTTAGATATTTTAAATTTATTATATAGGGAAGGAGAGGAAATAGGCATATCTGAAATAAGTAGGGAATTAGACATACCTAAAAGTACAGTACACAGAACTCTAACAACCTTAGAGGGCAAGCAATTTGTACACAAAAATGTAAGGACAGATAAGTACTGGCTTGGGATGAAGATCTATGCCATGGGAGAAATGGTAAAGGAAAAAATATCCATAATAGATATAATAAGACCCCATGCAGAGAAGCTATATGAAGAGGTTAAGGAAGTTGTCAATGTGTCTATATTAGATTCAGTGCCTGATGAAATGTTTAAAAGCACAGTGATCTTTAAAAAGACTGGCACAAGCCATGTAGTATCTGTAAATCCAAGAGTTGGATCCAGTGCAGATGCCCATACATCCTCTGTGGGGAAATGTTTGATGGCCTTTAATGAAAGTATAGATTTAGAGGAATATAGGGATAAGATTAAATTAGAAAAATATACAGAAAACACAATAGATAATTGGGATGATCTTCAGAAAGAGCTAGAAAAGGTTAGAAAAGAAGGATATGCTCTGGATAATGAGGAAAGAGAAATAGGCTTATTTTGTATAGGAGCTCCCATTCTTGATAGGAATAATAATGCAATTGCTGCCATAAGTATTTCTGGACTTACAGATAGGATGAAAAGATTGGATTTAGATGAAACAATAGAAAAATTAAAGGATACAGCAAGAGCTATAAGTTTAGATTTAAAGCATATAAGTTATGACACTTTTAATTAAGGGGTGATATCAATAAATATTGAAAGCAGGATAAAAAATGAAAAAACCAGGGTGCTTCTATCTGCTACAGGTGTAAATCTTCTTTCAGGGATCATTTATATGTGGAGTATTATTAGCAAGTCTTTAATAGAAGATCTTAACTGGACAAGTAGTCAAGCATCCTTGCCCTATACCATCTTTACCGTATCCTTTGTGGTTGCCATGGTTTTATTTGGGAAAATACAGGATACTAAGGGACCAAGACTGGTTGTAACCCTAGGCTCTATATTAATGGGTCTTGGAATTCTTTTATCTGGATTTTTTTTAATGCCAAAGATCTTAGTTGTAACAATAGGTATGATCTCCGGAGCAGGGGTTGGGATGATGACTGTGGCCAGCTCTCCACCAGTGGTAAAATGGTTTCATCCAAGTAAGAAGGGCCTTGTAACAGGAATAGTTGTAGCAGGGGCAGGACTATCAGCTGTTTTTTACTCACCGGTTGCCAGTTATTTTATTGGAAGATTTGGATTAAATAAAACATTTTTTATAATAGGTACTTTTGTAATTATAGTGGCAAGCCTAGTAGCCCAGGGACTTAGCAATCCTCCCAAGGGATATGATAATGGAGCTGTGAAAACAAAGGACTCAGCCTCTCGTGAATTTACTTGGCAGCAAATGTTAAAGGATTTAGAATTTTATAAGCTTTGGATTGTACTGGCCTTTGCTTCTTCTGCAGGACTTATGATCATAGGTCATATATCAACAATTGCAGATATACAAACAGGTTGGCAAGCAGGATTTGTCTTAGTAATATTAATAGCTATATTCAACACCCTAGGTAGATTAAGCGGAGGTTTTATATCTGATAAGATTGGTAGGATAAACTTAATTAGGATAGCCTTAATATTACAGGGAATAAATATGCTTCTTTTTGCTGGATATTCAAGCAAATTAAGTCTAGGCATTGGCGTTGCCCTGGCAGGATTTTGCTATGGATCAAGTTTTTCTGTATTTCCAGCTAGAGTATCAGATTTATATGGAATGGAAAACTTTGGAATTAATTATGGACTAATTTTTACAGGATGGGGTTTAGGTGGAATTATAGGGCCTATGGTAGCTGCTAATATATTTGATAGGACAAATAACTACAATGCTGCCTACATAGTAGCCTTAGTACTCTTAATAATTTCCCTTATAATAACCTTTACAATGAAAAAGAAAAAAGTTTAATTTTTTTTAAAAACATACTGGAACGATGTTCCTACGAAATCAGATAAATTAATTTAAAGGAGGAAATATGAAAATACTTGTAATAAATCCAGGAGGTACATCAACTAAGATATCTGTATTTGAGGATGAAAAGCAGATATTTAATAAGAACATATCCCATACACAGGAAGATCTAGAATCTTTTAAAACAGTATTTGATCAGTATGAGTATAGGAAGGATTTAATATTAAAGACTCTAGAGGAAAATGATTTTGATATATCAGAATTTGCATCTGTTGTAGGTAGGGGTGGTTTGATGAAGGCCATTGAAGGTGGGACCTATAGCGTAAGTGAAGAGATGATTCAGGACCTTAGAAATCAAATTAATGGTGAACATGCATCAAATTTAGGGGCAGTTCTTGCTAAAAACATTGGAGAAGAAATAGGGGCAGTTTCCTTTGTAGTAGATCCTGTATCTGTAGATGAGTTCCAAGAAGAGTCCAGGATTACTGGGATCTCTGACTTGGAGAAGGCAAGTTGGTTACATGCTTTAAATCACAAGGCAGTTTGTAGGAAGATGGCTGGGGATTTGGGAGGCAAGTATGAGGACTATAATTTCATAGTAGCCCACCTAGGATCTGGAATATCCATAGTAGCCCATAATAAGGGAAAGATGATAGATGGTAGCGGAGGAAGGACAGATGGACCTTTCTCACCAGAAAGAAGTGGTGGAATTTTAACCTATCCTCTAATTAAATTATGCTATTCAGGCAAGTATACTGAGGCAGAAATGGTTAATAAGGTTAGCAATATAGGAGGCATGTATGACTATTTAGGAACCAAGGACATGATCCAGATAGAAGAGATGATTGAAAAGGGAGACCAAAAAGCTAAGCTTATAATGGATGCCTTTATCTATCAGGTATCCAAGGAAATTTCTATGTATGGGGCAAGCCTTTATGGAAAGGTAGATAGGATAATCCTAACAGGTGGCATAGCTCATTCAGATCTAGTAACTCAGGGAGTTAAGGAGAGAACTTCCTACCTGGCTCCTATAGAAATAATACCAGGGGAAATGGAAATGGAAGCATTGGCCCTGGGAGCATTAAGGGTTATTAGGGGAGAGGAAGCTGTAAAAGTATATAAATAATAGGAGGTAGGATTGTGATAAAGGATTTTAATGATTTAATTGAAAAGGTTAAACTTATAGACAAATCAACAGTAGCAGTGGCAGGAGCAGATGATCGAGAAGTACTTAAGGCAATAAAGATGGCCACAGATATGGATATAATTGATTCGGTATTAGTAGGGGATAAAGAGAAGATCGAGCAACTAGCAGAAGAAGTGGGTCTTAGAAACTATGAAATAGTTCATGGGGATAGTCCTGAGGAAGCTGCCCTAGAAGCAGTTAAAATTGTAAGATCAGGAAGGGCAAAGGTCCTTATGAAGGGTTTAATTAATACCAGTGTTTATATGAGAGCCTTATTAAATAGAGAAGAGGGCTTAAGAACTGGAAGACTCCTATCCCTAATGGCTGTATATGATCTTCCAAGCTATCATAAATTGCTTTATTGTACAGATAGTGGGGTCAATGTTTCTCCGGATTTAGATCAGAAAAAGGATATATTGACAAATACACTTCTAGCTGTAAAATCAATGGGCTTAGAAATGCCAAAGGTTGCAGCCCTAACGGCAAATGAGATGGTAGACCCTAAGATACAAGCCACAGTAGATGCTGATGCCTTGGTAGAGATGGTAAAGGATGGGGAGATACCAAAGTGTATTATAGAAGGTCCAATTGCCTTTGATGTAGCCTTTGATAAGAAGGCCGCAGAGCATAAGGGTATAGAGAGTGAAATTGCTGGTGATGTAGATGTATTGATGTTTTCAAATATGGAAACTGGAAATGTTCTTGGAAAGTCTTGGCTACATTTTGATAATGCCAAATGGGCTGGACTAATCCTTGGTGGAACTAATCCAATAATACTAGGATCTAGATCTGACACAGCTGAAATAAAGATTAATTCCATAGCTTTAGGATGTCTGGTTGCAAATATCTAAAAAAAAACCACCGGAAAATATTTTTCCCGGTGGTTTTTCTATATCTTATTTTAAATTCCGTCATAATGAATATCTATTTGAATAGCATCTTGATTAGTCATTCTAATTGCTGGATAGATCATAGCTATTACCAAGTAAATTACTGTACCTATGACTTCAGTTCTTGTAAGTTCAATAGCCATATAGTAGGTAAAGATAATAGTCATTAAGGCACCAAGCATACAAAGTCCCACATATAAATTATCATTAATATGGAAGGCTGACTTTTTCCATGCATTTGGTATTACCTTAGGCATTCTTACTAAAGCAACTATAACAACTGTCATTACAATATTGGATAACACATTAGCTACATTGGCTACACTTGAGATGTCCCAGCCTAAAAGGATAATTGATGATGCCAGGAGATATATGATTAATAATATCCAGTGTGGCGTGTTAAACTTTTCGTTTCTAACACCTAGAGCCTTTGGGAACCATCCATCATTACAAGCCTGTACAATAGGTGGAGTGATCCAACCTAAGAGGGCGTTTAATGAAGTGACCAGGGCCACCATGGCACCACCGATAATAAAGAATAGATAAACTGGATATGGGAGTACCTCTGCAGCTGTAACTGCTAAGGACTTTCCAGCTACTTCAGAAATAGGTAGAACACCTGCGGCAACTATGGCAACTAATATATAAAGTACAGCTACAACTATAGTACTTACTATTATTGCAAAGGGAATATCCTTAGTAGGTTCCTTGCACTGTCCACTAAAGTTTACTATGAAGGTGGAACCAATAGTTGCAAAACTCATCAAGGAGGCTGCGGACATTATACCTGCAAAGCCATTTAGCATGAAATCTGGACCCTGAGTAAATCCTGGTTTTACATGACCCATACCAAATCCAGCAAATGCTAGGAGAGCTATGGTTAGTAGGATTACCATTATGTACTGAGCCTTTGCAGCAACCTGAACTCCTAATAGATTAATGATTACTAGAAGGGTTAATATGACCATGGCTACAAATTGTAGGCTTATGCCAGGTACAAATGATAGGGCATAATCTGCAAAAGATAAAGCATAAAGTGAAGCACTAAAGAAATAGCTGATGAAAATTACAGAATATAAACCACCAAACCATTTACCTCCAAACAATGAAGCCTGTGTGTAGAATCCACCCTCTAATTGTATGGTTGATGATGAAAAAATTTGAGGTATAGAGGAGAGTAGAACCATAAAAGTACAAATAATAAGAGATATTACAATAGAACGACCTGTAAGTCCAATGGCAATTCCCAGCAAGGACATAATTCCTCCACCGATAACATTACCTATAGCCATAGCAACTAAATCACCACGTCCTAGTAAACCTGCCTTAGTATCCTTTGACATAAAGACCACTACCTTTCATAATGTTTTAAATTAAATTCATATAAATCTTAAAATCGGAACGGTATTTCATATTATAGCAAGCTCTATTTAGATTGTCAACAAATTTATCTGAATATTTAGAATGAAAAAATTACTTTAGCAGATCTTTTTCATTAGAATCTAGCCAAGAGGCCTGGTTATAGGGTGTCTAGGCTAAAAATAAATAAATATTATCATTGACAAAGAGAAGCTTAGAGAATATAATGATAATTGGAACGGTATTCCAGATTCGGAATTAAAATATAATAAAAAAATATAATAAAAATAGGGAGAGGTTAAAATGAAATATGCTAAGCGCATGGATGCATTAGTACCATCTGATATTCGTGAAGTTATGAAAATGATTGCAGAAAACCCAGGAACTATATCTTTTGCTGGTGGATTACCAGATCCTGAACTTTTTCCAGCTGAAGAAATGAGAAAGGCAACAAATAAAATATTAACAGAAAATCCTAATAGTGCACTTCAATATGGACTTACTCTTGGAAATGTTTCCTTAAGAAAGAAGATAGTTGATCTTATGGCAAGAGAGGGAGTAGAAACTACAGTTGACAATATTGCAGTTACTACAGGATCCCAACAGGCTATAACAGTTGCTGCAATGTTATTCTTAGATGAAGAAGACATAATCATTACAGAAAATCCATCTTACTTAGGAGCTTTTTCAGCATTCAAACCCTTTGCCACTAGCTACATTGGAATAGATGGGGATGAAGATGGTATGTTAATGGATGAACTTGAAGAAACCCTTAAAAACACACCAAAGGCTAAGGTTATCTATGTTATTCCAAACTTCCAAAATCCTACAGGTAGGACTTGGTCTTTGGAAAGACGTAAAAGACTTTTAGAATTAGCAAAAGAATATGACCTAGTAATATTTGAAGACAATGCTTACGGAGAAGTAAGATTTGAAGGTGAAAGAATCCCTTCCATAAAATCCCTAGATACAGAGGGTAGGGTTGTTTATTTAGGATCATTCTCAAAGATCTTATCACCTGGTTTAAGAGTAGGTTGGGCATGTGCAACAGAGGAAATTATTTCCAAATATGAATTAGTTAAAAATGGCCTAGACTTACAATCAGCTGAATTAGCTCAAATGCAGGTAGATGAATTTTTAGCAAATAATGATCTTGACCAACATTTAAATAAGATTAATACAGTATATAAAGAGCGTAGAGATGTAATGATAAATACAATTAAGGAAGAATTCCCAGAAGAAGCAAAATACTTTTACCCTAGGGGCGGAATGTTTGTATGGGTAGAGTTGCCAGACCATGTAAATACAAGAGAATTACTTAAAATGGCAATTGAGAGAAAAGTAGGATTTGTACCAGGAGGATCCTTCTATCCTGGAGAAGATTGTGAATCTTCAATGAGAATAAACTTTTCAACTATGAAAAATGAAAAAATAGTTGAGGGAATTAAAATCTTAGGAGAATTACTAAAAGAAATTTTATAGTAAGAAGACTTATCAATATAAAGAGTATAAGGGAGGAAAAATATAATGGCAAAAACTGTTGAAGTAAAGGTAGAAACTAAGACTGATAGATGTAAGCAATGTGGTTTATGTGTATCTGTTTGTCCAAAGGATGCAATAAGCTTTAGCGAAGAAATAAATGATGCAGGATATAAATACACAGTGATAGATCATGAAGCTTGTATAGCCTGTGGCATGTGCTATATTACATGTCCTGACGGTGTATATACAATATTAGGAGATAAATAATAGAGGGGGTATTAAAATGGTAGGAGAAATGATGAATGGTCAAATAGCTATTGCAGAATCTGCAGTTAGGGCAGGAGCAAGACTTTATGCAGGATATCCAATAACGCCTTCAACAGATATAATGGAATATGCATCATGGAGAATGGAAGAAGTAGGTGGAACCTTTATCCAAGCAGAATCGGAAATTGCAGGAATATATATGGTTATGGGTGGTCTAGCCTGCGGAGTAAAGTCATTTACAGCATCTTCAGGTCCAGGACTAAGCTTAAAGCAAGAAGCTATTTCAGTAATAGCAGATGAGCAATTACCAGGAGTAATAATAAATGTAGTGAGATATGGTAGTGGAATAGGAACATTGGCAACAGGACAATGTGATTACTTAAGAGATACAAGGGGTGGAGGAAATGGAGATTATAGAACTATCGTCTTGTGTCCAGAATCTGTTCAGGAGGCATCAGATCTAACTGTTTTAGCCTTTGACTTAGCAGAGAAATATAGAATGGTTTCAGTATTAATGACAGAGGGTGCCCTAGCACAAATGAAGGAACCATGTGTGTTGCCAGAGATGCAAGAAGTTGAAAGATTCCCATGGTCCTTTGATGGTAAATATACCAATAAGAAAATAGGAATTTTTGATAGGAATAGTATAACTGAAGCAAAGGATATGCAAGATAAATATAAATTAATAAAGGACAATGAGCAGAGATGGGAAAGTAAATATGTGGAAGATGCAGACTATATATTTGTAGCCTATGGATTGTCAGCAAGATCAACAAAGGGAGCAGTAGAGGAATTAAGAAAAGAAGGCCACAAGGTAGGATATATAAGAGTTATAACAGCATGGCCATTCCCAGAGGATGGATTTAAGGATGTAAATGAAAATTTAAAGGGCTTTATATCCATAGAAGCAAATGCAACAGGACAGCTAATAGATGATATAGCCTTGACGGCAAAAAAACTAAGAATGGGAAATGTTCCAGTATATTGCGAACCTCATGTATTAGGAGTTCCATCAACTAAGACAATTAAAGATGACTTTGCAAGGGTAATTGCAGGAGAAATGGAGGAGGTGTATTAATATGGCTATGGAGAGAAGAGTACCATATTTAATAGACAGACCAATGGGATTTTGTCCAGGATGCGGACATGGAATTATAATCAGATTAATTGCAGAAGCATTAGAAGAATTAGAACAGGATAATAATGTAATTTGGGGTATTGGAGTAGGTTGTTCATCCCTTTTAGGTGGAGGATTAGAGGCAGATAGGCTTCACTGTCCACATGGTAGGGTAGGAGCAGTTGCTACAGCTATGAAGAGGGTAAACCCTGATAATATAGTATTAGCATACCAAGGAGATGGAGACGCTTTGAGTATAGGACTGGCAGAAACAACATCTGCAGCCTATAGAAATGAAAACATTACAGTGTTTTTAGTAAACAATGTAAACTATGGTATGACAGGTGGGCAAATGAGTAATACAACAATGCCAGGTCAGAAAACATCAACTACAAGAGACGGAAGAGACACAGCAACTACAGGAATGCCTTTTAAATTCCCAGAACTTGTTGCATCACAATTCACACCAGCCTATGTGGCCAGGGGAACAGTGAGTAGTCCTGCTAATATTAATAAATTAAAAGGATATATTAAAAATGCAATACAAGCACAAATGAATGGAGAAGGATATTCATTGGTTGAAATAGTATCAACATGTCCAACAAACTGGAGACTATCACCAGCAGATGCAATGAAAAAAGTAGATAGTGATTTAGTACCATACTTTCCACTAGGAGTTTTAAAAGATAGGGAGGGGAAAAACTAATGAAAGAAATATTATTTGCCGGTGCTGGAGGACAGGGAGTATTAACAGCAGGAGATATAGTAGCGGATATAGCAATAACTAAGGGATTAAAGGCAACATGGGCTCCTGAATATGGATCTGCCATGAGAGGTGGAGACGCCAACTGTACAGTGAAATTTGGAGAAGATGAGGTAACTAATCCAACAAGGGAAAACCCAGACATTTTACTAGCTATGAATGAGTCATCTTTTAATAAGTTTATTGATACAGTAAAACCAGGTGGGGTAGTAATAGTGAATTCAGATATGATAGACTCATCAAAGAATACAAGAGATGATATAAGAATAATAGATGTACCTTGTATGACCCTAGCAGGAGAAATAAAACACCCTATGGGAGCAAACATAATTATGACAGCAGTAATTATAAAGGAAACAGGAGACTTTACAGAAGAAGAAGGATTAGATGGAATGAACGGAATGTTCAATAGGGCAGGAAAAGAAAAATTCCAAGAAGCAAATACAAAGGCTTTTAAAGTAGGATATAATTTATAGTAAGATAATTTAAATATGATTTAATAGAGACAGGCCTAGGGAATTTTCCCTAGGCCTATTCCTATTCCCTTCTACAAAGGTAGATCTAGAAATATTAAATATATTATAAATAATTACTCTGTCATGTATAGTTTGTTCTAGGGCATTCTTCTCTTCATTTTCTATCTTATCTTTTACTTGCCCCATTCTAAAACGCTTGATTTACATCTAATTATACCTATTAAAAGATAATATGTTATTAAATAATTGAGATCTTATATATTGGTCTTAGTCTATAGAAAGTAGAATTTAGAAAATAAGTATAGTATTAAAATACCATTCAGGTATATAATGAACATAAAAGAGGAGGAGTTTTTATGAAAGCTTATATTATTAATATAGAACTTGTTGGTTCGGAGCCACTTATATGGAGAAGGGTTATTATGCCTGCAGGAGCTACATTTAATAGGCTAAATGACGTTATTCAAAATGTAACAAATTTTCTAAGCGGTTATCCCTATGATGCATACCATTTATTTGAATTTGATTTGGGGGAGCTTATTGTAAGCAATAATGAGGAGGCCTATCTAGAGCATAAGCACTATAAGGCTAATGAAAGTATCTATAAGGAAAGACTTAAAAACACTCCAGAAGAATTTTTAGAATTTGAGATCCACCATCAAGAAAGGCTTAAAATTGAAGTTAAAAAACCAACTACTTTAAAGATTGATGAATACCTAGAAAAGAATAGGGAAATAAAGTATGAATATGATTTTGGAGATGGCTGGGAATTTATAATAAAATTAGAAGATATAGTTTATGATTATTATTTTGGCTTTCCAACTTTATTAGATGGAGGAGAAACAGCTCCTCCTGAAGATGTGGGAGGTCTTTATGGATTCTATGAATTTCTAAAGGTCTATAATGACAATAGCCATCCAGAACATGAGCAGGCAAAGGCTTGGGCAGACTCCTTGTCCTTTAAAGAATATGATCCCGAATGGATTAATATGAATTTGAAAAGTATTAAATACAAGAAGACAGAGTGGGATAAAATCAATCATGAGAGATATAAGATTATAGAGGATAAGTACAGAAAAGAATAAATTAGAATTTAGGATTTAATAGGGTATAATATATAGATATTGTATTAAGAAAAACATTAATAGGGAGGATAAATATAGGATGAAAACAATATCTAGAAACAATGTAATATACAAATTTGAACATAAAATGAATGCTGTGGATAAGATAAAATCAGGTGATAGAGTAAAATTTGAGACCAATGACTGTTGGACCCAACAAATAATCAGTGAGGAACAGCTAGTGAAGGAAATAGATTATGAGATTTTAAATCCAGCAACAGGACCTGTTTTTATTGAAGAAGCAGAGCCAGGGGATATGTTAAAAATATATATAGAATCTATTGAAATCAATGACCAGGGTTCTGCAGTGGCTGTTCCAAATGAAGGAGTCTTGGGAGATCAAGTAAAAGAATCCAGGGTTAAAATTATAGATATAGAAGATGGATATGCTTTATTTAATGATATTAAGATAGCTGTTAGTCCCATGATAGGAGTTATAGGAGTTGCGCCGGCTGAAGAGGATGGGGAGTGGACAAGCGAAACTCCATGGAAACATGGAGGAAATATGGATACCAAAGATATTAAGGCGGGAAATACTCTCTACTTGCCTGTATATCAAAAAGGTGGTCTTTTAGCTCTTGGAGATTGTCATGCAGTTATGGGTGATGGAGAATTATGCTTTACAGGTTTAGAGATTCCTGCAATAGTTACTCTAAAAGTTGACCTAATAAAGAAGAAGAAAATCAATTGGCCTATGATTGAAGATAAAGATCATATTAAGATAATAGCATCCGGTGATACACTTGATGAGGCACTATATACAGGGTCAGATCAAGCAGTTAAGTTTCTTATGAATGGATTAGGATATGATTGGAATGATGCTTATATACTGGCAAGTTTAGTTGTGGACTTAGAGATCTCACAAGTTGTAGATCCAACTAAGACTATTAGGGCATCTATCCCAAAGCAAATACTTTCAATGGAAAGATTAATAGAAACAATCTAATAGAGACATAAAATTGTATTGTAAATTAAAAAAGTTTCCTAGTAGGAAAGTGATTATATCTAGATTTTTTAGAAGAGGTTTTATACCTCTTCTTTTCTTATATAAATTTTGCTTATAAAATTAGACTATATTAGGGTGGAATGGATGTGATAAAATATTAAAAATAGATTTATAAATAATCTTAAATTTTTGTAAGATTTGTCTATGTCAAGCGTCTTATATATAGAGGAGGTGAAAAGGTGACTGGTGAAGAATTTGAAAAGGTATATCAACTGTATTTTAAGGATATTTACTACTACATATTAAGCTTATCAAGAGATAAGCATATAGCAGAAGATATTACATCTGAAACATTTTTAAAGGCTATGAAGGCCATTGACGATTATAGAGGTGAGACTAAATTAAGGGTATGGCTATGCCAGATTGCAAAAAATGAGTATTTTTCTTATCTTAGAAAAAACAAAAAAGTAGATTTTAGAAAAGATCTGGATAGTCTGATAGAAAAAGAAGATATTAATATGCTTGAAAGAGATATTATTTCTAAGGATGAATTTATAAGGATAAATAGCATTATAGATTCTTCACTAGAAGGTCCCTATGGTGAAATTTTTAGATTAAGATTTTATGGGGAACTTAGTTTTAAAGAAATAGCTAAACTATTTGGAAAGACGGATAACTGGGCCTGTGTTATTTATCATAGGGCTAGAAAGAAAATTCAAAGAGAACTGGAGGGAAAGCTATGAAATTAACTTGTAATACAATTCAAGATTTACTTCCCTTGGTGGTGGAAGATTTAACCAGTGAGGATACAGAAAAACTTGTAGAGGATCATATAGAAAATTGCCCTATATGTAAAGGGGAATATGAAGAATTAAAGGCAGCAAAATTAGACTATAAAAGGGAAAATGAGTTAGAAGCTATCCCATTAAAAAAAGTAAATAGTAAGATAAAAAAAGGGAATATTTATACAGGCATCATGGCTGCTTTGATAATAAGTTTATTATTAATTATAGGACTAAACCTAGCTACAAAACCTATTCCCCTATCCTACCAGCAAGTTATAGAATCTACAGAAGTAGCAGAGGGTAAATTATTTATCAAGTTTAGGCCTGAAGTTTCTAATTATGATATAGTTCAGATTAATTATGGTGGAATGGAATACGAGATTATGGCTTGGAAAACTAATATAAGTAGTTTATTTGAAAGAGGAGAGGGGAAAAGTGCAGTAATAAGTATTGATGAAGAAAAACCTGTTAGAGTTCTTTTTATAAGTCAAACCAGTGAATTAGATAAAATAATTTATGGGGAGGAACAAGAGGGATATAGCCTTACACTTCCAAGACTTGCTATGAATTATTATTTAATGGTTATGATAATTATCCTTATTATAAGTGGGATTTTATCCCTTATATTTAGGAAGAAAGATAAGATCTCTAAGGTAACTAGGATAATAATGATCTTTGCCTTATCCTACATTATCTCCCATATGGCTATTCTTGGTCCGGGAGGAGCCACTCATCATATAATTCGTGATTTATCTTTTGTATTGGTAAGTAGTCTAATCACTTTTACTATATTAATCTTACTCTTATATAAGAAGGATTTTATAAAAATTAAAGAAAAATCTAGAAAATAAATAGATTATAAGAAAGCTATTGAGGTATATAATGAACAAAAGATAGGAGGAAATTATATGAGAATAGAATTTTTTCATGATGTAATATGTAGCTTTTGCTTTCCTATGTCCTATAGGATGAGAAAGCTTAAGGAAAGGATGCCTGAACTTGAAATTATCCATAGATCCTTTGCCTTAGTTCCAGAGCTAGAAGCCTTTGACAAGATGTTTGGAAGTAGGGAAGGGGCAAAGGGGGAGATTTTAAGTCATTGGGAACAGGCAAATATAAATGATGATCTTAATAGGTTTAATATTGAAGGAATGAAAGAAAAGGACTTTTTATTTCCCATGTCAATCCTTCCTTTACGTGCAGTTAAGGCTGGGGAAGAAGTTGCTGGGGATGATATGGCTTGGGAGGTATTTGATGCTTTGCAAGAGGCATTATTTATGGATAATAAAAACATAGGAAATCCAGAGATTATAAAGGATATTGTTTCACAAACAGGCATAGACCTGGAAAAGTGGGAGAAGGCCTTTAATAGTCCTGAGTCACTAGAAGCAGTTAACAGGGAGCTTGATCTAGCCAGAGCCTACGGAATATCCAGTGTACCTGCTCTTTTAGTAGAGGGGAAATATTTAATAGGAGGGGCTCAACCCTTAGATAAGATAGAAGAGATGCTTCACAGAATTATGGAAGAAGAGAAACAACTCTAGAGGAGCTTTATTATAGCTCTTCTTTTTATTTATATTTTCTAAAGAGGATATTATAAGTTGAATCAGGGTAAAGACCCTGTAAGGAGATGATTTTATGGAAGAAAGATTAGAAAAACTGAAGAGATTTAACTTGATTATGGGGACTCTACACCTTATACAGGGTATAGCAATGATATTTCTGGCAACTAGTGTAATTCAAAAGATTGCAGAATTCCAGCCTATGATTACACAAAATTTCTTGAAGT
Organism: uncultured Tissierellaceae bacterium; assembly: GCA_964527205.1. GTDB lineage: Bacteria > Bacillota > Clostridia > Tissierellales > Tissierellaceae > JARICQ01. Next base: position 68,725 of record CAZGQG010000004.1, on the reverse strand, counting down.
ATGATCCTCAGGTCCAGGGACTGGTTACTGCAAGTAAGGAATTGTTCCAATTGCCCTTTGGAATTATGGTGGCTTCATTTTTACTTATTTCTGCCCTAGCCCACGGTATTGTATATATTATGAGCGACAAATATTTTGCAGACTTAAGGCTTGGTATCAACAAATTCAGATGGTTTGAATATGCTCTTAGTTCATCAATTATGATTGTTCTAATTGCAACCCTATTTGGTATTTATGATATTGCTTCATTAACCCTTATTTTCTTTGTTAATGCTACAATGAACTTATTTGGATTAGTTATGGAACAATTGAATTCTCAGCGTAAGAAAGAAGATGTTAATTGGGGTCCCTTTATATGGGGTTCAATAGCAGGGATTGCCCCTTGGATTGCCATTGCAATGTACATGTTTGCAACAGGTAATTTTGGAGAGGTACCTTGGTTTGTATGGGCTATAGTTGTTGTTTACTTTATAGCATTTAACACCTTCCCAATCAATATGATCCTACAATACAAGGAAGTTGGGAAATGGAAGGATTATCTTTATGGTGAAAGAGTTTATATTATTCTAAGCCTAGTGGCTAAATCAGCCCTGGCTTGGTTGGTTCTGTTTGGAGCCATGCAGCCATAAATTAATCTTGATGGACTGTTTTTAAATCAAAGAATAAAGAGCTAGAAAATGCCTAGGCAAATTCTAGCTCTTTTTCTATTTTTAAGATTATTTTACTCTAGGACCAATAAATCCTATTTCAATGAGAAATTCAGAACTACTGGATTATGATCTGAGAACTGGAAGTCTTGATCATACACCTCTAAGCTTTCTACATTAATATTATCCGATACAATAAAGCCATCAATATAGTAATAATACTTTCTGCCCTGGTATTCAGTGTGGGCTATGTGGTTGGAGCGGCAGGTTGGAGTCATATTTTCATCTCTTAAAACATGGAAATCATCTGAAAATAAATCCAGGTCTAAGAGTCCTGGCTCCCACTGGTCTTCTGTGGCTTCGTAGGGTAGATCTTCTAAGGGGAAGAAGGACTGGTTAAAGTCTCCTCCAGCTATTACATAATTTCCCTTGGCCACTTCCTCCTCCATTAGCTCCAAGAGTTCCCTGGTCTGCTCTTCTCGGCCACCTGAGTCGTCATAGGCCTCTAGATGAAGGTTTACAAGGACTAGGTCCTTTTCAGTATCCTCCACTGGCATTTTGGTCACCAGCAAGCTACGTTTGAGATTGGCTATCCTAACAGGCCATTTAAAGGGAACAAATAAACTTATCCTATCCGCCTCTAATATATTGTACCTAGCACTGGTTACTAGGCCTGAATCAACCTTTCCCATTGGTGGGAAGGGTATGGGAACAAATTTAACCTTATAGTTTTCTGCATAAAAGCTTGGTTTTCCTAGGACCTGATCTTCTAAGTATTCTTGTTGATCTATGGAAAAGCTTCTCTTAGAGTCCTTATCAACTTCCTGAAGCAAATGGAAATCCGCATCAATATCCTTTAGGACATGGGCAATTCCCTCCAGATTTTTTTCTACCACTTCTATGCTATCTGGAAAGACCTTCTTTCCTCCATCCATAAAGAAATCTTCTTCCTCACCTAGGGCTCCGTAGCCTAGATTAAAGCTTACTGCCTTAAAGCTAGTTTCTCTTGGGACTTCATTTATATCTGCATAGTCAATGACCAGGCTGGTAATCTCATCTGGCTTGTATTCTGTAATAGTGAGATATAAGACCAGAAGCACTAGTAATAAGACAAGAAATCCTATTATGTAGAAAATTCCTTTTATTATACTTTTTCCAGAGAATATCTTTTTCTCCATTAAAGCACCTCCTATTTTCTTCCATTATAGCATAGGCTAGGATTCTTGTCCTGAAAGAAATAAGAGATAGATTATATTGTATTAAATATAACAATATGATATTATACATATGATAACTAAATAAGACTATTCTAGGTTTTATTAAAAGGGAAATAGGTTAAAGTCCTATACAGCCCCCGCTACTGTAAGTGATTTAGGGTCAACAGAAACCACTGGATTTTATCTGGGAAGGTGTTGATAGAAAATATCATAAGTCAGGAGACCTGCCTAGAGTAGATATATAGTAGAACCTTCGGAGGGAAGGAAGCTTAACATTATAGTGCTTTGTCCACTTGTATATTTTTGTCTATACTATTTGTTAATTCTAGCCCAAACTTCAAGGTTTGGGTTTTTTATTTAGCTAGTATTTGTATTTTAAAAATAAAGTATAGGAGAGATGAAATGGATATAAGAATGGAATCAATAGGCTATATTAAATCAGGAGTAAAGGATAGGAAGGACTTACCTAGGCAAAGTGTTTTAAATAAGGATAAGAAGGCAGTAATTGAAATCCTACCTAAGTATTTAGATGGGATTGATGGAATTGAAGAAGGAAGCTATGGAGTGGTACTTTTTCACTTTCATAAATCAAAAAAGGATGTGCCTCTCAAGCTAAAGCCCCATGGAAGAGATGAGATTAGAGGAGTATTTGCCACTAGATCTCCTAACAGACCGAATGGGATTGGTCAATCAATTGTAAAGTTTACAAGAATAGATGGAAATAATATAGAATTTGAAGGAGTAGATATGTTGGATGGTACTCCTGTACTAGATATTAAACCCTATGTTGAAGCTTTAAATCCTAAGGAAGACAGATAAGTTTAGCAAAATCTGATTTATAGAAAGAGGGGTTTAATATGAAAAAAAGATTGGTAAAGCTTAGCATGATATTTATAAGTGTTATATTTTTAATTTCTTGTAGGGGTGAAGAAGGGGATAGTTTAAAAAAGGATAAGGATCTGGTTTTGGAAGACAATAAAATAGTAGAAGATTCTCTTATATTAAATTTACAAGGTGGAGATTGGGGTTACCTTAGTCCCTTTGTTCACTATACTAGAGGTCCTGGTTATTATAAGATGAGACTGATATTTGATAGCCTTTTAGAAAGAGGGGAAGAAGGCTTGATCCCTTTTTTAGCAGAAAGCTGGGAGATAGATGAAGAAGGAAAATCCTATATCTTTAAAATAAGAGAAGGGGTAAAATGGCAGGATGGAGAAGAAATGACAGCAGAGGATGTAAGATTTTCCTTTGATTATTATAAGGAGCATCCACCTGTTAGGGACGACCTAGCCAGAAGCCAAAGGGATTACATAGAAGAAATAAACTTAATAGATGATCATACTATTCATATCCAGGTAGAAGCTCCTGATGCAACTCTTTTAGGACGCTTTGGCAAGATACCTATTATACCTAAGCATATCTGGGAAGATGTAGATGATCCTATAAAATTTGATGGTCCAGAAGCGGTTATAGGCTCTGGTCCCTATAGATTAGTAGATTATAAGAAAGAGCAGGGAGCCTATGAATTTGAGGTATTTGAAGATTACTGGGGCTATAGGCCTGCAGCAGATAAAATTCGATTTATTCCTGTAAGTGATTCTATTCTGGCCTTTGAGAATGGAGATATAGATATTACTGATATTAATCCTGATTTATTGTCTAGATATGAGGATACCCCAGCTATAAGCTAATAGAAAATCCTGGATTTTGGGGTTATAAGATCCTTTTTAATATGGAAAATAGAGAAGAGCTTAAGGATAAGGAGCTTAGACAGGCCATGGCCTATGGCATTGATAGGGAAGAATTAATAGAAAAGGTAGGAAGGGGAGCTGGTAAAATAGCTAGTCCAGGATACTTGCCCTTAGAGCATTCCTTCTATAATGAAGGGGTAAAGGAATATGACTTTGATTTGGAAAAAGCAAGGGAGCTCCTAGGAGGAGAAGAATATGAATTTTCCTTACTAATAGGAAATTCCAATGAAGAACTTAGAATTGGAGAACTTATAAAGATTAACTTTGAAAAAATAGGTATCAAGCTTAATATAACCAGTCTAGATACAAAAACCAGGGATGGGGCTATAAAAAATTCTGATTATGAACTGGCACTAACTGGTAATGGAGGTTGGGGTAATGATCCTGATACACTTAGGGAACTATACAACTCTGAATTCAATCAAATACCAGGCTATGTGAATCCTGAAATTGACCAAGTATCCAGGGAGCAGTTGTCAGCTGTAAATCCAGAGGAGAGAAAAGAGCTTATATTTAAGCTACAAGAGATAATAGCTGAAGAAATGCCTATGCTTACTCTTTACAATACCAGTGGCTATACTCTTTACAGGCCTGAAAAATATGATGGTTGGACTCATGTCTTTGATCATCATAATGTAACACACAACAAAATATCATATGTAGAAATGGAATAGGTGGTCATATGAGTTTTTCGAAGAAACTCTTAGAATATTTAATAATATTTTATATAATAATAACTTTAAATTTTTTTCTTCCCAGGCTAATGCCTGGGGATCCTTTTACTTTTTTATCAGCTGAAGAGGGAGGGGTCCATCAAAACTATAGTGAAGAGCAAATAATAGAGTATAAGAAGTACTATGGAATGGATAAGGGCCTAGGGGAACAATACAAGGATTATCTTATGAAATTGGCTAAGGGAGATCTAGGATATAGTATTTATTACAATGCCAGTGTAAGAAGTCTAGTTTTACAAAGGGCTAGATGGACCCTGCTTATAAGTCTTGGATCCTTGCTTATCAGTGCAGTCCTAGGATCCATACTGGGTAGCTTGTCTGCCTGGTATAGGGATTCCATTATTGACAGAAGCCTGTATCCTATAATGATCTTATTGTCTGAGATACCTTCTTTTCTAATAGCCATACTCTTGCTATTTACTTTAGCAGCACCCTTTGATTTTTTTCCTCTCTCTGGTGCTATGACAGTCTTTGGGGACTATAAAAATGGCTTTTATAAGTTTTTAGATATTCTTCGCCATGCTCTTCTACCTAGCCTAGCTCTTGTACTGACTCAAGTGGGAGCTTTCTACTTATTGGCTAGAAATAGTATGATAAGTGTAATGTCAAAGGACTATATGACTACAGCCCTGGCCAAGGGCCTAAGTTCTAAAAGGATTATATTTAAACATGGGCTAAAAAACTCTCTCCTCCCTATTATTACTAGGGTCTTTATGAGTCTAGGAGGGGTATTGGGAGGGGCAATTTTAGTAGAAAATGTATTTAATTATCCTGGTCTTGGAAGGCTTATGAGAGAGGCTGTTAATGTTCGGGATTATGTATTGATTCAGGGTATATTCTTATTTGTTGCTTTTTTAGTTTTAACTATGAATTTACTGGCAGATTTATTTTATAAAAAAATTGACCCAAGGGTGAGATAAATGAATAAATATATTGAGGCTTTCAAAAGATTATCCCTAGGGGCTAGGCTAGGAATTATATTTGTATTTTTAATTATATTCATAGGGGTATTTGGACCCTACCTATCAACACATTCCCATAAAGTACCTTCAGGGAATGCTTTGGAGGCTCCTAGTAGAGAACATCTCCTAGGTACAGATGATCTGGGTATTGACCTCCTAGCTCAAATCTTTTATGGAGCTAGGATAAGTGTGATTATTGGATTTTCTACTTCCCTATTAGCAGGACTAGGTGGAGCGCTGCTAGGTATCCTAGCTGGCTACCATGGGGGCCTGATTGATAAGCTTATAATGAGGCTAGTAGATATAATGATTGCCCTACCTGATTTACCTATGATGATATTGCTAGGTGCTTTTTTTGATCCAAGCATTAGAAATATAGTTTTGGTTCTTGCCTTTTTTTCTTGGACTTCTCCTGCTAGAATAATAAGGTCTAAGATCATATCTATTAAGGAAGAGTCCTATATTAAAATGGCTGAAAGTTATGGGGCTGGTTTTTTTCATTTATTAAGGACTCATTTCTTGCCAGAAATTATGCCTATCTTATCTATTACCATTATAAGGATAACCAGCAAGGCCATTGTAGCAGAGGCAGGCCTATCTTTTCTAGGTCTTGGAGACCCCACATCTAAAAGTTGGGGATTGATTTTAAATCATGGAATTAATTTTAAGGGCATATATTTTACAGACTACTGGAAATGGTGGGTAATGGCCCCATTGCTTGTTACTATGTTACTAATTCTTGCTATTTCTGCCATAAGTAGAGATTTAGAAAGAATTTTCAATGAAAAACTATAAAGGGGTGTCTTGTATGGATAATTCATTATTAAAAATAGAAAATCTTTCACTGGAATACAAGTTAGAAGATCAGAGGATCTCCGCCCTTAATAATCTAAGTTTATCCTTAAATAAGGGAGAAAGCTTAGGCATAATAGGGGAGTCAGGAAGCGGGAAAACCTCTATGGCAATGGCTATAATGGGTCTTATTAAAAGTCCAGCCCATATAAGTGGAAATATATATTTTAAGGACAAGGATATTAATAAATTAACAAAAAGAGAATTAGAAGGATTGCGCTGGAAAAAAATGGCTATAGTTTTTCAAAATAGCCTGGATATATTAAATCCTCTCCTAACTATTCATGAGCAGATAGATGAGGTCTTGGTAAGGCACACAGGCTTGCCTGGAAAAGCAAGGGAGAAAAGAATTGAGGAACTACTTACAAAGGTGAATTTAGACTTAGGCATGCTTTACTCTTATCCCCATGAGCTCTCTGGTGGTATGAGACAGAGAGTCCTAATTGCCATGGCCTTGGCCTGTGAGCCGGAACTTCTCATTGTAGATGAGCCTACATCAGCCTTAGATATGGTTTCAAAGGCTGAGATAATAGAACTCCTATCCAGCTTATATAAGGAAAACAACTTTGCCCTCCTAGTTATATCCCACGAATTAGATACAGTTCTAAAACTTACATCTAAGGTCTGTGTTATGTACGCAGGCTCCCTAGTGGAAAAGGGTGGAACAGAAGATTTACTTAGGTCCCCTAGGCACAGCTATAGCAAGGGCCTATTAAATTCTTCTCCCTCAGTTAATATTTTTGGAGACATGTGGGGGATTCCAGATGGAAGTGTAGACTGTGAAAATAAAGGCTGTCCCTTTAAAAATAGATGTACTCAAAGTATAGACATATGTGACAGGGAAAAACCTAAACTGGAATACATAGGTAAGGACAGACAAGTAGCCTGCCACCGAGGGGGTATAGTTACCATATTAAAAGGAAAAAACATATCAAAGATCTACAAATCTAAGAATAGATCTGTTAAAGCTTGCATTGATTGCAATATTCATATAGAAAGTGGAGAAGTCGTGGCCTTGATTGGTGAATCAGGCTCCGGTAAAACTACTCTTGCCAGCATCCTATCAGGTATAGATAGGGCTGATAGGGGAGAGATAAGTTTTGAAGACAAGCTTCTTAAGGGAAATAATTTTACAAGTATGGAAGAGGGCATACAAATGGTCTTTCAAGATCCTTTTTCTGCAATAAATGAAAAACTAAGCATTAGGGAGGTTATAGCTGAGCCCTTAAGGATAATAAAAAAAGCATCCTATGAATCCTTAGAAGATGAGATTAAAGGGATACTAGGGGAGCTTCAACTTCCCCAGGATGATATTTTTTTAAATAGAAAGTCTTATACTCTTAGCGGAGGTCAGAGACAAAGGCTTTCCCTAGCTAGAAGTTTAATTGTAAGACCAAAAATCCTAATAGCTGATGAGATAAGCTCTATGCTAGACCCCTCTACCCAAGCCAATATTCTAAGGCTCCTAAAGAAACTGCAAAATGAAAAGGGTTTTAGCATGCTATACATAACCCATGACCTGGCTGTTGCTAGAAAGATTGCAGATAGGGTCTATGTAATGTCTAAGGGTGAGATTGTAGAAAGTGGTAGTTCATCAAAGATTTTTGCAGATCCTAGGCATGAATACACAAAAAAACTTGTGGGACATGGATTTAACTTTCTTTAGGATTTTTTATAATTTTGGTGAATATTTAAGAATAATGGCTTAAAATAAAAAACTTTCAATGATAATGTTTATCAATTAGAAAATTGGGCATCTATATACTAGGAAGAAAATTACTAACTTAATATATAGAGGAGAGATATACAATGACTTTTAAATTACCAGAATTAAATTATGCATATGATGCTTTAGAACCCCATATTGATAAGGAAACTATGGAAACTCATCATTCTAAACATCATCAAGGATATACAGATAATTTAAATAAAGCTTTAGAAGGACATGATGAGTACCAAAATATGGAAATTGAAGAAATATTGAAATCTCTAGATAAGTTACCAGAATCAATAAGAACAGCTGTAAGAAATAACGGTGGTGGATATTATAATCACTTATTATTCTGGGAAATGATGTCACCAAATGGTGGTGGAAAACCTGAAGGAGAATTAGCTGAAAAGATTGATAAAGATCTTGGAGGTTTTGATAAGTTTAAAGAAGATTTCAAAAAAGCGGCAACTGGACAATTTGGTAGTGGATGGGCTTGGTTAGTACTTGACAATGACAAATTGGAAATAGTTTCTACTCCAAATCAGGATAGTCCAATCTCAGATGGCAAGAAAGTAGTATTAGGTATAGACGTATGGGAGCATGCTTATTATCTAAAATATAAAAACAAGAGAGCAGAATATATAGACAAATGGTGGAATGTAGTAGACTGGAAGAAAGCAGAAGAACTTTATAAGAAAGCAAAGTAAAACCCGTAAGAAAAACAATTAAATAGAAAAATTTAAAGAATAAAAAAACGCCCTTATCTATTGATGATAAAGGCGTTTTTTCTTTGTATTGCTAACCCTGTGTTTTTTATATATAATATATAGGTAATTTAGAAACTAAATATGGCTTTTGGTAGATTTGTTTGTTCCTACTTGGATATATAAGGCTTAAGTCCTTGGAAAGGCCTAATAATTATAGGTAAAGAGGAGATAAATTATGAAGAAGAAAACACAAAAATTTACAATCCTACATTCCAATGATATGCATGGGGATTTTATGGCTGAAATAGAAGAGGAAAGTGGCAAGCTTATTGGAGGTTTAGGCCTACTTTCTGGCTATATAAATAAGGTAAGGGAAGAAGAGGAAAATGTCATTTACACCATCTCTGGAGATATGATTCAGGGCTCAATTATTGATTCTGAATTCAAAGGAGTATCAACCATACAGCTAATGAATTTCCTATCACCAGACGTGGTTACCCTAGGTAATCATGAGCTTGATTACGGTCTTCCTCATTTATTATTTCTTGAAAAGGTGGCAAACTTTCCCATTGTCAATGCAAATCTCTATATTAAATACTATGGGAAAAGATTAATGACACCCTATAAGATAATTAATGTTGGAGGCTTTGACATAATGTTTATTGGGGTTATCACTGAAATGGTAATGGATAAGATAGCCCTAGATAGGCTAATAGGAACCTTTGTATCTATTGAAGATGCAGTGGAAGAAGTAGGAAAAATCTGCAATGCCTATAAGAACCATGATATAGACCTAACAGTTCTCCTCACCCATATAGGATTTGAATCAGACCTGAAGTTAGCAAGCTTATTAAATCCAGAATGGGGAGTGGATATGATCCTTGGGGGCCACACCCATACTATTTTAGACCAACCTGCAGTGGTCAATGATATTGTCATTGCCCAGGCTGGCTATGGAACTGATCAAATAGGAAGATTTGATATTGTTGTGGATGAGAAGAGCAATTCCATTATGGATTGGGAATGGGAATTAGTTCCAATCAACAATGAAATAGCAGAGGTGGATCACAGTTTAGAGCAGTTTATAGCATATTATAAGGACCGAGTTGATGAAAAATATAATGTTATAATATCTAGACTATCAAGAAAACTTACCCACCCATCCAGAGAGGAGGAAACTTCCCTAGGCAATTTATTTGCAGATGCCCTAGCTGACAATGCTGAGACAGATCTAATGCTCCTAGGCTCAGGTTCCATAAGAACTGAAGAATTAGGTCCAGTAATTACTCTAGCCAGTTTAAAGGCAGGTTTTCCCTATGAGGATAGCCTAATTAAATACTGGGTAAGTGGTGAGAATCTAAAGACAATTTTTAGTCATATTATGAGACTTGAAAATAGGAATGGTGAAGGAGAATACTTCCAGGTCAATAAAAATGTCCAGGCTCTGTATTCAGATTCTAGGGAAGAATTAGAATGCTTAAAGCTATATGGAAGGGAAGTGGAGGATGATAGGGAATACACACTTACAATCCAAGGCTACCATGCTGCAAATTCTAAGAAAAACCTAGGTATAGACAAAGAGGAACTTACAGCTAGGGGACCAGGCAAGCTTATAAGCACCTCAGATTATGATGTTATAGAAGAGTGGCTAAGGACCCATCCAAATGTAAATGAGGAGGTAGAGGGTCGCTTAGTTTATAGTATATAAGAGAAGAAGGGGGAAAAGATGAAAAAGAAAATAATATTGCTACTAGTAGGCATACTTTTGATAACTAGCAGGGGAATAGTAGAAGCAGGGGCAGAGAAAACCTTAAGGGCAATTCCAACAAAACAGAATATAAGTCTAGATGGGAAGCTAAGAGACCCTAGGGCCTATAATATAGGAGGCAACAATTACTTTATGTTAAGGGATGTAGCCCATATACTTAAAGACACAAAATCAGAATTCCAAATAGAATGGAATGGAGAAAAGAAGGCCATAAATTTAAGGACCTCTAGTATATATACAAGAGAGGGTCCAGGCTCTCAAATCAGTACTCCCTACATAGAGGAAAAGGCAAGAAAAAGCACAGCAAAACTCTACAAGGACGGGGAAGAGGTTTTTCTCATGGCCTATCTAATAGGAGGACACAATTACTACAAACTTAGAGACCTGGCGGATGAGCTTGGATTTAAGGTAGCTTGGGACTTTTCAAGCAATACAGTCCTAATGCTATCTGATCCAAAAATGGCTAATCTAGAATCTAAGGATCCTGTTATAGTGAAGACCAATGTTAAGGAATCAGATTCTTATATTAATGCTCAGGGCATTAAGCTAGATAAGAATAACTATAGGGAATGGACAAAGGGAGAAAAACAGGATCAAAGAGAGCTAATACTGGAAATGATAAATGAAGAAAGAAAAAGTCTAGGTAGAGAGCCTTTAGAATTAGATGAAACTTTAAATCAAATATCCCAGTACAAGGCAGAAGATATGTACAAGGAAAACAAGCTGGCCCATACAGGTTCCTACGGAACTTTAAGGGACCTATACAATAAATTCAATCTAAATTATAGAGCAGCAGCAGAAAATTGTTCTTATGGCTATAGAACAGGGGAGGAAATATACAAGTCCTTCTACAATTCACCGGGCCACTATGCCAACATGGTAGACCCTAATTTAAGAAAAATAGGCATAGGCTTTAAGGACACAGATAATCCTATAAGAGAGGTCAAGTATAGTAAAATACCAAGAGGATACAAGGGAGATATATATAAGAATAGTAAAAACAATGATTATATTTTATTAGCCAGGGGTTACTGGTGTGCTATGAATTTTTCAGATTAAAAGGAGACACTGTGCATGAATAATATGCATGGTGTCTTCTTTTAATTGCAAAGAAAGAGAAAGAAAATCAACTTATAGGGATAAAACTAGCCACTGCGGCTAGGTACAATGGGAAAAAATAATGATATAATTTGATTATAAGATAGTCTAACTAGGAGAATAAAAGGAGATGAGGAAATGGGAATATTTGGTTTCTTAAAAAAAGATGAATGCTATTTGTGCCAAGAGGAAGTAGGAGCTCTTAATAGAGCAAAGTTAGCAGATAAGGGAGAAAAGATATATGTTTGCAACAAATGTAGAAAATCCATGCTTAGTCCCTTTGTTGAACTTGTAGATATGAAAAAAGCAGATCTTGATTCCCACCTAGAACAAAGAAAAAAAGACAGAGAGATCTATAATCAATATTTTGCTGATTTTGAATATCCTAAATTAACTGAAGCTCTTTCAGCTGACCACCCATGGACCAGTATAAACCTAGGCAAATATGAACTTCGCTATCATAAGGATAGTCGTAATTACACCATATGGGAAAAACATCCAAAATATGAGAGCTTTGATGTCTTCCATGCTGATGAATTGGAAGGAGCTTGTATACACGGTGAGTATACTGACCTTAAGGATGAGAACAGAACTAAAAAATTAGAGGACCGAACTGTCTTTAATACTTCAGACTTAAAGGAATATCCAGATGAAAAAATGAAAAAATTATACCTTACTATCTTTACACAGCATCCCTATCTACATGGAATAGAATTACTAGTTGCAGATAATGAATCAAGCAAGAAAAAAGAAAAGATAAGAGAAAATGCTATAAGTCTTATGAAGAGTATAAATGAAGCTGTAGAAATGCAAAGTGAAGACTATGGGGTAAAGAAAAAAGAAGTAAGAGCTAGTATGAGAGATGCATCCACCTCTGCTACCAAGTCTCTCTTTAAGGGCAAGTTAGATGAAGATCTGGGAGATAAGCTTGAATCAGCCTTTAGCAAGGCAGCTGCCTATAATGCTAGGAGTGAGCGTGATGAAACAATTGCAGGCCTACGTGAAAGAAATAGACTAAGAAAATATGATTAAACTAAGACTATAAGGAGGGGTTAAAGTGAAGAAAATCCTTATTTTATTGGCAGTGCTTTTAATTGTAAGCTCCTTATTTATAGGATGTGAAAATAAGGCAGAGGAATCCCAAGTAGAAACTGAAATAGTAGAGTTAGAAGACCTAGAAGAAGAGGAGAAGGAAGAAGATCAAGTGAGAGAGAGCCTGGACATAGATTATGAAAACATGACAGAGGAGGACCTAATAGATGCATTGGTAGAGGATAGAAACAATATAAGTGTGGATGAATATCTAAGCTTGCTGGAATCCTATAAATATGCAAAGTCTGATAACTTCGAAAACACTTTAAATATAAAATTTGATAAAACTGATAAGGCACTAGGACTTTTAAGAAAAGACAAGGCTGTATTTCCAGATATGGGCTTAATTCTTGAAAAAGCTTTGGCAAGTCCCGATCCACTTGTGAGGGGACAGGTATTGCTTGACCAAAGAACTGGCTCTAACTTAAGATCTGCTTTAGAAGAAGAAGCTGATAAGATGAAAATGCTCCTAGATTTGGCTAAAACAGAAGAAGATACCTTTGTCCTAAATCAATTAACCAATACCTTTAGATATCATATGGAAGATCCTGAAGTAGCAGATTTTATTTTCAATATGTCCCAGCATGAACATCCCCTTATTAGATCTAACTCTACATTGGGCATATCTTCATCACAAGAAATAGATAGGAGTCTAGACAGACTAATAGAAATGATGGAGGATGAGAATGTTGATGTTAAAGGAGCAGCCTATAGAAGAGTTGGAGATTTAGGAGATGATAGGGCTGTAGACAGTCTTGTGGAAGTTTTAATGGATGAGGATAGGGAAGAATATCATGAAGACGCCATGACTTCCCTAGTAAAGCTTTGGCTTGGTCCTCCAATTTATGATGGAACAAGTGAAAAAGCCTATAGGGCTACAATTGACTACCTTAATTACCAGCCAAGAAGTGAAAGAATGCCACATTTTAAGGCAATAAACTATATTAACAGCGCAAAGAGAGAAAATACCAGTGATATTGAGAGCTTCAAGGAATGGGAAGGACAGTCTACTTATTATAATTCCAGAGAACTAATAGATCCTATGTTTGAGATTGCAAAGGACCCTGATATTTATTACTTGGCTCCTAAATATGCAATTGAGCTAGTAAATAAATATGGAAGCAGAGATGACTTTACCAATCTTAAGGGAGTTCTAGAATCCTCAAGTCATCCTGAAAAAGAAGACATACTAGAGGAATATAATAAAATATGGGAAAAGAATAAGTAAGATGAACAATTGCAAAACATATAATCTAAAGGGGCCTAAGGGCCCCTTATTTTTTTGGTTTTATAAGATTAACTAGTTTATAGCTTCTTTTATATATATATATCCCTATATAGCTAGCTACTTTAAGCCTGAATAGTCATAGTGGAGAGATTTACAGAAAATTATGATATAATTATCTTAGGAGGTATTAAGCTATGAATTTACAAGAACTAGATATACTTAAGGAACTTTCAAAACAGTCCTACATAGATCAAAATATTTTAACTGAGATAAGTGAATATCCCTTGGAAGAAGTAGAAGAATCTTTGACTGAATTGATTAGAAGAGGATTTATCCATGAGGATCACACCCTAACGGACAAGGGAATGAGGGAATTAGAAAAAAAGAAGCCAAAGAATGCCATTATCTTAGCTGCTGGGCCTGGAACCCGTATGACTCCCATTAATTCCAAGATACCAAAGGGACTCTTGAAGGTCAGGGGAGAAGTCCTAATTGAAAGAATCATCCGCCAGCTTCATGAGGTAGGCATAGAAGAAATTTACATTGTTCTGGGTTTCATGAGGGAAAGATTTGAATACTTAGAAGAGAAATATGGGGTAAGACTCCTCTACAATGAGGATTTTGATGAGATGGATAGTCTTCATTCCCTTGCCCTGGCAGAGGAATATTTGGGAAATTCTTATATTGTTCCCAGTGATATATATTACAAAAACAATCCTTTTTCAGAAAGAGAGCTTTATTCCTGGTATATGAATTCAGAGATTAAGGATAAAAAGAGTGTATTGATGGTAAATGAGGAAGAGGAATTGGTTATGGTAGCTCCTGAGAAGGAGGAGTCCTTAATGGGTATAGCCTATATCCTTGAAAGGAAGGCTAGGGCTATAAGGGAGAACCTAAAGGAGCTCTACCAGGATCCTCTTTACAAGGACAAGGTTTGGGAGGAGGCTTTGATTCAGGATGGGAATATATTAGTCTCTCCCAATACTGAAGCACCCCTAAGCTTTATTGGTATTGATACCTATGAAGAGCTAAGGCACTTTGATCCTGATTCTCCCCATTTAGAATCAGAACTTATCTCCTTTATTGCAGAGATATTCAATACGGTTCCAGAGAAGATTAGCTCCATAGTAGCCTTGAAAAAGGGCATGACTAACAATACCTTTAAATTTGAACTTCAAAACAAGAAGTATATGGTTCGTATACCTGGTGAGGGAACGGATAAGATCATTGACAGGAAAGAGGAATACCAGGTATATCAGCTTTTAATGGACTATGATGTTTCAGATAAAATCTCCTATTTTAATCCAAATAATGGACTTAGGATAACAGAATACTGGTCTAATGCCAGAGAGTGCAATCCTAAGGACCTGGAGGATGTAAGGAGATGTATAGGTAAATTAAAGGAATTACACAATTTAGAACTAGAAGTAGATCATGAATTCAATCTTTTCGAAAAAATTGAATACTATGAGTCCCTAAGAGGAAAAGAAGATTCAATCCATAAAGATTATAATGAGGTAAAGAGAAAAATGTGGGAATTAAAGGACTATATAGAAAGTCTGGATAGGAAGTATATCCTTAGCCATATTGACTCTGTTCCAAATAATTTCCTTATCTTTGATGATGAGGTAAGACTTATAGACTGGGAATATGCAGGTATGCATGATCCAGATATAGATATAGCCATGTTTGCTGTATCTGCAGGCTATAATAAAGAGGAAATAGACAGGCTAATAGAAATATATTTTTCTAAGGGTTGTTCTAAGGAAACTAGGATTAAGATCTATTCCTATGTTGCCCTATGTGGTTTCCTATGGAGTAATTGGAGTGAATACAGGACCTATATTGGTATGGAACAAGGAGACTATGCCCTTAGGCAGTATAGTTATGCCAAGGAGTTTTATAAAATAGCCAAGAAGGAAATCTTATAAATAAATTTTTTTGCCACATGATATAATAAATATAGGGTAAATATCTTATTAATAGAGATTAATATAGCTATGATGACTTATATTGGAGTTGATAAAATGAAAAAAACATATTGGGAAGAAAATGAAGCTGATTTTAATGAGTTTTTTAATGAAAGCTACGATAAGGAAATGAAGGAAATAAATGAACAATTGGATAAGGATATACTCTTTGTCCTAATTGGAAATATAAACTCAGGGAAATCATCAACTATAAATGCCCTAATGGATGAGGGAGTTGCTAGGGTAAGCTCTAAGCCAGGTGAAACCATTGAGGTGGAGCCTCATAAGTATGGGGAGAAAGTTGTATTTGTGGATACTCCTGGCCTAGATGATATTATAGAAGATAATTCTGAGATGACCTTAAATTACTACAAGCAATCAGATATTATCCTGTTTTTCTTAAATGCTGCAGGCAATGTACTATCTCTCACAGAGAAAAAGGTATTTGAAAAAATAAAAAAACACAATGATAATATAATTATTGTATTAAATAAGATTGATGCTGCTGAAGATATCCCTGCTTTAGTAAGCTATATAGCGGGAGAGCTTGGGGAATCACACAAGATTGTTCCTATTTCATCAAAGACCGGTGAAAATATAGACAAGTTAAAAATGGAGATACTGGATATCTTAAAGGTCAAAAAAAAAGACATCCTCTTCGCTAAGCATGTTAAGGAAAAATCATCTATTGCTCAAAAGTGGATTCTTGGAGCCTCAGCTGCTGCAGGGGCAGTGGGACTTACTCCTATTCCTGGGGCAGATATAGTTCCTATTACAGCCATACAGATTGGACTAATGGTAAAATTATCTAATCTCTATGACAATCCAATTTCCAGAGATGATGCTAAGGAAATGATCCTTACCACCATAACTGGAAGTGCAGGAAGGGCTGCCTATAGACAGCTAATCAAACTTATACCAGGCTATAACTTAATAGTAGGGGGAGGAGTAGCTAGCAGTGTTACCTTTGCCCTAGGACAAGCTATTAAATATGCCTATGAAAATCAAATAGAATTAAATCCAGAATCATTAAAGACTATCTATAGTCAATGGACTAAGAAGCTAAAGGACAGGGAAGGCAAGGAGAGTTAGAGATCTGTCTTCTAAAATATAAGGAAAAGGAATGAAACTATGAGCACACATAAAGCTAATGAAATTTTGCTTCTTAAAAAAGGTAAGAAGGGAATTCTGAGAATAGTATTTGGTAGAACTGGAGTTGTTCTTCTCCTCTTACTAGGTCAAATACTCCTGTTAATTAGGGTATTTATGTTTTTAGAAAGCTTCATTCCCTTTACAGTTGGTACTATCCTAGTATTTACAATAGGTATGGCCCTATATGTAATAAATTCAGACCACAATACCAGTGTTAAGTTATCATGGATTACACTTATTATGCTACTTCCTGGTTTTGGAGGTCTGCTTTATATCTTTATACAAAAGGATCTGGGACACAGGACTATAAAGAAGAGGATAAAAGAAATAGTAAGGGAATCTCAAGGTGAATTTATAGACCAGAAGGATTTAATGAAAAAGTTAAGCTTGGAAAACAAGGGCCTATACAATTTGGCCACCTATACTGGCAAGGCAGGAGGCTACCCAGTATATAAAAATACGGGAACAAAGTTTTTCCCCCTAGGTGAGGATGCCTTTAAAGAAATCTTAATTCAGTTAGAAAAAGCTGAAGAATTTATTTTTATGGAATATTTTATAGTTGAGGAAGGCTATATGTGGGGACAAATTTTAAAAATCCTAGCTGACAAGGTAAAGGAAGGTGTGGAGGTTAGGTTTATGTATGATGGAACCAATGAATTCGCCCTTCTGCCTCATAGCTATCCTGATAAATTAAGGAAGCTGGGCATAGAATGCAAGGTCTTTTCACCAATCCGTCCCTTTCTTTCGACCCACTACAACTATAGGGACCATAGGAAGATCCTAGTAATTGATGGAAAACTTGCCTTTACAGGAGGCATAAATCTTGCAGATGAGTATATTAATCTAATAGAAGTATATGGCCATTGGAAGGATACAGTTGTTATGGTCCAAGGCAAGGCTGTGGAAAGCTTTACCATAATGTTTTTACAACTTTGGAATGCCAGTGAAGAAAACAGAAGCTATATGATGGATAAGTACAAGTCTGAAGAATTAGAGGGAAGGGAAAAAGGCTATGTTATACCCTATGGAGATTCTCCCTTGGACAATGATAAGGTAGGGCAAATGATTTATATGGACATATTAAACCGAGCAGAGGATTATGTCTATATTATGACCCCCTATTTAATCATAGATGGTGAAATGGTAACATCCCTACAATTTGCAGCTAGAAGGGGAGTAGATGTAAGGATCATAATGCCCCATATAGCAGACAAACAATTTGTCTTTGCCCAGTCTCGAAGTTATTATAAGGAGCTAATGGACTCAGGGGTTAAAATCTATGAATATACACCAGGCTTTATGCATGCCAAGCAGTTTTTAAGTGATGATAGGAAGGCAGTTGTGGGAACTGTAAATCTTGACTATAGAAGCCTTTACCATCATTTTGAATGTGGACTCTATATGGAGGGAACAGAGACTATAGGAGATATTAAAAATGACTTTAGAGAAACTTTAAAGGTGTCCCATCTAGTTACCTATGAAGATATAAAGAATCACAATATCTTTATGAGTATCATGGCTAGACTAATGAGAGTGTTTGCACCTCTACTTTAAAGAGTATCAAAATAAAATATGGATTAAATATATGCTAGCTCCAAGGAGAATCTAATTAAGAAAATTAGATCTTTACTTGGAGCTATTTTTTTATGGAAAAAAGCTAGAGAAACTTAAAAGGGGAGAAATTCTAAAATCTAGTTGCATTCTTTCGTTAAAATTGATACAATGTGTTTTAATGATACAAGATGTTTGATTTAAGATCTATATAAAAAAGAGGAGGAAAAAAAATGAAAAGAAGTATAAGTTTAGTACTTGTATTAGTTTTGTTATTATCAGTTTTATCAGGCTGTACTACAGGGACTGATGATGCATCAGGAGATGATCTATACATAGCTGGTACATACAAGGGAAAAGCAGAGGGACATAATGGGCCTATAGAAGTTGAGGTAAAAGTAGATGCAAAGGAAATTAAAAGCGTTGAAGTTCTAGGACACGAAGAATCAGCAGGTGTTGCAGACCCAGCCCTAGAAAGAATACCAGAGAGAATAGTAGAAGATCAAAGCCTAGCAGTGGATGCTGTAGCAGGGGCAACCTTTACTAGTAATGGTATTTTAGAAGCAGTAGAAGAAGCATTAAAAGAAGCAGGAGCAGATATTGCAGCTTTAAAAGTAGCTGGAGATAAGGAAGAAAAAGTTGGAGAAAAGCTTACAATGGAGGCAGATCTAGTTGTTGTAGGTGGAGGAATAGCAGGTTTAGCAGCAACTTTAGAAGCTTCAGATAATGGAGCAGAAAATATAATATTGCTTGAAAAAATGCCAGCAGTTGGAGGAAGTACAATTAGATCTGACGGAAAAATGCTAGCAGCAGGAACAGATATTCAAAAGAAATTAGGAATAGAAGACAGTCCAGAATTATTTGCAGAATTCTTAATGGAAATTGGAGAATACGAAGTAGATGAAGACTTTATAAATCTAATAGCAAATAATTCAGCAGCAAATATAGAATGGTTAATAGATTATGGAGTAGAGCTTTCAGATGAAGTAGAGCCTCTACATTCATATAGAAAGCCAGCTAGGGGACATATGCCGGCAAATGATTCAGGCTCAGGCCTAACAATGCCTCTAGAAGCTGAAATAAAGTCAAGAGGAATTGAAATTCTTTATGAAACTCCAGCAATTTCTCTAATAGAGGAAAATGGAGAGATAGTAGGAGTAATAGCTGAGAATAGTGATGGAGATGAAATTACTATAAATACCAAGGCTGTAATCCTTGCAACAGGTGGATTTTCAAGGAATGAAGAAATGGTTAAGGAATACTATCCAAGTGCAGGAGAATTTACAACTGGTGTAGGAGAAGGAAACTTTGGTGATGGAATTACCATGGCTAAAGAAGTAGGTGCAGACCTAGTTATGCCAGATGGTGGAATAAATATGACCCTAGACCGTACAGGAACATACTATGGTTATGGTGAAGAGGCTACAGGTCTTTTTGTAACTCCAGATGGAGAAAGATTTATGGATGAAAAAGATTTCCACTTTAAGAGAACAAGAGAATTAATGGACACAGGCTATGACAATTGCTGGTATGTTTTTGATGAAAAGACATTTAATGATAGGGTTGCAGGAGCAATTGAAGCAGGTGGAGCAGTTGAAGCTGGATCCATAGAAGAATTAGCAGAGAAAATGGGAGTAGATGCTGACTCATTAAAAGAAACAGTGGATGAGTACAATGAAATGAGTAAGAATGGTGAAGACACAAGATATGGCAAGGCAGCTGAATACATGATTCCAATAGAGGAAGGGGACTTCTATGCAGTTCATATGAAGATGCATAATAGTGGAACCCATGGTGGAGTTAAGATTAATATAGATGCTGAAGCAATAGACACAGAAGGAAATGTAATACCTGGTCTATATGCAGCAGGAGAAGTAGCTTCAGGACAAATCCTATACAAGGAATATCCTGGTAGTGGTACTGCAATAATGAGCTTCCTAACCTTTGGAAGACAAGCAGGTGCAGCAGCAGCAAAATTTGTAAAATAATTTAATATGTGTTATAAAAGACTCTAGTTAAGCACAAATAGAGTATAATTGATATAGGATAGATAGTATAATTTACTACTATTCCTATATCTTTTTTTTGCTTTATAACTATTAAAAATATATGCTTATATATGTATTATTGTATAATATGAATTATTAGTATCCAATTATTTAATCCGAGAAAGGTTGAGGCAAATGAAAGCTCAGGAAGTAAAAAGGGATAAAAAATCCCTACTTATAGTAATCTTACTAGGCTTGCTTCTAGTAGTATATGTGGCTTTTTTATATATAGATTTATCTAGGACAGATATCTTAAGATATTCAGATAGGCTTAAGTACCTTGCTATGCTTATGGTTTTTGCCATAAGTCTTTTAATAGGTAAAAATTATATATCCAAAAGAGACATCCTCTTACTAAGATTAGCTCTGGCTACAACCCTAGTTGCAGATTTTTTACTTCTATTTATAAAGGGCAAACATGCTCTGGGAGTAGGGATCTTTGCCCTGGCACAAATCCTACATAATTTAAGATATAGGGAAGAATTCACAAGGAATAGTCTTTATAATTTTTCCTCCTTATTGATTTTTCTAATGCTTATCTATGCTGTGAGCAATAGGTTTTTAGGAGAGTTTGATTTTCTAATAACAATATCTATTTTTTACGCCATAGCCTTATTAGCAGCTAGCTATAGGGGCTTTCAACTCCTAAAATCAACTACATATCCAAAGAGAAATAGCAGAATGATCCTGGCTGGGATGATTCTATTTATCCTATGTGATGTAAATGTCCTCTTATTTAATCTTCCAAAGACCATGAATATAGATAATTTGTTTTTAACAAATTATAGAAATATCTCCTACATATTAATGTGGTTTTTTTACCTACCCTCCCAAGTACTCCTAGTCTTAAGCGGCTATTTTTACAATCAAGAATAATGAATTATCTTGACTATGGCTTCCATATAGTAAGTTTCTTTCTCCTTTCCTTATAACTAGATAAGGCATTAGATCATATTTTACATACAATCTTTATTTCTCCAATCCATGACTCATTTCCTCTTATTTCTAATAAATAAGAGGACTTGAGTCTTATATATGTAAATTATATATGAAAAACTAGCCGTTACGGCTAGGTATAAAATTAGAATAAAATGATATAATTATTCTAAGAAAGATGAATATCTATTTAAATTACTAGTAAGATTAAACTATAAAGGAGAAATAAAATGGATAATAAATCTTGGCAGGTAACTTTCAATCAACTTCCTAAAAACATAGGAGACTTTAAATCAATCTATGACAAGCATTGTAAAGAAGCACATCAGTTAGCTGCTCTTACAGTAGTTGCTTTAGGCCTATGGGCAGAAAATAAAGAGGAAGCTATTAAGATGATCAATCTTTTAAAGGGACCAGAAGAACTATCCAACTATGAGATTCAGTTTATAAGTGAAAGATTGGAGGGAAGGGCTTATATAGTATCATCCTACTTTGAAGGAAGCACAGTAGAGAACGGATATAAGCCAGCAGAGCCATACAGGATAAATATAAGGGTACTTCCCCATAGCTATGGGGAAAAGGGCTATGTTAAATTCTACCTCCAATCTAGTGGAGCAGATAGCCCAAGACCTATTCAGCTTAGAGAAAAACCATCTACTGGCCAATGGTTTTTATGGGATCAAATGCTCCTAAGTGAGATTAGAAAACCAGAAAATGAAGATCCCTGGGCTTAGGAATTCTTCTGAGGATGTAAGATCCTGGGATATATAAAAGAAAGGAGATTATTATGGCTATTTTTAGCAAAAAACAATGTGATGCATGTGGTGGTAAAATTGGACTACTAGGCAATAGGAAATTAGAAGATGGAAATATATGCAAGGATTGTAATAATAAACTTTCACCTTGGTTTGCTGGGAGAAGAAATACTAGCTTGGAAGAGATTAAGGAGCAATTAGAATATCGTAAGGAAAATGAAAAAAGACTTGAGGGTTTTAATGTAAGTAAGAGACTAGGTGTTGATACCATGATCTTGGTGGATGATAGTATGGAGGCCTTTATTATAAGTTTTACTGGAGAAATTGAAGATAATCCAGATATAATTCCTATTTCTGATGTTTTAAGCTGTAATATGGATATAAATGAATCAAAGACAGAATTAAAGCAATTAGACAAAAATGGAATGGAAGTTAGCTATATGATTCGCCGCTATGAATATCATTATGACTTTCATATTACAATTAATCTTAAGAATCCATACTTTGAAACTATTGAGTTCAATCTCAATTCCTTTAAAGTAGACAGCCAATCACGTCATGGTTATGATCTTTATAGAGAAGCTGGAGAAAATATCTGTGCACTATTAAATGGAGAAAGTGCAGACATGCCTATAAATTTAAAAGAGGAGCTAAAGGCCCCGGCCTTTTGTCCTGAATGTGGGGCTGCTGTCGCACATAAGGAAGCAGTTTTCTGCCAATCATGTGGCATAAATTTCTATAATTAGTTCTATAGAAAGGAGAAAATTATGAAACCGAAAACACAAAAATTCACTCTATTGCATTCAAATGACATGCACGGAGACTTTATGGCAGAGGTTATGGAGGGTAGTGGAGAGCTTATAGGTGGTCTAGGTCTACTATCTGGATATATTAGCAAGGTAAGGGAAGAAGAGGAGCATGTAATTTTTACTATCTCTGGAGATATGGTTCAGGGTTCACTAATTGATGCTGAGTATAAGGGGGCTTCCACAATTGAGCTGATGAACTTTCTTTCACCAGATGTTGTTACCCTAGGAAATCATGAGCTTGATTATGGACTGCCTCATTTGCTATTTCTTGAAAAGGTGGCAAACTTTCCCATAGTTAATGCAAATCTCTATATAAAAAAATATGGTAAGAGATTGATGACTCCCTATGTAATCTTAAATATTGGTAGCTTTGATATAATGTTTATAGGAATTATTACAGAAAAGGTCATGGATTCCTTGGCCCTAGACAAGCTTATAGGAACCTTTGTATCAATTGAAGATGCAGCAGAAGAGGTGGGAAAGATTTGCAATGCCTATAAAAATCATGACATTGATCTCACCATAGCCCTTACCCATATTGGCTTTGAATCGGATTTGGAACTAGCAAAACTTTTAAAGCCGGAGTGGGGTGTGGATATGATACTTGGAGGTCACACACATACAGTTTTAGAGCAGCCAGAGATTGTAAATAATATTATTGTAGCCCAGGCTGGCTACGGCACTGATCAAATAGGAAGATTTGACATGATAGTTGATGAAAAGACAAATTCAATTGCCGAGTGGGTTTGGCAGCTTGTTCCTATTAATGAAAAAACATCCACTGTGGACACCTCCTTGGAAGACTATCTAAGTATTTATAAAAATGAAGTTGATGAAAAGTATAATTCTATAATAACCAGATTTTCTGTAAAACTAAGCCACCCAAAGAGGGAGGTAGAGACAAGTCTGGGCAATCTTTTTGCAGATGCCCTAGCTGATAATTCTGATACTGATGTAATGCTATTAGGTTCAGGATCTATTAGATCTGAAGAATTAGGTCCTGTGGTAACCTTGGCAAGTCTAAAGGAGTGCTTTCCCTATGATGACAGTCTCACCAGATATACAATAACAGGTAAGCAGCTTAAGGATATATTTTCCCATATAATGAGAATTGAAAACAGGGATGGGGAAGGAGAGTGCTACCAAGTAAATAAAAAGGTTAGAAGTATTTATTCAGAATCCCAAAGAAGACTTGAAGATCTTTATATTAATGACAAGAGGGTAAATGATGAACAGCATTATACAATTACCTTGCAGTCCTATCATGTTACTAATGCTGAGAACAATCTAGGCATTAGCCTGGAAGAACTAAACAAGCTAAATTCAAGCAGGGTAGTCTCAACATCTGCCTTCCAAGTTATAGAAGAGTGGCTAAGAGGCCATCCAAATGTAAGAGAAAAAGTAGAAGGACGCCTTCTTTATAAGGATTGATTTATAGATAAAGAAAAACAAAGATAAAAATAGTCTTGGAGAGAAAATCTCCAAGACTATTTATTGTTTTTCATATATTTTCCCGACTAAGTTTTAATCAGAATCTTATTCTGAGATTAATCCTTTTTCAACTAAGAATTCCCTAGCTACTTCCTCTTCTGATCTACCTTCTACGTCAACTTCATAGGTTAGATCCGTCATTATTTCATTGGTAAATTGTCCACCTAATTTATTTAATACTTCTTCTAAATCAGGAGCAACTTCACTATATCTTTCAAATATTTCTGAACGTACAAGTAGGGCTGTGTTATATTCTGGGAAGAAGTTTTGATCATCTTCTAATATAACTAAACCAACTTTTTTATTCATACCATCAGTTGTATATACTGTGGTTGCATCAATATTTCCAGTTTCAATAGCTGAATACTTTAGGTTGATGTCAATTGGCTTATTATCTTTAAAGTTCATATCATAAAAATCTATAAATGGAGTGTATTTCATACTACCAGCTTCAGTATAAAAATCATGCTCTGCTCCAAATACTATTTGATCAGAAACCTGGGATAAATCACTAATGGTTTCTAAATTGTATTCATCAGCAGTTTCTCCTAGTACTCCAATGGCATAGGTGTTTTCTGATCCTATCTTATCCAATAATTTAATTCCATGTCTTTCCATGGCTTCTTCATTAACAAAATCATAAAGAGAAGTACCCTCTGGAATATCCGGTGTATCTAAATTAAGAAAAGTGGTCAATAAGGTTCCGTCATAGGAGTTCATCATATCTGCCTTACCTTCAACTAGTTGCTCAAAACTATTAACCGGTGCCATTTCGTCTTTTATTTCCACTGTAACATCTGTATGGTCTTCAACTAGCATTTTTGCCATTAGATGCATTAATTTCATTTCTGTAAATTGCCCATCATATATAACAATTGGTGCCTCAGCACTTTCACTATCTGAACTACATGCTGTAAATGATAGGACCAATACCAATATCATCATTAAAGCTAAAATCTTTCTTGCATTCTTCATAAATTTTTAATACCCCTTTCAAATTTTTAAACACTACCTAGCTCTTTCTAAACGATTATTTATCCATGTCATTAGGATGTCAAAGAAAATTGCCATAATCATTAGGGCTAGAGTACCAAATAAGATTAAATTCATATTTTGAGTTCTAATACCCTTATATATTATAGAGCCTAAGCCACCTCCACCAACTGATGTAGCAAATATAGCTGCACCAATAGTTGTAATAGTAGCTATTCTAATTCCTGTAAAGATCATAGGAAAAGCCAGTGGCACTTCTACGGAAATCAACCTATCTAATTGGGTCATTCCCATTCCCTTACCTGCCTCTTTTATACCACTGTCCACATTTTCAAGTCCTACATAGGTGTTGTGAACTATAGGTAGGAGGGAATATAAAACCAAGCCTATAATAACCGTTGGCTTACCTGCTCCAAATACAATCATAATCAATCCCAACAGAGCAAGGGCTGGAATAGTTTGTAATACTTCCACTGTCCATAAAATAATCTTTCTAAAGGGTGCCTTTAAATAAGCTAGGACCCCTAATGGCAGTCCAATAATCAATGAAAATATCACTGACATAAAAACCAAAAATAGATGTTCCCATACAATTGATATATCCATTATTTCACACTCCTTAGACCCTTAGGTATCATTAATCGGCTAACTCCATCAATTAATAAGCTCAGTATAATAGCCATAATAGCAGAAGGAATAGCCCCTGCCAGAATCATCTGGTCATCATTTGATGTGATACCGATATAAATAAATTCACCTAAGCCACCTAGTCCAATCATTGCAGCCAAAACTGCCCAGTTTACCGTATATATGGTAGACATCTTCAAACCTGCGAAGATTGAAGGAAGTGCTATTGGAAGTTCCACTTCAAAAAGAGATTCAACTGGTGACATCCCGCTACCCTTAGCCGCCTCTATTAGGGCTGGATCCACATCTAATAAACCTGTATAGGTGTTCTTTAGTATAGGGAAAACAGCGTAAATAGATAGGGCTGTAATCACTGTAACTGGAACCATTCCTAATACCAAGAACAATAAACCAATAAATACTATACCTGGT
Source organism: uncultured Tissierellaceae bacterium (assembly GCA_964527205.1). GTDB lineage: Bacteria > Bacillota > Clostridia > Tissierellales > Tissierellaceae > JARICQ01. The sequence continues at coordinate 42,194 of CAZGQG010000004.1, read as the reverse complement.
ATAGTCTGGAATATAGAAAGAATTGGCATAATTATCTTTGCATATTGGGGAACACGTGATAAAAGAATCCCTAATACAAGAGCTACTAGGAGTCCAATTCCTACAGATACAAGTACATAAAATAAATGGGTCTGAATTGCTGATATTAAACGATCTCCATAAATTTCAAAGAAACCCATTACATCTCACCCCATAGAGTATCTGCCATTGCTATAGCCATGCTGGATTTGGTTATAAATCCTGCTACAGTCTTGTCTTCATTTAAAACTACTATAAAATCATCTGGAGAATCATAGAACTTATCAAAGGATTCCTTAGCATCTTCTGTAATATCTGCTGTAATATTTTGGTAAGGTTCTATATCTGCAATTGTTCCAGTTTTACTTCCATGGGCTCTAATAGCCTTTATAGTAACAACACCTTGATAGCGATCATTTTCATCCACTATTATAAGAGAGTCAATTTTATTACGAGCCATTATACTTGTAGCTGAACGTATACTCCTATCCTTATAGGAAGTAATAACATCAGGCTTTGTAAAGTCCCTAGCTGTTAAATCAATTCTCTCAGAGGATATAGTTGTATTCCTCATAAAATTTCTTATAGTATCATTGGCTGGATTTTCTAACATTTCCTCTGGACTAGCCATTTGTAATATTTTACCCTGGTCCATAAAGATAATCTTATCTGCCAAATCCAAGGCCTCATCCATATCGTGGGTAACAAATACTATGGTCTTATCTAACTTCTTTTGTATACTCCTTATTTCCCTCTGCAAAACAGTACGGGTCATTGGGTCTAAGGCTCCGAAGGGTTCATCCATTAATACAATTGGAGGAGATGCAGCCAAGGCACGAAGTACTCCAATTCTCTGTTGCTGACCTCCAGATAGTTCTGAAGGATATTTGTGGGCATACTCATCATAATCCATGCCTACCATTTTCATTAAATCCTTTGTAATCTTTGTAATCTCTTCCTTACTATAATCAAGCCTCTTAGGAACTACTCCTATATTCTGTTCAATAGTCATATTTGGGAAAAGCCCTATTTGCTGAATCACATATCCTATACCACGTCTTAGTTTTACAGGATCAGTTTTCGAAATATCTTTTCCATCCACATAGATTTTGCCAGCTTCTGGCCTGATTAGACGATTTATCGATTTTAATGTTGTTGTTTTTCCACAACCACTTGGGCCTATTAAGACAACAAACTCGCCTGGTTCAATATTAAAACTTATGTCTTTCAATACAACAGTATCATCATACTGTTTTCTTACATTTTCAAAGCGTATCATTTATTCAACCTCATTCCTCTCATGAAAAATTATTTTTATTAAAATAGTGCATAAAAAATCACTTGCGACTATTGACTTAGAGCCCCTCTATTATAAAAGTGTATAATAAATAGAGGCCTATGTCAAATTTAAGGCTGAAATATATAGACATTCTATGTTTTTCATGGTATTATAGATGGTTATTTCAAATATTCTGTAACCGGCTAAGACTAAGAGAGGGCAAGTAAAAAGAGCCTCTCCGGAGAGGCTCTTTTAAAATCCCATTATTTTTTTATCTCATTATTATCTTTAAACCTAGTCCCTATCCATATTTCTTCTATTTATTATCCTAGGATTTCTTACTTTTTTCATTGAATTAACTAAGAATCCACCCTTAAATCTTCTTGGTTCATAGGAAACAATAAAGGCCCTTGGCTCATATTCACCTATTAGATCCATAAGTTCTTCTTCCCTATTTCTTCTTGTAAGAATATCTAATCTATATCTTTGGCTATCTCTTCCTTCACCTTCATAGACAGTAACTCCAAATCCTTCGTTTCTTAATCTAAGGATTAGATCTGTATTCTTATCCATAAGATTTACCTGGAAACTATTGTAGCCAATGGCAAGTTTGTTTTCTACAGCCCCACCTATAAGTATACCTAAACCAAATCCAAGAGCGTATACTAACATGGCAATTGGACCCTGTTCCCCACTAAAGACTAGGGACAATCCAAATACATAAATAAGGGCCTCTGCAAAGCCAAGAAGTGAAGCTATGAGGGTCATATTCTTAACTAGAAATATTGTCCTAAGGGTTAAGATTGGAACATATATAAGTTGTAGTACTAGAATCAAAATTATATTTAACAAAAAATCACCTCTCTCATTTAGTCTCTTATTCTAGTATAAACCAAGGGATATATATTTACAAATAATGACTAGCCTTTATCTAATAGTTGAAGTGTAAAGCTTTATAAAAAGAAAAACTCTCTTTTCTATTTTTAATCCTAAAGATTAAATCTAAAAAAGAGAATTTTTTATTGAATATTACTAGAAATTTTACTAGAATCTAATAGTTATTTTTATTTTGAATGGAGGCCCTGAAAAACTTACTTCCCATTCGATTTTTCTTGCTGGTGCTTGGTCTTCTTTAATTTCTTTACCATCAAACTGTACTAATTTAATTGTATCAGACTTTTTATCGCCTTTGAAACTAATTTCACCTTTTGAATCTCCGTTAACTGTAAATACTTTCTTTTCCTTAACTAATTCTTCTATAGCCCATTCCTTACCATTTACCATTACCTTAGCATCTCTATCTAAATGCATAGTTATTGTTTGGCTATCCATAACTTGGTTTAACTTTGCAAATTCTTCAAGAATTAAAGTATAGTCAGGTAATTCTTCATAAGGTCCGCCTATTTTCCATACTATAGGTCCTGCAATTATGTCGCCAGGTAGTGGATATTTACCTGCATCTGGATCCCAATATCTTTGATCCTTTGGTGGATCGTACTCTCCTACTGGTGGTTCATATTCAGGATAGTTTAAGATGATAGTTCTTGTCTTTTCATCAAACCCTACATCAACATCTTTTTCTTCTAACAAAGCCCTAACTGGTACATAGGATCTGTTCTTATAAATTAAAGGTGACAATAATGTTCCATCTACATCCTTAGGCTGCCACATCTTTCCATCTACTTGGAACTTCATATCATCAGCTAAATGAGCTTTTACTTCTTGAACTACAATTTCTCCTAAACTCACTACAGAAAAGCTTAGTATTAGTACTGCTACTAAAATAAAACTGATTCTCTTTTTCATGTCTATTCCTCCTTTTGCATAACTTGCCTTCTCTAACAATGGATCTCCTACAATTTTTTGTAGTGTTCATTACTTACCCAGTATAGAGAAAACTCAATCACACTAAAGTGATAAAGTGGAAGTGAGGGGGCTTTAGAAAAGAAAAGAAAGCCTGTAATAGCCTAGATAGGCCAGTACAAGCTTTTAAATAAAATATATTTATTTTGCAATAGATGAAGCAGTATTTACAGCTTCCCATGTTAGGGCAAAGGGTGGTGAATAAGCATAGTCATAATATGCTAGATCCTTAGTTGTAATGCCTGCATGTATGGCTGTAGTGAAAGGAAGAAGTCTAAGGACAGCATCTCTTTTTCCAAAAACCCTAGCTCCTAGAAGTTTAAAAGTCTCCTTTTCATAAATAAGCCTAAAATCAATCTTACTAGAATTGTTCATATAAGGAGGTTTATTGGAGATTTGAGACTCTGCTATACCATAATCATAGCCAAGCTCCTCAGCTTGCTCCTCTGTAAGACCAGTAATAGCAAATTCTAAACTTCCTATCTTAACTGAACTACTCCCTATGGATTCATAGGCTCCAAATAAATCCTTCTCTTCCCTAGATAGGTTTATTCCTATCTGCCTACCTATCTTATTGGCACTGGTTGCAAGAGGAATGTAAGGATTATCTAAAAACTTATGAGGAACAGTAGCGCAGTCTCCAACACTCCATACATCTGGAATTGAAGTTCTGCCGTACTTATCAATTACAATAGCTCCATTTTTTAATTTTTCCAGTCTCTCATCATCAAAGATAGAGGTATTAGGATTAAATCCTATAGCTAAAATAAGAGCGTCCACAGGGTCTTTTCTGTTGCTAGTAAGGATTTCCTTGACCTTTCCATCCTGGTAGACCACATCCTCTAGTCTTTCAGAAAAATGAAGATTAATACCAAGATCTTCCAGCTCCTTAGCTGCTCTTTCTCCAGCCTTCTTGTCATAGACCTTGTTTAAAAGCTGATCTCTGGAATGATAGAGATTTATATTTAAACCCTTGTACTTAGCCAGCTGCTCCGCTACTTCAACACCTATAAATCCTCCGCCAACTACAGCAATATTGGTGTATTTATCCAGGTTTTTCTTAAGATCCTTTACTATATAGGGTTTGGTAATAGAATAGACATTGTCAGAATCTATACCAGGAATATCCGGAATGAAGGCAGTGGCTCCAGTTGCTATGACTAATTGATCATATTCAAAGGTCTTTTCCTCATCCTTATCTAAATCTCGGGCTAAAGCTTTCTTTTTATCAAAGTCAACCTCCGTAACCCTATGTCTTTGCAGTAAATTAATTCCCTGTTCCTTTGCGTCCTCTAGATTCCTAATGAATAAGCTTTTATCAATATCATCAAATATATCACCGATATAATAGGGCAAACCTCAGGCACCAAAGGATATATAATCTTCTTGTTCTAAAACAGTAATGTCTAACTGTGGATTTTCACGCTTGGCCTTAAAGGCAACACTCATGCCTCCAGCCACTCCACCTATAATAAGAACTTTCATTTAACCACCTCTCTCTATTTTTTCCTACTAAGGTCTATTTACCCCACTAGTAGTCTACTTAAGCAGCAGAGACTTAGGGACTTGTTTTAAAAAAATAATATTCTTGATAAAAGACAAACAATATTAGAAAAAGAGTAGAAAAGCCTGTCCCTACAATATATAATACTTGTAAGGAATTTGAAAAAAACTAGAGAATGGAAAAATAGATTTAATAAAATCAATAAAGCAAAGAGAGGAAGTAGATAAGATTGTTTTTATTACAGATGGCAGGTTTCCCTGGCAGCGGGAAATCAACAATAGCAGAAGAAATAAGAAAGAGCACTAATGCAATAGTGGTGGATAGGGATGTAATTAAAAGCTCTATGATAAAGATGGGAATAAAAGACCCTTTGCTTACAGATACTTCATATACAATAGTATTTGATCTTGCGGAGCACTATTTAAGCAAGGGGTTAGCGTTATAATTGACACTTCTTGCTATCTAGAAGAAACCCTTTCAAAGGGATTAAGCTTAGCTGAAAAATATGAGGCGGATTATAAGTATATTGAGTGCAGGGTGGATAGTTATGAAGATATAGAAAAAAGAATAAAAACCAGGGAAAACAAAGAATCTCAAATGAGAGAAACTACAATAGATAAATTTAAATCTTTAAGAGACAAGTCCATAAGACCAGAAGATACTGACATACTAATGCTTAATACAACATCAAAGGAAAGCTATAAGTTGGAGGATATTTTAGATTATCTATATAAAAAATAAGCTAGTTTAAGGACTGATTATAATGAAAAACGTTATTCTAATTTTAATATCTCTCCTCCCCCCTCCAGCTATTATGATTATCTTTGGACTTTTATGGAAAAATCATCCTCCTAAAAGCATAAATTGGCTATAGGGATACAGATCTTCAAGATCTATGAAGGATGAAGAAACTTGGAAATTTGCCCATGAATATCAAGGAAGACTTTGGCGCTGGACTGGAAGTCTTCTTCTTGTATTGATCTTAATTTATTCTATATTATTTACAAAGAGCTACAAAGAAATACCTTCTTGGGTATTTTATGGAGAACTAGTGATTTTGATCCTAACTATAATACCAACAGAGATTGCCCTTTGGAGGAAATTTGATAAGGATGGTAATGAGATTTAGTTTTGTCAATATATTGAATTCTTATAATTTCCTTATAGGATAGTAGATAAATAAAGACAGAAAGAATAACAAAAAATTGGTGGTGAAGAGAATGTTCTGGTCTATAATAGGATTAATAGTGGTGTATCTTCTTATATACTTTAACAAATGGAAGGACTATAAGGGAGGGGAATTAATATTTAGGAATTTGTTTTTTGTTTACATATGCTTTGTATTGTTTTTAACTATACTGCCTATAGACTGGACATTTGATCTTAAATGGAAATATCATAGTTCTATAGAGTTTTCCTATGGAAATATTAAACCCTATAATGATTTAATCCTAGGTAGATCAGGAGCTCTTAAAGAAGTTGTTTTAAATATAATAATGACCATACCCTTTGGATTTTTATACTCACTTTTAAAGAAAAATATAAATCTAATAAGGGTGGTAGGAGCTGGATTCTTATTTAGCCTATCTATAGAGCTAACCCAATTGATGATGACAATATTTCTCTTAAATCACCGCTCCTTTGATGTGACTGATCTGATTAACAATACATTGGGAGCAGTGCTAGGCTATATTATATTTATTATACTTAAAAAACCAATAAGGAAACTAAGTAAAAACACTTAAAGTTTATTCAGTAAATAGATTATAAAGGGGTGATTTATATGGAGGACAAATATCCTATAACAAAAGAGACCAAGGAAGAACTGGAAGAAGAATTAGCTTATTTAAGGGATGAAAAACAAGGAGAGATAAGGGATAAGATTAAATATCTTAGAGGTTTCTGTGATTTTTCAGATAATATATCCTTTGATGAATCCCTGGAAGAACAGGCCCAGATAAGAGAGAGGATAATAGAAATTCAAGATATTCTGGACAGGGCAGAGATTATTATCCAGCCTAGAGAAGAGGAAAACAAGGAAGTAGTTATTGGAAGCCTTGTAAGCTTTATGGAAGTTCCTGATGGAGAAAGAGAAAGCTATAGATTAGTAGGAAAATTAGATGCAAATCCCCTAAAACATAATATATCAATAGATTCTCCCATAGGAAGAGCTCTTTTGGGGAAAGGATTAGGGGACAAGGTAAGCATAGAAACTCCTGATGGAAATATGGAGATTGAGATTTTAGATATCCTATAAGAAGGGCAAGGATTAAAATAATAAAGCATAAGAGGTGGATTAGCCATGATGGTGAATAAATATATTTTAATTGCTATAACTTTAATAATAACAATTTTTACAAATTATATACTAGACCTATCATTTCTAGTTGGGGGTATAACAACTGTTCTTATAGTAACTTTAGGATATATAATTTATATAAACTATGGACAGAGGAAAAGATATGGAATACTTGAAAGTGACCTAGATCCTGAAGGATTTATCCAAGCAAGTCATAAAACCTATAAGTATAGAGGAAAAAACAAGCAGATAAATAGTCTTTATAATTTGGACTTGGCCTTTGGATATTTAAGTCTGGGAAAATATGAAAAAGCCCTGGAATTTTTGGAGGAAGTTGAGGAAGATCATTTGCCTAGGGCAAACAAGTCAATATTAAGCTACTATAATACTCTTATGCTAGCCTATTATAACTTAGAAGAATATGATAAGGCAGAGGAAATATATAATAGGGCTAAGGAATACAAGGTAAAGGACAAGCTAGCTGAACAATTGATGGACCTTCTCATGGCTAATAAATACTTATATGAAGGTGATTATGAGAGGAGTAGGGAAAGATTTGAGAAATACCCTAAGGATAAGATCAGTAAAAGATTAGAACTAGAAATTCTCTTTGATCTAGCAATTATTGATGAAAAACAAGGAAATATTGAAGGGGCAAAATCAAAGTATGGAAGAATAGCTAGGGAAGGCAATAAACTATATTCAGCCAAGCTATCCCATGAGAAATTAAGATAAGAGTATAAGATCTAATATAAAAGAAGAATCCAAGCAGCCCTTAGGGGCTGTTTTTTCATTTGCTGGGAAATTTTACTGAAAATACTGAAAATAAATAATAATAAGGCTTGTAAATAAAATAACAATATGATCTATTTGGTTTAAATCTAACAGAATGCATTCTGCGAATGAGTTCTATGAATTGATTCTGTGAAAATAAATCTATGGGGGAGGTCATGGTGGAGGCTAGAGAAAGCTTAACAAGTAGACAGTTACAAGCAAAGGCAACAAAAGATCACATTATGAAAACAGCAAAGAGACTTAGCAAGGATTATACCTATGATGAACTAAGCGTTGAAACTATTTGCACTGAAGCAGGGGTTTCTATAGGTTCTTTTTATCATCACTTTAAAAGCAAACAGGATTTAATAGTAGAAGGCTACGGAGAATGTGACAATTTTTTTAAGGAAAACATTATCGGAAAGTTAAAGAGTGAGGATGAATTTGGAAGGATTTTAGAATATATTGACTATCAAATGCTTTATGCAATTGATGTAGGAATTGATTTAATGATTGAGCTTTACAGGGCTCAAATCACAGAGGGAGTTGACTTTTTTCTAAAGTCTGACAGAGGTTTGCCTCAGGGCCTACTTCAACTCGTTATCCAAGCCCAGGACAAGGGACTCATTACAAAGTCGGAAGATGCAGAGGATATAACATCAGAACTACTAATGATTTCCCGAGGAGTAATCTATAATTGGTGTCAAAACAAAGGCTCCTATGAACTTAGAAACTATTGCAGGAAGATCATTACAAATTACTTAGAAGCTTATAAAAAATAATTTTTACTTTGAAATGTTAAAATATTAACATAAAAATAAGGGGTGAATGTCTTGAAAAAAGATCAATTAGTTCAGGATTTAATTAACAGTTATGGTAATTGGGTCCAGGAAGAGAATGAAAATGAGGCAGGCAGCACAGCCAGAATGACCAAGGAAATGTATCCCTATGAAACCTTGTTTTCTCCTATTAGGGTAAATAATATTACTCTTAAGAATCGTATAGTAATGGGACCTATGGGAAATGTGAATATGTGTGATGAAACAGGCAGACCCAATGCAAAGATGCTTCAATACTTTTTTGCCAGAGCCAAGGGTGGGACAGGATTACTTACTACTGGTTTAATTCCAGTAAGTCATGGTATAGATAAGTCCCTAACTGAATCTGGAGATCTTACAATGTTTCCACGTATAGATAGATCCCGTACTGTATTTGCAGGTTGGCGTGATCTTGCCCAGGGAGTACATTCTTATGGAAGTAAAATCTTTATTCAAATTACACCAGGTCTAGGACGTGTAGGCCCTCCAACTTGTTTGGTAAATGAAATGAAATTTCCAAGATCAGCATCTTTTAATCCCAATTTCTATATACCACAGGTTCCATGCCTAAGATTATCGGATTCTAAATTAAATAAAATTGTAAAAAATTGTGGTCAAGCAGCAGCAGATGCTAAGGAATGTGGACTTGATGGAGTATATCTCCATGGTCATGAGGGCTATCTTCTAGATCAAATGACTAATACAGCTTTTAATCGTAGAAAGATAGGAAAATATTCTGATTGGCAGAGATTTGGTATTGATATTGTAAAGGAAATGAGAGAAAGAGTAGGAGACAGATATCCAATTATGTACCGTATAGACCTTTCATTGGCACTTAATGAGACTTACGGAGAGGATATGGATAAGGTCAATTCCCTAAAGAAATTTAAGGATGGAAGAACCATAGCAGATACCCTAGATTATATGGAAAATCTAGTTAAGGCAGGAGTAGATATGTTTGACGTAGACCTTGGTTGCTATGATAACTGGTGGTTACCTCATCCTCCAGCTGGAATGCCTGCAGGATGCTTCTTAGATATATCACGTACAGCTAAGGAATACTTTAAGGCTAGAGATATAAAATCCAATATGGGATTAGAAGTTCCTATAGTTGCTGTTGGTAAGCTAGGCTATCCAGACCTTGCTGAGAAGGCACTTAGGGATGGAAGTTGCGATATGGTAATGCTTGCTCGTCCATTGCTTGCAGATCCAGAGTGGGCTAACAAGGCCTATGCAGGAGATGTGGAAGAGATAATACCTTGTATTGGTTGTCAGGAAGGTTGTATCAATGAATTTGTTGAAGGTGGACATCCACAGTGTGCAGTAAATCCACGTACTGGATTTGAAGATGTAATGCCTGAAATCCCTGGAGAACCAGAAAGGGTCAAAAACATTGCTGTAGTAGGAGCTGGACCTACAGGAGTTCTCTTTGCTACAACAGCTGCAAAGCGTGGCCATAAGGTAGATTTAATTGAAAAAAGTGGAAAAATAGGGGGAAGGGTTAGACCAGGTAGTGTACCTAAGATCAAATATGAATTTGAAAACTATCTAAAATACCTAGAAAATCAGGTTGAATTAGCTGAGGAAAACCCTAACTTTAAAATGAGATATGAGACTGAGGTAAGTTCTGATTGGTTAAAGGACCAAGACTATGATTCAGTAGTATTTGCCTATGGAACCCAGGATATTAATCCTAGGATGCCAGGTATAGAGAAGATAAAGACTGTACAAGCTACAGACCTCCTATCTAATCCTGAACTTATGGGAGATGCTAAGAAGATAGTGGTAATTGGTGGTGGAGTTGTAGGTTGTGAAACAGCTTATTGGTTGAAATATGAATATGACAAGGATGTAAAGGTTGTAGAGATGTTGCCAAACTTCATGGAGGGAGTATGTACAGCCAACCGTGGACATTTGATTTATTACCTAAACAAGGAAAATGTAGAACTTATTAACTGTGCTAAGGTTGTATCCTTTGATGAAAGCAAGGTTCATATTAGCAGAAATATTTCAAAGGGAGTACCAAACCCATACAATACTTGGGAACCACTTCTACCTGTTAACATTCCAAATCCAATGGAAAAGAAAATTGGAGATGAGACCAGGGATGAGAGTATAGATGCAGACCTTGTTGTACTGGCAATGGGAGGAAGGGCTGATGAAAGCCTGTATTTCCAAGCTCAAAAAGACTTTGTAGCCAAGGAAGTTTATAATATTGGGGATAGTCACCGTGCTGGTAGGGTACTAGAAGGAAGCCGTGCAGCTTATAATCTTGCAAGGAAGATTTAAAAATTAAAATATAGGAGGAGAACTATGGAAAAACAAGCAAAAATTATAGCTGTAGCAGGAAAGGGTGGAGTTGGTAAAACATCAGTATCAGCTTCAATAGTAAAGACTCTAGTAGCCAAGTATCCAGAGTCACGCATCTTAGCCATTGATGCAGACCCAGCAATAGGTCTTTCTACTGCTCTAAATATTGACCCAGAAAACACCCTAGATGATATAAGAAAATCTATTGTACAAAATGTAGAGGATGGAAATCCTAAGGATGCTATTGAAATCCTTGGAGATGCCAGATTTAAGATCTTTGACACCATAGTTGAAAAGGATGGTTTTGCATTTTTAGCCATAGGACGTCCTGAATCAACAGGTTGCTATTGCAAGATCAATGCTTATTTAAAGGATGTAATAAGCATGCTTTCCCAGGAATTTGATTATGTGGTAATTGATGGTGAGGCAGGAATTGAACAGGTTAATCGTAGGGTTATGGACAAGGTTACTCACTTGCTCCTAATTACAGATCCTAGCAAGAAGGGTACCCAGGTAGTTAAGACCATTAAAAAAGTAGCAGATGAGCTAGTAATGTATGAAGAGGTTGGTGTAATAGTTAATCGTGTGGGAGATATATCCTTAAAGGACTATATTAAGACTGAGGGTATACCTATCCTTACCTATATAGAGGAAGATAAAAACCTTGCATCCTTTGACATTCAGGGAAAAAGCATCTTTAATCTTCCAGATGATTCCAATGTAGTTCTAGGAGTTGTAGAAGCTCTTGAAAAATTAGAGATTTAAGAAAGGAGAATCCAGTGAAAGACTTAAAACATTTGTATTACTTTGAAGGCTTATTACAGGATGCAAATAATGATTTAATAAGGCAGGCTCAGGGAGAAGGAAAGCTGGCCATTGCTTATACATGTTTTCATATGCCGGAAGTACTTTTAAATCTTGACAATTGTTTTTCTTTACGAATGAGAGCTCCAAGAACAGGCTCCCTAGATATAGCTACTTACTATATGTCCAACTATACCTGTGAGTACTGTAGGGCCCTATTAGAAAGGTCCATTGAAGGGGGATATAACTTTATAGATGCTATTGCAGGTGTTGATGCCTGTGCTCAGATGAACAGGGCAATGGAGAATATTGAACTATTAGAGCTAATTGATAAGGAAAATTTCTTTATATCCCATGTTGACATACCCTACAAGGTAGATGAGCATGCCATAGCCCATTATGTGGGACAAATTAGACTTAGGGTCTTAGATCCCCTAAAGGAAAAACTAGGGGTGGATACATCGGATGAGGCAATAAGAAAGTCTTTGGAAATGCATAATGAGGTTTGCAGGCTAATTACTGAGATAGGAGAATTTAGAACAGAGGACAATCCTCCTATAAGCGGTTATGAGTTCCATATTCTAAATCTAGTGACCTATTGTTGTCCCAAGTATCTTATTGTAGATAAGCTTAGGGAAACTCTAGAAGAAGTTAGGAATAGGGAAAGAGATACGAAAAAGAATTTTCGAGCAAGAGTGGTTTTAGTGGGAAGTGAGATAGATGACCCAGAATTAACCCAGCTAATAGAAGAATCTGGAGCTCTTATAGTTGCTGATAGGTTTTGCTTTGGATCCTTCCCAGGTAGACAGGAGATCAACCTACCAGAGGGTGAAGATGTACTTACAGCAATTTGTAGGCAGTACCTGGAACAAAGCCAGTGTCCTAGATATATGAGCAAGGAGAAAATTGACCAAAGGTACGACATGGTTGATCATTATGCAAAGAAGTTCAAGGCAGATGGAATAATCTATGAACAGATAAAGTTCTGTGATTATTGGGGCTATGAAAGAACCCTGGCAAGTCATGTAATGAATACAGAGTTTGGATATCCAGTCCTATCTCTAGACCGCCCTTATATGGCAAGAGGTTCAGGACAGCTCCGTACAAGAATACAGGCATTTGTTGAAAGTCTTGAAATCAAAATGATTCAAAAAGAAAAGGAGGCCTTAAGTCATGACTAAGATTGGTGAACTATACCACGGGAAAATGTATCTTAAGCGCAGGGAGTGGAGAGGTTTAAATGATACTATGTATGATTTTTATCGTTGGCTTGTAACCTGGAAGGATCTGACTAAATTTGTTTCCAGTGCCCCTATTAGAATTACTAAGGGAGCATTTAACTACAGGTGGATGTCTTCCTATCTTTCTACACCAGCCTTTATTGATAGGCATTCTATGGGACTTAGAGGTAGAACTTTAAGAATAAATCATTTGCATTTTAATATGATGATAAAAAATACAACAGGAATAATTTCAAATTTATTTAAGGCAGACAAAAGATTTGGAGCCAATGATCTTTCAGATAGGATTGTCTTATTTGATGAAATGATGCCTCAGCACCTAATGGCAGGCTTTCCAAATTTAATAGGAATTGGAGCTCAGGTAGTACCTGTTTTTCAATCTTCAATTATAGACCAGCACAGCATGATACCTTATTTAGATGCTATTGAAAACTTTGGTTTGCCAGCAGATGTTTGTCCACTGCCAGCCTGTGAAGCAGGAGTAGCAGTGGTTGATGAATATCCAATCCTTGGAAAATGCTATATTACAAGCAGTATGCCCTGTGATGGATCTGTAATGGCAAGCTCCTTTCAGAACAGATACTTTAATCTACCAACCTTTCCCCTAGGATTACCTGTAAGGTATCTAGGACAGGAAGTAGAAGAATATGCAGTTCAAGACCTTAAGGATTGTATAAAGTTTATTGAAGACAATACAGGAGAGACCTTTGATTGGGACAATTACTTTAGATGTATGAAGCAGTACAATAAGGAAACAGAATATGAACTTGAAAAGTGGGAAATCAACAAAACTGATTATCCACAAATAACAGGAGCCAATCTTGCTCTTTACAGGATGTATTCCACCCTTATAACAGGAAGTATGGATGAGAGATTTTTAGAACTGGATAAAAAGGTTAATAAGATTATGATGGAAGGCTACAAGGAGAAAGAAAAATGCTCTAAGGAAATGAGACACCGCGCCATAGTCTGGTCTCCACCAGCCCATTATTATAGTAATTTTTCTACCTGGGCAGAAAATTGCTGGGGTATAAATGTTCTAGTGGATATGGAGAGTTTAGTTTCCACCAAGCTATTTAACACAGAAGACAAGGAAGAATCCCTAAAGGATATGGCCCATACCTATGAAAGAATGGTAATGAGAAGACATACAAATGGTGGCTATGTAAATGTTCTTGATGAATTATGGAGGGTATGTGAGGAATTTAATGCGGATATGGTTATAATGTTTGGACATATTTCATGCAAGACCATGTCAGGACTTACAGGTCTTTTTGAAGAGCAGGCCAGGGAAAGAGGAATTCATTTAATATGGGTAGACCATGACCTAATGGACCCTAGAACTGTTTCAAGAAAGGAAATGAGAGCATCAGTTAATAGATATATGGAAACTGTCTTTAATGAAGAACCAGTTGATGCCACACTAGTTGACTTTGATGATGAAAAAACTTGGTAAGGAGGGCTTTAAATTGAAAAAATATTTTGGTGGATGTGATGTAGGCTCCACATATACAAAATCTGTGATCTTAGATGAAGAGGGAAAGATTGTAGCTCACAATACACTTAGGAGTAAGATTAACTCAGAGGAAAGTGCTAGGTTAAGCCTAGAAGCAGTATTGGAAGAAGTGGGTCTTAAGGACTTTCATGATTTAAACTATCTAATAGGTACAGGATATGGACGTAATAAGGTTCCTCAAGCCAATGAAAACATCTCAGAAATCAGCTGCCATGCTATGGGAGTTCATATTACAAATCCTGATGTTAAGGCAGTTATAGATATTGGTGGTCAGGACGTTAAGGGGATTTCTATAGATACAGATGGTACGGTGAAAACCTTTGCCATGAACGATAAATGTGCTGCGGGAACAGGACGATTCTTTGAGAGTATGGCCAGTGCCTTTGAACTGTCCCTAACAGAATTCTCAGAACTATCCCTATCAGCAAAAAATGTTATTCCTATAACAGCTCAATGCACAGTATTTGCAGAGAGTGAGGTAATAACCCTGGTAGGAGAGGGCAAACCCCGTGATGAAATTGCTGCAGGAATCCAACAGGCAGTAGCTAAGCGTTGCTTTGTAATGGCAAAGAAAGCAGGGGCAACTGATAGCATAACCCTTACTGGTGGTTGTGCAAAAAACAGGGGACTAAAAAAATCTCTAGAGCATGTTTTGAAGCTTAAGGTTATTGAACTAGACACAGATCCTCAACTAATGGGTGCCTTAGGTGCAGCAGAATATGCACGTCAAAAAGCTTTAGCAAGGGAGTGATAATATGAAAGCATTAGGGATAATATTAATTGTATTAGTAGTTTTATTTGTCTTGCTTTTTACAGTATACTTTTTCAATCTTGATATGAAACTAGTTTCAGTAATATATTCATTCTTAGGAAAGAAATTTGACGCTAGAGAAAAGGAACCTAAGTTGTAATGGAACTATATGAAGGCATTATAAGGGATACAATGGATTTACTAGAAGCTTACACTCCTAGAAGCTTAGAAGTCTCTATGGATTCTATCTGGGAGACTGGTAAGAAAAACGAACTTATATTAAAGAGTGATTCAGCCTTTGAACTGGGAGGAAGCTATAAGGCGGCAGTTAGTTACCAAGCTGTCACCACTTCACAGGATCTTGTTCCAAGAGATGAGATCCTATTATATGGTGAAGACCTAAATCAAATAAGAGAAGATACAGTCTTTGCTAGGATAGCTCTTCTTCACATAGCTAATCTAGAAGATGATGATATAGCCTATAAGACCATTAAGGACTTGGAATTTGTAAAGTACAATACAAATATAAAGGGCTATATGATGAGGGCATCTACCATGGATAGGAGGGAGCAGGTTAGGATTTCAAAGTCTGCAATTAAAGAGGGCATATCCTTTGAAAATGTAGGGAATAACTTTATAAAAAATTACAAGGAAAATCCCTATGTGAAAGGGGTCAAGCTTATCTTTATTAGTGAAGACCTTCCTATCTTTAAAGATCTAATCACTAATGCTGGTAGGGTTGATGATATTACCTTTACACTAAACCATGCCCTAAGTGAAATGGACCTAGACTGCAATAGCTGTGATCTTAAATCCATATGTGATGAGGTTGAAGGAATGAGAGAACTTCATTTTGATACTGTTAAGGCAAATACTTAAATTTATAAAAAAATAAATCCCCCCTTAAGAATTAATTCTTAAGGGGGATTTTTATCTATTAATTGTGTTATAATATAGTCTGTTCTAGAAGAAAAATATAATAAATTTAAGATTGCCAGTTTCTTAGGGCAATTTTTTTAGGAGATAGAAAATGGATAAAAAGTCATTGGATTCTAAACTTGCAAGAGTATTAATTTCATTTAGCATGCCCCTTATATTAAGCGGCTTGCTCCAGCAGCTTTATAACTGGGCTGACGCCTTTATAGTTGGTAATGTGGAAGGAGAATTGGCCCTGGCAGCCATAGGGGCTACCAGTGTTATTACCAGCCTTTTTATAATGGCTATAACGGGCTTTACCTCAGGTATATCCATCCTATCAGCTAGATATATTAGAAATGAGGACCGCTACATACAAAACAAGATTCTTTCAAGTTTTACCCTGGTCCTAGGAATTATTATGACTATTATAAGCTTAATAACCATATATTACACAGATACCATACTCCTGGCCCTGCAAACACCAGAGGAGATATTCCCTATAGCCAAGATCTATGTACAGATAATTCTAGGGGGAATTCCCTTTATGACAGTATATAATGTTTATGCTGCTGTCCTAAGGGGGATTGGAGACAGCAAGATGTCCTTTTATGCAGTTCTTGTCTCTGCCATTACCAATGTAATCCTAGATATTGTACTGGTAGTAGGCTTTAGATGGGGAGCAGAGGGTGCTGCCCTAGCAACTCTTTTTGCACAAATAATCATGACTCTTTATATGGTCTATTATGCCAAGAAAAAACATAGGATTTTCTTTAGTTTAAAGGGAGGAGTTTTTGACAGGGATATTCTAAGAAAAGGATCTAGCCTGGCAGTACCTATTACTGTACAATCTGTTATTACATCCTTTGGAAACCTAATCCTACAGAACTTTATGAATGGCTTTGGAACGGCTACAGTTGCAGCCATTACCACAGCCTATAGAATAGATACAATGCTGCTCCTTCCAGTTATTAACCTGGGAACAGGGATTTCAATAATAGTTTCTCAAAATATTGGCCTGGGCAAGGAAGAAGAGGCCAAGAGAAGCTTGATAATAGGACTTAAGTTTGCCCTATTTGTTTCTATAATACTTACACCTATTGTGGTATTTTTTGGGAAACCTATGATAGAAATCTTTGGAGTAGGTCAAGAAGCTGCCCAGATTGGTGGAGAGTTTTTCTATAATTTAGGTTGGTTCTACTTTGTCTTTGCCCTGTCCATGGCCATGCGTGGCTATATAGAGGGAAAGGGAGAAGTCCTATATTCAAGTATTAATGGGCTCCTATCCCTAGTGGTTAGGATTGTCCTTTCTTACGGATTTAGACCAGCCTTTGGAAATCTAGCTATTGTGTATTCTGAAATAGTTTCCTGGTGCTTTATGTTTTTTATGTACGGAGCCAGATTAATCTATCTCAACAAAACAAACAAAAAAACAAGCAAAATTTAATTTGCTTGTTTTTATTTTTTAATTTTTATTTTTTATATTCCTTTATCATTTTTGTAAAGTCTATAAAATCATCTATTTTCTTGTCCAATCTCTTTATGCTGCCTTCATTGGTTATATTTCCATCTTCATCCATATTGTCCTGAATCCTTGCAAACAAGAGTTGATTGTAAGGTGGACTATACATCTGGAAGGCTCCTGAACTAAGGACCTGCTTGATCTGAGCCTGCATTCTTGCAGTACCAATAGACCCATCTGATGCTCCCATAAGTAGATATGGTTTTTTCATCATTACATAATCATCACGGGAAAACCAATCCAGGGCATTTTGCATAACTCCAGGAATAGAATGATTGTGTTCTGGTGAAACAATTATAACACCGTCTTTTCCATCTATTTTCTTTCTAGCATCTAGGACTGGCTGAGGTACATCATCTTCCAAGTCCTGATTAAATAGGGGAAAGTCCTTTATATCCACTATTTCAAAATCAGCCTTATCCTTGTAGCGGCGGACAAGGTACTCAGCTACCTTCATATTATAAGACTCTTTTCTCAAACTTCCAACAATTATTCCAAATTTAAGCATTATATCCTCTCCTAATCTCTTTCTAGTAAAGATATACCCTAAAATCAAGGAATTTAACAAGTAGAAAAATCTCCTATCCATAATAAATTTAATTGTAAGAAGAAAAAATAAAATAGATAAATGTTTGGAGATACTGGGACGGGGTATATATAGTTAGAATGAGAAAAATAGTAAATATAAAATATCATAATATGAGAAGGACAATAATAAAAATTATTTAAAATTAAAGGAGAGATATGTAAAATGAAGAACACAAAACTAGCAATTGTATATTACAGTATGACAGGAACTAACTTTCAATTAGCAAATTGGGCAAAGGAAGCAGCAGAAGAAGCAGGTGCTGAAGTAAGACTTGTTAAGGCAGGGGAACTTGCTCCACAGGAAGTAGTAGATGCAAATCCAGCTTGGAAGGCTCAAAAAGAAAAGGAAAAAGATATTAAAGTAGCTACATCAGATGACCTAGTATGGGCAGACGCTATAATATTCTCAGCTCCTACACGTTTCGGAAATGTTGCATCACAGATCAAGCAATTTATGGACCTACAGGGTGGAATATGGTCAGAGGGTAAATTAGTAAACAAGGTAGTATCAGCTATGAGTTCAGCTCAAAACCAACACGGAGGACAAGAGCAGACAATACAGGCTATCTATACAACTATGATGCACTGGGGAGCAATAATAGTAGCTCCAGGTTATACAGACAATAGTATATTTGCAGCAGGTGGAAACCCTTACGGTACATCTGTAACAGCAGGAGCAGATGGTATGGTAGAAGATGTTGAAGAAGCTGTAAAACACCAAGCTAGAAGGACTCTAGAAATTGCTAGACTTTTAAAACTTGGAAATGAAAATGACTCTAAATAAATAAAAAAATATGATATGTAGTTCTTATTCAAGGACTACATATTTTTTTTGCTTAAATACTAGAACTTGTAGACTCTCTAGAAGATGTTATAATATCTATAGAAGTAAAATTAGAAAGAGATGAGGAGAAAAAGATGAAAAGATTAATTGCTGTAGCTTTAATATTAGTATTAAGCCTAACAAGCCTTGCCCTGGCAGATGAAGGGCCTATGATTTTACAAGTAAATAATAAGGAAATCCAAACTGATCTAGGACCAATCCTAGAAGATGGGGAGATTTTATTACCCATAAGAGCTATTTTAGAAGCTTTAGACTATGAACTTTCCTGGAATGGGGAGACTAGAAAGGTACTTGCAAAAAAAGGAGATAGAGAACTTGAGCTGGGAATTGGAGAGGATTTTGCCAACTTTAATGGGGAAAAAATTGATCTAGAAAGACCAGCAAGAATCCTTAAGGGAAGGACCCTAGTAGGAAGGCAGCTTATAGAAAGGCTAAGTGGAGGGGAAGTTCTTTGGGACAAGGAAAAAGGGCTAGTTTCTATTAATAAAGAAGAGGACTATAAAGGGAGCCTTACTTATTCAAATTTATTAGATCAGGATAGCCAGACCCAAGTAAGAGAATTTATGGAGTCAGCTGGAATTCCAGAGAAAAGTTTAGATTTATTTTTTGAAGAGCTTAATTACTATAATGAAGCCATAGAAGCTGTAAGCCTAGTAGAAGGTTTCCATACTGTGGAGGGCCTTAAGCCGGAATATGATATTGTATCCATGTACGACCTATGGGATGGAAAACATCCTTTGTTTTTAGGAAATAATTGTAGGATAGTAACCTATGGTCTTATGAAGGATTCTATGGAGATTGGAAAGATAGATACAAGTAGGTCAGACTGGCTAATCTTTGATGAAATGGCCCTAAGGGAAAATCCTAAGGATATTTTCACTGAAGAAGAAATGGAAGAATTTAGAACTTTTTATTCCAGAATCCCTACAGAGCTTACAAAGGATGTGGATGTGCATGTAGAGAAGATAAAGAAGGATCTGGAAAACAAGGAAATTAAATTCCATAATTCCCAGGATAGATCTATAGTTTCTGTTTACTTTCATGATGAAGAAGGCTACCTATTTATTGGACATATGGGTCTTTTAATCCCAAGTGAAGATGGAGAGTTTTTATTTATTGAAAAATTATCCTTCCTAGAGCCCTACCAGGCTATAAAATTTACAAGCAAGAGGGATTTAAATGATTATCTTATGAATAGATATGACATATCATGGAATCAACCAACTGCAGATCCTATTATCATGGAAAATGGAGAACTTATAGAAGGCTATAGAGAAAACCCTAATAAGGGAAGAGACTAATCCAGTTCACTGTAAGTATCTTAGATGTGCATAGATAGGAGTGATGGTTAAATGGGAAGAATAGATGAAAGAAATATAATGTTTTCTAGGATGGCTAGATCAAAGGGTACAAAAGAATATGAAGATTACTATAAGAAACATCCAGAATATAAGGAAATAGATGATGAGATAAGGGCTATGGGGGAGATGAATGCTGAGGGAGCTAAGTTTTTTCATCCCCTTAACTCCCCCATTGTAGATTCTACCTTTGAATTCCTATCAGATATAAGGGGCTTGGTAGAGGGAGGTAGACAGGCAGACCATCCAGTTCAGGCTAGCCCTGAAGAATTTACAAAAAAACTAAGGGGTCTTGCAGGACTTTATGGTGCTGACTTAATGGGAGTTGCAGAACTAGATGAGGCCTACTACTATAGTCATAGGGGTAGGAGGGATGAGGTTTATGGAGATAAAATTGATCCAGTTCATCCCCATACCTTTGTATTTGCAGTGGAAATGGATCCAGCCTATATAAATACAGCACCTCTCCTATCACAAAGTATAGAAGTGACCAAGGGGTATCTGGATACAGCTATTATAGGCATGATCCTAGCCTACTACATCAGGTCTCTAGGCTATGAAGCTAGAAATCATATGGATGGTAACTACCTAATGCTCCTACCTCTGGCAGCCAAGGAGGCAGGCCTAGGAGACATTGGCAGGCATGGTCTCCTAGTAACACCGGAATATGGTTCTAGGATAAGATTAGGAGCCATAAGTACAAATATGCCCCTGGTTAAAAGCAAGGCTTCTCCTTTGGAAGTTAAGGATTTTTGCCTGGCTTGCGGAAGATGTGCCAAGCTATGTCCATCCAAGGCCATATCCCCAGAAGGTCCAGAGACTTTAGAGGGGATAGAGCGTTGGAGGACAAATCAAGCCCTTTGCTTTAAGAAATGGAAGGAATTTGGAACAGATTGCGGCATATGCATTGCCTCCTGTCCCTTTAGCCTTCCCATGGAAGAGAAGGATTTAAGGGAGTATTATGAAAACCCAGCCCATGCCAAGGAGATGCTAGAAAAATATAGCATGATGGAATACAGAGAAAAACTAGATAATGATAGGTTGAAGTGGCTTGATTAATAAATAATAAAAGCATGCTCTAGGATGATTCCACCTATAATGATTAATCTTAGAGTATTTAGGTATAATAGAGAAAGAGGCACAAATAATTTTTAAATCACAAGGAGGAAACAATTGAGACTTATTTCATGGAATATTGATTCATTAAATGCAGCCCTAACAAGTGATTCAAATAGGGCCATACTTTCAAGAGCAGTACTGGATACAATTGTCCAGATGGATGCAGATGTAATTGCCCTACAGGAAACAAAACTACCCTATAATGGGCCAACAAAGAAGCATAAGAAACTTTTAGAAGAATATTTTGAAGGATACACCTATGTATGGAGAAATTCTGAGGAACCAGCTAGAAAGAGTTATTCAGGTACTATGTTCCTATATAAGGACAAGTACTCTCCAGTGGTTTCCTATCCTAGTCTAGGAGCTCCAGATACTATGGACTTAGAAGGAAGAATAATCACCCTGGACTTTGGAGAATTCTACCTTACCCAGGTCTATACTCCCAATGCAGGAGAAGGACTTAGAAGATTAGAGGAAAGACAGATTTGGGATGAAAAGTATGCTGAATACCTTCACAAGCTAGACAAGGAAAAGCCAGTCATAGCAACAGGAGACTACAATGTGGCCCATAAGGAGATAGACCTGGCAAATCCAGATAGCAATAGAGGGACAGCAGGCTTTACAGATGAAGAGAGGGAAGGCTTCACAAATCTACTCAATAGAGGCTTTACAGATACCTTTAGATATATCCACGGAGATGTAGAAGACATCTATAGTTGGTGGGCCCAAAGGGCAAAGACAAGCAAGATTAACAATTCAGGTTGGAGGATTGACTATTGGTTGGTTAGTGACAGACTAGCAGACAAGGTTAGTAAGTCTGAGATGATAGACTCTGGACCAAGACAAGACCATACTCCACTTCTTTTAGAAATTGATTTAGACTAAGGCTTTAATGATCATTTAAGAGATTAAAGAGGCTTATAGTCAGCTAAAAGACTATAAGCCGAAAATGCCAATTATACTTAGTTAAAATCTGAAAATTGGGAAAAATCTTAAAGATGGTCTATAATAAAAGTAGAGTAATATATCAAAAAAATGGAGGTAATAGAATGAAATCTTTAAAAGGAACAAAAACAGCAGAAAACCTAATGATATCATTTGCTGGGGAATCCCAAGCAAGAACTAGGTATACTTACTATGCATCCCAGGCAAAAAAAGAAGGATATGTTCAAATGCAAAACATATTCTTAGAGACAGCTGAAAATGAAAAAGAGCATGCAAAGAGATTTATGAAATTCCTAAGTGAGACTTTAGAAGGAGAATTTGTTGAAATTAATGCAGAATATCCTGTAGCATTGGCAGATACTAAGTCAAACCTAAAAGCAGCAGCAGAGGGTGAAAGATTAGAATGGGAAGTACTTTATCCTAAATTTGCAGATGTAGCTGATGAAGAAGGATTTCCAGAGATAGCATATGTATGGAGAGAAATAGCAGAAGCAGAAGAGCGCCATGAACTAAGATACAAAAAGCTATTGGCAAATATTGAAAACAATGAAGTATTCCAAAAAGATGAAGTAGTAGAATGGAAATGTAACAACTGTGGTTACATACATAAGGGTAAGTCAGCACCAGATGTATGTCCAGCTTGTGATCATCCACAAGGACATTTTGAAGTATTTTGTGAAACATACTAAAAATATAAGCCCTATCCAGATTTGGATAGGGCATTTTTTATAGTAAATATTCAAATAGGGGTGTTATCTTTGATAGGACAGTAATAAATATTCTCTTAGCCCTGGCCAGATCATAGGCTGGCAGGCCTTCCAATTCAATATAGTCATAATCCTCATCTACTTCTAAGCTATAGAAGAGGTTTTTCTGCATGGTTTCCTTTAAGATATGGGTAAAGTCCTTGCTTTCAACTATCATCATTGATTCTGTACTTAGATAGGCACTTCTTGGATCAAGATTAAAGGTACCAATTAGGCTTATATCCTTGTCGAAAATAGCTGTTTTGGCATGTATGGATCCTGGCCCCTGATATTCATAGATAGTAAGACCCTGATCTACCATGTCCTCCCTATATCTCTTATAACCAGCAAAGGCTGGTAGATTAGGACTAGAGGCACAGGAATTGGTAAGTAGTCTTATCTTTTCTGGATCTATATCATACTCCCTATAGGCTGCATTTATGCTCCTAGAAGGTACTATATAGGGACTTTGTACAAGCATATCATTTTCAACCTGAGAGCTTAACTGAAGGATTGCCTTTAATATCCTTGGGTCTTGATTGCTTCTTCCTATAGGATTTGATATAAAGCGTACCCTATCTGCAGGAATTGTCTTTTCTCTCCAGTCTATGGGCCTGATACTAGGAAAATACCTGTCTAAAAAATCTTCTTTTAGAGTTTCATGTTCTAATCTTAAACGGGCAAGATAGGTCTCTCCCTTGGAGATCCTTCTTTTAGTCATATAGTTATACTTAGGCTTGGAATAGGAATGATTCCAAAGTTCATTGTAATAGGAATTTATTTCTTCTATTACAGTGGAGGCTCCATCTTTTTTCTTGTCATTATAGACAAGCAACTCCCTATCCTTGACAAAGCCATCTTGAAAGACTTCTTCTAAATAAAAGCGGTCCTCAATGTTCCTACCTCCTGTAAGGGCAAATTCACCATCTACTAAAATAAGCTTATCGTGAAGTCTGTTATTCCAAGATATTGGAAGTAGTGGATTAAAGGGTTCATAGAGCTTTAGGTCTATATTAGGGTGGTTTTCAAAGCCTAAAAAAATCTTATTTACCTTGCCCCCCATATTACTAAGTTGAATAACCCCATCTAATAGTATCCTTACCTGGACTCCTCGGTCCGCTGCCTCCAAGACAGATCCTAAAAAGACATCTGCCACCTCTCCATCCACTAACTTATAGTAGGATATGTCTATGGTGGAATGGGCGTTTTCAATTAAATCTAGCCTAATGTTAATGGCATTCTCAGGAGACTCAATAAGGGCCACCCGGTCATTTCTCTCCCTGTCTCCCAGAGGCTTAGAAAGCTTGTCCTCTATATCCTTCTTATCAATAGGCTTGTGATAGGCAAAGATGAAAACTGAAAAAAAGATGGCGTATAGAAGATATAGAATAAATATAATTTTTATTGTTTTCTTAAAATAATACATTTTTACACTCCTTGTTTAATCTATAAGTATATTATATCCCTCTTAGGGGATGAATACAAAAAAGGAAAATAAGCCGAAACTTATTTTCCTTAAAATCTTTTAATCCTATAATAATTCTCCATATCTTCTTACATAGAACTTTTTAACTATTTGTACCAGTACTAGATAGGCTATTACTGTTACCAATAACATCCACCATGCACTGGATGGAAGCGGTGCTAGTCCTAGTAGATCACCTAATTTTGTATAAGGAGCCACTGACCCTATAAGGATACCAATTGTTGTAATGGTAGTCATTATAAAGGATGCATTACTCTCTAAGAATGGTATCTTAGGTGTTCTTAAGGTGTGAAGTACCAGTGTCTGTGTCCATAGGGAAACTATAAACCATGAAGACTGGAATACAGCTATGAACAAGGCCTTGGCCTCTGGTCCTAGACTATTAAATTGACCCCCTGCAACGGCTGGTGCAATTAGGAAGAAACTTATTAAGAAAGTAGTTATATCAAAGATGGAACTTGTTGGACCAAACCAAACCATAAACTTTCTAATTCCCTCTGCCTCCCATTTCTTTGGTTGGTATAGATATTCTTCATCCATATGGTCCCATGGAATAGACATGGAGGAGATTTCATAAATAAGTCCTAAGAACAATAATTGAATTGGTAACATAGGTAAAAATGGTAGGAAAAGACTGGCAAGTAATACAGAAAACACATTACCAAAGTTTGAACTTGTAGTTGCTTTAATGTATTTCATTGTATTACCAAATATTTTTCTACCTGAAAGTATACCTTGTTCCAAAATCATTAGGTCTTTTTCTAGGAGGATTATGTCTGCTGACTCCTTGGCTATATCAACTGCATTATCCACTGATATACCTACATCTGATGCTCTAAGGGCAGGTGAATCATTGATTCCATCCCCTAGGAAACCAACTACATGACCATTTCCTCTTAAGATACCAACCAATCTAGACTTCTGAGTTGGATTTAATTTAACAAATAAATCATGTTCTTCAACAATTATCTTTAATTCATCATCTGTCTTATCAAGGAGTTTTTCTCCAGATATTACCCTGTCTGTAGGAAGCCCAACCTGTTCAGCAACTGCAATAGTTACTAATTCAGTGTCTCCTGTCATTACCTTAACATCAACTGCATGTTCCTTTAGGGCTTCTATAGCTTCCTTGGTAGATTCCTTTGGAGGATCTAGGAAGGCAAGATAACCTATTAGGACCATATTGGTCTCATCTTTTACTGAAAACTCATCTACTGGAGGTGGATTAGTTTTTTGGGCGACCCCTAAAACACGGAGGCCCTTTCTATTAAGATCTGCTACTTGATCCCTAACATACTCACGGCGTTCATCTGTAAGTTCATGAACCTTGCCATCATAATCAACAAAGGAACAGGCATCTAGCATTTCTTCCACTGCACCCTTTGTAATTAATTGAGTTTTTCCAGTTGGATCTTCTACTACTACACTTAAGCGACGTCTCTCAAAGTCAAAGGGAACCTCATCTACCTTGGTGTAATTAAAAGCTTCTGTATCTAGCTCATTCTCAGCAGCCTTTATAATCGCCTCATCCATTAGATTCCCAAGACCTGTTTGATACTTACTATTTAAGTAGGCATGGCGAAGAACTCTTTCACTTTCAAAGCCTTCTATATTTAAATGTGCCTGAAGGATAATATTATCCTGGGTAAGTGTACCTGTCTTATCTGTAACTAAAAGATTAATAGCTCCAAAGTTCTGGATTCCGTGTAGGTTACGAACGATAGTACCTTCCTTGGCCATGTCGTTAGCACCCTTGACCAGGTTGGTTGTAACAATCATAGGAAGCATTTCCGGAGTAAGTCCAACTGCTATGGAAACTCCAAAGATTAGGGCTTGTAGCCAGTCTCCCTTGGTCAAACCATTGATTAAAATAACCATTAGGGCCATTACAATCATAAAACGAATTAATAATAAAGATGTGTTTTTAATTCCAATATCAAAACTAGTTTCTGGCTCCTCATGAGCTAGTTCATCTGCTATATCTCCAAATAAGGTGTCATTACCAGTTCTTACTACAATTCCCTGAGCACTACCACTAACTACCTCAGTGCCTGTAAAGGCTAGGGTTTCGTAGGCTGTCTCATTTGTAACTTCTTTGACTTCTATCTCTGCTCTTTTCTCCACTGGATAACTTTCTCCAGTAAGGGAGGTTTGTGAGATAAATAAGTCTTTTGTTTCTACAAGTCTAATATCTGCTGGAATCATGTCCCCCGCACTTAGTCTAACCCAGTCTCCAAGTACAATGTCCTCTGTTCTTATTTCACTGTACTTACCATCACGCTTAATAGCTGATGTTACCTCTACCATGGATTCCAATTCCTGAACTGAACGATTGGATCTTAGGGTTTGAATCAAGGTCATAGTACCACTTAGGAGAACTAGGACGATAATAATAATTGGTCCAAAGATCTCTTGTTCTTCCACTGGAACAAATATAAAGTCCGTTAGGAAAGAAACAATTGCCAGGGCAAATAATACTAGGGTAAAGGGAGTAAAGTAGGCCTCAACAACAATCTTCCATAGGGGTTTTTCTGTACCATAATCAATTTCGTTATCCCCATACTCTTCTCTGACTCTAGCTGCTTCTTCATCACTGTATCCATCTTCCTTAACACCAAACCAGTCCTTGATTTCTTTTATAGGCCGGCTTGCTAGATCAAAATAATCTATTTTAAATAGATCTTTCATCTCTTATCCATCCTTTCTATAATAAATTTAATAAAAATATAAAAAGCTCCCACAGGCAGTGAGAGCTTCTAAATATCCACATAAAGTATAAAAAATCTTACACATTATGATCTTTTCGTGGAGTTTTAGCACTATACAACGTAAACATTTCTGTTAGCTACCTTAAGAACACCTTATTTCGGTTAATTCCTGTTATACCCGTTGGCGTCTCTGGACGTTTCTGGGCAGTAGCCTGTGTTTGTATAGGAGCCTCTACCTAACAAATCATATTCATTTATCAAATAACCATACTATCAATGAATATACCCAGAGTCAAGGAAGCTATTCACTATATTACTTATATAGAGACAATTAGACCATATATCTTTTCTATAAATAATAGAGTAAAAAAGAAAAATATAAATAAAACTAACTTTACATGGGTATATTAAAACTAAGTAGAGAATTCTTAGGGAATAGAAAAGAAAGGAGCTTACAATGAAAAAGAATTATATGAAATTTTTTGGCATGATAATAAGTTCTGCCATATTGATGTATGGGGTAATGTATCTTAACACCTACCAAATAGATCATGTATATTTTAGTGAAATGAGATTATATATGACGATTCTTTCCACAGCAGTAATGGCAGTGGTAATGCTGGGATTTATGCTTCATATGCTAGATGACAAGAAGATAAATATTGGGATTCTTCTAGTTAGCGTATTGGTATTTGGGAGCTCATTTTATTTAATGAGAAATCAAACAACCATAGATGATGTTGATTATATGCAGGGAATGATACCACATCACTCCATAGCTATTCTTACAAGTGGAAGAGCCAAGATAGAAGATCCTAGGGTTAGGAAATTAGCAGATGACATTATCAAGGCCCAGGAAAAAGAAATAAAGGAAATGAAAGAGCTTATAGAAGACCTTAAGTCTAGATAATATTGAAAATATTCTCTGGATATGATATTATTATGGAGTAATTGAATAGGATTATAGGTTTCCTATATGAAAATATAGGGATTAAAAGGGAAAGTGGTTAGAAGCCACTACAGCCCCCGCTACTGTAAATGGTACGAAACCAACAAAGGCCACTGGGAAACTGGGAAGGTGTTGGAATTAGGAAAAGCCATAAGTCAGGATATCTGCCTATATATTATCTCGGAGGGAGGATTGAAGTCTTTAGACTTATCCTTAAATATTGGGGGTAAGTTTTTTTGTTGTAAAAAAATATTAAATATATAAAATATCAAGGAGGAAATATGAAAAATTTTAAAAGATTAGGATTATTAGCATTAATTGTACTAGCCTTATTTTCACTGGCTGCTTGTAGTACAGGAGAAGAAGATGTGGTGGAGCCAGATAGTGGAGCAGTAGAGGATTTGGACCAGGATGAAGAAGTTTTAGAAGAAGAGGAAGAAGTTGCAAGTTTTCCAGTAGAGGTAAGTGATGGACTTGGAAACATGGTAAGCATAGAAGAAGAACCAGAAAAGATAGTATCATTAAATCCAAGTTCTACGGAAATGATCTTTGCCCTAGGACTAGGAGACAAGGTTGTAGGAGTATCAAGTAACTGTAACTATCCAGAAGAAGCTACAACTAAGGAAATAGTTGGAGATTATGAGGGAATAAACTTAGAAAGGGTTGTAGAATTAGACCCAGACCTAGTACTAGTCTATGGCTTTATAGATGAAGAAGATGCTGCAGTATTTGAAGGTGCAGGAATTACAGTAATAAGCTTTTTAGGAGAGTCCATAGCTGAAGTAGTAGAGAATATAAAAATTCTTGGCAAGGCGACAGGAAGAAACCAAGAGGCAGAAGAACTTACAGATGCTATGCTAGAGAAAAAAGATGAAATAGTAGAAAAGGTAAAGGACCAGGAGTCTGTAAAGGTATTTTACGAAATCTGGCATGATCCTCTAATGGGAGCTGGAAAAGGTTCCTTTATGGATGAGTTAATTACTCTAACAGGAGCACAGAATATAGCAGAGGATGCAGATGGAGCTTATCCTCAGTATGATGTAGAGCAGTTAATAGAAAGAGATACAGATGTTTACCTTACATCTCAAGCTATGGATGATATAACTGAGGAGTCAATCAAGGCTAGACCAGGTTATGAATCCCTTACAGCTATAAAAAATGATAGGATACACCTATTTAAGGGAACAGAAGCAGACATGGTATCAAGACCAGGACCAAGAATAGTAGATGCTTTGGAACTAGTGGCAAAGGCAATATATCCAGACGCATTTAAATAGAGAAGGGATTATATGGCAAGGGTTAAAAAAGGTAAATATGGAAGGGTATTAGTTTTTCTAGCCCTTATATTAGTATTGTCCATAGGAATATTTTCTGTAATAGGTACAGCAAGTATTAAATGGACAGATGTTTTTAGGATAATTGGATCTAAAACACCTATTTTAAAAAATTATATAGATGTATCTGATATCTTAGAGACACATCAGATAATAATATGGTCAATAAGACTTCCAAGAGTACTCTTGGGAGTCTTGGTTGGCTCAAGTTTAGCTATTGCAGGAGCAGCTTTTCAGGGTATGTTTAAAAACCCTATGGCAGATCCCTTTGTAATAGGAATATCTTCAGGAGCTGCCTTAGGTGCAACTATAGCTATTATCCTAAAGGCTAGCATATCTTTTTTAGGCATGTCTTCCATATCCCTCTTTGCCTTTATAGGGGCTTTAGCTGCAGTATTTACTGTCTATAACATTTCAAGAATAAAGAACAAGGTACCAGTAACTACCTTGTTACTGGCAGGGGTAGCCATAGGACAATTCCTTACGGCTATAATGTCTTTTTTAATGGTAATCTTTAGCAATGATATGGCAAAGATAGTTTATTGGACCATGGGAAGCTTGGCAGGAAAGGGATGGAGTCCACTGATTAGGGTTTCCCTACCAGTTATAGGCTCTATTATCCTTATTAATTTCTTTGCCAGAGACCTAAACATTATGCTAACAGGAGAGGATTCTGCAAAGAGTTTGGGAATCAATGTGGAAAAGACCAAGATGTATATACTGATTCTTGGGACCTTTATGGTGGCCATGGTAGTTTCTGTATCTGGAATAATAGGATTTGTTGGACTTATAATACCTCACATAGTGAGAATAATAATAGGACCGGACCACAGGGTATTACTTCCTGCATCAGCTCTGGTAGGGGCAATATTTATGATATTTGCAGATACCATAGCCCGTACGATAATTTCCCCAGTGGAAATACCAGTAGGCATTATAACAGCACTATTTGGTGGACCTTTTTTCCTTTATCTTTTAAAAAAGACAAAGACTCAGTAAGAGCTTATAGAAAGCTTAATGTGGAGATGATTAGATGAATTCAATAGAAGTTAAAAATTTAAAATTTGCATATAAGGATGAGCCAGTTCTTAAAAATTTACACTTTAACATAAAGAAGGGTATGTTTTTAAGTATTGTAGGACCAAATGGTTCCGGTAAGTCAACCATCTTAAAACTATTAAATAATATTTACCACCCAGAATCATCCACTATATTGATTGAGGGAAGGGATATTAGAAACTTTAAAAGAAAAGAGCTTGCTAGAAAAATAGCCCTAGTACCTCAGGATACTGCCATTGACTTTGAGTTTACAGTAGAGGAAGTAGTCCTTATGGGAAGGCACCCCTACAAGGGCAGATTTGAAAGGGAAAATGGAGAGGACTACAGGATGGTAGAAGAAGCCATGGAGCTTACAAATACTCTCTATCTAAAGGATAGGATGATAACGGAACTATCCGGAGGAGAAAGGCAAAGAGTGCTTATAGCCAGAGCCATAGCCCAGGATCCTGCTATTATCTTATTGGATGAGCCTACAGCCCATCTAGATATAAACCATCAAATAGAAATACTAAATCTCTTAAGAGAGCTTAACAAGGAGAGAGGAATGACCATAGTCCTAGTTATCCATGATATAAACCTGGGAGTAAGGTATTCAGATGAGATAATAATGCTAAACCAGGGAAAGATCATAGGAAGAGGCAAGCCTGAAAATGTAATTACCAAGGAAAACATTAGGGAGGCCTATGATTTAAAGGTTGAAATAGATAGGAACAAACACACAGATAAAATATATTTAACGCCAGTAGGCTAAGATCAATGCTATAATTATACATGGCATTGATTTTTTTATTGGGGAGGATTTTATGGAAAAGATAAGAAGATTGGATATAGATTATTTAGAAGAAATACATAGCTTTGATAGACTATGCTTTCCCGAAGAATATAGCTTTAGGGAATACTGGATAAAGCTCTTAAAAGATAAGAGAACTTACTATTACGCCATTATAGAAGAGGGAGAGATAAGGGCCAGCGCCTCAGTATACAAGTGGAAGGGCTTAAGGGACTATAGCAAGCTTATGACTATTAGCACCCATCCAGACCATAGGGAAAGGGGACATGGGCATAAATTAATTCAGCATATGATAGATGAGGCCAGGAAGGATGGTATTCCTAAGATTAAGGCTGAAACCAGGGAGTCAAATAAGAAGATGCAAAGGATCTTTAGGGACTTTGGATTTATTCTAGTAAATAGGGTAGAGCAGTATTATGAAAACCCTGTAGAAGCTGCTTATAAATATATTTTAGAATTATAAAATCTAGAGGCGGTCTATTTTTAGATTAGACTTTACAATCTAGTTACAAATAGCCGGAAGACCTATTAATATTAAAACATTGTGTTAGAATAGTAGATGAGACAGAATTAAAATTAAAGCAAAACACAAAGGAGTGTCATGGATGAAAAAGCAAATTTTAGCAGTAGGATTAGCTCTTAGTCTTTTATTTAGCGGAAGTGTAGTATTAGCTGATATAGAAGATGAAGAGATGGAAAATCAGGAAGTTGAGGCAGAGCTTATTATGGACATGGACAATGTTTTAGATCTAACAAATGTAGAAACTTATGAAAAAGATGGAACTACTATGGTAGCACTAAGAAAGGTAGCAGAGGGCATCCTAGGCTTGGATATAAAATGGATTGGTGAAACTAGAACCGTAGAAATAGGAAGTGGACCTCAGTGGACAACTGTAACCATAGGAGAAAATGCATACTTTCATCAAAGAGTAGCACCTTTTCCCCTATCCCAAGCACCAGAGATAAAGGATAGTAGAACTTTTGTACCAGAAGAATTTTTCACAGAAGTAC
The DNA here is from genome assembly GCA_964527205.1 of uncultured Tissierellaceae bacterium. GTDB lineage: Bacteria > Bacillota > Clostridia > Tissierellales > Tissierellaceae > JARICQ01. Next base: position 9,643 of record CAZGQG010000004.1, on the reverse strand, counting down.
TAAACTACCAGATAAGACCAGAAGAAATGATCCTATCCGGCTTTGTAAAAGAAATAGTAAAGACAGAAGAGCTTACTAGTATCCTAGTAGCTGGAGATAAAGACAGTGTTCAAGATGAGATAATGTTTCATATATCAGAAGATACAGTAATAGAAGATAAGGATGGAAAGGAATTTAAGTTTGAAGATATAAAAAAAGGAAACAAGCTAGAAGTTCTTATACCAGAAATCTTGACCCTAAGCCTACCTCCACAGGGAAGAGCTGAAAGAATCAAGGTTTTAAATACAGATGTTTATATAGTGGAAGTAGAAGATAAAGACAATGAAAATATTCTATATCCTGAATTTCAAGGATTAGATAAGGCAGAAGATGTAAATCTTAAAATAGAAAAATTTGTTCAAGAGATAAAGGACAATGATCTTTATAAGGATTTAGAATTAGACTATGAAGTAAGCTTTTTAAATGATGAAATCTTAAGTTTACTTTTCAGAGGAAATTTTGATTTTATGGGTTCAGAGAAAAGATTAGTAAAGAGCTTGAATCTAGATCTAGAAAATGCTAAGGAAATTGACTTTGAAAGCTTCTTTAAAGAAGATAAGGAGAGCCAAGAAAGATTATTAGAAATAATAGAAGAGGCATCTAAGGAACAACATGACCTAGAATTTGAAGCAGAGGGTAAGGAAATATACTTTAAGGGTTCAAATCTTATAGTATTTTACTATCCTTTAGATGACAGTGTAGTAGATCCTCTTTATATATATTTACCATTAGAGGACTTAGAAGGTCTATACTAAGATAAAGAGATTTTAAAGATTAGAAAAATATAAAGCTCCTCCATAACTTATTTCATAGTTATGGAGGAGCTTTTTCCACTGCTTTTATAGAAGATTTTATGATTTTCAATATATCTTATTATATTTTTATTAATCAATCACAGTTATAGTAAATAAAATCTCTTTTGGTCTTTAAATAAGTTTTACAGCTTTCTCTCTTAGATAGTGTTTAAAAATGAGAAAATGGGTATATAAGTAGTCGAGGGAGGAATTTATATGGATAAAAATAAAAAGAATATGAATGAAAATCCTATGGATAAGAACGGATTAGACAAACACAGTCCTAGTAGAAATCAAAATGTGGGGGATAATCCTTACATAAGGACAGCAGCAGGTGCACCGGTAACTGACAATCAAGACTCAATGACAGCAGGTAAAAGAGGGCCTTTAGCCTTAGAAGATGTATGGTTTTTAGAAAAGATGGCTCATTTTGATAGAGAAGTTATACCAGAGAGAAGAATGCATGCAAAGGGTTCAGGTGCCTTTGGAACATTCAAGGTAACCCATGACATTACAAAATATACTAAGGCAGATATATTTTCAGAAGTAGGCAAGGAAACAGAAATGCTAGCTAGATTCTCCACAGTTGCAGGAGAAAGAGGAGCAGCAGATGCAGAAAGAGATATACGTGGTTTTGCCATGAAATTTTATACAGAGGATGGAAATTGGGACCTTGTTGGTAACAATACTCCAGTATTTTTCTTTAGGGATCCAATGAAGTTTATAGACCTAAACCATGCTATAAAAAGAGATCCAAGAACTAATATGAGAAGTCCTAATACAAACTGGGATTTCTGGACATCACTTCCAGAAGCCTTACTACAAGTTACAATTATAATGGGAGATAGGGGTATACCTTCATCCTACAGGCATATGCATGGATTTAGTTCCCATGCCTATAGTATGATAAATGCTGAAGATGAAAGAGTATGGGTTAAGTTCCACTTTAGATCCCAGCAAGGTATAAAGAACCTTACAGACCAGGAAGCAGAAAAGGTAGTAGGTATGGACAGAGAATCACATCAAAGAGATTTATATGAAGCTATAGAACAGGAAAAATATCCAAAATGGAAAATGTACATTCAAGTTATGACTGAAGAAGAGGCAGATGCAATGGAAAATAATCCATTTGACCTTACAAAAATGTGGTTAAAGGAAGATTATCCATTAATGCCAGTTGGAGAATTTGAATTAAATAGAAATCCAGATAATTACTTTGCACAAATAGAACAGGCAGCCTTTAATCCGGCAAATTCAGTTCCAGGTATAAGTTTCTCGCCAGACCGTATGTTGCAAGGACGTCTATTCTCCTATGGAGATGCTCAGAGATATCGTCTAGGAGTAAATCATCACCAGATACCAGTTAACTCACCAAAGGCAGTAGTAAATCCACATAGTTTCCACAGAGATGGACAAATGCGTGTAGATGGAAACTTAGGAAGCGAACTGCACTATGAGCCAAACAGCTATGGAAACTGGAAAGATGATCCTGACAATAATCTACCTAAGCAAAAGGGCGGAGACATATATAGATATGACTTTAGAGAAGATGACTCTGATTATTATACTCAACCAGGTCTCTTATTTAGAGGAATGACAGAGGATCAAAAACAAGTTCTCTTTGACAATACAGCAAGAAATATGGGAGATTCAACTCTACAAATCAAGCATAGGCATATATTCAATTGCTACCAAGCTGATCCAGCCTATGGTAAGGGTGTAGCAGAGGCTATGAATATAAATATTGATGATGTAGACCTTGAACTACCAAAGAAAGATTCACATGAGAATTTAAAGAAAGCAAATAATAAGCATCCAGATCTAAACATACCAACAGAACCAGTTGATCCAGGTGTTGAAATAGATACAAATACACATGACTATATAGAACCTGAAAATGATCCATGGTTACTATAAAATAGAAATAAGAGGACTAGCTTGGAGAAAATCTAAGCTAGTTTTTTTATTCTCTATATAGGGTATAAAATACTTGAGGTGATATATATGGACCATATAGAAATAATGGATATAATAAAAACTGGAAAATCTCAAGGGAAAAGGGCAGAAGTCCTAGAAGAACTTTACTGGGCCAGTCTTTCAGAAATAAGTCTGGAGGATATGGAGACCTATCTTCTTCCCTGGATCTTAGAGTCAGAAAGCATAGAGGAATATTCCCTGGTTCAGTCCCTATATCAAAACCCAGATGCTGCACATTTAGAGTTCTTTCAAGATGCAATTGTAAGGCTTTATATGAAGGAACCCCTAAAGTTTATCCAGGCAGCCACTGAGTTTCCAGAGATAGGCCTTGAAATAATGTATATCTTTAGGAACAAGGCTGTATTTGAAGACCATGAAGGGGAGATAGAAAGGCTAAAGAAAGAAACTGAGGATGAGGAGCTAAAATCCCGTATAGATGAATTCTTTAAAAACTATGAAAAACTATTCAAGACCTGACTATAGAAGTGAGGTGGATTTTCCACCTGGAGGAAAACTAGCTTAGGAAAAAAACTAGGCTAGTTTTTTTATTTTACTAGGATTTTGTGATACAATATATATTAATTCTCCAATAAATATTTTGAAATCTATTAGAATAAATATATGATATTAGGGTAATTATGGAGGAAAAGACAGAGGGAAAGTGATAAGATAATATGAAGAAAATAATATTAATAACAATAGGAAGCATAAGCCTGGGATTAGGCATGCTGGGAGTGATATTACCTCTACTTCCTACAACACCCTTTTTATTATTATCTTTAGCCTGCTTTACAAGGAGCAGTGATAGGCTATATAATTTCATCTTAAACAATAAATATCTAGCCCCCTATGTGGAAGACTATATGATGGGAAGAGGCATACCCCTAAAGGCTAAAAAAAGAGCCATAGGACTTATATGGATTACCATTGGTTTTTCTGCAATTTTTATAATAGATAAAAATATACTAAGGATCATGCTCTTTTCCATAGCCAGCATAGTAAGTCTTTATATATGGACTAGAGAGACTGCAAAGGATAATTAAGTATGAAAAGATAGACTTTGTAAGGAGGAGGAAGGATTATGATCATACAGATAATAGGATTTATAGTCTGCTTAATAGCTGCGTCATCCTATCTAAGTACAGCAAAACACAATAAAAACAGCAGGGAACCTATAGCCTTTTGGACTGGGGATAAAAGTGTAAAATACAAGGTCAAGGGCATGTACAGGGAAAAGTACAACCAGGAAATGGCAGCTCTTTACAAGAAATACGGTCATGCGATAATAATGTGTGGGGCAGGCTTTCTTATCTATGATACCCTAGGCCTTATAATGACCTCCCTAACCCTAAGCCTAGGCATGTATATAGTTCATAGGAAGTACAAGGAGATACTTGCAAAATATTCATAAGACAAAGGAGAGAAGATATGATAGGTAGAATAATGGCATTTTCAACATGCCTAATAGCAGCAGTTTTATTGTTTCTAATGGGTTGGATAAACAAGGGAACCAAAGAGCCAATTAGATACATAGGTGGAGACAAGTCAATAAAGTATAAGATAAAAAAGAAAAATACCAAGAAATACAATGAGGAAATAATCAGCCTCTATAAAAAGGATTCAATTATGGTCCTTGTATCTGGTATAGGCTTTCTAATTCATGCCTATCTAGGTATAGGACTAATTATATTTTCCTTTACAGTGGGAAGTTATATATCCTTTCAAAGATATGAAAAGGTCATAGAAAAATATTCATAAAAAAGCCCCTGATTCTAAGGAATCAGGGGTATATTTATCCTTCAAATCCTGCAAGATTGATGTCTTTCCTATCTATTTCTACCATAGTTCCATCCCTTATTTCATAGATCTTTTCCGTAAGATCTAGAGAACTTAGCCTATGGGTAATGATAATTAGGGTCTTATCCTTCCATTCCTCTTTAATATAATCATAGATTTTCTTTTCAATCTGGCTATCCAGATTAGAAGCTGCCTCGTCTAGGATAAGGATCTCTGGATCCCTAATCATGGCCCTAGCTATGGCTATGGCCTGTTTTTGTCCACCAGATAGGGTCTTGCCCTCTTCTCCAACCTTGGTTTGGAGGCCTTTTTCAAAGCTTGAAAAGAAATCTTCAAGGTTTAAATTCTTTACTAAATCTTCAACATCTTCTATGGATTTTCCTGGAAGCCCATAAACTATATTTTCCCATATACTTACAGGAAAAAGATATGTGTCCTGGGGAATAAGCTGAAGAATATTCTTGAAATCCTTCTTGCCATAGGACTCTATAGGTATTCCTCCCATGGAAATCTCCCCAGTCTTAGGATTATACTGCCTGCTAAGAAGCTTGACAAGGGTACTCTTACCAGAACCAGAGCCTCCGATTATGCCTATATGAGATCCCTGGTCTATATCTAAATTTACTTCTTCAAAAATAAGCTCATCCTCACCATAGGAAAAACTAAGATCCCTTATGGCTAAACTATAATCATCTTCTATTTTCTTTCCCTCCTCTGGATAGTATACATCCGGATCTATATCCAAAAATCTACTTATCCTATCCAGGGAAGCACCTGTGGTTTGGTAGCTTGTATAGATTTGGGACAGGTCCATGAGAGGTCCAAATATCCTTCTTACATAGCTAATAGCAGCCATAAGAACTCCAAGACTTATAATATCTTGAGACAGGAGACTACCACCCTGCCAAACTATAAGGGCCATTCCAACAGCAGCAGACAAGTCCATAATAGGGAAATGTAAGGCTGATATAGAAGCTGCTTTGATCTGAGCATTACGGGTTCTCTCGCTATATTCACTTAGCTTGGAAGACTGGCTAAACTCTCCTGAAAAAGATTTCACCGTCTTTATACCAGATAGGTTCTGTTCTACCTGACTGGTAAGCTGGGAGATGTTTTCCCTAACATCCCTTTGAGCCTTCCTAAGCAGCCTGCCAATAAGCTTGGTACTGTAGAGAATAATTGGTACAGTAATAAGCAGAGTAAGGGCCAAGCGTGTATTTAAAACAAACAAGGCTATGGCTATGGCAATGAGCGTGACTAGGTCTGATATAAAGTAAATGAAGCCCTGGGAAATCAAATTGTAAATGCTCTCCACATCATTCATAATCACAGAGGTCATATCTCCTACTTGGTGTTTATTGTGAAAATCTATATCCAGCCTAATAAGATGCTGGTAGACCTTGTTTCTAATAGAATAAAGTACACTATAGCCAATCTTGTTGGCTAGGAAAATCTGCCTAGATGAGGCCAGCCACTGTACTCCTGCCAGGCCAATATAGGCAAGGACTATAAATATTAGTCCTGTAAAATCCTTAATACCAATATAATCATCAATAGCTGTCTTCATTAAGATAGGAAGAACAACATGAGTAGCAGAGATGATTAGGGTAAGCAAGCTGGCAATAATTAAATTTTTCCTTTCTCCCTTAATATTGGAACTAAGAATAGCAAAGGATTTTTTATTCAAATCCCTTAATTTAAAATCCTTGTTAACCTCACCATGAAGTCTTCCACCCATACCTCCTCTCATTATTCATCCCTCCTTAAGGAAAATATTTGACTATCTACAAAATCTCTATATAAATCTAAATTCTGGTACAAATATGAATGATCACCGGAATCCACAATAGTTCCCTCATTCATAAAGGCAATAATATCAGAACTTTGAATTGTCCAAAGCCTATGGGCTATAGTAATAACAGTTCTGCCCTTCATAACATTGGCCAGGGATTTTAGGAAAATGTCCTCCCTGTCCTTATCTAAATTGGATGTAGGTTCATCTAGGATTAGGAGCTTAGGATTGCTAATAAGAACCCTGGCAATAGCAAGTCTTTGCTTTTGACCTCCAGATAATCTTACACCCTTCTCACCTATATGGGTATTGACCCCATGAGGCAGGCTTTGAATAAAGTCACATAGGACCGCCTGGTCTAGGGCCTGGTTTACATCTTCTAGGCTGGCAGAAGGATTGCCAAAACTAATGTTATCAAGTATAGTTCCCTCAAAGATGAAAGGATCCTGACTTAGATAACCAATAGAAGTCCTAAGCTTTTTAAGATTGATATCCCTAAGGTCCACTCCATCAACCTGGATACTTCCACTTTGAGGATCATAAAAACCTAGGATAAGATTGATCAAGGTAGACTTACCTGAGCCACTAGGCCCAACCAGGGCTATCTTCTTGCCAACTGGTATGTCCAGGGATAAATCCCTAATAGAATCCTTCATACTGCCCTCATAGGCAAAATCAAGATCCTTAATCTCTATATGTCCTTGGAAATCATCCATCCAGTCTCCAGATTCTAAATCCTCTTCCTTCTCTAGGAGTAGCTCCTGAACCCTGGCTCCTGCAGCAATAGCATTGAAGGCAGAGCCTAGTTGCATACCTGTCTGCCTAATAGGCCTTGCAAGCATTCCCATGAAGCTAATGAAGCCCATAAGCATACCTAGGGATATGGAGCCTTCTATGGTCAAATAACCCCCCCATAAAAGTGTAAAGGCTGTACCCAGTGCCACTAGAAAATGTACATAGGGCATCCAAAAGGAAGTAATCCTAGAAGCCTTAATATTATCAGCTAAAAGCTTGGATGAGGTCGTATCAAATTTTCCTGATTCAAAGTCCTCAGTTCCCAAGAGCTTAACAGTTTCTATACCATTAAAAGTCTGCTGTACTGATGTGGTAAGCCTTCCAAAGCTCCTTCTGATCTTACGGCTAAGGGGCCTTACAGTAACAGAATACTTGTACATGGCATGGATAATAAAGGGCATTAGGAGAATAAAGGCCAGGGCTAAGGCTGGACTCCAAAGCAAGAGAATAACTAAGATTCCAAGCAGGGTTAGGATATTATTGATAATATTAACCATTAGGAAGCCAAAGAAATTGGCCAGCATATCCGTATCAGAAGTAAGCCTAGATATAAGGTCTCCTACCTCCTTTTCGTCAAAGAAAGTAAAGCTAAGGGTATTGATGTGCTGGATAGTCTCTGTCCTTAGATCATGGACCACAGTTTGTCCAACCCTTTCTAAGATTATCCTCTGACCATAGTAAAAAGCACCTCTTAATATAGATGAGCCTATAATCAATAAAAAAATAACAAACAAATACCTGCTAGAAAGATCCTGAATTCCATCTATGGTTTCCTTAATAAGTATAGGGGGAACCAGGGTGAAAAAGGTAGATAAAACAAGCATAAGAGCCCCAAGAATAGTCTTTCCCACATGTCCCTTATACTGGGATAATAAAAACCTAACAGGACTAGCTTTTTCCTTACTCAAATAAAACAACCTCCTTTAAAGATATTTTCTATTATATTAAATTTTATCTTAGTTATGAACATATGTCAATTAAAGAAGTTGAATAATAAAAATCAAGATTTAATAGGAAAAAATTTTCTTTTGAATATTTTTTAACTAGATCTAATGTGATACAATAAGCTGAGTAAGCAAGAAAAGGGTGATAAAATGATGAATATAAACCAATCTGTAGACTTTGATTTTTTAACTAACCTTTATAGTAGGTCCTATTGCCTAGAATATATAGGCATGCTTATAGAAGATAAGAGAGAGTTTTCTGTTTTTTACATTGATTTAAATAACTTTAGCATAGTCAATGATATCTATGGTCATGATCTGGGAGATAGGGTCCTTAAAGAGGTTGCCAAAAGATTTAAATCCTTGGAAAGAGAAGATCTCCTATTTGCACGTTTCGGCGGAGATGAATTTATTGGAGTCTATCAAAGTATAGATAAGGATAAGATAAATGACTTAGGAAAAACCATAGACAAGCTATTAGAGGATCATATAATAGTAAGCGAAAGCGAATTTACCATAGCAGTGAGTGTAGGAGTTGCCAGACATCCATTGGATTCTGATAATATAGAGGACTTGTTAAAGCTTTCAGATATTGCTATGTATAAGGCCAAGGAATTAGGTGTGCCTGGGGAATATTTAATTTCTGAAGGGTTAACTAAAAAGCTAGCATTAAGGAAGAAAATAGAAAGTTTGCTTAAGGATATAGATATTGAAAAAGATCTATTTTTAGAATATCAGCCTATATGAAGCAGCTTCTAAACTTGATAGATGAACTAGGTATCCATATATATCTTGATAGTTTTGGAATAGACCCAATACTTATTTCAGATTTAAAAGAATTTAAGATAAGGGAAATCAAGATAGATCAAAAATTTATAAGTAAATTAGAGGATAAAAATAAGTCCTCCTTAGTAAATGCCATGATCCTCCTGGCCAAGGGACTGGGAATTAGGACAACAGGCAAGGGTGTAGAGAAAAAGAAACAATTTGATATTTTAAAGAAGATGGGTTGCGATAAGGTCCAGGGCTTCTATATAGAAAAGCCAATGACAAAAGAGGCTTTAGAGGAAAAATATTTAATGAAGGAAGCTTTAGAAGAAAAGATTGAAGATGAGATATTAAGATTAGAAGTAGTTCATAGAAAAGATATTTATAAAAAGCTCTAATTCCAAGGGCTTTTTCTTTTTCAAAAAATATCTGCTATTATAAATATGAGTAGATAAGTTCTGTTAACTATTTATCTAAAATAACATGTATAAAATTTTTAGTAGTAAAACGGGGTAAGGTGTCATAATAATGATGGGTGGATGAGAAGCAAAGAGATCTTAGTGTTGAAATATAAAAAATAAAATGCTATACTTGACTTAATAAAAGTCGTTAAAGTGTTATATGTGAAAGGAGAAATTATAAAAATAATGAACAAATAATCTATTAGCAAATAAAGAAAACCAAATATATTAGAAGTTGTTAGATTGTACCTAGTATATTTGCGTCTATTTTTATTA
>CAZGQG010000003.1:0-92623 GCA_964527205.1 uncultured Tissierellaceae bacterium | reverse complement strand
AATGCTAATTATGACAAATTGGACAATATAGCTGTAAGCCTTTAAATTAAAGCTCTTAAGGTGGTTCTTTAAAAAGAATCACCTGTTTTTTACTTTTGGGTTTGTCATAATAGCCGATATTAGAAAGTTAAGTAAAAGCAAAGATTTATAAATTAATATATGATAATTTATATATTATCTGCACATTGGATCTATGTCCTTTTTATTCACAGAAAACCATATTCCTATTTTAAAACCATATTTTCAAGGAGGGTATTATGATTCTTGACATTAAAAGTCATATCAATTATAATTCAATTATATAATTAAAATAAATATATATATACTTTGATGAGAAATAGTATTTAAATCCCTGGATTATAGAGAGTCGGTGTTGCTGGAAATCTGACATTCATATTTAAAGAAGACATCTCTGAGTAAATTTGATATTTCCAGAAATGGATTATAATTTTGAGTGAGGAGTTGCCTAATTAGGGTGGTACCGCGGAAAACCTTTCGTCCCTGAAGATCAGAGATGAAGGGCTTATTTTATGAGGAGGGATATTTTGGGTGAAAATATGGGAAATATGAAGAGAACAGATATGTGTGGCAATTTGAGAAGGGAAGATGAGGGCAGAGAGGTAACCCTAATGGGTTGGGTTCAAAGAGAGAGAAATCTTGGAAGCCTTATCTTTGTTGATTTACGAGATACTACTGGTATAGCTCAGGTTGTGTTTGACGATAGCCTGGACCAGGAGGATTTTAAAAGGGCAGAGAAGCTTAGAAGTGAATTTGTCATAGCTGTAAAGGGAAAGGTAAGGGTAAGGTCATCAATCAATGATGAGATCCCAACTGGTGAGATTGAAGTTCTTGTAGAAGAATTCAAGATCTTAGATGAATCTCAGACTCCACCTATCTATGTAAAGGATAATGACAAGGTAAGTGAAAATATGAAATTGAAATACAGGTACTTAGATCTTAGAAAGCCTTCCATGCAGAAGACTTTAAAGCTAAGGTCAAAGACTGCCAAGGTGGTTAGGGACTTTATGGATGAAAATGACTTTGTGGAGATTGAAACACCTATGCTTACAAAGCCAACTCCAGAGGGAGCAAGGGACTATCTAGTTCCAAGCAGGGTTAATCCAGGAGAGTTCTATGCACTTCCACAGTCACCACAGCTTATGAAGCAGCTTTTAATGGTGGCAGGCATGGATAAGTACTATCAAATAGTAAAGTGCTTTAGGGACGAGGACCTAAGGGCAAACAGGCAACCAGAATTTACTCAAATTGATATAGAGATGAGTTTTGTTGATGTAGAAGATGTTATTGCTATAAATGAAAAGCTCCTATACAAGGTCTTTAAGGAATTAAAGGATATAGAAATAGACCTGCCTATTAAGCAGATGACCTACAGGGAAGCTATGGAAAGATTTGGAGTGGACAAGCCAGACCTTAGATTTGGCTTTGAGCTTGAGGATATTTCCCAACTGGTTAAGGATAGTGAGTTTAAGGTATTTAGCGGAACTATAGCCAGTGGAGGATCAGTTCAGGGAATTAATATTAAGGGTTATGGAGATGACTTTACTAGAAAGAATATATCTTCCCTAGAAGACTATGCTAAATCCTACGGAGCAAAGGGACTAGCTTGGATCAAGCTAACTGAGGAAGGAGCCACATCCCCAATTAAGAAATTCCTATCTGAAGAGGAATTTGAGGGAATTATAGAGAAGTTTGATGCTAAGGCGGGAGACCTACTCCTATTTGTAGCTGATAAATTAGATGTGGTTTATAGCAGCTTAGGTAATCTTAGAAATGAAGTGGCTAAAAGATTAGAACTTGTAGATGATAGCAAATTGGATTTAGTTTGGATAACTGAGTTCCCATTATTTGAATATGATGAGGAAGAGGATAGATATGTTGCCAAGCATCATCCCTTTACCCATCCAATGGAGGAGGACTTAGATATGCTAGAGACTCATCCAGAAAAGGTAAGGGCCAAGGCCTATGATATTGTAATAAATGGAGATGAAATAGGTGGAGGAAGTATTAGGATAAATAATACAGAGCTTCAAAAGAGAATGTTTAAGGCCCTAGGTCTAAATGAGGAAGAAACAGAGGAGAAATTTGGATTCCTCTTGGAAGCCTTTAAATACGGAACACCTCCTCACGGTGGAATAGCTTATGGCTTTGATAGACTTGTTATGCTTCTTGCAGAGACTTCAAATATTAGAGACGTTATAGCATTTCCAAAGACCCAGTCAGCAACCTGTCTACTAACAGATGCTCCAACTGAGGTAAGTGATAGGCAACTGGAAGAAATACACATTAGCTTAAATTTAGATAAAAAGTAAAGGGAGTTTTTTATGAATAAATCTTTTCAAAGATCAGAATTACTCCTTACAAGTGAGGGCATGGAAAAGCTTGCAAATTCTACTGTTGCTGTCTTTGGCATAGGAGGAGTAGGTTCCTATGCAGTGGAGGCACTGGTAAGGTCAGGAATAGGTAGAATTTTTATGATAGATTATGATACAATAGATAGGACAAATATAAACAGACAAATACATGCAGATATGAATACAATTGGCCTATACAAGGTTGATGTAATGAGGGATAGGGCTCTTGCTATTAATCCAGATCTAAAAGTTGAAGTTTTTAGGGAAAAGTACAATAAGGATACTAAGGATATGCTCTTAGGAGAGGACTATGACTATGTGGTAGATGCCATTGATATGGTGTCTTCCAAGATCAACCTGGTAATGGAATGTAAGGATAGGGGTATAGATATTATAAGCTCCATGGGGGCTGGGAATAAGCTTAATCCCACCATGTTTAAGGTGGATGATATATTTAAGACCAAGGTCTGTCCCCTGGCTAGGGTTATGAGAAGGGAACTTAAAAGAAGAGGAGTAGATAGCCTTAAGGTGGTTTATTCTGATGAATTTCCCCTTCTAGTAAATTATGAGAAAGAGGATCTTAGAAAGGCTGTGCCGGGAAGTGTTTCCTTTGTTCCCCCAGTGGCTGGCCTGATTATAGCATCTGAAATTGTTAAGGATATAGTATTATAGGAGGTGTCTAAGATGGAGCAAGTAGGAGTAATTAAAAATGTATATGATGATGTTGCTGAGGTTGAGGTAAAGAGAACATCTGCCTGAGGTGACAATTGTAAAGGCTGCGGTAGCAGCTGCGACACACCTGGACATTTGATTGTACTGGAAAATAAATTAAATGCAGAAGTAGGAGATATGGTTCAAATAAAGGGTCAGACTGGGGAGATCTTAAAGCTGACTATGTTGGTTTATTTTGTTCCCTTTGCCTTTCTTCTCCTAGGAATTTTTGGAGGAATCAAGGTATTTAAGGATATGGGAATGGCAAATTATGAACCTATGAGTTTTTTATCAGGTATAGTAGGTCTTGTTATTGGCTATGGTATTGTTAGACTTATTGACAATTCCTTTGGAAAGAAGGAAAACACTACTGTGGTGATGACAAAGATTATATAGAAAAGAGGCATGTAGATGAGCGATAAAGATGCGGTAATTAGAAGACTTAGAAGGATAGAAGGTCAAATCAAGGGCATTCAAAAGATGGTAGATGAAGAACAGTTTTGTGGAGACATACTAATCCAAATTTCTGCAGCCAGATCTGCATTAAATAGTGCAGGAGGCATAGTCCTTGAAAACTATATGAAAAGATGTGTAGAAGACCACATAAATAGTGGAGGAAGCAAGGACGAATTAGATAGATTAGTAGATATAATGGTTAAATATACAAAGTAGATCAATCTATATGCTTGACTCTCTTTATAGAGTAGGAAAAAGCAGAGGAGATTATTATGCCCATGGAAATAGCCGCTGCAACGAAAAAGGTTTCAACACCTGTAGTAATTGCGGCGGTATAGTCATTTTCTATTAGGGCTACCATTGTGTAATACATTCCAGCACCTGGCACTAGGGGTACTATACCTGAAGTGACAAATAGGGTAGCTGGTTTTTTTATTTTCCGGGCAGCCAATTCTCCCAGGAGGCCCACTGTAAGGGCAGCGAAAAATGAAGCTGCTACAGAACTCTTTAGGGCAAATTTTCCTAGGCTAAGTACTCCCCAGCCTACAGTTCCTATAAGGCCTGCTGGTACTATGGCGTTTTTTGGAGAACGAAAGAGTATGGAAAGTCCCATTGTAGATATAAAGGCAAAAAATAATTCTTTTATTATAGTCATTTAATCACTCCTTAGAAAATACTTAAGATAATACCTACACCAAGAGCTATGGAAAAGGCAGAGAAAATTGCCTCTAGGCCCTTGGAGAGTCCGGATAAATAATCTCCAGACATGGTGTCCCTAACTGAGTTTGTTATTGCTACTCCAGGCACCAGGGACATGATAGAGCCTATTATCATTATATCAACATTTTGTCCAAGACCTATGCGGTAAAAGACTATGGAAAATATGGACATAATAGCTGATCCTAGGATATTATCTATAAAAAATGTAAGACCGTATCTAGAGGTCCATTCTATAACAGTAAGGGCAAAAAATGTTGCAAAAAAGCTTCCTATAGCGTCTCCCATGACTCCTCCAAAGAGCAGGGCAAAACTTCCGCAGGCCACAGCACCAAAGATATTTTTTACCACTGCCCTGTAAGGATAGGTATTGTTTATTCTTTGAAGTTCCCTAATGCCCTCCGTTATATCCAGATCCTCAGAGACAAATTTCCTGGAAAAGTCATTGACCCTATCTATCTTATTTAAGTTTATTGTAGTGAATTTAATTTTTTTAATATAAGTAATTAAATCATTTTCATAGTCTATAGATAAAAATATGCCTGTAGGAATGATAAAGGCCTCAGCATATTTTATATTTTTCTTGGATTTACATATCCTTATTACTGTATCTTCTACCCTGTATATTTCAGCTCCGCTTTTTAGCATGATTTCTCCTGCTAGAACTGCTAAAATCATTAATTTGTTGGCTTCTTCCTTGCTTTTAACCATGGAATGAGTCATTTCTACACCACCTTTATAAATAATCTTGTAAATAACAGTATATACCGTTATAATAGTATTGGATAGTAAATAATACATTTAACCCTACTATATCTTCATTATATCTGATATTATAGTTGATTGGATGTATAAAATCAAAATTGAAGGGAGATTTAAAATGAATTTCGATAATTTAAGAAAAGCAGATCCTGAAATAATGGATATTGTTGAAAGAGAACTTCAAAGACAACAAAGCCACATTGAGCTTATAGCTTCAGAAAACTTTGTAAGTGAGGCTGTACTTGAGGCTGCTGGAAGTTATTTGACCAATAAATATGCTGAGGGTTATCCAGGAAAGAGATACTATGGTGGATGCGAGATAGTTGACATAGCGGAAAACTTAGCCATAGACAGATTAAAGGAATTATTTGGAGCAGATCATGCTAATGTTCAGCCACATTCTGGTTCAAATGCTAACCTAGGTGTGTATTTTGCAATGTTAAAACCAGGTGATAAGGTTTTAGGAATGAACCTATCCCAGGGTGGACACTTAACTCATGGTAGTCCTGTAAATATTTCAGGAACCTACTACAACTTCGTAGAATACGGTGTAGACAAGGAAACTGAGACAATAGATTATGACAAGGTAAGAGAAATTGCCCTAGAAGAAAAACCTAAGATGATAGTAGCAGGAGCTAGTGCCTATGCTCGTGCTATTGACTTTAAGAAGTTTAGAGAAATAGCTGATGAAGTTGGAGCTTTATTAATGGTTGACATGGCTCATATTGCTGGTTTAGTAGCAACAGGCCTTCACCAAAGTCCAGTTCCATATGCTGACTTTGTAACAACTACTACTCACAAGACTCTTAGAGGACCAAGAGGTGGAGCTATACTTTGCAAGGCAGAATATGCTAAGGCAATAGACAAGGCAATATTCCCTGGTATCCAAGGTGGACCATTAATGCACATTATAGCTGCTAAGGCTGTAAGCTTTGGAGAAGCTCTAAAGGATGACTTTAAGGGCTACCAAGAACAGGTAATAAAAAATGCTAAGGCACTTGCTGAAGAACTTACTAATAATGGATTCCGTATAGTATCAGGAGGAACTGACAACCACATAGTTCTTATTGATGTTAGAAGCAAGGGACTTACTGGTAAGGTTGCAGAAGCCTTATTTGATGAAATTGGAATAGCAACTAATAAAAACACTATTCCTTTCGATCCAGAGTCACCATTTGTAACTTCAGGAGTAAGGGTTGGAACTCCAGCAGTAACTACTCTTGGAATGAAGGAAGATGAAATGAGAGAAATTGCTAAGATAATGACTCTTGCCCTAGAGGAAGACAGGGATGTAGAGAAGATAAAGACAATGGTTACAGAACTTTGTGATAAGTTCCCATTATACTAAAAAGAAATCAAGCCTACAGATTTTTCTGTAGGCTTTGTATTTACATAAATTCTATTATATAATAAGGTAATCAAGAAAATAAATAGTAAGATGAAGAGGTGTAGAAATGGAATTAAAAAATATAAATGAAGATAAGAATATAATAGAAGAGGTATATAGGGGAAGTATAGCAGATGAACTAGGCCTTGAGGTGGGAGACACTCTGCTTTCTATAAATGGAAAAGAGGTCAAGGATATACTTGAGTATAAATTTCTTATTTCCGATGATTTTGTTCTTGTAGAAGTAGAAAAGAGAAATGGTGAGATCTGGGAGATAGAAATAGAAAAGGGCACAGATGAAGACCTGGGCATAGCCTTTGCCAACTCCCTTATAGATAGGGCCAAGTCCTGTAGCAATAAGTGTATATTTTGCTATATAGACCAGCTTCCAGAGAATATGAGAGAGACCCTTTACTTTAAGGACGATGATTCTAGATTAAGTTTTCTCCAGGGGAATTTTATTACCCTTACAAATATGAGTGATGAGGAAATAGATAGGATAATAGAATACAGGCTTAGTCCTGTAAATGTAAGTGTTCATACTACTAATCCTAAGCTTAGGGTAGAGATGTTAAATAACAAGAATGCAGGCAAGCTTTATGATATACTAAAGAGATTCCATCAGGTAGGTCTAGAGGTAAACTGTCAAATAGTTCTTATGCCTGGGGTAAATGATGGAGAGGAACTGGAAAGAACCCTAGAAGACCTAAGTGCCCTGCATTCCACAGTGAAATCAGTGGCCATAGTTCCTATTGGTGTTACCAAGTTTAGAAAGGGACTCAAGGACCTTAAGGTTTTTGATCCAGAACTGGCAGGAGAATTTTTAGACTATATCCACAGGAAGCAGGAAGAATATCTAAGAGAATTGGGAACTAGATTTGTATTTGCCGGTGATGAGTTTTACGCTATGGCAGAGAGAAATCTTCCAGAGGCTGAGGCCTATGAGGGCTATCCACAGTATGAAAATGGAGTTGGGATGATGAAATCCCTTGAGGATGAAGTTGCTTTAGAGCTTGAGAATGTTGACCCTTCCAGGATAGGAGAAAAAGATCTTGTAATTGCAACTGGAACTCTAGCAAAGGATTTCATGATCAAAATTGCAGGGATGATAATGGATAGGTTTGAAAATCTTAAAATCCAAGTTGTGCCTATAAAAAATGATTTTTTTGGACATAGCATTACAGTGGTAGGCCTTATAACTGCTGGAGACCTAATCTCCCAGCTAGAAGACTACAGGAATGTGGACGGGGTAATTATACCAAGAAATATGATGAAAAGTGATGAGGAAGTATTCTTAGACGATTTAGATATTGAAGATGTGAGAGAGAGTCTCCGTCTTCCCGTAGCCATATCCAGGGTGGATGGAAGAGAACTGATAAATACTATAATAAATTTGGGGTGATTTTATGGAAAGAGCAGTGGTTTGTATTGTTGGTAGGCCTAATGTAGGTAAATCAACATTATTTAATAAAATAGTTGGACGTAGAATAGCTATTACAGAGGATACTCCTGGGGTAACCAGGGATAGGATCTATGCTGAGGGTGAATGGCTTGGAAATTATTTTACTGTAATTGATACAGGTGGGCTTGAGCCAAGCAATGAGGATATAATGATGAGCAATATTAAAAAACAGGCTGAGGTTGCTATAGATACTGCAGATGTAATTCTTTTTGTAGTGGATGGTAGGGACGGTATGACTGGTCTTGACAAGGAAGTAGGAGAAATGTTAAGAAGATCCGGAAAGAGAGTAGTTGTGGCCTGTAATAAAATAGATTCTCTGGAACTAAGTGATTCTATCTATGAATTTTATGAACTAGGACTGGGAGACCCTCTGGCTATATCAGCAGAACAGGGCCTAGGACTGGGAGATCTTTTAGATGAGCTTGTAAAGAACTTTCCTGAGGAAAGAAATACGGACTATAACGAAGATGTAATCAAGGTAGCCCTTATAGGAAAGCCAAATGTAGGGAAATCATCTCTTATAAACAATATACTGGGAGAGGAAAGAGTTATAGTTACGGATATTCCTGGAACTACCAGGGACGCCATAGACTCCTATGTGGAATATGGGGATGAGGATTATATATTTATAGATACAGCAGGTCTTAGAAAGAAGAAAAAGATCTATGAGCATGTGGAAAGGTATTCTGTAGTAAGGACCCTGGCAGCAGTAGATAGGGCCAATATCTGTGTCCTGGTTGTGGATGCAACTGAGGGTATAACAGAGCAGGATACAAAGATAGCAGGCTATGCCCATGACAATGGCAAGGGAATGATCATTGCTATAAATAAGTGGGACCTGGTAGATAAGGATACGGATACTACCAATAGATTTACCAAGGAAATTAGAGATAAGCTTGGCTTTATCCTCTACGCTCCAATTGTATTTATTTCTGCTACAACTGGACAAAGGGTAGACAAGCTACTTCAAATGATAAGACTTGTAAATAATAACTATAATTTAAGGATAAAGACAGGGGTCTTAAATGACATCATAAACAGAGCAGTCCTAATGAACCAACCACCTAGTGACAAGGGTAATAGGGCTAAGATCTATTATGCAACCCAGGTAGCTGTGAAGCCACCAAGCTTTGTAATATTCTTAAACAATAAGGAACTAATGCACTTTTCCTATGTAAGATATTTAGAAAATCAAATCAGAGATCACTTTGGCTTTGACGGGGTTCCTCTAAGAATTAGCTTTAGGGAAAGAGGAGAGTAGGGATGAAAATACTATTAACTATTCTAACAGCGTATTTAATAGGATCTTTTTCTCCAGCTTACTTTTTAGGAAAATATGTGGAAAACAAGGATATAAGAGAATTTGGCAGTGGAAATGCAGGAACTACAAATGCCCTTAGGGTACTGGGAAAGAAACTTGGTGCCCTGACCTTTTTACTGGATGTAGCCAAGGGTATATTAGCTGTACTCCTAGGTGGATATATTATGGGAGAGAATGGCAGATATCTAGCTGCTCTTTTTGTAGTTATAGGCCATAACTGGCCTATATTTTTAAACTTTAAGGGAGGTAAGGGCATAGCAAGCTCCCTAGGCATACTCTTTATCCTTAATTGGAAACTGGGACTTATTTGTCTCATAATAGGAGTCATTGTAATTGCAGCAAGCAAGTATGTGAGCTTAGGATCTATATCTGCCTCTGTGGCAGCTCCTATTGTTAGCTATATACTTACAGGAAGCCTTAGGGATTATTTATTTCTAACTACTTTAATCCTAGCTCTCCTGTCTATATTTAGGCATAGGAGCAATATTGGAAGACTTTTAAAGGGCAATGAAAACAAGCTAAACTTATAGATTAGAAAGGAGCCAGATTCTTAATGGATAGGAAGATAGGAGTATTAGG
The DNA here is from genome assembly GCA_964527205.1 of uncultured Tissierellaceae bacterium. Taxonomy (GTDB): domain Bacteria; phylum Bacillota; class Clostridia; order Tissierellales; family Tissierellaceae; genus JARICQ01. The sequence continues at coordinate 82,856 of CAZGQG010000003.1, read as the reverse complement.
TGGAGGTAGTTGGGGCAGTGCCCTTGCTATCCTATTAGGGAAGAAAAATTACCAGGTCCATATGTGGATGAGAAGGCAGGATCAAATAGATGAGATAAGGGAGACTGGCTACAACGAGAGATACCTTCCCGGAGCTAGATTTCCGGAAAATTTAAAGGTCACCGGTGATATTGAAAAAACTATAAGGGATAAGGACATCATCCTTATGTCCGTGCCAACCCATGGGGTTCGGGAAGTTTTAAATATGGCTAAAGATTATATAAAAAAAGACCAGATCATTGTAAATGTGTCTAAGGGAATTGAGAACCATAGCCTGCTTAGGATTTCTCAGATTGTGGAGGAGATAAGTCCGGGAACTAAGTATGCAGTGCTTTCAGGACCTTCCCATGCAGAGGAAGTGGCAAGAGACCTGGCTACTACTGTGGTTTCTGCTTCTAAGGATAAAAAGATAGCAGAATATGTCCAGGACAGCTTTATTACACCAAACTTTAGGGTCTATACAAATCCAGATGTAATAGGGGTAGAACTGGGAGCAGCCCTTAAAAATGTAATTGCCCTAGGGGCAGGCATATCTGATGGTTTGGAATTTGGAGATAATACTAAGGCAGCCCTTATGACCAGGGGTATGTTTGAAATGTCAAAGCTAGGACTGGCACTGGGAGCTAGGGCAGAGACCTTTTCAGGCCTGGCAGGAATGGGAGACTTAATAGTTACCTGTACCAGCATGCATAGTAGAAACAGAAGGGCAGGTATCCTAATAGGTCAGGGCTATTCCCCGGAGCAAGCCATAGAGGAAGTAGGTATGGTAGTGGAGGGTATAAAGACTACAAAATCTGCCTATGAACTGGCCAAGACCCATGGAATTGAAATGCCAATTACATCAGAACTCTACCAGGTCCTATATGAGGGAGCAGATGTAAATTACTCTGTTTCTAAGCTAATGCAAAGAGATAAAAAGCATGAAATGGAAAATATAGTTGTTTTAGATGATAAAGTTGGAGAATGGTAAGCTTTAAGCTTTAAAAGATCTGGGATTCATGTTATAATATGCCTATGCATTGTAAGGATTTTTATGGAGGTGTAAAATGTTTTATTATCTATATAATATTTTAATTCTACTCTTCATAGTATCTTGCTTTGGCTATGTATTTGTTGTTTTAAAGGAGAAAATATTACTTGATAAAAATATTATTCTTATAGATAAGAAATCAATCAAGCAAAAACATTTAGATGAAGCTGATATAAAGGAATTTATCCTAGATGGAAATAGAATGAAGGCTGGAGATGAGATTAAGATCATCACCAAGTCCAAGGAAAAGTATAATGGCATCCTAATAGGGGCTAAGAAAATGGAACAAAAAATAATGATAGTAACCCATAGGGATGAAATCAAGCTATTTAGCTTGGATAATATATTAAAATTAAAGGTTGTAAGTAAATATGGAAAGTTTTTTTAAGAATAGTGCAGCGCAATGAGGATGATCTAAATGCCAATAACTAGAGCAGAGAGAAGGCGTAGAAAGAGAAGGACAATGACTATTATTATTGCCCTCCTAATTTCATATTTATTTTTAAAACCTATATGGGGCCTTGTAATAGGAAAGGACAAGACAGTCCTTCCCAGGGAAGAAATCCATAGGGAGTCCTTTATGGGAGAAGGCTTCTTTATAAGAAGTGAAAAGCCTAGGAAGTCAGAAAATAGCGGAACTCTAAGAAAAAAAATAGGGGAGGGAGAACGCATATCTGCGGGTATAGAAGTGGCAGATGTGGCGGGAATCCAATACTACAATGAAAATGCTGGTTTGATATCCTATGAAATTGATGGCTATGAAGAGGAATTTCAAGGAGAAGAACTGGAAAAATATAGCTATGATCTCTTGGATAGCAAGGAATACCTGGAAAAAATAAAGGATAGGGAAGAAGAAAGTGAGCCTGGTGGAGACATACAGGTCTCAAGAGGACAGGCTATCTACAAGATCATAGATAACTTTGAGTGGTATATTGCTATTAAAGTGGAAAACAAAGAGGATATAGCTGACCTAAGCCAAGGCCAAGGGGTCAAGGTGAAGATGGATGGAGAAGATGAAGAGTCTATTGTTAAGGGCTATATCAGGGCTATAAATGAAACTGGAGACAAGGCTGTTTTAGTGGTAAAATTTAATACCATGCTTTACAAGTATTTCCATCTAAGGGTAAAGGATGTAGAATTAATAAAAAATGAATTTAAGGCCTTTAAAATACCAACTAAGTCTATTTTTGAAAAAGATGGACAGGATGGGGTTTATATAAAGAACAAGGGTGGTATAGTTGAGTTTAGACCAGTCTTTCTCATAAAGGAAGTCCAGGATGACTCATTTATTAAAATAGGTGATAATAGTTCAAATATATATTTAGAAGAAGGATCTGATCCTATAAGGACAGTGGACCAATTTGATGAAATAATCTTAAATCATGATAGTGTAAAAGAAGGAGATATTATTGGATAGTAGGAGGTGATTAAAATATCAATCGCAGAGAATTTATCTACAGTCAGAGAAGAGATAGAAAAGGCCCTAGCTAGGTCAGGCAGAAGTGGAGAGCATGTTGAGCTAATAGCTGTTACAAAGACTGTGGGTATAGACGGGATCATTTTAGCTAAAGATGCTGGTGCAACTAGCATTGGAGAGAACAGGGTACAGGAATTAGAAGCTAAGTATGAGGAGCTTAATGAAGGAATAGACTACCATATGATTGGACATCTTCAAAGCAATAAGGCCAAGGATGTAATTGGCAAGGTAAAACTTGTACATTCCCTAGATAGAATGTCCTTAGCCAAGCAGTTAAATAGAAGGGCTAAGAGGGAAAATCTTGTGCAGGATGTTTTAGTTCAGGTGAATATAGCTGAGGAAGAGACTAAGCATGGTCTTAAGATAGAAGAAGTTATACCTTTTATAGAGTCGGTTTTATCCATGGAGAACATAAGAATTAGAGGCTTGATGACTATGGCTCCCCATGTGGAGGATGAAAAGGAAATTAGAGAGGTCTTTAGAAGTCTATACAAGCTACAAGAAGATATTAAGGCTAAGAACTATAGTGAGCTTTCAATGGATTATCTTTCAATGGGAATGACAAATGATTACACCATTGCTATTGAAGAGGGTTCCAATATGGTAAGAGTGGGCAGAGCAATTTTTGGTGAAAGAAACTATTAGGAGGGTTTGACTATGAGTAATATGATGGATAGGTTAAAGTATTTTATAGGGGTAGATGGTTACGAAGAAGAAGAGGATCAGGAAATTTATGAGGATTACTATGAGGATGCAGAGGAAATTGAAGAGACCAAGCAAATATTACCAAGAAAAGTAGGAAACAAGGTAGTAAATATACACACTAATAGCAATATGAAAATAGTAGTTCATGAACCACTTAGCTATGATGAAGCACCTGGAATTATTGATGATTTAAAGGCAAGAAAAACTGTTGTAGTAAATTTAGAGCAATTAGAAATTGGTGTTAAAAGACAGATATTTGATTTTGTTAATGGTGGAGTATATGCAATGGAGGGAAATATTCAAAAGGTAACCAAGGATATATTTATATTTGCTCCTAGTAGCGTAGAGATTGACGGATTAAAGGATGATCTTAAAAGCAAGGGGATATTCTCTTGGTAAAGGGGTAGATATGTGGGATGTTACTTTATAGCGCAATAAGAAATCTTATTAATATTATTGAATTACTAATATTTGCAAGGATAATAATGTCATTTCTAAATATGCAGGGCGGAGGTCCTATATCTAGATTTATAAACCTGCTTACAGAACCCATACTTGGGCCTGCAAGGACTTTGATCCAAAAAGCTAATATAAATACAGGTATGTTTGACTTTTCTCCTGTAGTGGCTATATTGTTTTTACAAATAATAGTTATTTTAGCAGGAAAAATATTATTGTAGATGGTGAAAAAATGTATATAGATGTAGACAAGTACTTATCACATATACAGGATAGTGATAAAAGAGATAAGATGAGAAGGGTAATAGACAAGGTAGAAATGGTTTCTAGAAATTACTTTCAAGAATCCACAGACTTTCTTGACCCCTATGAGAGAAGCCTAGCTAAATCCATACTTAACAGTTTTGATCAGCTAGCCTATCTTGAAGATGGGGGTCTTGAAGAGGCTGAAAGAAAGATCATAAGCATATATCCTGACTATATGGTGGATATTGAAGAGGAGATTCAGGTCCTTAGGCTTAGGGGAAATATTGAAGATTTAAATCATCAGGACTTCTTAGGAGCCTTGATGAACCTAGGAATTGTAAGAGACAAGATAGGGGATATCCTAGTCTATGAGGACCATGTAGATATTATTACTAAGAGGGAAGTTTCAGATTTTGTCCAGCTCAACCTAGACAAGGTTGGCAGGCAAAATATGGACATAGAATTTGTAAGTAGAGATGAATTAGAGCCAGTAGAGCTGGAATTTGAGGAGATCTTTAGAATAGTATCTTCCCTTAGGCTGGATGCCTATCTTAGTGCTGCCTATAATTTATCCAGGAATAATAGTATGAAATTAATAAAATCAGGCAGGGTAAGGGTCAACTGGGAAGCTGTAGACAAGGCCTCCTTGGAATTAGAAGAGGGAGATACCATATCTACTAGGGGCTATGGAAGGTCCATACTCTACAAGGTGGGAGGACTTACAAAAAAGGACAATATAAAAATAGATATAAGAAAACTAATATAAGGGAGTGGATTCTATGATTACACCTTTAGACATACAAAACAAAAAGTTCAAAAAAACTGCCTTAGGCTATGCCAGTAAAGAGGTAGATGAATATTTAAAGTTTATAAATACTGACTATGAAAAGCTTTATAGGGAGAATGTGGAGTTAAAGGATAAGATAGGAGTTCTTACAGACCAGATAAGACAGTATAATAATCTAGAAGAAACCCTTAAAAACACCCTAGTCCTAGCCCAGACCACTGCGGATGAGGTAACTAAAAATGCCAGGCAGAAATCAAATCTTATAATTGAAGAGGCAGAGCTAAAGTCCAAGGACAGGCTTAATGATGCCAAGGACCAGGTTAAAAACATTAAAAGAGAATATGAAAAATTGAAAAAAGAAATGCTTATATTTAAGAGCAGATATGAATCATTTATAAAATCTCAACTTATTAGTCTGGAGGATTTTTATACAGACTTTGAAGATGAGGCGGGAAAGATAGAGAATTTAGAGGAAGAACAATTAGAAGAAATAGAGAATTTAAATGAACTAGAGGATTTACACGGGGATTTAAATATCTCAGAGGCATAGTAGCCTCTTTTTTTCTTTATAAATAGACAAATTACATAATGGAGGCAAATAATGGCTATAGTTTTATCTTTTATTATTATATTTTTAGATCAGCTTAGTAAAAATTATGCAATAAAGGCCCTGAAGGGAAGTCCTGCAAGGGTAATCATTCCAAATTGGTTGAAATTTACATATGTGGAAAATTATGGGGCTGCCTTTGGCATCCTTAAGGATAGGAAGACCTTTTTTATTATTATAACCCTGGTTGTTATTATTATAGTTTCTTTCTTCCTCCTTAGGTATTATCACAGGATGAATAACTTTTCAAAAATTGGATTTTCTCTACTCCTAGCAGGGGCAGTGGGAAATTTAATAGATAGGATAAGATTTGGCTATGTAGTAGATTTTATCAGTGTTAGACTCTTCAATGTCTATGATTACCCAGTATTTAATATTGCAGACATTAGCATAGTCCTAGGGACTATTATAGTTGTCATACTAATATTATTTGAAAAAGAAAGCATATAGGAGGGTCCCATGGAAAGAATAACTATAAGTGTAGAGAGCAGGGAAGAGGAGAGAATCGATTCTTTCCTATCCCTGGAATTAAAGGACCAATCCAGATCTTCTATAAAGAGATTAATAGAAGAAAAGAAGATCCTGGTAAATGACAGGGAGATTAAGTCCAGCTATAGGGTAAAAGAGGGAGATAGGATTCAAATAGAGATCCTGGAGCAGGAGGAGATAAAGATTCTTCCTGAGGACATAGAACTGGATATAGTATATGAGGACGATCACATAGCTATAATCAACAAGGTCCAGGGCATGGTTGTCTATCCAGCCAAGGATAATCCTAATGGAACCCTGGTAAACGCCTTAGTAAATCACTTTCCTCATCTTTCCACCATTGGAGGAGACATAAGGCCTGGTATAGTACATAGGTTGGATAAGGATACATCTGGCCTAGTCCTTATTGCCAAGGATAATCTAGCCCATAAAAGATTAGCAGAAGACTTTAAGGCCAGGAGGGTAAAAAGACTTTACAAGGCCTTGGTTCATGGAAGAATAGATGATGAGAAGGGTGAGATTCAAGCTTCTATTGGAAGGCATCCTGTACATAGGACTAGAATGGCTGTCCTAGAAGAAGGGGGCAGGGAGGCAAGGACCTATTATAGGCTCCTAGATAGTTTCAAGGAATTTAGTTTTTTGGAATTAGAACTTGAAAGTGGAAGGACCCATCAAATAAGAGTACATATGGAATATATAAATCGTCCCCTAGTAGGAGATCCAGTATATTCCTCCCTTAAAAATAGATTTGGGATATACAAGCAGATGCTTCATGCTTATAAGATAGGTTTTAATCACCCCATAAGTGGTGAATATATGGAGTTTCAAAGAGAAGTCCCAGAATACTTTATGGATGTTTTAAAGAGATTAGATAGGGAGGGAAGATAGGATAATGTATATAAAGGCTGAGATCTTAGATGAAAAATCAATACAAAGAGCTACTACTAGAATAGCCCATGAGATCCTTGAAAGGAACAAGGGAGTAAAAAATCTCCTCCTTGTTGGGATAAAAACCAGGGGAGTTCCCTTTGCTGAAAGACTGGCTAAGAGGATTGAAGAGATTGAGGATGAAAGGGTGGAAGTACACTTTTTAGATATTACCCTCTATAGGGATGATCTGGAAGAAATCCAAGACCAGCCTATTGTAAGGGAAAATAAAGACCTTAGAGTAGATGGGAAGACAGTAATCCTTGTAGATGATGTTATCTATACAGGGAGGACAGTTAGAGCAGCCCTAGACGCCCTGGTTGAACAGGGAAGGCCGGAGAGGGTACAACTAGCTGTCCTAGTAGACAGAGGTCACAGAGAGCTTCCCATAAGGGCAGACTATGTAGGGAAAAACCTACCTACCTCCAAGGAGGAGATTGTAAAGGTAAGGTTAAGGGAAATAGATGGTGAGGACAAGGTCCTAATAATGGAATAGAATATAAAAAGCAGAAAGATTTAATCTTTCTGCTTTTTTTTACTTCTTTTTAAGTTCTCTTATGTGTTTCTTGGAAGGATTCACAGAGATGGTTTGGAAATTATCATATATTACCATACCAGCCTTGGCTCCCCTTGGTTTTTTTACATTTTTTCTTTCCGTATAATCTATATTTACATGATTGGAATTTTTTCCCTTACTATAATAGGCTGCAAGAATTGCCCCGTCTTCCAAGGTCTGATCTGGAAGATTTTCTAAATCAGAGGAAATAATCACATGGGAGCCTGGCATCCTTTGAACGTGCATCCACACATCTGACCTGTTTGAAGATTTAAAGGTCAGTATATCATTTTGCCTATTGTTCTTGCCTACATAGATATCTATGCCGTCTCTGGATATATAGTGATGAGGCTTGCTTAGCTTGCTCTTCTTAGATGATTTCTTCTTTCTAGAGCTTTTTATATAGCCTTCCTCTACCAGTTCATCCCTAATCTCATCTATTTCATAGACCTCACTGGAGTTTTCCAAACTTATGAGTACATTTTCCAAGTAATCTATTTCAGCCTGGGTAGCAGGAATTTGCCTCAGCAGCAAATTATGAGCTGTCTTCAGCTTGGAATACCTTTTGTAGTATCTCTGAGCATTTTGAACTGGAGTGAGCTTAATATTTAGGGGGATTCTTAGGCTGGCCATATTTTCATCATAGAAATTGTCCAAGTCTACTGATTCAGTGCCCCTAGGGATATTGTGGAGATTGGCTGAAATAAGGTCCCCATAGACCTTGTACTTTTCCCTGTCCCTGCTTTCTATTAGCTCATCCTTTTGCTTGGCTATCTTACTCTTGGCCCTATCCAGCTTAACTGTAATGGACCTTTTAATGGAATTTGATTTTTGCTTGATCCTATCAAAATTATCCTTAGTCCTATAGTACTTATCTAGAAGCTCTGATATAGAATCCATCTTCACCTTATGCATGTCTCCAAATTGATTAAGGTCTAGGCTATGGAAGGCAAGGATCTCATCATCCTCATCCATGATCATTTGAGGGGAAATATTATTTTCCCGAATTTTAGAGATTATCCCTTCAAAACTCTTATAAAGTCTTTCCTTCTCCTCATCTTCTAAAGATCCTATATTCCTATCTACATCCACATTTGCCAGAGAGCAAACTTCCCTGCTTAGAAGGGGACTAAGGCCTGTATAGGCCAGGTAGAAGAATCTAAATATCTTTAGATTTTCCTTGGATTCATCTAAAGACCTATAAAAGTCATCTCTAGTGCCTTCCAGTGGATTTACCTTGTCCTGGTCTGGAGGGCTTTGGTATTTAAGGCCAGGAATTACCAGCCTTACCCTACTCATATCCTCATAGACCCGGGTTACAGAATCTATGATTAAGCCATCATCCCTATTTATAAGTATTATATTGCTATGCTTTCCCATTATTTCAACTATTAGCCTATTTTCTGTCCTCTGTCCCAGTTCATCTAGGGCAGACACATCAATATATACCAGCCTATCCATGGAGGCCTGTTCAATATTTAAAATAGTTCCTCCTACTAGATGTTTTCTAAGGAGCATGCAAAACATAGGTGGCTCCTTAGGGTTTTCCTTGGAATGATCTGTAAGATGCATTCTAGGATTGTTGCTGCTGGCAGAAATTACCAGTCTTTGATTGAGTCCCTTACTATAGATTCTAAGGAGAATCTCATCTCTTTCCTGTTGGTAGACCTTGTCTATCCTGCCTCCAAGTAATTTATCTTTTAATTCATTTACAACTGCTCTGGTGACTGCACCATCATATGACATAATATTACCTCCAAATTTAAAACTCTATCTAATAAGTATATCATGCCAGTGGGCTTTTGTCATTGTGAGGATGAGGAGAAGATAAAGGGGGAGGTCTCTCAATTATTAAGATTCCTTAACAAATGCTGGCTATATAAATCTTTAAGAGGTATAATTTACTATCAGGACTTTGTATCATACTTATAAAAAATGAGGTGTAATAAAATGATAAAGAGCATGACAGGTTATGGTAGAGGGGAATACTCTAATAGCGGTTATAATATGAAGATAGAAATAAAAACTGTAAATCATAGATACAATGATATATCAGTGAGAATGCCTAGGCACATGAGTTACCTAGAGGAAAGTATTAAAAAGATGATAAAGGAAAATATTTCTAGGGGTAAGGTAGATGTCTATGTAAACCTGGAATATGTGGGAGGAGCTCCTATAGATATAAAGGTGGATATGGAACTGGCCAGGTCCTATAGGGATTCCCTGGAGAGGATAAATTCTGAACTGGAACTTCCAGGAGAAATAAGGATAAACAATGTCTTATCCCTATCTGACATTATAAAAACTGAGAAAAAAGAAATAGATGAGGAATTATTATGGGAAGTAGTAAGAGTTTCCCTAGAAGAGGCCCTGGAGGATTTAATGGGTATGAAGTATAGGGAGGGCCAGGAACTCCAGGATGATATGATAGCCAATCTAGACCAGGTAGATATAATCCTAGAGGAGATAGAGCTAAGGTCCCCAGAGGTTGTAAGAGAATATAGGGACAAGCTAAGAATTAGAATAGATGAGCTTTTAGATGGAAGTATAGAAATAGATGATGATAAACTAAGCCATGAAGTAGCCTACTTTGCTGATAAGAGCAATATAAATGAAGAAGTAATAAGACTGAAAAGCCATATAGGCCAGTTTAGGGAGATCCTAAAGGAAGAAGAAACTGTGGGAAGAAAATTAGATTTTCTTATGCAGGAAATGAATAGGGAAATAAACACCATAGGCTCCAAGGCCAATGATGTCCATATATCCAGTAGGGTAGTGGCTGTAAAGGCTGAGATAGAAAAGATTAGAGAACAGGTTCAAAATCTAGAATAGGAAGAGGAGATAAGGCATATGAAGCTTATAAATATAGGATTTGGAAATATTGTGTCTGCAAGCAGGATAATCTCTGTAGTTAGTCCAGACTCAGCTCCTATAAGAAGATTAATACAGGAATCAAGAGACAAGGGCCTTTTGGTAGATGCGACCTACGGAAGAAAGACTAGGGCCGTTATTATAACTGACAGCAAACACATAATACTAACTCCAGTCCAGGCTGAGACCATAGGAAGCAGGTTTGGCCAAGGGGATGAAGAATAGAATATAAGGCGGTGCATAAGATGGCAAAGGGATTTTTACTTATTGTATCTGGACCAGCTGGTACAGGTAAGGGAACTGTTTGTAAGGAATTATTAAAGAGGAATGAAGATATAATTTATTCTGTCTCTGCAACTACAAGAGATCCAAGACCAGGAGAGGCTCATGGGGTGAATTATCTTTTTACAGAAGAGGAAAAGTTTAAGGAAATGGTGGCAAATGATGAATTCTTAGAATATGCCCATGTACACACAAACTACTATGGGACTCCAAAACAATATGTTATGGATCAAGTAGATAGGGGAGAAATAGTCCTTCTTGAAATAGATGTCCAGGGTGCTTTGCAAATCAAGGAAAATTATTCAGAGGCCATATTTATTTTCCTACTTCCACCAACCATGGATGAATTAAAAAACAGGATAGTAAATAGGGGTACTGAGACTCCAGAGGATATAGATAGGAGATTTAAAAATGCCTTTAAGGAAATAGAGTTCCTAGGCAAGTATGATTATTTTGTAATAAACAACAGGGTTGAAGATGCTGTAGAAGACATTGAAGCCATTATCAAGGCAGAGAAACTCAGGGTAAAGAGACACAGCAATTTAAAAAATGAAATATTGGGGAGAGATTAAAATGATAGAATATAATATGTTAAATCCATCCTTTAGGGAATTATCTAAAAGAGGAGATAGTAGATATACACTGGTAATGCTAGCTTCAAAAAGAGCTAGGGAAATAATCGAAGGAGGAAAGCCACTTATAGATACAAAGACTCTAAAGCCTGTAAGTATAGCTTTAGAGGAAATAATGGCTAATAAGATAAGCTATCACAGAGCAAGCGATGAAAATAGTATTAAGTAGGTGAGAAAATGTTAAAGGATAAAAAGATTATATTAGGTGTAACAGGAGGTATAGCAATATACAAGGTGCTAGACCTGGTAAGTAGGCTTAAAAAGCGTGGGGCAGATGTAGAGGTAATAATGACAGACTCTGCCAGGGAATTTGTAAGCCCTCTTAGCTTTCAAACCATGTCTGAAAATGTAGTTCACAGTAAGATGTTTAACCAACTTGGCCGTATGGATGTGGAACATATATCCCTGGCCCAAAGAGGAGATGTAATCCTTATTGCTCCTGCCTGTGCCAACACCATAGGTAAGATTGCCAATGGAATTGCTGATAATCTCCTTACTACAGTAGTAATGGCTGCCACTCCCAAGGTGATCTTTGCCACTGCTATGAACACTAAAATGTATGAAAATCCAATCTTCCAGGAAAATATGGAAAAATTAGAAAATCTAGGCTACCAATTTATAAGTCCTACAGTGGGAAGACTTGCCTGTGGAGACTTTGGATCTGGGAAAATGGCAGAGCCGGAGGATATAGTAGAGTATTTGGAAGACTTCTTTACAGAGAAAGACCTCCAAGGACAAAGGATAGTGGTAACTGCTGGTCCAACTAGAGAGGCCATTGACCCTGTAAGATATATAAGCAATCACTCCTCTGGGAAGATGGGTTACTCTATAGCTAAGAATGCCCTAAGTAGGGGAGCAGAGGTGGTCCTTATATCTGGACCTAGTTCCTTGGAAGCTCCTAAGGGTGTAAGACTTGTTGATGTAACTACCACAGAGGATATGTTTAGAGCCCTGGAAAGGGAATTTGATCAGGCGGACATAGTTATAAAGGCAGCAGCTCCCTCGGATTATAGAGCTTTAAATCCTTCTCAGCAAAAGATGAAAAAAGAAGAAGGTGTAGATACCATAAGTATGGAATTTACTAAGAATCCAGACATAATCCGCCATTTTGGAAAGATTAAAGGGGATCAAATCCTAGTTGGCTTTGCAGCAGAAACACATGACCTTCACAAGCATGCCTTGGAAAAATTAAGGTCCAAGCATTTAGACCTCATAGTTGCCAATGATGTAAGTGTGGAAGGAGCTGGCTTTAACAAGGATACAAATATAGTAAGCATAATAGATAAAGAGGGAGAAATAGTAGAATATCCTATACTGGATAAAAATCAAGTTGCAAATATTATCCTAGATAAGATAAAATACATGATAGAGACAAAAGCTAGATAATTATCTAGCTTTTAATTTGCTATATAGGGGAATGAGTAAGTTGAAGGTAAAATATGCAGAAATAATAATAAATAATAAACATGCAAAACTAGACAGACCCTTTACCTATAGGGCGGAGGGGGACCTTGCCTCTAACCTTAAGAGAGGAATGAGGGTGGTGATCCCCTTTGGCCAGGGAAATAGGCTTATTAAGGGTGTGGTAATTAATATATTAGATGAATTTCATGGGGAATATGAATTAAAAAATATTATAGATATAATAGACGACAAGCCCCTAATTTCTAAGGAGCTAATGGAACTTAGCATGTGGATGGGAGAAGAGTACCTAGCCTCTTACATAGACTGCTTTAGGCAGGTTTTCCCTCCAGGGGATTTTAGAAAGATCAATAGCTTTATAGAATTAAATGAAGAAGCAGAAGAGAAGATAGAAATAAATCAGGATGAAGGGGAAATCCTGGACTACTTAAAAGAGAAAAAAATAGTACTCTTAGATGATCTTAAAAAAGACATGGATAAGAGGAATCTAAATATAATCCTAGATGGGATGAAGGAAAAAAACCTAATCACCAGCTTTATAGACATGAATAAGAAGGTGGAAAAGAAATACCAAAGAAGGGTAAGGCTAGATGCAGGAGATAAGGGCCTGGAAGAGATAAGAGAGCTTATAGGAAATAGGGCTAAAAAACAAAGGGAAATAGCAGAATTTCTCTACCAGGTAGAGGATATTTCCTTTAAGGAATTATCTGAAGTCCTCTCCACAGGACTTGCAACTGTAAGGGCCTTGGAAGAAAGGGGCCTGGTTAAGATCTATGAAAAACAAGTGGACAGGGACCCTATTAGGGTGGATATAGAAGACTATAAAAAGCACATCTTATCTCCTATACAGGAAGGGGTCTATAGGTCCATATGTGAAAACTTTCAGGAGCCCGAGGACAATAAATTCCTAATACGAGGTGTAACTGGAAGTGGTAAAACTGAGATCTACCTGCAATTGGTGGAGGAGATGCTCCTTAGGGGCAAGCAGTCAATTATCCTAGTTCCAGAAATATCCCTTACTCCCCAGACCATAGATAGGTTTGTGGGAAGATTTGGGGATACAGTTGCCCTTATGCATAGCAGGCTTAGTCCTGGAGAGCGTTTTGATGAGTGGAGAAGAATGAAAAATGGCAGGGCAAGGATTGTAGTAGGGGCAAGGTCAGCAGTTTTTGCACCCTTTGATAATCTTGGCCTTATAATAATAGATGAGGAACATGAATCAAGCTACAAGTCCTCTCAAAATCCTAAGTACAACACTGTGGATTTGGCAGAAAAAAGAGTGGACCTAGAAGAGGCCTTCCTAGTAATGGGATCTGCTACTCCTTCCTTGGATTCCTATCACAGGGCCCTGGAGGGAAGATATAAACTCCTAGAGCTGGACAAGAGGGTAAATGAATATGAAATGCCTAGGGTAAGTGTGGTGGATATGAGAGAGGAGCTAAGGGATGGTAACAAGACCATCTTTAGCAGGGAGCTGGAGGAAGCCATGGCTCACAGTCTGGAGGAGGGCAAGCAGATAATACTCTTTTTAAATAGAAGGGGATTTTCTACCTTTGTTTCCTGTAGGGAATGTGGCTATGTTGTAAAGTGTAAGGACTGCGATATATCCATGACCTATCACAGAAAAATAAACAGGGTCAGATGTCATTACTGCGGCCTTACGGAACACAGCCCTGAGACCTGTCCTGTTTGCAAGAGCAAGTATATAAAGTACTTTGGAGTAGGTACAGAACAGGTAGAGGAATATACTAGAAAGATATTTCCAAAGGCCAGGGTAGCAAGAATGGACCTGGATACTACCAGTAGGAAGGGCAGTTATGATAGGATACTGGGAGGAATGAAAAACAGGGAGATAGATATCTTAATTGGTACCCAGATGATTTCCAAGGGTCTTGATTTTAAGGATGTAACCCTGGTAGGGGTTATAGCTGCAGATACTTCCCTGAATCTACCAGACTTTAGGGCACCGGAAAGGACCTTTCAGCTTATCACCCAGGTAGCAGGCAGGGCTGGAAGAGGTGTAGATAAGGGCAAGGTAGTTGTTCAGACCTATGATCCTGACCATTACAGTATTGTCTTTTCCAAGGAACATGATTACAAGGCCTTTTACCATACTGAAATAGGACTTAGGGAGTCCTTTATGTATCCTCCTTTTTACAAGATGATAAATATTCTTCTCTACGGGGAAAATCTAAAAAAAGTAATGGATACCACCCATAAGGTCTATAATTTGATCTACAAACTTGCCAGTCACATAGAGGATAAGGACAAGGGGAATTATATTATAGGACCAAATCCAGCACCCCTGGAGAAGATAAAAAATAATTTTAGATGGCATATAATATTAAAAACAGAGGAAAAAGACATAAATACTTTTAAAAAGATCATAAAAGGGGTATTAATAGATAATGAGTACAAGTTAGATTTAAAAGATATTAGAACCAGTATAGATATAAATCCAAATTCAATATTATAGGAGGAAAATATATGGCAATTAGACAGGTTAGAATAGATGGGGATCCTATTCTAAGGAAAAAATCAAAGGAAATAAAAGAGGTAAATGATAGGATAAAAATACTCTTAGAGGATATGGTAGATACCATGGAGGACGAGGATGGTATAGGCCTTGCAGCTCCACAAATAGGAGTTCTTAGAAGGGCCATAGTAGTTGATATAGGAGAGGGCCCTATTAAGATGTTAAATCCAGAAATAGTGGATGAAGAGGGAGAAAAAATAGATATAGAGGGTTGTCTTTCTGTACCAGGCAGGTCAGGTACTGTTAAGAGACCCCTAAAGATAAGAACCAAGTATATGGATATGGAAGGCAAGGAACAGATAATGGAAAGTGAAGACCTGCTTGCCAGGGCCATATGCCATGAGATAGATCATTTAAATGGTATTCTCTATATAGACAAGATGATAGAAGAGGTAGTTCTAGAAGATATAGATGAGGATGAGGAAGATGGAAAAAAATAATATAAAACTAGTCTTTATGGGGACTCCAGACTTTGCAGTCCCCAGTTTAAAATCTCTTTATGAGGCAGGCTACTCTATTGAAAGAGTTATAAGCCAAAAGGACCAAAGAAGAGGTAGGGGTAAGAAACTCCAATACACTCCTGTAAAGGAGGCAGCCCTGGAACTAGGCCTGGAGGTCTACCAGCCAGAAAACATAAATGATGATAGGAGTGTGGACCTACTTAGGGAGATAGATCCTGATTTTATAGTTGTTGTGGCCTACGGACAAATACTTAGAAAGGATATCTTAGAAATTCCAAAATATGGATGCTACAATATCCATGCCTCTCTACTTCCCAAGTACAGGGGAGCAGCACCTATTAACTGGGTCCTTATAGATGGGGAAGAAGAAACTGGAGTAACTATAATGGAAATGGAAGAGGGACTGGATACTGGAGACATGATTCTTAGAAAGGCCATTCCCATAGAAGATGATTATACTACCCATGACATACATGATAGCTTGGCCAGTTTAGGAGCAAGGAGCATAGTTGAAGCTCTGGATAAGGTCTATAGGGGTGAGGCTAAGAGGACTCCCCAGGATCACGAAAAGTCATCCTATGCCAGTATGCTGGACAAGGAAATGGGCTTAATAGATTGGAATAAAAATGGAAGAGATATAATAAATTTAATTAGAGGACTAATGCCCTGGCCATCAGCCTATAGCATGTACGGGGATCAAATGGTAAAGATCCATAGGGCAAGTTTGGCTGAGAGGGATGAAAAGGCTAAAAATGGAGAAATATTTAAAATAACCAAGGATGCAATTTATGTAGGAGCAGAGGACTCTGCTGTAAGGATAGAAGAGCTTCAATTCCCTGGAAAGAGAAAGATGTCCACTGAGGACTACTTAAAGGGAAATACTATAGAGCTTGGTACTTTGTTAAAATAAGGGAGGAGACTAGAGATGTTAGACTTAAGTAATTTCAGCTATACAAGTTCATATTTTGTATTTATATTACCAGCTATGTTGCTTTCACTTTATGCTCAAATGAAGATTACTTCTTCCTTTGGAAAATATTCCCAAGTATCTAGTGATACCAACTATTCTGGAGCCCAGGTGGCAAGGATTATACTGGATAGAAATGGTCTGGGAGATGTGGCTATAAAGCAGGTACCAGGTAAACTAACAGATCATTATGATCCAAGGACCAGAACCATAAGCCTGTCCCCCTCAGTTTACGGTGACAATAGCATAGCTTCTCTAAGCGTTGCAGCCCATGAGGTTGGACATGCTATGCAGCATGCTGAAAACTATATACCCCTAAAGCTTAGATCTGCCATTGCTCCCATAGCAAGCTTTGGATCTAGACTTGTGTGGATATTTATAATGGTAGGATTTTTAATATCACCTATTCTTATAGAGGTGGGTATACTGATGTTTATATCTGTGGTTATATTTCAGCTAATAACCCTGCCTGTGGAGTTTAATGCAAGTAGAAGGGCCCTGGCCCAATTGGAAGATGGTATTATGCCAAGGGAGAATATACAAGGATCTAGAAAGGTCCTAAGTGCTGCAGCCCTTACCTATATTGCTGCTACACTGGCTGCCATAGGACAATTATTAAGATTATTAGTTATTACAGATAATAGAAGAAGAGACTAGAAAAAGGGAGGAGACTCCCTTTTTATTTAATTATAAAACTATAGAGGTGAAGAGATGAATAAAAGTGAAAGAGAAATGGCCTTTGAAATACTAAGTGACATATATGGCAAGGGAGGATTTTCAAATATTACCATACAGAAATACCTAATGGATGAAAGAGATCCTAGAAAGCAAAACTTTATTAGGGAATTGGTCTACGGAGTCCTGGAAAATGATCTTTATTTAGAATACATTATATCCAAGGCTTCTAAAGTTAGGATGAATAGGATTCACAAATCCATCCTAATTATCCTTAAGATGGGAATCTACCAAATAATGAAGATGGATTCTGTACCAAGTTCTGCAGCTGTAAATGAATCTGTTAAACTTGCTAAAAAACATGGAAATAAGGGAAGTATAGGCTATGTAAATGGCATGCTTAGAAATATAAGTAGGAATATAGAGGACTTTAAAAAAGTAGATATAAAGGATCCTGGAAAGAGGATTTCCATAGAAGAGTCCCATCCTAAGTGGATGGTAGATAGGTGGATAGGAGAATTTGGACTGGAATTTACAGAGGAACTTGCCAGGGCCAATAATAAGACTCCTTCCCTAAATATTACTGTAAATACCCTAAAGACAAGTCGAGATGAGTTAAAGATAAAACTTGAAAAAAGAGGTCTGGAGGTAGACAAGGCTGCCTATTCCCAGGACACTCTAATTATAAGGAATCCCTTTAGGGTTTCCCAGGTCAAGGAATTCTTAGATGGGGAATTTATAATCCAGGATGAGAGTAGCTCCCTGGTTGCCCAGCTTATGGACCCTAAGCCTGGAAGCCTTGTTCTAGACCTATGCAGTGCTCCTGGTGGCAAGGCAGTGCATATGGCCCAGAAGATGGAGAATAGGGGAAAAATAATAGCCAGGGACATACACCCTCACAAATTAAATTTAATCCAGGACACAAGTAAGAGACTGGGACTGGATATAATCCAAACAGAGCTCCATGACGCCCTGGAACTAGATAAGAAATATATTGGAGCTGCAGACTATGTACTAGTAGATGCTCCCTGCTCAGGCCTGGGACTTATAAGGAGAAAGCCAGAGATAAAGCTAAATAAAAAATCTGAGGATATAGATAGCCTATCCCTTCTACAGGGAGAAATCTTAGATAGGGCCAAGGAATATCTAAAACCAGGGGGAATTTTAATTTATAGTACCTGTACCCTGGGTGGGCAGGAAAACCTTGAAATTATTGATTCTTTCCTAAGGGAAAACGAGAATTTTAGACCTGTAAGCATGGAGGGAGACTTAAAAAATAGTGAAAATATAGATACTTTAGAAGAGGGATATGTAGAATTATTCCCTCATATCCATGGAACTGATGGCTTTTTCATAGCTAAAATGGAGAAAATCTCATAATTATCTAGATTAAAACAAGCTATAATAGTATAATGAAAATAAACATGAGGTGATAAATTGATAAAAAAAGAATTAAATGGACTTTTATTAGAGGAATTAGAAGAATATATGAAGTCAATAGGAGCACAAAAATTCAGAGCTGAACAATTATTTGTTCACTTTCACAAGCATAGGAGCTGGGATATAGAGAGTCTTAGTCTTCTTCCTAAAAAGCTTAGGGAGAAATTAAGGGACAGGGCCCAGGTAAATCAAATAAAGCTCTACAAGAGGTATGATTCCAAGATAGATGATACAAAGAAGTATTTATTCCTTTTAGAGGATGACAATATAATTGAATCTGTAGCTATGAATTACAAACACGGCACCACTGTATGTGTTTCTACCCAGGTGGGCTGCCAGATGGGATGTGCCTTTTGTGCATCCACCAAGGATGGGCTTATTAGAAATCTTACAGCTGCTGAAATCCTAAACCAGGTATATATGATAGAAGAGGACCAGGGCATAGAAGTATCCAATATAGTATTAATGGGAAGTGGAGAGCCACTGGATAATTACCAAAATACCCTTCAGTTTTTAAAACTTATTCACCATGAGAAGGGGCATAATATAAGCTATAGGAATATTTCCCTATCTACCTGCGGCATTGTGCCTAGGATATATGAGCTGGCAGATGAGGAGATACCTGTAACCCTTACCATATCCCTACACTCAGCCTTTGATGAGGAGAGAAGGAAGATAATGCCAGTGGGGAAGAAATACTCTATTGAAGAGATAATCCAGGCCTGTAAATACTATGAGAGCAAGAATAATAGGAGAATAAGCTTTGAATATACTCTTATTGATGGGGTTAATGATAGAATAGAAGATGCAATAGAGATCTCTAAGATCCTAAGAGGACTTAATAGTCATGTAAATCTAATTCCCCTAAATCCAATAGAGGAATACGGTAAGGAAAGATCTACAAGAGCTAATATTAAAAGATTTGAAGGAGAATTAAGCAAGAGAAATATTGAAGTTACTATAAGAAGAGAAATGGGTGGAGACATCAGTGCATCATGTGGACAGCTAAGAAGATCAGTAATAGAATAGATTTTTTCTGATGGGGTGATATAATGGTTAGAGGAGCACTTTCTGATATAGGAATGAAAAGAAATAAAAATCAAGATGCATACTACATCTCTGATAGGGATGATATGCAACTTTACATTGTAGCTGATGGCATGGGAGGTCATAGGTGTGGAGAGATAGCTAGCTCTATGGCCTTGGAGACAGTTAAGGAAAACTTCTTAAAATCCACAGGAAAAATCCACAGAAAAGCTGATGCCATAAAGTTAATCAAGGAATCAGTGGAAAAGGCCAATATTAACATTTATTTAGAGTCCAAGAAAATAGAGGATTGTCAGGGTATGGGAACCACCCTTACCATGGCATACATATACAAAAATAAGATATTGATTGGACATGTGGGAGACACTAGGGCTTATTTAATAAAAGATGGAGATATAAGACAAGTTACAGAAGATCATAGCTACATCAATGAGCTGATAAAAAATGGCAGTATAAGCCCGGAAGAGGCAAAGACTCATCCTAAGAAGAATATGATAACCAGGGCAGTAGGCTCCACTAGCAGCATTGAAGTAGATATTATCCAAGAAAAATACAAGTCAGGGGATATTCTACTCCTCTGCAGCGATGGACTTTTTGATATGCTAGATGAAGATGAAATAAGTGCAGTCTTTAAGCGGGAAAAAAGTATGCAGATAGCATGTGAGGTATTGACTAATATGGCTAATAAAAAAGGTGGTTTAGACAATATAACAAGTATTGCTATTAAATTTGATGAGGTGAAATTATGATTGGTAAGACTTTAGGTAATAGATATGAAATAATAGAAAAAATTGGTGGAGGAGGCATGGCCTTTGTTTATAAGGCAAAATGCCATCTACTGGATAGATTTGTTGCTATTAAGATTTTAAAAGATGAATTTGTAGATGATGAGGAATTTGTAATGAAATTTAGGAGGGAATCCCAGGCTGCAGCCAGCCTATCCCATCCCAATATTGTAAATATCTATGATGTAGGTATAGAAAAGACAGAGGAAAAAGACATACACTATATAGTTATGGAGTATATTGATGGAAAGACCCTAAAGGAAATAATAGTGGAAAGGGGTAAGATTCCAGTTGCAGAGGCTGTAGTCTATAGCAAGCAAATAGCCAGCGCCCTGGATACTGCCCATGAAAATGGAATTATTCATAGGGACATAAAGCCTCACAATATTATGATAACCAAGGACAATAGGGTTAAGGTAACGGATTTTGGAATAGCTAGAGCAGCTACCTCCTCCACCATGACTACCAAGGTGGATGTCTTAGGATCTGTACATTACCTTTCTCCTGAACAGGCCAGGGGAGGCTACACAGACAATAAATCAGACATCTACTCCCTAGGTATAGTAATGTATGAGATGGTAACGGGAAAGCTTCCCTACGAGGGAGAGAGCCCTATTACAGTAGCTCTCAAACATGTACAGGAAGACATTAGACCTCCTAGAAGCCTAGACGGAGAAATACCCCTAGGATTTGAAAATATAATCCTAAGAGCTGTTAAGAAAAGACAGGGGGATAGGTATAAAAATGTTAAGGAATTAATAGAAGACTTAAATATGGTAGATTTATCTAAAGACCTAAAGAACACCTCTGAAGAAGAGGAAGATAATGGACATACAAAAATAATTCCAGCTGCTGAAGTGGAGGATGAGCTTTTGAAAAACAAAAAGAAAAATAAAAAGAAAAGCAGTGGTGGTAAAAAGGAAATAATATTAGGGGTAATCCTGGCATTTTTACTGGTAACCAGTATATATGTGGGAGCTGTTAATATTAAAAACTTCTTTTCTCCTTCTGAGGAGGTCCTAGTACCAAACCTTGTTGGAATGACAGAGGAAGAAGCTGAAGAAGTCCTAAAGGCAAGAGGCCTTAAGCTAAAGGTTGAAAGTAGAGTAGCCAGCAGTGAATTTGCCAAGGGACAAATAGTCTCCCAGGAAGAGGCTCCAGATTCCAAGGTAAAGGAAAGATTTCCAATCTCTGTCCAGGTGAGTACAGGACAGGGCCTTGTCAAAGTACCTAGGGTAGTCAATAAGAGCTATGAAGATGCTGAAAAGATCCTAAGGGATGAGGGACTGCTCTTAGCCAGCCCAGACTATGAATACAGTGATGATATACCAGTAGATGTGGTAATTAGTCAGTCACCAGGTGAATCTGAAGAAGTAGAAGCTGGAACAAGAATTAAACTTACCCTATCCAAGGGTGAAGAAGTAGCCTATATAAAGATGATAAGTTTAGAAGGCCTTACTATAGAACAGGCCAAGAGAGAATTAGAAAAACTAGATCTAGAATTAGGTTCTCAAGGTGAAGAGGCAAGTGATAGTGTAGAAAAAGGTTTAATAAGCTGGCAGTCCTATCAGGTGGGTACAGATCTTGAAACGGGAACAGCTGTGGATGTATATATAAGCACGGGACCAGAGGAAGAAGAGGAAGAGGAGACTCCTCCGGAAGAAGAAACACCTCCAGAAGAAGAAACTCCACCAGAAGAGGAAACACCTCCAGGAGAGCCAACTTTAAGCACCATAACCCTAAGCTTAACACCTCTACAAGATCAGGATAAGACCCGTATTAGGGTAGAGAGAAGGCAGGATGGAGAAACCAAGGTCCTTCACAATGAAGAGCATAAGAAGGAAGATGGAGATGTAATCCTAAATCTAGAGGGAAAAACAGGAGCAGAATTTGATATATACTACAATGATATTTACCAACTTACTAGAACAAACAATTAATAGGAGGAATTTATGATAGATGGAATAATCCTTAAGGGAATTGGTGGTTTCTATTATGTAGATACAAAGGAAGAAGTTATACAGTGTAGGGCTCGTGGTAACTTTAGGGAAGAAGGTATTACTCCCCTTATTGGAGATAGGGTTAGGATAAGAATAAGCAAGGAAGACAACAATGGCTATATTGATGAAATATATCCTAGGAAGACTTCCCTAAAAAGACCTCCAGTTGCTAATATAAGCCAGGCCATAGTGGTTATGAGTGTTAAAAAACCAGATGTAAATCTATGGCTCTTAGATAGGTTCTTAATCATGGCTGAGGCAGAGGGACTCAACATTACAATTTGCCTAAATAAGGTGGATTTAGACTACAAAAAGGCAGAAGAGATAAAGGCTATTTATGCAAAGGCTGGCTATAAGATTATAATGACAAGTGTAATTACAGGCCAGGGTATAGAAGATCTGGCAGCTAGTTTAGAAGGAAATGTATCAGTCTTTGCTGGGCCTTCTGGGGTAGGGAAGTCAACCCTTCTCAATGCCATTAATCCAGAATATGACCTTAAGACTGGAGAAATAAGTGAGAAAAATAAAAGAGGTAAGCATACTACCAGGCATACAGAATTACTCTTCCTCAAGGAAGATACCTATGTACTGGATACTCCAGGCTTTAGCTCCTTGGATATTGACTTTATAGAAGAGGAAAGGGAACTAGACCAGTACTTTCCAGAGATAAAGAAATATTCCTCTGGATGTAAGTTTATGAACTGCCTCCATAGAAATGAGCCAGGATGCGAAGTAAAGAAACAAGTAGAAGAAGAAAAAATATCAAGGGAAAGATATGATAATTACTTGATGTTTGTTGATGAGATTGAAAAAAACAGGAGGTATAAGGTATGGTAATGATTGCACCTTCTTTATTATCAGCTAATTTTGCTGATTTAAAGACTGATATAAGAAAATTAGAAGAAGCTGGGGCAGATTATTTGCATCTGGATGTTATGGATGGCAACTTTGTACCAAATATAAGCTATGGACCTCCAGTTATAAAAAGTATTAGAGAGATAACAGACCTAGCCTTTGATGTTCATCTTATGGTAGACAAGCCAGAAAGATATATAAAGGACTATGTGGATGCAGGAGCAGATATAATCACTGTTCATGCTGAAGCAACTACTCATCTTCACAGGACAATTCAACTTATTAAGTCCTACGGAGTAAGGGCTGGAATTTCCTTAAACCCAGCAACACCTCTCTCAGCAATAGGTTATTTATTGGATGATATAGACCTTATCCTCATTATGAGTGTAAATCCAGGCTTTGGTGGCCAGGCCTTTATACCTGCTATGAAGGGTAAGATCTCTAAGACTCGTGAGATAATTGACAATAGAAACTTAGATATTATCCTTGAAGTTGATGGAGGCATAAAGCTGGAAAATGCTAAGGAGATAAGGAATTTAGGAGCAGATCTTTTAGTTTCTGGATCAGGAATATTTGAAGCAGAGGATATAGTGGCTAGGATACAAGAATTTAAAAACTTGTAAAATATTAACTATATGTTATAATATAGATGAAATAAAAAAATAAAATATAAAATTAACACTGGGGGAGCTTTTGCTGAGAGTGATTTCACGACCCTTAAAACCTGAACTAGATAATACTAGCGTAGGGAAGTGTGTATTTGCCTTTAAATACCCATTACCTACCTGTAATGGGTTTTGTTAATTTTAGAGGAGGACGCAAAGTGAAAAAGTGGACAACAAAGATGTTAGTGGAAGCAGGAATAATGATTGCCTTGGCCTTTGTACTGAGTAGGATCAAGGTTTACCAGGCACCTAATGGAGGATCTGTAACCGCAGGAAGCATGATACCTATAATCCTATTTGCTATGAGATGGGGCTTGGCACCAGGGGTAATTGCAGGAGCTGCCTTTGGTATCTTAAAATTAGTAATGGGTGGATGGTTTTTCTCACCAGCCCAGGTAATATTAGAGTATCCTATAGCCTTTGGGGTTTTAGGTTTAGCAGGAATTTATTATAATTTAAATAAGAAAAACAAGGATAGATATATATTTAATACGGTAGTTCCAGTATTTTTAGCCATAGGAGGAAGATTTATCTGCCATCTACTGGCTGGGGTAATCTTCTTTGGACAAAATACAGGTGGGCAAAATCCATGGCTCTTTTCAGCCATCTATCAGTCTAGCTATTTAATACCAGAATTTATTGTATCAGCTATATTGATAAGTATAGTATGGAAGCCAATCCAACAAAATATAAAGGCTAGGTAGTGATTTTATGAAGGCATTAATAGTTTCAAATGGCTATATAAATGATTATAAGAAGCTCTTGGAAAACCTAGATAGGGCTGATTACATTGCCTGTGCAGATGGAGGCATTAGGCATCTAAGGGCTGTGGAGAAGAGGCCAGATATTATAATTGGTGATTTGGATTCCATAAGCCAGGATGACCTAGCCTATGTAAGGGAGAAGAATATCCCTATCCACAAATTTTCCTCTATAAAGGATTACACGGATACAGAACTGGCAGCCAAGTTCCTAATAGACAAGGGCTATAGGGACATAGTTTTCATGGCTGTAACAGGGGATAGGATAGACCATAGTTTGGGAAATATCTTCCTGCTCAATTTAATGTTAGAAGAAGAGGTCTCTGCAAGGATCATAGATGATAAGAACACCATCTACATCCTGGATGACTATATGGAATTAGAAAAAGAAGAGGATAGCTTTGTCTCTGTAATAGCCATAGATGATGCAGGGGTGGAAGTAAGCTTAAGTGGATTTTTCTACAATCTCCATAGGGAATACATCCCCTTTGGGTCTACCCGGGGTATAAGCAATGAGATTATAGAGGATAGGGCAAGTATACAAATCCACAGGGGAAAGGCCTTGATAATCCAATCAAAAGATTAAAAATAAAAAAGACTTGCCCTATGTAGATAATGGGCAAGTCTTATTTTATTTGATTTTGTTTTTTCTTATAATGCTCTTTCAACATATCCAGATCTTAAACATCTAGTACATACTTTTATTCTCTTTGTTCTACCATCTACTACAGCTCTTACTGATCTTAGATTTGGTGACCAACTTCTGTTAAGCTTCCTATTTGAGAAAGTAATCTTGTTACCAAATACCTTTCCTTTTGAACATACAGCACAAACCTTAGCCATGAAAAACACCTCCTTAATTGATGCAACGATACTATAACAGTATAATTATTTTTATCAATAATAACATATTACATTTTAACACAAGATTAAAGGAAAAAGCAACTAAAAAATAAGAAAAACTTAATATAAGCTAGAATGTGTTGAACTATTATAATATTTAGGGTAAAATATAATATAGGTATATTTTAAAAAGGAGGCGATTATTAATGCCAGCCAAGGAAACTACTGAATATGGAACAATAAGCATAGATGATAATGTGATAGCTAGATTAGCAGGAATATCTGCAATGGAAAGCTATGGCATAGTGGGTATGGCTACTAAGAATGCTACAGATGGTTTGTTTGAATTATTAAAATGGGACCATTTAACTAGGGGCATCAAGGTATATTCTAAGGATAATAAATTAATAATAGACTTACATGTAATATTGGAATATGGAATCAAGATTTCTGTTGTCGCAAAAAACATAATTGATAGGGTTAAGTTTAATGTTGAGAATTTAACTGGAATGACAGTGGATAAGATAAATGTACATGTACAGGGAATAAGAGTTGAAAAGTAGTTTAAGGAGGTACTATAATTGAAAATGGAAATTCTAAATGGAGTGATGCTAAAAAAAGCCTTAAAGGGTGGAGCTAAACTCCTAGAAGACAACAAAGAGGAAGTAAACTCTTTAAATGTTTTTCCTGTTCCCGATGGAGACACAGGTACAAACATGTCATTAACAGTAAATTCAGCTATAAAAGAAGGTCTTAAAAAAGAAGATACAAGTGTTTCAGAAATAGCCCAGGCAACATCTAATGGATCACTTATGGGAGCTAGAGGTAACTCAGGTGTTATCCTATCCCAGCTTTTTCGTGGATTTGCTAATGGACTAGGAGGCCAGGATGAGGTAGGAATAAATACCTTGGCCAGAGCATTTAAAGAGGCTGCAAACACTGCCTATAAGGCAGTTATGAAACCTACAGAGGGAACTATCCTTACTGTAGCTAGAGAGTGTGGGGATTATGCCCTATCTATAGCAAAGGATGAAGATGATATATTGGTCTTCTTAAATAAGGTAATAATAAAGGGTGAAGAAGTATTAGATAAAACTCCAGATATGCTACCGGTCTTAAAGGAAGCGGGAGTGGTTGATGCTGGAGGTAAGGGTCTTATCTATATTCTTAAGGGAGCCTATTATGCTCTTTCAGGAAGGGAAGATTTTTCCCATATAGAAAAGAAGGAAGAAGAGATTTCTCTTACAAAAGCTAGAAGCCATGAAGATTTGGACATAGCCTTTGGCTACTGCACTGAATTCATAGTAAATACTGACTACAGTGATATAGAAAGCTTTAGAGATGAGCTATCCATAGATACGGATTCCCTTATGGTAGTTGGGGGAGAAGGTATTATTAAGGTTCATGTTCATACAAATGATCCAGGAAATATTCTTCAAAAGGCCCTTAATTTAGGTGAATTGTCAGATATAAAAATAGATAATATGAGATACCAGCATGAGGAAGTTCTCCTAAAATCTGAATTAGAAGAGAGAAAAGCCAATGGTGGTGAAGATGAGATAAAAATAGATAAGGATTATTCCTTTATATCCATATCTACAGGTAAGGGTATAGACGATGTCTTTAATGATTTAAATGTAGATGTTATTGTATCTGGGGGTCAAACCATGAACCCAAGTACAGAGGATATCTTAAAGGCCATTGACAAGACTAGAGGTGAGCATGTCTTTATTCTCCCAAATAATAGCAATATAATCTTGGCAGCTGAGCAGTCCAGAGAACTGAGCAAGAGAAATGTTGTAGTTATACCAACCAAGTCAATACCTCAGGGTATATCTGCCCTACTTGCCTTCCATGAAGAGGATTCCTGGGAAGAAAATAAGGAAAATATGATCCAGGCCATATCCTATGTTAAAACTGGACAGGTAACCTATTCTGTAAGGGATACGGAGGTCAACAAGGCTAAGATAAGTAAGGATGATATTATAGGACTTGATGAGGGAGATATAGTAGCAAGTGGTAAGGATATAAATACAGTTGCCAAGGATCTTTTAGATAAGATGATAGATGAGGATGCTTCACTTCTAACAATTATTTATGGAAGTGACATAGAAAAAGAACTGGCAGAGGAACTAGAAGAAAAGTTAATCAATATCTATGAAGATATGGATGTGGAGTTAATTTACGGAGGACAACCTCTATATTATTATATATTTTCATTAGAATAGAAAACTCTACCTATTAGGTAGGGTTTTTTAAAATCTGGGTAGGGGAGAGAAGATATGGCAAATTTGGAAAGCAGTGTGCAATACATTAGGGGAGTAGGTCCTAAAAGGGCAGCTAAGTTTAAAAAACTAAATGTGTTAACTATGAGAGATTTGTTTTATTTTATTCCTAGGGACTACCAGGATACATCTAAATTTGCTCTTATAAATCAATCCCAATTAGGGGAGAAATCAAGCCATAGGGTCCAGGTTATAGGACCCCCTACAGTTCTTAGGCCTAGGAGAAGGATGAGTATTTTAAAGGTCCCTGTAAGGGATGAGTCAGGTTCTGCTGAGCTGGTATGGTTTAATCAGGAGTATCTCAAGCATCAATTTAGGACTGGCCAGGAACTGGTAGTAAATGGCAAGATAAGTAGAAGCGGTATGAAGCTACAGATAATGAACCCAAGCTTTGAAGAAGCAGATAAGATGAAAAAGCTTGGAAGGATAAATCCTGTATACCCACTTACAGAGGGCATTAGCAACAATCAAATTTCAAAGATAATGGGAACCCTGCTAGATGAGCATATAGGCCTGCTGGAGGAGTACATACCCCTGGAATTAAAGGATAAGTTTAATCTCCTAGGGATAAAAGAGGCAGTAAGAAATATACATTTTCCACAGGATGCTAAGATGCTTGTAAAGGCAAGAAAAACCCTGGCCTTTCAGGAACTCCTTACTCTTCAATTAGGTTTGTTTAGTATAAAGAGGGAAAATCAAAATAGTGAGGATATTATAGTCTTTAAAAAATCTGAAGAACTAGGAGAACTAGAGGACTTCCGAAAAAGTCTTCCCTTCCAGCTTACTGGGGCCCAGGCCAAGGTCTTTAGGGAGATAGAAGAGGATATGGAATCAGATAAGCAGATGAATAGACTTGTGCAAGGAGACGTAGGCTCAGGAAAGACGGTTGTAGCGGTGCTAGCCATGCTTAAGGCCAAGCTATCCGGCTACCAAAGCGTAATGATGGCTCCAACTGAAATACTTGCCAGACAGCACCACCAGGCCTTAAATGACTTCTTCCAGGATAGGGACGTTAAATGTGAACTCTTGGTAGGAAGTCTTAGGGAAAAGGAAAAAAAGAGAATCCTAGAGGAGCTTAAAAATGGAGAAATCCATATCCTAGTAGGAACCCACGCTATAATCCAGGATGGGGTGGACTTTAAAAATTTAGGTCTGGCCATTACGGATGAGCAACATAGGTTTGGGGTCAAGCAAAGGGCAGTTTTAAGTGCCAAGGGCAGGAATCCAGATACCATAGTAATGACGGCAACACCTATACCTAGGACCCTGGCCCTTATTATCTATGGGGACCTGGATATATCCATAATCGATGAATTGCCTCCAGGAAGAAAGCCAATAGAGACCTATGCTGTGGGCAAGGAGCTTATAGACAGGATGAATAGTTTTATAGAAAAGCAAATCCAAGAGGGCAGGCAGGCCTACATAGTAAGCCCCCTTATAGAGGAAAGCGAAAAGTTAAGGGTAAATTCAGCTGAGGAACTTTATAAGGATTTTAAGGACAGGGTATTTAAGGGCTACAGGGTTGGCCTCCTACACGGAAGAATGAAGCCAGTGGAAAAGGACCGGGTTATGGAGGACTTTAAGAGTGGCAAGGTACAGATCCTGGTTTCTACCACAGTAATAGAGGTAGGGGTAAATGTGCCTAATGCAAATATAATGGCTGTCTACAATGCAGAAAGATTTGGACTGGCCCAGCTCCATCAGCTAAGGGGCAGGGTAGGTAGGGGAGAGTACCAATCCTACTGTATATTAATAAATGAAAGCAAAAACGAAGTCTCCATGGAAAGGATGAAAATCCTTCAAAGGTCCAGTGATGGCTTTGAAATATCTGAAAGGGACTTAGAGCTTAGGGGACCTGGAGAATTCTTTGGAACCAGGCAGCACGGTATACCTGAGCTTAAGGTAGCCAATCTAATATCTGATGTGGCCATACTCAAGGTAGTTCAGGAGGAGGCTAGGGCGATTATCCAGGAGGATCCAAATCTTCATCTGGATAAGCACAGGAAGATAAAGGAGAGAATCCAGGATATGTTTAGGGGAGTAGATAAAGAATTGACATTTAACTGATTTATATAAGTGATTTATATACAAAAACCTGGATAATATGTTAGAATGTAAGTATAAAGACTTTAGGAGGTATAATTTGAGAGTTATTTCTGGTTCAGCAAGAGGACACAGGTTAAAAGCACCTAAGGGAGATAGGGTTAGACCCACAGAGGATAGGATAAAGGAATCCCTCTTTAATATCCTTGGACACATAAGGAGCCATACTAGGGTTTTGGATATATTTGGAGGATCCGGTTCCATAGGGATAGAATTTTTAAGTAGAGGTGCTAAGGAAGCCTATATAGTAGACATAGATAGGGATAGCATCAAGGCCATAAGGGATAATCTGGAGCATACAAAGCTAGAAGACAGGGCCCAGGTCCTGAATTTAGATGCCTTTATAGCCCTGGATAGGTTTGAAAGTGATGATATTAGTTTTCATTATATATATATTGATCCTCCCTTTAATGTGGATGGAATAGTAGATAGGGTAATGGAATCTATTGATGGAAAGCATATATTAGAAGATGGGGGCCTTATAATGATAGAACATGAAAAGGAACTCCTCTTAGAAGAAAAAATCTACGGCTTTGAAAGAGTGGACAGTAGAAAATACGGTAATAAATTTATAGATTTCTATAAGAAAAAGGTCTAGGAGGAATGTAATGAAAGCAGTTTACCCAGGTAGTTTTGACCCAGTAACATATGGACACATTGACATAATAGAAAGAAGTGCAAAAAGAGTAGATCATCTTGTAGTAGCAGTTCTAAACAATCCATCAAAGAAGGGAATGTTTAGCCTAGAGGAGAGGATTGAACTCTTAAAGGAAGTTACAAAGGACTTGGATAATGTAGAGATTGACAGCTTTGGAGGTCTACTAATAGACTATGCCAAACAAAAAGAATGTACTACTATGATAAGGGGCCTTAGGGCTGTTTCTGATTTCGAATATGAGATGCAGATGGCCTTGGTAAATAAAAAACTGGAAAGTGACATAGAGACCTTCTTTATGGCATCCAGTACCAAGTACGGTTACCTAAGCTCAAGTATAGTAAAGGAAGTTTCTCGATTTGGGGGAGATGTTTCTTGCTTTGTACCAAAGATTGTGGAAGAAGCTTTAAAAAATAAAGTGAAGGAGAGGATTTGATTTATGGATGTTTTAAATTTAATTGATGAGATTGAAGATATTATAGAAGCGGGGACCAGCCTTCCTTTTTCTGGAAAAAAGATGGTAGATGCCCTAGACCTATTAGAAATTATCAAAGACGTTAGAATCAGATTGCCAGATGAAATAAAACAAGCCTCCTGGATCAAAGAAGAAAGACAAAGAATCTTGGAAGAAGCTCAAAGAGATGCAGATGAGATCATAAAGGATGCAGGGGAAAAGGTAGAAAAGATGGTGGCCAATGAAAATATTACTAAAAAGGCCAATCAAAGAGCTGAGCAAATAATAAGTAAGGCTGAGATGCATGCCAAGGAAATGAGACTGGGATCCATAGATTATGCGGACAATTTACTCCTAGAACAACAGGAAAAATTAAAGGAAGTTATTTTGTTAATTAATGAGAATAGAAAAGAATTAAGGGGAGAAGAGTAATAAATCTTGTTTGAAAAAAATTTAATCTATATATATAAAACCTATACAATGATCCCGGATCAGAGATATAGGTTTTTATTTTCTATTTTTTTCCTATATAGGGAGAAATAAGAAAGTCTTGCTCTCCAGAGACCTTCCTCTCCAGGCCTAGGAAAAATATATCTGTGGATTTCTTGTCCTGATAAATAATCTCTTCCACTTTCTCATCCCTAAGCTTTTTATAATTAGCAAACTTAGTTATTATTGGAAGAGAAGAAGACTCCTTTATCCTATTAATTATCTTAAAGCCATTTTCATTCATGCCTAGGACCCTTATATAGGAAGGATAAGCTCCTTCCAGTCTAGCAAAATCCTCCCTATAGAAATCATGGAGGAGATGAATCATTATCCTTTGGATCCTAGTTCTAGGATAGCGTTTGGAAGAGATAGAGGAGATTATCCTATCCAGATCATTATGGAGAAAGGCCTTTTCTACTATCCTGTTTTCCAGCCCATGCTCTATATTAATTAGTTGACGAATTTTATCCTTGGGAGTGGTCCTTAAGAGATATATAAGTATATCTTCATAGTTTTCCAAGTAATTAAAGCTTCCGTATTCCTCTAAATACTCCTCCAGGGCCTGGTAGCTCTCTAGGGGAAGATTATCCTTAGAAGATTCTAAGCCCCTTTCCCTTATAGTGTGCCTTATGGCAGTGGCACTGGAGAAGCTTCCTGATAGGACCTTATCCCCGTAAAGTGATCCAGTTCTAGGAATAGTAACCGGATTTATAGGGGACTTTAATCCTCTTATGGCCTTTAAATATTCAATTGCAAGTATATTATTGGAGCCTTTTAAAATATTTTTATAATCTTTATTTTCTTTTTCCTTATCCAAGTATTTATGGATATAAGTTTCCAGGGCCCTGCTTCTTGACACGGAAAAGGACAGACCCTGGTCCAGGTTTTCCCTTAATAAATGAACATAGGCCTCAGGCTCCTCATATAAAATATCCCCTATAAAACTTAAGTCCTCCATATCTCCAGATTCAGAACCAAAGCTTATACAATCAACTACTCCTAGCCTATCTAAAAGCTTTAAACCGCCCTGGGCAAAGCCTTCAGCAGATTGGACTGCATATATAAAGGGAAGTTCTAAGACCAAATCCACCCCATTATCCACAGCCATTTTTGCCTTGGTCCACTTATCTACCAGACTAACTTCCCCTCTTTGAAGAAAAGATCCACTCATTAGGGCCAGGGAATAGTCTGCTCCAGATTTTTTTAAGGACTCCTCCAGATGATATTTATGACCCTGGTGAAAGGGGTTATATTCAGCTATAATTCCTAAGATTTTCATTTTTACCTCCCAAAAATCATTTTCTTTAATTATATCATGTTGATTTTTTAACACAAATATAATATTATAGATATATGTGAAAAAAAGACTAGGAGGAAAGAAGATGAATATTTTAGTTATTAACTGTGGTAGCTCCTCATTGAAATATCAACTTATAGATATGAATGGTGAGAAAGTTCTTTGCAAGGGACTTGTAGAGAGAATAGGAATTGAAGGATCAAAGATTACCCATGAAGCAACGGGTAAGGAAGAAACTATAATAGAGCAGCCAATGGAAGACCATAAGGTAGCCTTAGGACTTGTTTTAGAAGCTTTAGTAGACAAGGACTATGGAGCAATTAGCTCAATGGATGAGATTGGAGCAGTTGGACATAGGGTAGTACATGGTGGAGAAGAGTTCTCTTCATCAGTAATAATAGATAAGGACGTAATGAAGGTACTTTATGATTGTGTAGAATTAGCTCCATTACATAATCCACCAAACATTACAGGAATAGAAGCATGTCAGGAATTAATGCCAGATACTCCAATGGTAGCAGTATTTGATACGGCCTTCCATCAAACCATGGAAAAAGACAATTATATCTATCCGTTGCCTTATAAATACTATGAAGAATATGGTGTTCGTAGATACGGATTCCACGGAACTTCCCATAAGTATGTTGCTAATAGGGTAGCAGAAATAATGGGTAAGGATATAAAGGATTTAAATATCATAACTTGTCACCTAGGAAATGGTTCAAGCCTATGTGCTATCAAGGGGGGAGAAACTATAGATACAAGTATGGGATTCACTCCTCTTGAAGGATTAGCCATGGGAACTAGATCTGGAGATATAGATCCAGCTATAATTCCTTTTATAATGGACAAGGAAGACATGACCTTTGCTGAAGTAAATGAAATGCTTAATAAGGAATCAGGAGTTCTTGGAATCTCAGGTATAAGCAGTGACTTTAGAGACCTAGAGATTGCTATGAAGGATGGAAATGAAAGAGCAAAACTTGCAATAGATGTATTTGTAAACAGGGTTAAAAAATATATAGGTGGTTATATGGCTGCTATGTGTGGTGTAGATGTATTGGTATTCACTGCAGGAATTGGTGAAAACTCTGCATTCTTAAGATCACAGATATGTGATGGCCTAGACTGTATAGGAATTGACCTAGATGAAGAATTAAATAATGTAAGAGGTAAGGAAGCGCAGATAAATAAGAATTTAGCTTCAACGGCTATCTATGTTGTTCCAACAAATGAAGAGTTGATGATTGCTAGGGATACATTAGAATTAGTTTAAGAAGATAATTCTTGACAAAGCTCTGCCTCCTTTATATAATAAAGTGTGTTAGTTTAAGAGGTGAAAAGGATGAAATTAGACTTAAGTGGTTTTCTTGAAGGAAGAGAAGACATGATTAAGCTGGAAGGGCAGATAGATTCTATAGATTTAAATCTAAAGGATAGGGATGCTGAGCTTGTAGGTCCAGTGGACTATAGTCTCCTAGTATTTGAAGCTGATAGGGAAAAGGCTATTGATATGGAAATCGACTTTACTTACAGTGAAAGCTGTAGTAGATGCCTTGAAAGATCAAAGAATAATATGAAGAGTAGACTAAGTGGTAAGCTTGTAAAAGGAAAAAGAGACTTAGAAAAAGAATTAAAAGAAGAAAATAATGAAGATCAAGAGGGATATGAAGAAGTTTTATATTATGAAAATAATACTTTAAACTTAGATGAATATATACGTGAGCAAATCCTCCTTACCCTGCCAATGAAGACTGTATGTGCTGAGGACTGTAAGGGCCTGTGCAGCAAATGCGGTATAGATTTGAATAAGGGAGAATGTGATTGTGTTCATGATGATATCGACCCGAGACTTGAAAAACTAAAGGATTTCTTCCCTAAAGATTAAGGAGGTGTAACAAATGGCAGTACCAAAGCGTAGGACATCGAAACAAAGACGTAATAAGAGAAGAGCTTCTTCTTATACATTAAATAAAGCAACAGTAACAGAATGCCCACAGTGTCATGAGGCAAAACAACCACATAGGGTTTGTAGAGAGTGTGGATACTACAAAGACAGAGAAGTGATGAGTGTAGATTAAGGAAAAAAAGATAGTGATTTCACTATCTTTTTTTAATTCTATATTGATTTTTACTAGGCTCTAGGATATATTTATACATAATCAAGCAAATCAAGATTGGAGGTAGTTATGAAAGTTATAGTAGATGCTATGGGTGGAGACAAGGCCCCTTCAGAAATCATAAAGGGATCTATTGATGCCCTAAAGGAATACGGGATTAGTATAATCCTTGTAGGTAGGGAGGAGATAATCCAAGAAGAACTTAAAAAATATGATTATCCCCAGGAAAAAGTAGAGATACTAAATGCCAGTGAAGTAATTACCAATGAAGATGATCCTGCCAGGGCCCTAAGAAGGAAAAAAGACGCCTCTATAGTAGTGGCGGCCAATGCCCTAAGAGATGGACTGGGAGATGGTCTTATTTCTGCAGGGAGTACAGGAGCCCTACTAGCAGCAGGTTTATTTATAGTTAAGAGAATAGATGGAGTGGATAGGGCTGCCCTTACAGTGGTTTATCCTGCCTTTGAAAAGACTACTCTTTTAGTAGATGCAGGTGCCAATGTAGATGCAAAGCCAGAACAATTATATCAATTTGCCCTAATGGGTTCAGCCTATATGGAAAAGGTACTGGAAGTTGAAAATCCTTCCGTTGGCCTGGTAAATATAGGAAGTGAAAAAGCCAAGGGCAACCAACAGACCAAGGAAGTTTACGATTTACTTGAAAATAGTGATTTAAACTTTTATGGCAATGTAGAGGCTAGGGACCTTCCCCTAGGGAAAACTGATGTAACTGTATGTGATGGTTTTGTAGGTAATATTATTTTAAAGCTTACAGAGGGCATGGCCAGTGCCATATTTTCAAGCCTTAAGGTAGAATTTACAAAGAATCTTAAAAATAAAATGGCTGCATCTGTATTAGCTCCATCCCTTAAGGGTATAAAAGATCAGATGGACTATAGGGAATATGGAGGGGCACCACTTCTAGGAACAAAAAAGCCAATCTTTAAGGCCCATGGAAGTTCAGATGCCTATGCAGTTAAAAATGGTATTCATCAGTTAATTAAATTTATAGACAATGATGTAATAAGCCTTATAGAAGAAAAATTAAGCAAATAAAAAATAGAAAAACAAAGAGGAGTGTTTATTATGATGGTATATGAAAAAATAACAGAGATAATTGCAGTACAGTTCAATGTGGAAGAGGATAGTTTAAACAAGGATACTTCCTTTAGAGATGATTTAAATGCAGATTCCCTAGATCTGGTAGAGCTTATAATGGCTATTGAAGATGAGTTTGACCTTGAGGTTGATGATGAAGGCATGGAAGATATAGAGACAATTGGAGATGTAGTGGAAAGTATAGAAAAAGAATTAGATAATAAATAAGTAAGGGGCACTTGTCCCTTACTTATTTAAGGAGCGGATAAAAATGACTAGGAATGGAAGCAAGTGGCTAGAAGCTCTGGAGAAAAATCTAGATTATAAATTTAATAATATAGAACTTCTTAAAACTGCCCTAACCCATAGTTCCTA
Source organism: uncultured Tissierellaceae bacterium (assembly GCA_964527205.1). Classification (GTDB taxonomy): domain Bacteria; phylum Bacillota; class Clostridia; order Tissierellales; family Tissierellaceae; genus JARICQ01. The sequence goes on along the minus strand of CAZGQG010000003.1, from coordinate 46,416 downwards.
TGCCAATGAGCATGAGATGAGGGTGACGGACAATAATGAGAGGATAGAGTTTTTAGGAGACGCCATTTTAAATTTGGTTGTAAGTCAATATCTGTATAAAAAGTATCCCCTATATCCAGAGGGAGAGCTTACAAAGATAAGGGCCAGGGTAGTATGTGAATCCTCCCTAGCCTACATAGCCCGTAAGATTAACCTAGGAGATTTTATTTTGCTAGGCAAGGGTGAGGAAGCCACTGGAGGTAGGGATAGGGATTCTATCCTGGGAGACGCCAGTGAGGCCCTAGTGGGTGCGGTTTATATGGATAGTGACTTTGAGACTACAAATGAATTTTTGTTAAAGAAATTTGAATACAACTTGGTCCATGCAGTGACCAAGGGATCACTTTTTATAGACTATAAAACAGATTTGCAGGAATACCTGCAAAAGAGAAAAAAGAATAAGATTGAATATGTAATATCCAAGGAGGAAGGTCCAGACCATGACAAGATATTTCATATTAAGGTCCTTATAGACAAGGAAGTAGTAGGCAAGGGACTGGGAAGAAACAAAAAGGAAGCAGAGCAAATGGCAGCCAAGGAAGCCATGCTTTATTTAGGTGATCATAATGCTTAAGCACTATATAATACCAATATTTGTTCCACATTTTGGCTGTCCCCATGACTGTGTATTTTGCAATCAAAAAAAGATAACAGGACTGTCAACCTCAGTAAAGCCTGAGGATGTAGAAAAGATAATCCTAGAACACCTAGAGACCTTTAAAGATCCTTCCACCATTGAGCTTGCTTTTTTTGGAGGAAGCTTTACTGCCATAGATATGGATATACAAAGGGAATTGTTGGCCATACCCCTAAGCTATAAGAAGATGAAGAAAATCCATAAGATAAGACTTTCAACCAGGCCAGATGCTATTGATAGGCAAGTCTTAGACATGCTTAAGGAACATCAGGTAGATATTATTGAACTAGGGGTCCAATCCCTGGACGATCAGGTTCTGGATGCAAGCGGAAGAGGCCACACTTCTCAGGATCTTTATAGGGCTGCAAAACTCATAAGGGAATACGACATAAAACTAGGCCTGCAAATGATGCTAGGTCTTCCTGGAGATACCAGGGAAAAGGCCCTGGAGACGGCTAGGGAATTTGTCCCTTTAGATCCTTTTTGTGTGAGAATATATCCAACCCTGGTGATCAAGGATACATATTTAGAGAAAAGCTATCTAGAGGGAAGCTATAAGCCCATGGACCTAGAAGAGGCTGTGGATTTGTCTGCAGAGCTTCTTATGATATTTTGGGTAAACCATATAGACGTAATAAGGATAGGACTCCAGCCCACAGAAAACATTCAAATGGGCAAGGATGTTGTAGCAGGTCCCTTCCATCCTGCCTTTAGGCAATTGGTAGAAGGGAATATATATAGGAAAATTCTAGTGGAGTATTTGGATAAGCTTCCCATGGACCTAAGGGATAGTGAGCTCCTTATAGAGGCCCATAACAAGATCATTTCCTCCATAGCTGGTCAGGGAGGAGAGAATAGGAAATTTATCCAGGATAGATATAGTTTTAAAAAGATTAAAATCCTTGGAAATAAAGAGGACAGGGATAGGATTAATATAAGTATAAAAGATCATTCTGATATAATAAGGATAAAAGATTGGGTAGAAGCCTATTTGGAAAAGAGAGATCTCTTCCATAAATAGGATAGAAGGATTAAGAGGTGTTTTATTTGAAATTAAAAAAAGTTGAGATTAAGGGCTTTAAATCTTTTGCATATAAAACAGAAATTAGGATCAAAGATGGTATAACTGCCATAGTTGGTCCTAATGGTAGTGGAAAGAGTAACATCTCAGATGCAGTGAGATGGGTACTGGGTGAGCAAAGTATTAAGAATCTTAGGGGCCACAAGATGGAGGATGTAATCTTCGCAGGAACATCCAAGAGAAAGGCCCTAGGCTACTGTGAAGCCACCATTAGTTTCGACAATAAAAGTGGCCTTATACCAGTTGAATATGATGAGGTAGAAGTTACCAGAAGGATGTTTAGGTCTGGAGAGTCCCAGTATTTCCTAAACAAGTCCTCCTGTAGATTAAAGGACATTAGGGAAATATTTATGGATACTGGGGTAGGCAAGGATGGCTATTCCATAATAGGCCAGGGTAGGATTGAAGAAATCTTAAGCAATAAGCCGGAGGATAGGCGTTCTATCTTTGAGGAGGCAGCGGGAATAGTAAAGTACAAGTCTAAGAAAACCCAGGCAGAGAGAAAGCTGGATAAGACAGAGGAAAACCTTATTAGAATAAAGGACCTAACCCATGAGCTATCAAAACAAGAAACCCTCCTTAAGGGACAGGCAGATAGGGCCAAGGAATTTGAGGAGCTCTATAGGGAGTTGAAAAAAATAGAAGTAAATCTCCTTGTTGCAGAAATCAAAAAGAACAGGGAAGAGGAAAAGAAGATAAATGGGGATAGGACTGACATGGAAGGGGAATTAGAATCCCTAGTTAGGGAGACCCAGCTAATTCAGGAGGACTTTAACAAGCTAAGGGACTCTATAGGAGAACTTGACCGGGAAATCGATGAGTCAAGAGCTGTAAACCTAGACCTTGGAAGAAGGCTTGAAGAGGGTAAAAATGAACTTGCCATTGAAAATGAGAAGGAGAGTTTTCATAGGAAGGACCTAGAGAGATTAAAGAATGAAAAGACAAATATAGAGGCTAGAATTGAAAAGAACAAGAAAAGGTCTAGTGAGATTGATCTTGAGATCCGGAGTATAAGTGGGATCTACCAGGAAAAACTGGAAATCTATGAAAAGACTAAGGGAAAGTTCAAGGATGAAACAGACTACTTAAAGAAAAAAGAAAAGGAAATAGAAGACAGGAAGGACAATCTACTCAATCTCTACAATGAGTCCTCCAGCATAAAGTCAAAAATAAACACTATTAATTCTTTTGATGAAAACATTAAAAAGAGAGGCAAGAAATTAGAGGAAGATATAGGGGCTCTGGAAGGGGAAAGAGATAGGAATAAGAAACTCCTAGAAGAGGCCCTGGAAAAAAGAGAGAGCTCTATAGAAAAATTAGCCAAGCTTAAGGATGGAGTAAGGGATTTAAGATTAGAGCTTGAAAAAAGCCAGGAAAGCCTTAAGAGCCTAAGTGGAGAGATAAACCAGTCCAAGCTCCAAAAGGAAAGCAAATCATCTAGCCTAAGGATACTCCAGTCCATGGAAGATGGCTATGAGGGCTATTATAAGGGAGTAAAGTCAGTGCTTATAGAGTCTAAAAAGAATCCTAGCCTGGGAAGGGGTCTGGTTGGTGTTGTAGCTGAGATGATCAAGCTAGAGCCTAGCTATGAAAAGGCTATAGAAATAGCCCTAGGTTCCAGGGGACAAAACATTGTAACAGAGGATGAAAATAGTGCCAAAAATATTATAGAATTTCTAAAGAAGAATAGACTGGGAAGGGTGACTTGCTTGCCTGCCAGTGTTATTAAGGGGAGAGATCTCCATATTTCTCAGGCGGATAGGGACAAGTACAATATCCTAGGCCTAGGCCATGAACTTATAGAATATGATAAAGAATATGAAGATATATTTAAATACCTACTGGGAAGAACCCTGGTAATAGAGACCATAGATGATGGAATAGCTTTTGCAAGGGCCAGTGGCCATGCTCATAGGATAGTTACCCTGGAGGGTGAGATACTTAATCCAGGTGGATCCATGACTGGTGGTAGCCAGGGGGGCAGTGGGGTAAACATAATAAACAGGAAGAACCGTATTGAGGAATTGGAAAATAATATAGAAGAAATAGATGATTTATTAAGAACTAAGGATCTTGAAGAGGAAGCCTATAGGAAAGATATAAGAGCTTTAGAAACTAGTCTAGGCAAGGAAGAAGAAGAATTAAAGCAGTTGGAATACAGGATTTATAGCATAGATAATAATATTGAAAATTATAAAGAAGAAGGGACTAGGGTAGAAAGCATACTCCTTAGATCTAAGAGGGAAATATTGGACCTAAGAGAGGAAGAAGAAAATTATAGCAGGGAATATGAAGGATTAAAGGGAGATCTAGACTCTGTGGATAAGAAGAGTTTAGCTGAAAAAGAAGAGATCCAGGCCCTAATCCAAGCCTTTAATCTTGAAAAAGATGAGAAAGAAGGCAAGTCCCAGAGCATTACAGATTTAAAACTAGAAATTAATTCCATAGAAAATAAAATAAGGAATCTAAGGGATAGGGAAGAGAGCTTGGATGGGGAAAGAAGGGATCTCTTAGAGGAATTAGGGGAAAAGGAAAAGACCATAGAGAAGAACAAAGAAGAGATAGATAGGATTCAAAGGATAAAAGAAAAACTTCATAAGTCCATAGAAGACTTGGGAGAGGATTTAAAGTCCAAGGAAGAGCTCTTATCTAATTTAGTAGAAGAGAAAAATGGGACTATGAATAAATTCTATGAAGAGCAGGAAAACCTTACAAATCTTAATAAGCTAGTGGGGGAAAGAGAAAAAAAGATAAATAGACTGGAAGTAAAACTAGCTAGGATAAGCACCCAGCTGGATAATTATGAGGCTAGACTCTATGATGAATATGAACTTAGCTTCCAAGAGGCCCTAGGGGATGCAGTGGAGCTAGAGGATAAGAAACTTGCAGGAGAGAGGATTAAAAAGCTTAAGCTTTCCATAAAGGCCCTAGGCCATATAAACCTAGCTGCCATTGAAGAATATCAGGAATTAAGCGAAAGATTAGAATTTATAAGGGCTCAAAAAGATGACCTAAGCCAGTCCAAGGAGAATTTAAATGAAATTATCCAGGACATGGAGAAAAAAATGAAGGTTCAGTTCTTGGATAGCTTTGAAAAGATCAATAGGAACTTTATCCAGGTCTTTAAGACCCTATTTAATGGAGGCAAGGCAGAGCTAGTATTGGAGGATAGGGATGATGTCCTAAATACAGGTATACAGATAAATGCTCAGCCACCAGGTAAGAAACTTCAAAACCTATCCCTGCTTTCAGGTGGTGAGAAATCTCTTACAGCAGTAGCTCTTTTATTTTCAATTCTCAACTTGAAACCAGCACCATTTTGTATCTTAGATGAGATAGATGCTGCTCTTGATGAGGCAAATATTGGAAAATATACCTCATATCTGAAGAATTTTGCCCATGATACACAATTTGTTCTCATAACCCATAGAAAGAAAACTATGGAAATAGCAGACCACCTATATGGGGTAACCATGGAGGAAGAGGGTATATCAAAATTAATATCTGTTAAGTTAAAGGATTATGTAGAAGAAATAGCTAGTTAGGAGGGATTATATGTTAAATTGGTTTAAAAGAAAAAAGGACAAGGGAAAAGAAGAAATAGATGAGAAGGAGGATCAGATCTCTGAAGAAATGGAAGAAGCGGGGGAAATGGTCCAGGACTTAAAGGAAAGCACAGAAGAAGTAAAGGAAAAAATGGATGAAAATCTGGAAGACCTTAAAGAAGAAGGGGAAGAGCTTAGGGAGAAAACAGAGGAAATTGAAGAGGGACTAGAGAGCTTTAGGGATGAGGCTAGGGAAAAACTAGAGGAATCTAAGGAAGAGCTTGAAGACCTTAAGGAAGATTTAGAAGAAGAAATAGAAGAAGCAGAGGAAGAATTAGAGGAAAAGAAGAAATTATCCTTTTTTGACAAATTAAAGGAAGGTCTCACCAAGACTAGAGATGGCTTTACAGATAAAATAGATGGAATATTAAAATCCTATAAAAAAATAGATGAAGAATTATTTGAAGACCTGGAGGAAGTCTTAGTTACTGCGGATGTAGGTGTAAGTACTACTATGATCCTTATAGACAATCTTAGGGAAAGAGTAAGGGAAGAAAAGACCACTGATCCTAATGAGGTAAAGGAACTCTTAAAGGATGAAATTAAGAAGATAATGCTTAGCTCTCAGTTGGATAATAAATTGAATATAGAGCCTTCACCTTCAGTTATATTGGTTGTGGGAGTTAATGGGGTTGGAAAGACTACCACCATAGGCAAGATGGCCAATAACTTTAAAAAAGATGGCAAGAAGGTCCTTATTGCAGCAGGAGATACCTTTAGGGCTGCAGCTATTGAGCAGCTTGAAGAATGGGGTAATAGGGCAGGAGTAGATATTATTTCCCATAAGGAAGGGGCAGACCCAGCTGCAGTTATATTTGACGGCATCCAAGCAGCCAAGGCTAGGGGATCAGATATTTTAATATGTGATACTGCTGGTAGGCTTCACAACAAGGCAAATTTAATGCAGGAATTAAATAAGATATTTAGAATAGTAGATAGGGAATATGGAGAAGCTACCAAGGAAATCCTTCTTGTGCTTGATGCTACCACAGGACAAAATGCCATTAGCCAGGCCAAGGTCTTTAAGGAAGTAGCAAATATTACAGGAGTTGCTCTGACCAAGTTAGACGGAACTGCCAAGGGTGGAGTAGTAATAGCCCTCCATAAGGAAATGGACATTCCTGTTAAGCTTGTAGGGGTTGGAGAAGGCATAGATGACCTACAGGAATTTGTAGTTCATGACTTTGTAGAGGCCCTCTTCCAATAGAGAAAATAAAACTAAAAATATGTTGACAAAAGCATCTAGATGTAATATTATTATAACGTCAAGTAAAAACCTTGACGTTATATTTTTGGAGAATTGCGGTGATGAATTGGAAAAACTTGTTGAGATTGGGATTTTGTTTGATTTTTATGGAAAATTACTAAGCAGCAAGCAATACATGGTAATCAACTTATATTATATAAATGATTTATCCCTAGTAGAAATTGGAGATGAATTAGATGTAAGCAGGCAGGGAATATTTGACCTTCTTAAGAGGGCAGAAAGGAAACTCTATTCCTATGAGAAGAAACTCCACCTAGTGGAAAAGTTTTACTCTAGCCACAGTTACATCCAGGATATAAGGGATATTTCCAGAGATATTTTAAAGAGTATAGAAGCTAAAGATCCAGAAGTAGATTATATAGAAGAAAAAGCAAGAGCCATAAAAACTATATGTGATAGAGTATTAGAAATTAGCCGGGAGGTGATATAGGAATGGTATTTGAATCCTTATCAGAAAAACTGCAAAACGCCCTAGGCAAACTTACAGGCAAGGGTAAGATAAATGAAAAAGACCTAGATGCTGCAATGAGAGAGGTAAGACTTGCTCTTCTTGAAGCAGATGTAAACTTTAAAGTAGTAAAGGATTTCATAAAGAAGGTAAAGGAAAGAGCCCTAGGTGCTGAGGTAATGGAGAGTTTGACTCCAGGCCAGCAGGTAATTAAGATTGTTAATGATGAGCTTAAGAAGCTAATGGGAGAAAGTGAATCCAAACTAGATTTCTCCTCTACACCAACTGTTATACTTATGTGTGGTCTCCAGGGTGCTGGTAAGACAACAACTACAGGAAAGCTTGCCTATAATTTAAAAAAGCAAAATAAAAGGCCCTTACTTGTAGCCTGTGACGTATATAGACCTGCGGCTATTAAACAATTGGAAGTAGTAGGAGCCCAGGCAGATGTTCCTGTATTTACTATGGGAGACAAGGTAGACCCAGTAGATATAGCAAAGGCTTCCTTAGAGCATGCTAAGAGAAGTGGAAATGATGTAGTAATTATAGATACAGCTGGTAGACTTCATATAGATGAAACCCTAATGGATGAAATAAGTCGTATCCACCAGGCAGTAAATTCCGATGAAGTGCTTCTAGTCCTTGATGCAATGACAGGTCAAGATGCTGTAAATGTGGCAGAATCCTTTGACAAGCTGCTTAGTATAACTGGTGTTGTACTTACAAAACTAGATGGTGATGCAAGAGGTGGAGCTGCCCTATCAATAAGAGCAGTTACTGACAAGCCTATTAAGTTTGTAGGTATGGGAGAAAAGCTTGATCAATTAGAGACCTTCCATCCAGACAGGATGGCTTCTAGAATCCTTGGAATGGGTGATGTTCTTAGTCTTATAGAAAGAGCTCAGTCCAGTATTGATGAAAAGAAGGCCATAGATCTAGAGCAAAAACTAAGGACCCAGCAATTTACCTTGGATGATTTCCTAGATCAATTAGATCAAATGAAGTCCATGGGACCTATAGATGAATTATTAGGAATGATACCTGGTATGAACTCTAAGGCCTTAAAGGGTATTAGTGTAGGAGAAAAAGATATAAGTAGGATTGAAGCAATCATACAGTCAATGACAAAAAAGGAAAGAATTAATCCTGAGATTATAAATAGCAGTAGAAGAAAGCGTATAGCCCAGGGTAGTGGTAGTACTGTCACTGATGTAAACAAACTCTTAAAGCAGTTTAAGGAAACTAAGAAGATGATGAAAAAGTTTACAAGTATGGAAAAATCTATGAAGAAAAAAGGCAAACTAAATTTACCCTTTTTTTAAATAAATAAATTTATAAGATACACACTTTGAGGAGGTGAAAAATATGTCAGTAAAGATTAGATTAAGAAGAATTGGAGCTAAAAAGAATCCTTTCTATAGAATAGTTGTTGCAGATTCTCGTAGAGCTAGAGATGGAAGATTTATTGAAGAGATAGGATACTATAATCCATTAACTGAGCCTGTAACAGTTAAGATAGATAATGAAAAAGCTATTAACTGGATAGCAAATGGTGCAAGACCATCTGCTACTGTGGATAGACTATTCAAGAACAGCGGCCTATATGATGGAGAAACTGCTGAAGAAACAGTAGAAGAAGCAGTTGTTGAGGAAGAAACTGTTAGTGAAGAGTAGTAAGAGGAGGCGCTAATATTGGGAGAACTAGTAGAGTATATAGCAAAATCCCTTGTGGACAATCCAGATGAAGTTCAAGTAAATGAAGTAGAAGGTAGTCAATCAGTTATAATTGAACTTAAGGTAGCAGATGAAGATATGGGTAAGGTAATAGGCAAGCAAGGTAGAATTGCTAAGGCTATAAGAACAGTGGTAAAGGCAGCTGCAATCAAGGACAATAAAAGAGTTGTAGTTGAAATTATCCAGTAAGAATGTAGACAATAAAGAAGTAGGTGAAAAAATGGACTATATAAGTATAGGAAAAATAACAAATACCCATGGAATCAAGGGGGAGCTAAAGGTCTATCCTTTAACTGATGATATAAAGCGATTTGACTTACTGGAAAAAGCCTATCTAGGTGAGGAAAAAATTCCAGTGAATGTCCAAAGTGTAAAGTATCATAAGAACCTGGCTATTCTTAAATTCAAGGAATATAATAATATAAATGAAGTGTTGGATTTAAAGGATTATTATATATACGTAGATGAGGATGGGAGAGTAGAATTACCTGAAGGTCATTTTTTCATTTATGAGATTTTAGATTCCCAGGTATTTGATCTTGATGATAATCCTCTTGGATTTTTAAGGGATATAATTCAAGGACCTGGCAACGATGTTTATCTTATCAAGGACGGGGAAAAGGAATACCTCATACCAGCTGTAGGTGAATTTGTTAAAAAAATTGATCTAGAGAATAAGAGGATCTACATCCAACCAATTGAAGGCATGATAGAATGAAAATTCACATACTAAGCTTATTTCCTGAATTCTTCCAAAGTTTTTTGGAGTGGAGCATAATAGGAAGAGCAGTAGAGGATGAAAAAGTCATTATTGATAATATAAATATAAGGGATTTTTCAAAAAACAAGCACAAGAAGGTAGATGATTATCCCTTTGGTGGTGGAACTGGAATGCTTATGACAGCTCAGCCAGTCCATGATGCAATAAAAAGTTCTAGAGGAGAAAATTCTAGGGTGATTTATTTATCTCCCCAGGGAAGAACCTTGGACCAAGAGCTTGCCCTGGAACTATCTAGGGAAGAAGATTTGGTACTAGTCTGCGGACACTATGAAGGCTTGGACAATAGGATAGTAGAAAACTATATAGATGATGAGATATCCATAGGAGACTTTGTCCTTACAGGAGGAGAACTTGCTGCTATGGTGCTTATGGATTCTATTATAAGGCTACTGCCTGGAGTACTTAGATCAGAGGATTCCTACAAGGATGAATCTCACTACCATGGTCTTTTAGAAGCTCCTCAGTACACTAGACCTAGAGTATTCAAGGGACACAGTGTGCCAGATGTTTTGATTTCTGGTGATCACAGGAAGATCCATGAATGGAAGAGGAAAAAATCCTTGGAAACTACCCTGTTAAAAAGGCCAGATATGATCAAAGAGGCAGATTTGGACAGGGAAGATAAGAAAATATTATCTGAAATTAAGAAGAGATTAAAGAAAGAAATTTAGTTGTGTTAGAATAAAGCCTATGCTATAATATCTAGCGCAGGCAATCAGGGACTGACTTCTCAGAGAGGAAAGTCCAGTAAGAGGGGAGGCAAAAAAAATGGATTTCATTAAAATGATTGAAGATGAACAAGTAAAAGAAAATCTTACAGACTTCAAGGTTGGAGATACTGTTAAGGTTGATTATAGAGTTGTTGAAGGTACTCGTGAAAGAATTCAAACATATGAAGGAACAGTTATTAAGAAACAAGGTAGGGGTACTAGAGGTACATTTACAGTTAGAAGAGTTTCCTATGGTGTTGGTGTGGAAAGAACTTTCCCAATACATTCACCTAGAATTGAGAAATTAACTGTTACTAGACATGGTCAAGCAAGAAGAGCAAAATTATTCTACCTAAGAGAAAGACAAGGTAAGGCGTCAAGAGTTAAAGAAAAGAAATATTACTAGAGAATTGGGACTATATAGTCCCAATTTTATTTAAGTGGGTGAAAATATGAAGATTAATTGGTATCCTGGTCATATGAAGAAGACTAGAGAATCTATTGAAAAGAATTTGAAGATGGTAGACCTTGTATATGAACTTATTGATGCAAGGGCTCCAAGGAGCAGTCAAAATCCTCTCATAGAAGCTATAGTAGGAGACAAGCCTAGGATAGTTATTTTAAATAAGGCAGATTTGGCAGATCAAAATGCCAATAAGGAATGGCAGGAGTATTTTGAAGAAAATAATATTAGTTCAGTAATGGTAAACTCCATGCAGGGCAAGGGAGTAGACAAGCTTATTGACCTATCCTATGAGGTTACTGCTGAAAAGAGAAAAGCCTATGAAAAAAGAGGCATAATAAACAGGCCTATTAGGGTTATGATAATTGGCATACCTAATGTGGGAAAGTCTACCCTAATCAACAGTCTCTCAGGTAGGAGAGGTGCCAAGGTAGGTAATAGACCTGGAGTTACTAAGACCAATCAGTGGATTAAAATAAAGGGTAAATTAGAACTTCTTGATACACCGGGAATTCTTTGGCCTAAATTTGAAGATCCTAAGGTAGGTTTAAATCTTGCCTTTACTGGAGCTATAAAGGATGAAATCCTAGATACAGAAACCCTAGCCCTTAGACTTATCCAAAGGCTAATGGAGGTGGCTCCTAGGATGCTTGAAACAAGATATAAGATTCACATAGAGGATAGGTCTCCCTTAGAGGTAATGGAGCTTATGGGACAGCGTAGAGGCTGTATAATTAGAGGTGGGGAGATAGACTACACTAAGATCAGCAATATAGTCCTAGATGAGTTTAGAAAAGGTGTAATAGGAAATATCACTTTAGAATATCCGGAGGAAGAGGAGTAGGAAGATGCTAGAGATAGAAGAAGAGATTTATAGGGAAGGCTATAAGTATATAGCTGCCATAGATGAGGTAGGTAGAGGATGTCTTGCAGGAGACGTTCTTGCCTGTGCAGTTGTTATGCCTAGGGGTCTTGTGATTCCAGAGGTAAATGATTCTAAAAAACTAAGTGAAAAGAAAAGAAACAAGCTCTATAAGGAAATCAAAAAAAATGCCCTGGGAATTGGTATAGGAAGGGTAGGACCTGAGCTTATAGATGAGATAAATATTAAGGAAAGCACTCGCCTGGCCATGAAGGCTGCCATAGAAAACATAAGAGACCAGGATGGAAATCCTCTTAAGGCGGATTATGCCCTAATTGACGCTGAGGAGCTGGACCTTGATATTCCAAGCAAGTCTATTATAAAGGGTGATGAAAAGAGTCACGGTATAGCCTGCGCCTCTATTATAGCCAAGGTAGATAGGGATAATCTTTGCAAGGAATGGGACATAAGCCATCCAGGTTATAACTTATCCCAGCACAAGGGATATGGAACCAAAAAGCATAGGGAAAGCATCCTAGAAAAGGGTCCCTCAGAAATTCATAGAAGGAGCTTCTTAAAGAAAATCCTAGCTGAGAAGGGATAAGGATTTAAATCCTTATTTATCTCATAAATAGATTGAAAATTTTGCCTATAGTGGTTAAAATAGATATATGATATTGTGATTTTGTTTCTAAAGTTTAGATCTAAGAGGTGATCTTATGACAAATATTTCCAAGGGAAAAAGAGGAGAATCCTTATGTAAATCCTATCTGGTAGCTAGGGGCTACCTTATTTTAGATTTAAATTATAGAAATAAATTAGGAGAAATAGATATTATAGCCCTGGATAAGACCAGGGAAATAATAGCATTTATAGAGGTGAAGACAAGGACCAGTACAAAATACGGACTTCCCTGTGAAGCTGTAAATAGGAGCAAACAAAATAAAATAATCAACTCATCCCAAATCTATATGAATTCTAGAAAATATCTAAACTATCAGCCTAGATATGATGTTATGGAAGTTTATTTAGGAGAAGATATTAAGATCAATCATATAGATAATGCTTTTTATGGACATTAAAATAGACCTATACTATTGCCTAGATAGTAGATTAATTTTAAGGGGTGTATTATATGTATTCCAAGATAAATACTTGTGTACTTCAGGGCTTAGATGGTTGGAATGTAGATGTGGAGACAGATCTTTCCAGGGGTATACCAAGCTTTAATATAGTTGGGCTCCCAGATATATCCATAAGGGAATCCAAGGAAAGGGTTAGGTCAGCTATAAAAAATAGTGGCTATGAATTTCCCCTTAGTAGGATAACCATTAATTTGGCTCCTGCTAATCTAAAAAAAGAAGGCTCTCAGCTTGACCTGGCAATTGCCATAGGCATCCTAAGCTCTTCTGGACTGATTCAAGGGGATAATATGGATGACTATATACTAATAGGTGAACTGTCCCTAGATGGCAAGCTAAATCCCATAGAAGGCGCCCTTCCCATGGTTATAGCCATGAGACAGGCAGGGAAATCAAAGTGCATCCTTCCCTATGAAAATAGGAGGGAGTGTGGAATTATTCAGGGAATTGATATAATTCCAGTTAGGACTTTAAAACAAGCAGTGGATTATTTGAATAAGGAATTACATATTGAAGCATATGAAAATGAAATTAATAATATAGAAGAAGATGGAGAATCTCTTTTAGATTTTTCAGATATAAAGGGCCAAAGAGGTCTTAAAAGAGCCTTGGAAATAGCTGCTGCAGGCTTTCATAATTGCCTGATCATAGGGCCTCCTGGAGCAGGAAAGACCATGGCTGCTAGAAGGCTTCCCACAATTATGCCTGAGCTTAGCTTTGAGGAAGCAATAGAGGTTACAAAGATATATAGCATATCCGGCTTGCTCCCTTCTAACAATTTAATTCAAAGAAGACAATTTAGAGCACCTCACCATACTGCCTCAGCAGTAGCCTTAATTGGTGGAGGAAGAGTTCCAAAGCCAGGTGAAGTGTCACTTTCCCATAATGGGGTTTTATTTTTAGATGAATTACCAGAATTTAAAAAATCCGTCTTAGAGGTGCTAAGGCAGCCCCTGGAGGATGGATTTGTAAGTATATCAAGGGCCAAGGCAAGCCTTATTTTTCCATCTAACTTTATGTTGATTGCCAGTATGAATCCCTGTCCTTGCGGCTATCTAGGTGACCCCCTACATGAATGTACATGTAGTCAGTCAAGTATAGATAGGTACTTGGGAAGGATTAGCAATCCTCTCTTAGATAGGATAGATATCCATATAGAGGTGTCCCCTGTGAAATATGAGGAGCTTAATAGCACAGGCAAGGAAGAATCCTCTAAGGACATGAGAAGAAGAGTTGCCAGGGCCAGGGAAATGCAGTTAGAAAGATTTGCAGATCTTGGAATTACTAGCAATTCTCAAATACCAGTAAAGTCCATAAAGAAATACTGTGTGCTGGATAAGAAGTCCCAGGATTTAATGAACCAGGCCTTTAAAAGATTTAATTTTTCCGCAAGAACCTATAATAAATTACTTAAACTAGCTAGAACCATAGCTGATCTAGAGGGAGAAATAGAGATTAGGGACAAGCATGTTTTAGAAGCCATAAGATACAGGGCTTTAGATAATAAGTATTGGGGGTCTTGATTTTGAATATAGGGGATAGGGAAATCTTAATATGGCTTAATAGTTTAAATATTGGCAATTATAATATAAGTAAATTAATCCAAATATTTCCAAATTTAGGAGATTTATGGTATATTGATAAAATGAAGCTAGAAAATATGAATTTATTTAGTCAAGCTAATGTAGATAAGATTTTTAAAAATAGGAATCTAGCTTATTTAGAGAAATTATTTCTTAAGATAGAGGGTGAAGGGGTAGAAATTTTAACCCTATTAGATCAATCCTATCCTAGAAACCTTATGGATTTGGAAGATAAGCCTAATGTAATCTGGAGCAAAGGAAGTATTATAGAAGAGGATAATTTAGCTATTGGAATAGTTGGCTCTAGAAAGTCTACCAACTACGGGAAATGGGCTGCAGAAAAGTTTTCCCGGGAATTAGTCCAGCTAGGCATTACTGTAGTAAGTGGCCTGGCCAATGGAATAGATACCATAGCCCATAGGAGTGCCTTGGAAAATGGAGGCAGGACCATAGCCGTACTTGGAACAGGTATAGACAAGGTCTATCCTAGTAAAAACAAGGGTCTCTATAGGGAAATAGAGGGAAATGGTGCTGTAATCACTGAGTTTCCACTGGGAACCCAGCCCTTTGCCTATAATTTTCCCCAGAGAAATAGAATCATATCAGGACTTTCTTTGGGTATACTAGTAATTGAGGCCCAGGAAAAATCTGGGACCCTTATTACAGCTAGTCATGCTGCAAACCAAGGGAGAGATGTATTTGCCCTACCTGGCAATATAAATAGTATCTTTAGCCAGGGAACCAATAAATTAATAAGGGACGGGGCCATACCCCTAGTTGATATAGATAATGTCTTAGAAGAAATATACCAGCTTAGTCAGCTTAAGCGGGACAATACAGTGAAAAACAAAGTTAATCCAGATGATTTCAGTGACCTGGAAATAAGGGTAATAAATTGTATCCAGGAAGAAGCTATCCACTGTGATGAGATTTCCTATAAGACAGGAATAGATATAGGAGAGTTAATGAGTATCTTAACTATTTTAGAGTTAAAGGGAATTGTAAGGGAATTAAGTGGTAGGATCTTTACAATTCTTTAGGAGTATTATTGGAGGTGTTTATTTTTGCAGAAAAAATTAGTAGTGGTGGAATCACCTGCTAAGGCAAAAACAATTGGTAAAATATTAGGAAAAAAATATAAGGTAGTTGCATCTGTAGGACACGTAAGGGACCTGCCTAAGTCCATGTTAGGTATTGATGTGGAAAATAACTTTGAACCAAGGTATATAACTATAAGAGGTAAGGGACCTGTTGTAAAGGAACTAAAGGCCCATGCAAAAAAAGCTGATGAGATCTTTCTGGCCACTGACCCTGACAGAGAGGGAGAAGCTATTTCATGGCATCTAGCCCATATTTTAAAGCTAGATAATAAGGACAATGTAAGGGTTGAATTTAATGAGATAACCAAGGAAGCAATTAAAAAAGCAATGAATAATCCAAGACAAATAGACCAGGACCTAGTTGATGCCCAGCAAGCTAGGCGTATTTTAGATAGACTGGTAGGTTATAAGATAAGTCCTCTCCTATGGAGAAAGATAAGAAAGGGACTTAGTGCTGGAAGGGTACAAAGTGTAGCCCTTAAGTTAATCTGCGATAGGGATATAGAAATAAATGAATTTAAGCCTGAAGAATACTGGAGTATAATTGCAGACCTGGCCAAGGACAAGGAAAGCTTTGAAGCTAAATTTTACGGAGAAATGGAAGAGGGCAAGGAAAAGAAGTTAGACCTTAATTCCAAGGAAGAAGTAGATGCTATCCTAGACAGGATTGACAGGGAAGATTTTCAGGTTAGTGATGTTAAGAAGGGTAAGAAGAGAAGAAATCCCTACCTACCCTATACTACAAGTACCCTGCAACAGGATGCTTCAAAGAAATTAAGGTTTTCTACAAAGAAAACCATGATGGTAGCCCAGCAGCTTTATGAGGGTATTGATATAAAGGGAGAGGGAACTATAGGACTTATAACCTATATGAGAACTGACTCAACCAGATTATCAGGAGAAGCTGTAGGTGTAGCCAAGGCTTTAATTACAGAAAAATATGGAAAAGAGTATTCCAATGGTGGAAGGACCTATGCAAAGAAGTCTAAAAAAGAGCAGGATGCCCATGAGGCCATAAGGCCAACTTATATAGTGAAGGAACCTATTATGATAAAGGATTCCCTTACTAAGGACCAATACAGGCTATATAAGCTTATATGGGAAAGGCTAATATCATCACAGATGAAGCCAGCTGTCTATGATACCTATTCCATAGTTGCAACCAGCAATGATATAATCTTTAAGGCCAATGGATCCATACTTAGTTTTGATGGATTTTTAAAGGTATATCAATCTGCTGATGAGGAAGAAAAGGATTCAAGACTGCCCGTCCTAAAAAAGGGAGACAAGTTAAGTTTAGAAGATATAAAGCCTAATCAACATTTCACCAAGCCACCGGGAAGATATACAGAGGCTTCTCTGATTAAGACCTTGGAAGAATTAGGTATAGGAAGACCTAGTACCTATTCCCCAACCATAGGTACAATCCTAGCTAGAAATTATGTGGAATTTGAAAGCAGGAGCTTTGCTCCAACAGAGTTAGGTTTTCTAGTAAATGATCTTTTAGTAGAATACTTTAAAGATGTTATAAATGAAGAGTTTACTGCAGAGTTAGAGGAAAAACTAGATGAGGTTGCAGATGGGGACCTTAAATGGAAGGATGTAGTTGCAGACTTCTATAAGGACTTTGATCTTTTAATGAAAAATGCAGATGAGAAGATTGTAGCCATTGAAATAGAGGACGAGGTAACAGATGTTCCCTGTGAAAAGTGCGGCAAGATGATGGTTATAAAGCATGGAAGGTATGGAAAGTTCATGGCTTGTCCTGGCTATCCAGACTGTAAGAATACAAAGGCCATAGTAGATAAGATAAATGTAAAATGCCCAAAATGTGGTGGAGAAGTAATAAGGAGAAAATCTAAAAAGGGCAGGGTATTTTATGGATGCAATCAATATCCAAAGTGTGACTTTGTATCCTGGAATGAGCCTGTGGAGAAGAAATGCCCAGAATGTGATAGTTTAATGGTTATAAAGAGGAGTAAAAAGGGAAATAAAATCCAATGTACCAACAAGGAATGTAAGTATTCAGAGAATATAGACAAATAAGTAATGGAAAAGTAAAAATTTTCTGTACATTTCCACAATTATAGATTAAAATAGATATGCAATGGGTAATGATATAAAGGTATAGAGGTTAAATGTAAAAATAAGTGAAAAGAGGTGTTAAATTGGAAAAATTATTGAAAAAGACCAGGATGTTAAATAAATCACTACAGGAATTTGGTTCCCAACCAGTGTCCTTTTCACATCTTGCAGAGGTACTTAGTGAAATATTAGACGCAAATGTATATATAGCTAGCAAGAGGGGAAAGGTTCTAGGCTACGAACTATCTGATGGCTTTGATTGCGATATAATCCAAACTGAAATAGTTGAGGAAAGAAGAATTCCAAAACTATACAATATGGAATTATTAACCGTAAATGACACAAGAGAAAATGTTAAGGAAAGTACTGAATGTGTCTTTGATGAGGTTTCAGAGTGTGATTATCAAGATAAGGTAACTACTATTATCCCTATTAACAGTGCAGGGAATAGATTGGGAACCTTGCTACTTGCAAGATTTGGAAAGGAATTTACTGCTGAAGACTTAATACTAGGAGAATACAGTGCCACTATAGTAGGCATGGAAATATTAAGATCTGAAAATGAAGTAATAGAGGAAGCAGCTAGAAAGAAATCTGTTGTACAGATGGCTATAGGAACTCTTTCCTATTCTGAATTAGAAGCAATGGAGCATATATTCAATGAATTAGATGGAGACGAGGGTCTATTAGTAGCAAGTAAAATTGCTGATAGGGTGGGAATTACAAGATCAGTTATTGTAAATGCCCTTAGAAAACTTGAATCTGCAGGAGTTATAGAGTCAAGATCTCTAGGAATGAAGGGTACCCATATAAAGATCTTAAATGATAAATTAAAAGGTCAACTCTTAGACAAAAAAGAATAGCCCGGGCTATTCTTTTATTTTGTGAAAGCCTATAAATAGGGAGTGGAGTAAAAAAAGAATTATTTAAATATACTTATTGATTTAGAAATAAGTATATGTTATACTACTAGAGTAATTACACACACTTTTTGATATTCTAGGCAGTGCCCAAAGGGTCCCTAGGATAAGAGATGAGAGTGGAGGAAAAAAACACGGAGGTGAATAGTATGTCAGTTGTTTCAATGAAAAGTTTATTAGAAGCAGGGGTACACTTTGGACATCAAACAAGAAGATGGAATCCAAAAATGGCTCCTTACATTTTTACAGAAAGAAATGGAATCTACATTATTGACTTACAAAAAACAGTTAAGATGATAGATACTGCATACAATCTAGTTAAGGAGATTGTAGAAGATGGCGGAGAAGTGCTATTTGTAGGTACTAAGAAGCAGGCACAGGAAGCTATTGAAAATGAAGCAAAGAGATGTAATATGCATTATGTAAATCAAAGATGGTTAGGTGGAATGCTTACAAACTACCAAACTATTAGAAAGAGAGTTAATAGACTTCATGAACTATCCAAGATGGAAGAAGATGGTATCTTTGAAGTACTACCTAAAAAAGAAGTAATCCAATTAAAGCATGAAGCTGAAAGACTAGAGAAATTCTTAGGTGGAATCAAGGAAATGAATAAGTTACCAGATGTTTTATTCATAGTTGACCCACGTAAGGAATATATAGCAGTTAACGAAGCACGTATACTTGGAATTCCAGTAGTTGCTATTGTTGACACTAACTGTGATCCAGATGAGATAGATTATATAATCCCTGGAAATGATGATGCTATAAGAGCTGTTAAGCTTTTAACAGAAACTATGGCCAATGCAGTTTTAGAAGGTAAACAAGGTGAGCAAATGGAAGACAGCCAAGCTAAGGAAGAAGAAAAGCAAGTTAAAGAAGAAACTAAAGAAGTAAAAGAGTAGATAAAAAGGTAAGGGTTAAAGGGGTATTCCCTTACTCTTACCATTTTTAACAATATGGGATAAAATTAGGAGGAGATATAATGAATATAAGTGCAAAGGATGTAAAAGAGTTAAGGGAAAGAACTGGTGCAGGAATGATGGATTGTAAGAATGCCCTAGTTGAAACTGGTGGAGACATTGAAAAGGCAATTGATTTCCTAAGGGAAAAAGGATTGGCTTCAGCAGCTAAAAAAGCTGGAAGAATTGCATCAGAGGGATTAGTAGATTCATATATACATGGTGGAAGAATCGGTGTTTTGGTAGAAGTTAACTCAGAGACAGACTTCGTAGCAAAAACAGAAGAATTCCAAGAGTTTGTTAGAGATGTGGCTATGCAAGTTGCAGCTACAAACCCAAAGTATGTTTCTAGAGAAGACGTAGATGAAGATGAAATAAATAGGGAAAAAGAAGTACTAAGAAACCAAGCTCTTAATGAAGGAAAGCCAGAAAAAATTGTTGAGCAAATGGTTAATGGAAGAATTGAAAAGTACTTTGAAGAAGTATGTTTGTTAGATCAAAAATTCATTAAAAACCCAGATGTTACTATAGAAGAGTTATTAAATGAAAAGATATCTAAAATTGGAGAAAACCTAAAGATTAGAAGATTTGCTAGATTCGAAGTAGGAGAAGGTCTAGAAAAGAGAGAAGAAAACTTTGCTGATGAGGTTTCCAAACAACTACAAGGCTAATATTCTAATATACTAATATTTGGAGGGATTTAATGGATCCAATTTTTAAGCGGGTAATGCTAAAGATAAGTGGAGAATCTCTGGCCGGTGAAAAAGGTCTTGGAGTGGACACGGAAACAGTAAATAGGATAGCCAAAGAGGTAAAGAAATTACATGAACTTGGAGTTCAGGTATCTATAGTAGTTGGTGGAGGTAACTTCTGGAGAGGTAGGGAACATGTAGACATGGATAGAACTACTTCAGACTATATAGGTATGCTAGGTACTGTAATGAATGCTCTTGCCTTTCAGGACTCTCTAGAACTAATGGATGTAGATACTAGGGTCCAGTCAGCTATAGACATGAAGCAAATTGCAGAGCCTTATATAAGAAGAAGGGCTGTAAGACATTTGGAAAAGGGCAGGGTAGTAATATTTGCCGCCGGATCTGGAAGTCCTTTTTTCTCAACAGATACTGCAGCTGCCCTAAGGGCTGCTGAAATTGAGGCTGAGGTAATATTACTAGCTAAAAAAGGTGTAGATGGAATTTATAGTTCAGATCCTAAGCTGGATAAGGATGCTAAGAAATTTGAAAAACTAACTTATATAGATATTTTAAACCTAGGCTTAGGCATAATGGATTCTACTGCTACATCTCTTTGTATGGACAATAATATACCTTTAATTGTATTTGGAATCGATGAGCCAGAAAACATTGTAAGTGTTGTTATTGGTGAAAAAATTGGGACTCATGTGAGGGAGGATTAATTATGTTGAAGAATATCTATAAGGACATTGAAGACAAGATGAAGAAAACTGTATCCGTCTACAATGAAGAACTACAAAGCATAAGAGCGGGTAGGGCAAATCCAGCATTATTAGATCAGATTCAAGTAGACTATTATGGACAAATGACACCGTTAAATCAGGTGGCCAGTGTATCTGCTCCAGAACCAAGACTACTTGTTATTCAACCTTGGGATGTAAACTTAATTCCAATTATTGAAAAGGAAATACAAAAATCAGACCTAGGTCTTAATCCATCCAATGATGGAAAATTAGTACGTCTTGTAATACCTATGTTAACAGAAGAGAGAAGAAGAGACCTAACTAAGGTTGTTAACAAAAATGGAGAAAATGCCAAGGTAGCTGTAAGAAATATTAGAAGAGATGCAATGGACTCTATTAAAAAGCTAGAAAAGGACAAGTCCATCTCAGAGGATGAGAAAAAAGTTGGGGAAGATGAGGTTCAAAAGATTACTGATAAGTACATTAAAGAAGTAGATAGTGTAACCAAGAGAAAAGAAGATGAATTAATGGAAATATAATAAGAACCCCTTCTTTATGAAGGGGTTTTTCAATATTAGAATCTTACAATGAGGTGAAGAAGATGGGAAAAGATGATTTAAACTATGAAGAGCTTAAGAATAGAATAGATATGACCAGGCTTCCTGTGCATATAGGAATAATTATGGATGGAAATGGAAGATGGGCTAAGCGTAGATTTTTACCTCGAAATTTTGGCCACCAGGAAGGTGTTAAAAGAGTTATAGATATTGTAAGTGCTGTAGATCAGCTGGGAATAAAGCACCTATCCCTCTATGCCTTTTCAACAGAAAACTGGAAAAGACCGGAAAAGGAAGTTCAGGGCCTTATGAAGCTCCTAGTAATTTATATTAATAGTGAACTGGAAAAACTACATAAAAATAATGTTCGCTTAAATATAATGGGAGACATTTCAAAGCTACCAGACTTTACCAGGCTTGAAATAGACAAGGCTCTGGAGAAGACCAAGGATAATACTGGACTTATATTAAATATAGGCTTGAATTATGGTGGTAGAGATGAAATAATAAAGGGAGTTAAAGATGTCTTAAAGGATATAGAAATGGGTAATATGACTATAGATGATTTAGACAATGAAAGTTTTAAAGATTATCTCTATACTAAGTCTCAACCAGATCCTGATCTTCTAATCAGGCCTAGTGGAGAGCTTAGATTAAGCAACTTTATGCTTTACCAGGTTGCTTATACAGAATTTTATTTTTCTGATGTGCTTTGGCCAGACTTTAATGAAGAGGAATTACTTCTTGCCATAGAAGACTATCAAGAAAGAAATAGACGATTTGGGGGTATATAAGTGAAAGACTTGGGGATCAGAGTTCTTAGTGGAGTTATTGGATTTTTACTATTACTATATATAGTGACAAAGGGTGGTGGCCTATTAAACCTATCAATATACATATTATCTATAATTGGTCTTAGGGAACTATATAAGGCCTTTGAAAACATGGGTATGAAGCCCCTAGCTCCTATAGGATACCTTGGTGCTACTAGTCTTTTTCTAGCCTTTGTCTACGATCCAAGCCTTATAAGCCTAAGTCTTACCCTGACAACCATGCTGGGACTTCTTATGATTATTTTTTTAAGGGATATAAGCATAAAGGACATTGGCTTGACCCTACTGGCAACCCTTTACATACCATTTTTACTTTTTCATATAATATTTCTTGCAGGAACAAAATATATTTGGTTGGTATTTACCATATCCTTTGGTACAGATATATTTGCCTATTTGGCAGGTAATTTATTTGGAAAGAGAAAATTAGCCCCAAAGATAAGCCCTAATAAGACTATTGAAGGGTCCATAGGGGGTATTGTTGGAGCCATTGGACTTTCCCTTATCTATGGATATTTTTTCCATTTAGGAGATCCAATCTCCATAGTAATAATCGCCCTTCTAGGATCCATAATATCTCAAATGGGAGATTTAACTGCATCAAGAATTAAAAGACAGGCTGGTATAAAGGATTATGGTTTTATTATGCCAGGACATGGAGGAGTGTTGGATAGGTTTGATAGTATAATATTTGCAACCCCAGTAGTATACTATTATGTTTCTATCTTTCTTATTTAATATATAGGTGGTGGTTTAATGTTAACAGCAGTATCAGCAATATTTGTGTTTTTAATGGTAATATTAGTACACGAATTTGGACATTTTGCAGTGGCAAAATTAGTGGGAATAGAGGTAAATGAATTTGCTATTGGAATGGGTCCAAAGATTATTCAAAGAAAAAAAGGTGAAACCTTATATACTTTCAGATTATTACCAATCGGAGGCTATGTTAAGATGGAGGGGGAAGATGAAGATTCTACCAATCCAAGAAGTTTTAATAATGCCTCTGTTTTTGCTAGGATAGGAGTATTACTGGCAGGAGCTATTATGAATTTTCTCCTGGCCATAGTGGTGCTTTCCCTTGTATCCTACGGCATAGGTCAACCAAGTACAACTATAGACGATCTTACTCCGGATTCTCCAGCAGAAAAGGCTGGAATATTGCCAGGAGACAGGATAGTGGAAATAGATGGTGTCAAGATCAATGCTTGGGAAGAAATTACAGATGAAATTGGATCTAGACCTGAGGGAGAAGAGTTAAACATCCTAATAGATAGGGATGGGACCATGGTGGAAAAGACCCTAGTTACCATGAAAGAAGATGGAAGATCAATAATAGGGATCTACACTAGGAACTTAAAATCTCCTGGTTCAGCAATCAAGGGAGGACTGGAATATACAAAGACCTTTCTTATGCTTATGTTTGACTTTATAGGCATGGTATTTAAGGGTGAAGTTGGCCTGGAGGGCCTATCAGGTCCAGTAGGTATAGTTAAGGAAGTAGGAGACGCAGCCAGTATGGGAATATACAATCTCTTATTTCTCCTAGGATTTATAAGTGTAAACCTAGGTTTCTTTAATCTCCTACCCCTGCCAGCCCTAGATGGAAGTAGGATTACTTTCCTATTAATAGAGCTTATAAGAGGCAAGCCTGTATCACCAGAAAAAGAAGGATTTGTACACTTTGTAGGATTTATCTTGCTTATGACCCTAATGTTATTTGTAACCTATAGGGACATACTCAATACAAATTTATTTAAGTAGGTGTAAATATGTTAAGAAAAAAGACAAGAAAGATAAAAGTAGGTCAGGTCTATATAGGTGGGGACAGTCCCATATCCATACAGTCCATGACCAACACAGATACTAAGGATATAAAAGCTACTGTAAGACAGATAAAAAAGATGGAGGATCATGGATGCGATATTGTAAGATCTGCCATTACAGATATGGAAGATGCTAAGGCTATTCCAGAGATAAAAAAACACATATCCATACCCCTTATTGGAGACATACAATATGACTATAGATTGGCCCTAGAAGCCATTAAATATGGAGTAGACGGCCTAAGGCTAAATCCAGGTAATATTGGGTCCCTAGACAGGGTAAAACAAGTTGTAGAGGCATGTAAGGAGGCAGGTATTTCCATTAGGGTAGGGGTAAACTCCGGCTCTATCAAGCAGGAATACCTGGACCAGTATGGAGGAGTAAATGAGGACTCCATGGTCTACAGTGCCCTTGAGCAAATCAAGGTCTTAGAAGACATGGATTTTTATGATATAAAGGTATCCCTTAAGGCAAGTTCAGTAAGGCTAAGCCTAAAGGCCAATGAAAAGATGGCTGAACTTAGGGACTATCCTCTTCACCTAGGCATAACTGAGGCAGGTCCTATATGGAGGGGAACTATAAAGTCCTCTGTAGGTATGGGAGCTATGCTTTCAAGAGGTCTGGGAGACACTATTAGGATATCCCTTACAGGAGATCCTGTAGAGGAAGTAAAGGTTGCCAGGGAGATATTAAAATCCCTTGGCCTAAGAAAAGAGGGCATAGACATAATATCCTGCCCTACCTGCGGAAGAACAAAGATAGACCTTATATCCCTAGTTGAAGAAGCTGAAAAGAGGATGGAAGGCATAGATAAGAATATTACTGTTGCCATAATGGGATGTGCTGTAAATGGTCCTGGTGAGGCAAGAGAGGCTGATATTGGCATAGCTGGTGGCAAGGGAGAGGGAATTCTCTTTAAAAATGGTGAGATAATAAGAAAAATGCCAGAGGATGAATTGCTCCAGGCCCTAATAGAAGAAATTGAAAAACTATAGAAGACAGAGAAGGGAGATTTTCCTTTATGAGAAGTGGAAATAGACTCTTAAGTTCACTGGTAAAAGACAAGATAGAAGATATAGAAAACAAGGAAATATATATAGAAAAAGTTAGGATAAACAAGGAAAAGATGACCCTAAAAATCCTAGTAAAATCTTCCAAACTCATTAGGCTCCATGAGCTAAGGAGGATTGAAGATTTTTTTAAGGAAAACTTTAATGATTTCCAGCTGGAAGTCCAGCCTATCTACAGAATAGGAGAGGATCCGGAGGAGAAATTAAATTTTTACAGGCCTTCTATATTAGATTTTATAAAGTCTAATATAAATTCCTCTGTGTCCTGGATAGAGCAAATGGAAATAGATTTTTCTGGGGATAGGATGCTCCTTTATCCTCCCAATGAAGCTGCCTTTCACTTGCTAGAATCCAATGGACTCCTAGATGAAATTGGAAGGAATATGAGAGAGGAAATTTCTTTAAACATCCCTATAGGTCTTTCCAAGGATAAGTTTCAAGTAAAGAAGGACTTTCTAGAAAAGAAGATCAAAGAAGAAGAACATATAGCCAAGGACATAGCAAGTAGGGTAAGGGAAAGAAAGACCAGACCTAAGAGTCAGGAGAATCCTGACTACCTATATGGTAAGGTCATAAAAGGAGATCCAATTAAGATAGATGAATTGTCCCTAGAGACTGGAAATTGTATTATAGAGGGTAAGGTCTTTAACTTGGAGACCAGGGATATTAGAAATAATAAGACCCTGGTGACCTTTAATATATCTGATAAGACAAATTCCATAACAGCCAAGGTCTTCCTAGGCCAGGACAAGGCAGAGGATTTCCTGACTAATGTTAAGGATTCTTCCTATGTGGCCCTGGAGGGTGGAGTGACCTTTGATAGCTATTCAAGATGCAACGTTCTAATGATAAAATCCCTTAATCTTTTAGAAGAAGAAACAAGAAAGGATCTGGCTGAGGAGAAAAGAGTGGAACTTCATCTTCATACCAAGATGAGCTCCATGGATGGTATAAGTGATCTAAGAAGCCTGGTAAAGAGGGCAAAGCAGTGGGATCACAAGGCTCTTGCCATTACAGACCACGGAGTTGTACAGGCCTTTCCAGAGGCTATGAGTCTTTCTAAGGAATTTGATATGAAAATGATCTACGGAGTAGAGGCCTATCTAGTAAATGATAAGAAGGAAATTGTTAGAAACTATAAGCCAGAAGAGGAATACCCTAGCTTTATAGTATTTGATATAGAGACTACAGGTCTTTCCTCCATGAATGATGGAATAACTGAAATTGGAGCAGTAAAGATCAAGGATGGGGAGATTGTAGACAAGTACAGCCAGCTAATAAATCCTGGCAAGCCTATTTCTGAATTTATAACTAAACTTACAGGCATAGATGATTCTATGGTAAGGGATAAGCCATCTATAGATGAGGTTATAGGAGATTTTGTGGAATTTATAGGTGGGGACGTTTTAGTCGCCCACAATGCAGGCTTTGATGTAGGCTTTATTAGGGAAAACATGAAGAGAAATAATATGGAACTGGACAATCCAGTCCTTGATACACTGGAGCTTTCCAGATCAGTTTTTCCAGACTTAAAAAGTCACAAGCTAAATCTAGTTGCCAAGCATCTAGGAGTAAAGCTTGATAATCATCATAGGGCCCTGGACGATGCTGAGGCCACTGCAGATATATTTTTAAAGATAATGGAATTATTAAAGGAAAAGGATATAGATAGTTTTTGTAAGATAAATAATTTAAATTCAGAAAAAGACCTGTCCAAGGACATGTCCTATCATGTAATTATACTGGCAAAAAATCTAGTAGGTTTAAAGAACCTATACAGGTTGATTTCAGAGTCCCATATGAATTACTTTTATAGGAGGCCTAGGATGCCTAAGTCTCTAATAGAGGCAAACAGGGAAGGACTTATAATAGGATCTGCCTGTGAGGCTGGAGAACTTTACAAGGCTATTGTAGCCAATGCAAGTGAGGAAGAGATAAAGGAAATAGTAAATTTTTATGATTATCTTGAGATCCAGCCTATTGGAAACAATCAGTTCCTAGTTGATAAGGGCATATTAAAGGACCATGGTCAATTAAGGGATATTAATAAAAAGATCTATAATCTAGGAAAGGCCAATAAAAAGCCTGTAGTTGCTACAGGTGATGTGCACTTCCTAGATCCAGAGGATGATATATATAGGAAGATCATGATGTCTGGTCAAAAGTTTTCCGATGCAGACTCCCAACCACCTCTTTATTTTAAGACCACAGATGAGATGTTGGAGGAGTTTTCCTATCTAGGAAGAGATGTGGCAAGGGAAGTTGTAATAGAAAATCCTAATAGGATAAATGATTCTATAGAAGTCATATCCCCTATACCAGAGGGAACCTATCCTCCTGTTATTGATGGATCAGAAGAAGAGTTAAGGCTTATTACCTACAAGAAGGCCAGGGAAATATATGGAGATCCACTGCCAGACATAGTAGAAAAAAGACTGGCCAGGGAACTGGACGCCATTATTGAAAATGGTTATGCAGTAATGTATATAATTTCTCAAAAGCTAGTATGGAAGTCTATTGAGGATGGATATTTAGTTGGTTCTAGAGGTTCTGTAGGTTCCTCCTTTGCAGCTACTATGAGTGGTATAACTGAAATAAACCCACTGGTAGCCCACTATGTTTGTCCGGATTGTAAGTACAGTGAGTTTTTCCCTGATGGAAAAATAGCATCGGGAGCAGATCTCCCAGACAAGGAATGTCCAAAGTGCGGAGCTGATCTAATCAAGGATGGTCATGACATACCCTTTGAGGTATTTCTAGGCTTTGAGGGAGATAAGGAGCCGGATATAGACCTTAACTTTGCAGGAGAGTATCAATCCGAGGCCCATAGATATACAGAGGAGCTCTTTGGCTCAGACTATGTCTTTAGGGCAGGAACCATAGGCACCATAGCCAATAAGACTGCCTACGGATTCGTTAAGAATTATCATGATGAAAGAGAACTTAGTGTAAATCCAGCGGAAATTGACAGGCTTATAAATGGATGTACTGGAATAAAAAGAACTTCAGGCCAGCATCCAGGTGGGGTTATGATAGTGCCAAGGCACAAGGATATACTTGATTTTACACCAATCCAGTATCCAGCCAATGATAAGACATCTGGTGTGGTAACAACCCACTTTGATTATAATGCCATAAGTAGTAGTATTTTAAAGCTTGATATATTGGGACATGACGTTCCCACAATAATAAAGATGTTAGAGGATATAACAGGGGTAATAGCAACAGAGGTTCCTCTAGATGAGGAAAAAACCATGAAGCTATTTACAAGTACTGAGCCCATGGGAATTAGCAAGGAAGATATTAACTGTCAGGTTGGTACCCTGGGTATACCAGAATTTGGTACTAGATTTGTAAGGCAGATGTTGGTAGAAACCCAGCCTAAGACCTTTTCAGAACTGGTTAGAATAAGTGGTCTTTCCCACGGAACTGATGTATGGATAAACAATGCTCAGGACCTGGTAAAGCAAGGTATAGCACCTCTTAGGGAGGTTATATCTACCAGGGAGGACATTATGCTTACCCTGATAAATGCAGGTGGGGATAAGAAGCAGTCCTTCCAGATAATGGAAAAGGTCCGTAAGGGCAGAGGACTTAGTGAAGAAGAGGAAAAGATGATGAGGTCTTTAAATCTTCCGGAATGGTATATTGATTCTTGTAAAAAGATAAAGTACATGTTCCCCAAGGCCCATGCTGCAGCCTATGTAATGATGTCCTTTAGGATAGCCTATTACAAGGTTTATTATCCTGAAGCCTTTTACGCCACCTACTTTACTATAAAGGCCCATGACTTTGATGCAGATATGGCCCTAAAGGGTAGGGACTTTGTTCAAAACAAGATAAAAGAGTTAAACTCTAGGTCCAATGAAATGACAGCCAAGGAAAGAAATCAGCTTACAGTCTTGGAAGTAGTGTTGGAAATGTATGCCAGGGGACTTAAATTTAAAGATGTGGACCTATATCTGTCTGATAGTGATAAGTTTATTATAGAAGAAGAGGGAATCATTCCTCCCCTAAAATGTCTTGAGGGACTGGGAGTGAATGTTGCTAGAAATATAGTCAAGGAAAGAGAAATATCCGAATTTATATCCCTGGAGGATCTGGTAAAGAGAACTGGGGTAAATAAGACAGTATCAGAAGTATTAAGAAATCATGGATGTTTGGAAGACTTGCCAGACAGCAATCAAGTAAGTCTTTTTAACATTTGATTTTTCTGGGTTTTATGGTATAATTAAGAGAGTGAATACTAAATTTTCTGGCAAAGAGTGGGTTTATCCCACTCTTGATTTTTTATAATGATTGAAAAAGCTTTATTTACTCTAATACAAGCTTTTCTAATAGAATAAGTGAAGAATATATCTGGAGGTGATTTACTTGACTAATAGGTCAGTAACGGAAAGAGTTAAGACAATAGTAGAGGCTTTAATAGAAGATTTAGAATATGATTTAGTTGATGTAGAGTTTAAAAAGGAAGGTCCAAACAGATTTCTCAGAGTATTTCTTGACAAGGAGGGAGGCATATCCCTAGATGATTGTCAGGAAATGAGTAAGGCCATAGGTGAGGAGCTGGATAAGGAAGACCCTATTAATGGTCCATATTATTTAGAAGTATCTTCTCCAGGTTTAGATAGGCCCCTTAAGAGCGATAAGGACCTAAAAAGAAATTTAAATAAGGAAGTAGAAGTAAGTTTATACCAAGCTATAGATGGTCAAAAGCTGATTACAGGGTATTTGGTTGATTTTGATGAAGAGAAATTAAATATTCAATTTGAAGATGAGTCCACAATGGAGATTCCTAGAGATAAGACAGCCTTGATACGTTTAGCAATTAAATTTTAAGGAGGCATAAGAATGAATGAAGATTTTATTGATGCCCTAAATGAAATAGAAAAAGACAAGGGAATCACTAAAGACATTATATTTGAAGCTCTAGAATCTGCCTTAATATCCAGTTACAAGAAGAACTTTGGAGCTTCTCAAAATGTAGAAGTTATAATGGATAAGGAAACAGGAGCAGTTAATGTATATGCACTAAAGGAAGTAGTAGAAGAAGTAGAAAATGAATACCTAGAGATAAGCCTTGAAGAAGCAAGGGACATAGACAGGGTTTATGAAATAGGGGATGTGGTAAAGATAGAAATTACCCCTAGAGATTTTGGACGAATAGCTGCACAAACAGCCAAGCAGGTTGTTATACAGAGAATTAGAGATGCAGAAAGAGATGTAATCTATGATGACTTTATAAATAGGGAAAATGAAATCCTAACAGGTCTAGTACAAAGAACCAATAGAAACAATGTATATATTGACCTAGGAAAGACCGAGGGAATCCTTCCACCTACAGAACAAATACCAGGTGAGGAATATGAGCAGGGAGATAGGATAAAGGTACTTATATCAGAAGTAAAGAAGACCACAAAGGGTCCTCAGATTGTCCTATCTAGATCCCATCCAAATCTTGTTAAAAGATTATTTGAACTGGAAGTTCCAGAAATCAACACTGGAGTTGTGGAGATCTATTCAATTTCCAGGGAAGCTGGATCAAGATCTAAAATTGCTGTGTTTTCCAAGGACCCTAATGTAGATGCTCTTGGAGCCTGTGTTGGATTTAAGGGAAGTAGGGTAAAGATAATAGTAGATGAATTAAGGGGAGAAAAAATAGATATAGTTATCTGGAGCAATGACCCAGCTACTTTTATTGCAAATAGCCTAAGCCCGTCAAAGGTAGTAAAGGTTATTCCAGATGAAAAACAAAAATCTGCAGTGGTAGTAGTTCCAGATTATCAACTTTCCTTGGCCATAGGTAAGGAAGGACAAAATGCAAGACTGGCTGCCAAACTAACTAGCTGGAAGATAGATATTAAATCTGAAGCCCAGTATGAAGAATTAATGAAGGAAGAGGAAGAAAAAGATCTCTTAGAGGATTCTAAAGAAGAGGAATTAGATTTAGAGGAAAATCTAGATGAAAACTTGGAAAGTGATCTAGATGAAAGAGCTATAGAAGAGGAAGACAGTGAAGAAGATGCAGATTAATATAAGTAAAAAAAGATTATAGGTGATTATATGAAAAATAAAAATATTCCTTTGAGAAAATGTATATCTTGTAGTGAAAGAAAGCCTAAGAATGAGCTAGTAAGGGTAGTAAGGAACAAGCTAGGTGAAGTAGATATAGATTTACAGGGCAAGGCAAATGGTAGAGGAGCCTATATATGCAAGAGTCTAGAGTGTATAGACCAGGCAGAAAAGGCAAACAGACTATCCAATGCTCTTAGGACTAAGGTCTCTAAGGACTTATATGAAAAACTAAGGCAATTGATTTAAGAAGATAAAATTGTAATTAGAAATATTACCTGTACTCATAATAGGGGGTATATATATGAAGAAAATAAGAGTATATGAATTAGCAAAGGATTTAGATATTAGCAGCAAGGAATTAATTGACAAGATACAGGAACTAGGTATGGAAGTAAGTAGCCATATGAGTACTGTGGAAAATGAGGATGCAAAGTTAATTACTTCACTGCTCACTGATTCAGGAGAAGAAACAGAGGAAGACCTGGATGAGGATCTTCAAGATGAAGAAGTTCTCCAAGAGGGAGAAGAGCTTGAAGATGATGAAGATGCTATTAAAATAGGAGAAACCATAGTAGTAAAGGAATTTGCAGAAGAGATTGGTGTTACTCCAGCCCAGGTCATTACAGAACTTATAGGACTTGGAATAATGATAAGCCAGAATGAAGAAATAGATGGTGAGACTGCTGTTATAGTTGGAGAAGCCTTGGATATAAAGGTTGTAGTTGATAGTGATCAAGTGGATCTGGACATAGAAACAGAAGAGGAAATCGAAGCCCTGGAAGAAATCCAAGACCTAGATTTTGAAGATGATCCTGCAGATCTTTCACCTAGAGCTCCAATTGTAACTGTAATGGGACACGTTGACCATGGTAAGACTTCCCTACTAGATGCAATCAAACAAACCAGAGTTACATCCTCTGAAGCTGGAGGAATTACCCAGCATATAGGTGCCTATTCTGTAAAGGTAAATGGCAAGGACATATCCTTCCTGGATACTCCTGGTCACGAGGCCTTTACATCCATGAGGGCTAGGGGTGCACAGCTTACAGATATTGCTATCCTAGTAGTTGCAGCAGATGATGGTGTAATGCCTCAAACTATTGAGGCTATCTCCCATGCAAAGGCTGCAGAGGTGCCAATAATTGTTGCTATTAACAAGATAGACAAGCCAGATTCCAATATAGATAGGATCAAACAGGACCTTGTAGACAATGGTCTTATGCCTGAGGACTGGGGTGGAGATGTTATTACAGTACCAGTATCTGCCCTAAAGAATGAAGGTATAGATGAATTACTGGAAATGGTCCTACTTGTAGCTGAAATGCAGGAGTTAAAGGCAAATCCTGATAGACCAGCTATAGGTATTGTAGTAGAAGCTCAACTGGACAAGGGAAAGGGGCCTATGGCAACTATCCTGGTTCAAAAAGGTAGCTTGAAAATAGGAGATGTAGTTGTCTCAGGTACTAGCTATGGTAAGGTAAGGGCTATGTTTGATGACAAGGGAGAGACAAGAGATGAGGCAGGACCTTCTGTTCCAGTAGTGGTCTTAGGTCTATCAGATGTTCCAGATGCTGGAGATCTTATCTATGTGGTAAAGGATGAGAGACAGGCAAGAACAGTTGCTGATAAGAACAGAACTGCTATTAGATCTAGAACTATGAGATCAGAAAACAAGGTATCCCTAGACAACCTATTTGAAAGAATTAAAATGGGAGAATTAAAGGATTTAAATATAGTAATGAAGGGTGATGTTAGAGGTTCCATAGAGGCCCTAAGACAATCCCTGGTAAAACTTAATACTGAGGAAGTAAATGTAAATGTAATACATCAGGGTGTAGGTGGTATAACTGAGTCTGATGTAATGTTAGCTTCAGCATCCAATGCTCTTATAGTAGGTTTTAATGTTAGACCTAATATGAATGCAGTAGATGTGGCTAAGAGTGAAAAGGTAGATATTAGAACCTATAGGGTAATCTATGAGGCAATTGAGGATATCCAAGCTGCAATAAAGGGAATGCATGCACCTACTATAGTTGAAGAAGTTACAGGTAGGGCGGAAGTTAGGGAAACCTTTAGACTTCCTAATGGAAACAGCATTGCAGGTATATATGTAGTGAATGGTAAGATTGCTAGAAATGGACAGATAAGATTATTAAGAGATGATGTAGTTGTATTTGAAGGAGCTATATCCTCACTTAAGAGATTTAAAGATGATGCAAGAGAAGTAGCCCAGGGCTATGAAGCTGGTATAGGCTTGGAAAGATACAATGATGTTAAAGAAGGAGATATACTAGAAGCTTATATATTAAAGGAAGTACAAAAATAGAGGTGAAATTGTGAATAAGAAAAGAATTAATAGAATATCAGAGGAAGTAAAAAAAGTAGTTTCCCAACTTTTAGCTAATGGCCTAAAGGATCCAAGGATAAATACTATGACTTCAGTAACCAATGTAGAAGTTACATCAGATTTAAGCTTTGCTAAGATCTATGTTTCTATACTAGGTGATGATGCTGAGAAAAAGGAAACTATTGAAGGTTTAAATAGTGCCAAGGGTTATATAAGAAAAGAAATCAGTTCAAATATTAACCTAAGACATTCCCCAGAGCCAGTCTTTTACCTAGATGAATCTATTGAGCAGGCCATTTACATGTCCCAGCTTATAGATAGTGTAAGTAAAAAGGATAAGAAGATAAGGGATAATTCAGATGAATCAGATGAATAAGGAGATCCTTTCCAACTTTAAGAAAACTAAAAAGGCAATAGAAGAGGCTAAGACTATTCATCTAGCTTCCCATGTTCAGCCAGATGGGGACAATATAGGTTCCCTTCTAGGCCTAGGACTGGCCTTGGAAAAAATAGGGAAAAAGGTATATTTTCTAAAGACTGACTATGTACCCAAGGATTTCCTCTTTCTTCCAGGATCAGAAAAGATCATGGATTATGATGGAGAGGATATAGATCTTTTCATAAGCTTGGATTCCAGTGATGAGGAAAGACTGGGAGATAATGGAGAGCTTCTAGCCAAGGCAAAGAGGACAATCAACATAGATCACCATGTTAGCAATACTCTTTATTCTGACATTAATATTGTAGACAGCAAGGCAGCAGCTACCTGCGAAATTGTATTTAAGCTTATAAAGGCCCTGGACATAGAATTTGATAAGTCCATTGCCACCTGTCTTTATACAGGTATATCTACAGATACTGGTAGCTTTATGTATGACAATACAGATGAGGAGACCCATTTAATTGCAGCTGAGCTTCTAAGGATTGGCATAGATAAGGAAGAAATAAATATAAATATTTGGCAAAATAAATCCCTCCTAAAGACAAAACTATTTATAAAAACCCTGGATACTCTGGAGACCTATTTTGATGACAAGCTTGCCATAGTAGCCATTACTCGGGACAATCTTAGATCAATTGGGGCAAGTATGGAGGATTCAGAGGGTATAGTAAGCTTTGTAAGGGATATAGATACTGTGGAAGTAGCTGTAGTCCTAAAGGAATTTGAGGACGATGAAATAAAGGTAAGTATGAGAAGTAAAAGATATGTAGATGTGGCAGAGCTTTGTGCTATCTTTGGAGGTGGGGGCCACAAGAAGGCTGCTGGCTGTACAATCAAGGCTGGCATAGATGAGGTCAAAGCGGATCTACTTGAAGAAATAGAAAAGGTTATATAGGTGATGGGATGAATGGAATACTAAATGTTTTTAAGCCCAAGGGAATGACTTCCCATGATGTAGTAAATATCCTAAGAAGAAAAACTGGGATTAGGAGAATTGGACATACAGGAACTCTAGACCCCATGGCTACTGGAGTACTTCCTATATGCATAGGCAAGGCTACCCGGGTATCAGAATATCTCCTAAATCAAGACAAGGAATATATAGCGGATATTAGTCTTGGACAGAGGACAGACACCCTAGATTCAGAGGGTGAGGTTTTAGAGACTTCTGAAAAAAGAGTAAGTGAGGATGAGATAGTTCAAGCTGTAATGAGTTATCTAGGAGAGATCAAACAGATTCCTCCCATGTATTCTGCCCTCAAGCAGGATGGAAAGAAATTATACCAACTTGCTAGAGAAGGTAAGATAGTGGAAAGGCCTGCAAGAGATGTTACCATATACCATATAGAAATCCTAAATATAGTGGATAATAGGCTGATTACCTATAGGGTTAAATGTTCTAGAGGAACCTATATAAGGACACTTTGTGATGATATAGGTGAGGATCTTGGGACCTTTGGCCACATGTCCTACTTGATGAGAACTCAAGCAGGATCCTTTACTATTGAGGATTCCTATAGTTTGGATTATATAGATAAGTTAAGTTTGGAAGAATTGGAAGAACTAATCCTTCCCATGGACAAGGCCTTGGATTATATGGAGGCTTTCCACATGGAAGACAAGTACTATAAAAAGTTAATCAATGGAATGAAGATAAGATTAGATGATCCAGTAGACTTCCAGAAGGATAGGCCCTACAAGCTTTATTGTAAGGATAGATTTATAGGTATAGGAGAAATTATAAGGATTGATCAGGAATTATATATGAAAATGAATAAAGTTCTTTTGACATAGGGTGATTTAATGGAAAAGATAAATTTATCAAATTACAAAGAAAGCAGATTTCCCACAGCTGTAGCCTTGGGAAACTTTGACGGCATTCATATTGGCCATAGGAGCTTAATAGAGACCATGGTGGAGGAGTCTAGAAGGCTTAATTTAAAGCCCTCACTTTTACTTTTCTCCAACCACACTAGATCCCTAGTAGATAAGCACACTCCCAGGTCCATTATTAGCATGGATCAAAAGCTGGAGATTTTAGAAGGCCTAGGAGTAGAACTAGTCTATATTATGGAATTTGACAGGGATTTAATGAGCTTAAGTCCAGCTGACTTTGTTGAAAAGATTTTAATAGATAGGATGAATACAAAGCTAATAGTAGTAGGCTTTGATTATAGATTTGGCCACAAGGCTTCAGGAGATACTAAGGACCTGGAGGAACTTTCTAAAAACTTCCACTACCATCTTAAGGTTATTAATCCAATAAAGGATGGGGAAACTGTAGTAAGCAGCTCTAAGATTAGGGAGCTTATTAGAGAGGGCAGGGTAGAAGAAGCAGAAAGATCTCTTGGTAGGCCCTACACAATTCTTGGCAAGGTTATAACAGGTGAAAGTAGGGGAACCAAACTAGGTTTTCCCACTGCTAACATAGAATTAATGGATAATTATGTTCTGCCTAAGACAGGTGTATACTATAGCCATACAAAAGTGGATGGCAAGACCTACAAGTCAGCCACAAATATAGGCTATAATCCAACCTTTAACAATAATAAGACCATTAAGATAGAAACTTATATACTGGATTTTCAGGGAGATATATATGGAAAGACTATAGAGGTGAGTTTTAAAAAGTTCTTAAGGGATGATATTAAATTTAATCAGGTTAGTGATTTAATAAGTCAGATGGAAGCTGATGTAAAAGCTATCCAAATGGAAGATTGATATTTACATCTGGAGAGCTTTGTGATAAAATATAGAGTATAGATTTCCTTTTGCAATGTTTCAGGTTACCTCGACCTATTACATAGCTTTAGGAGTATTTAAAAATTTTGGAGGTGTATTTAATTGTTAACAAAGGAAAAAAAGCAAGAAATCATTGATGAGTATGCATTACACGAAGGAGATACTGGTTCTACAGAAGTTCAAATAGCAATATTAACTTATAGAATCAACTCAATTAACGAGCATTTAAAATCTCACAAAAAAGACCATCACTCAAGAAGAGGACTATTAAAATTAGTTGGTCAAAGAAGAAGCTTATTGAAGTATTTAAGAAACAATGATATCGAAAGATATCGTTCCTTAATTGAAAAATTAGGCATCAGACGTTAATAAGAGCGGGTAGATCCCGCTCTATTGATTTATTAAGAGGAGTAAAAAGACTTAAAAGATATAATAATTGTATCAAGGAGGTATTGCATGGAAAAGAAGTTTGTATACAAATTAGCAGGTAGAGATTTAATAGTTACTACAGGTAAGGTTGCAGAACAAGCAGGAGGAGCATGTTTAGTACAATACGGGGACACTGTTATACTGGCAACGGCTACTGCTTCAAAGGAACCAAGAGAAGGAATTGACTTCTTTCCCCTTAGTGTAGACTATGAGGAAAAGATGTATTCTGTAGGTAAGATACCTGGAGGATTCATCAAGAGGGAAGGTAGACCAAGTGAAAAGGCAGTATTGGCTTGTAGGCTTATAGATAGACCTATAAGACCACTATTCCCAGAGGGCTTTAGAAATGCTGTACAGGTAATCTTAACTGTACTTTCAGTAGACCAGGACAATGCACCAGAGATAGTTGCAATGTTAGGTTCTTCAATTGCACTTTCTATATCCGATATACCATTTGATGGACCTACAGCAGCAGTTGCTATTGGCAGAAAGGGTTCAGAATTTATCATAAACCCAAATAGCCAGGAAAGAGAAGAGTCAGACCTAGACCTAGTTGTTTCAGGAACAGAAGAGGCAATTATGATGGTTGAGGCTGGAGCAGACATAGTTAAGGAAGAAGTAATCCTAGAAGGAATCTTAACTGCCCATGAAGAAATAAAGGGACTAGCTAGATTTATTAAGGACATAGCAGAGGAAGTTGGAAAGCCAAAGATGGAATTCCACCTAGCTAAGACAGATGAAGAAATCGAAAAGGAAATAGAAGAATTCGGAAAAGACATCCTAGTTAATGCTATAAATACTGTAGAGAAACAAGAGAGAAATGACAATATAGACAGGGTTAAGACTGAGATAACAGATTATTTCATAGAGAAATACCCAGAAAATGCAAAGGACATAAAGGCAACCATAGACAATATGTTAAAGCATGAAGTAAGAAGACTTATAGTAGAAGAAAACCATAGACCAGACAATAGAAAAGCTGATGAAATAAGAACTATTACCAGTGAAGTAGGTCTTCTACCAAGGGCTCATGGTTCAGGTTTATTTACTAGGGGTCAAACTCAAGTAATGACCATAGCTACTCTTGGTGTAATGAGAGATGCTCAAATGATAGACGGTCTAGGAGAAGAAGATTCAAAGAGATACATGCACCACTACAACTTCCCACCATATTCTGTTGGGGAAGCTGGATTTATGAGAGGACCAGGAAGAAGGGAAATTGGACATGGAGCCTTAGCAGAAAAAGCACTCCTACCAGTAATTCCATCTGAAGAGGACTTCCCATATGCAATCAGACTTGTATCTGAAGTTCTTAGCTCAAATGGTTCCTCATCCCAGGCAAGTGTATGTGGAAGTTCCCTATCCCTATTAGATGCAGGTGTGCCAATAAAAGCACCAGTAGCAGGAATAGCTATGGGACTTATTAAAGAGGGAGACAAATTAGCAGTACTTGCAGACATACAAGGTCTAGAAGATCACCTAGGTGATATGGACTTTAAAATAGCTGGAACAGAAGAAGGAATTACAGCTATACAAATGGATATAAAGATTTCAGGTATAGGCAAGGATGTATTAAAAGAGGCCTTAGAACAAGCTAGAATAGGTAGACTTCATATCTTATCCAAGATGAATGAAGAAATATCTGTAGCTAGGGACCAGGTTTCTGCTCATGCACCTAAGATCTATCAAATGGAAGTTAATCCAGATAAAATCAGAGATATAATAGGACCTGGAGGCAAGGTAATCAATAAGATTATCGATGAAACTGGGGTTAAGATAGATATTGAAGATGATGGTAAGGTATTTATAGCTGCTGTTAACTTCGAAGACGGAGAAAAGGCTATAGATATGATAGAAAAAATTGTAGAAGATATAGAAGTAGGCAAGACTTATACAGGTAAGGTTACTCGTATAATGAACTTTGGTGCCTTTGTTGATGTATTAAATGGCAAGGAAGGTTTAGTTCATATATCAAATATAGCAAGAGAGAGAATAGATAAGGTAGAAGATGTTTTATCAGTTGGAGATGTAATCGATGTTAAGGTTATGGAAATTGATAAGCAGGGAAGAGTTAACCTATCTAGAAAGGCTCTACTGCCAAGGGAAGAAAAGAAGTAAAAGGCAAAGATTAAACATGAATCTCAGGGTTCATGTTTTTATTTTGTCCAAATAAGATTTATAATTTACTGAATATAGTGGATAGGATATAATAAGAATAAAAAGGAGGCAATTATGGATATTAAAATAATCAATAAAAGCAGCTTTGAACTACCAAGCTATAAGACAGAGGGATCAGCAGGAATGGATCTCAGGGCCAATATAGAAGAAAGTATTAGTCTAGAGCCCTTAGACAGGGAGCTTGTTCCTACAGGAATCTACATTTCCATGCCCAGGGGCTATGAGGCTCAGATAAG
Organism: uncultured Tissierellaceae bacterium; assembly: GCA_964527205.1. Taxonomy (GTDB): domain Bacteria; phylum Bacillota; class Clostridia; order Tissierellales; family Tissierellaceae; genus JARICQ01. The sequence goes on along the minus strand of CAZGQG010000003.1, from coordinate 6,823 downwards.
GGCTAGGTCAGGTCTTGCTATTAAGCATGGCATTAGCCTGGCAAATGGTATAGGAACCATTGACAGCGACTACAGGGGGGAAATAAAGGTTATACTAATCAATCTAGGCAAGGAAGCTTATAGGATTAATCCAGGAGAGAGAATAGCCCAAATGGTCATTGTAAAATATGAAATTGCAAACTTAATTCAAGTAGAAGAATTAGATCAAACAGAAAGAGGAAAGGGAGGATTTGGTCATTCAGGTTATTAATGTCTTAATAGATCTTATCATAACTGATACTCCTCTAGATTAATATTTTATTTTCAATATTTTCTTAATAGAAATAGATTCAACACTTTATATATGCTATAATTACTACTAATATGAGAATAAAATAAGATTGGAATTCTAACAATTGGAGTGAGTAAATTGGCTAAATCAAAGAAAAGAAAAAACAGGAAAAAAAATAAAAAGACAAAATTTTTAAATATTAATAGGGACTTCTTAGGCATTGGAATAATCCTAGTAGGAATTATATATTCCCTAAGTCTCTTTAATTTAAATATGGGAATAGTGGGAAGATTATTAGAAAACACTTTTTTTACCTTTATGGGATTTGGTGCCTATTTACTTCCTATTTTACTCTTTATTACAGGCATAGCCCTTATTGTTGACCGTTTAGAAAACAGGAGAACCATTATATGCAGCGGAATAATCTTTTTTGCCATACTTATTATACTAGACGGAGTAAATCCCCTTAATCTTGGTTTTATAGAGAGGATAAGAAATTCTATAGTACTGGGTAAATTAGCTAAGGGCGGGGGAGTCATAGGCAGTAGTTTTGGATTTTTACTCTACTCCCTTTTTGGTTCCATAGGAAGCTATATTATCCTAGCAGTTATTATAGGAATTAATTTACTCATTATATTTAATATCTCCCTAATGGATCTTGTAGCTGTTTTTAAAAGAGAATTTAATAAATTCCTAGAAATTATAAAGAATAAGAAGGAAGATAAAAAGCTATTAGAAAAACCAGAGAAAAGTTTTAAGAAAAAGAAAAATGTGGTAAATAGTAAAAACAAAGCAACCAGTGATGAGGATATTAAAATCCTTGATTACAGGGCTAAGGATTCTAAGGACAAAAAGGCCTTGGAAAGACCTGAAAAAAAGGAAGAGATAGATATAGTTGGGGAAATAGAGGAGGAAAAATCTCATAAGAATATAGACAAGTATATAATTCCTTCCCTAGACCTCTTAAATGATCCAATCACTAGTGAGGATCCTGAGGATGATAGATTAATAAGAAAAAATGCAAGGCTTATAAAGGAAACTATGAGAAATTTTAATATAGAAGCAGACGTGGTTCAAATCAACAAGGGACCAACTATAACCTGCTATGAACTAGAACCAGCTCCAGGGATCAAGCTTAGTAAGATTGTTTCCCTATCTGATAATCTAGCCCTTAGTCTAGCTTCCTCTGATATAAGAATAGAGGCACCTATACCAGGCAAGTCTGCAGTGGGAATAGAGGTACCCAATAAGATTAAAAGTGATGTGCTCCTTAAGGAACTCTTACTTTCCAAGGAGTATAAAGATATTCAATCTAAGATACCCCTTGCCCTGGGTAAGGATGTGTCTGGCAAGGTAATAGTTTCATCTATTGATAAGATGCCCCACCTATTAATTGCAGGGGCAACAGGCTCTGGTAAGTCTGTATGTATAAATACTATAATAATGAATATCCTATACAAGTCATCTCCAGAGGATGTAAAGCTTTTATTAATAGACCCTAAGGTGGTAGAACTAAGCATCTATAACGGCATACCCCACTTACTTATACCTGTGGTAACAGATGCCAAGAAGGCTGCCTTTGCTCTTAACTGGGCAGTGGAGGAGATGGAGGAAAGATACAATAAATTTGCAGAAAATAATGTAAGGGATATACATGCCTATAATAAGAAGTTTAAAGATGACGGGGAGATGAGGCTGCCAATGATTATTATAATCATTGACGAGCTAGCAGATCTAATGATGGTCTCTGCCCAGGAGGTAGAGGACTCCATATCCAGGATTGCTCAAATGGCAAGAGCTGCAGGCATGTACCTAATAGTTGCTACTCAGAGGCCTTCTGTTGATGTTATAACAGGTACTATAAAGGCAAATATACCATCAAGAATATCCTTTGCCGTATCTTCACAAATAGATTCAAGAACCATACTTGATATGGGTGGGGCTGAGAAGTTGCTTGGAAAGGGAGATATGCTCTTTTATCCTTCCTATTACTCCAAGCCTACTAGGATCCAAGGAGCCTTTATCTCAGATACAGAGGTGGAGGATATAGTTGAGAGCCTAAAAAAGGATTATAACACTGAGTACGATGAAGAGATAATAGAAGTAATACAAAATAAAAAAGAAATAGACCTAGATGATAGTGATGAATTGCTGCCAGAGGCCATAGAGCTTGTGGTAGAAGAGGGTCAGGCATCTATATCCTATCTACAGAGAAGACTTAAGGTAGGATATGCTAGGGCTGCTAGAATGGTAGACCAGATGGAAGACCAGGGTGTAGTAGGAGGACATGAGGGAAGTAAGCCTAGAAAGGTTTTAATAACAGAGGAGTCCCTTGCTAAGATAGATGAGGAGGAATAAGATGGAAGATAGAAAAATAAGTATTGTAACATTGGGATGTTCAAAAAATGATATAGATTCAGAGCTTATGTCCAGCATGCTAAAGGATAGTGGCTTTGATCAGGCTGCTTATCTAGAAGAGGCTGAGATTATAATTGTAAATACCTGCGGCTTTATAGAAAGTGCCAAGGAAGAATCCATAGAGACCATATGGGAGATGACTCGTTTTAAGGAAGAGGGCAAGTGCCAGTACCTTATACTAGCAGGCTGCCTGGCCCAGAGGTATTCTGATGAACTACTAGAAGAAATTGAAGATATAGATGCTATTATAGGAACAGGAAATATAAAAAACATAGTAAGCATTGTAGAGGACTTGGATAGGGATAAGAGGAAGATCAAATCCGTAGACAATATTAATGAAGATTATCTTGAGGATGTAAAAAGACTTAATTTTAATCATAGTGAATATGTAAAGATATCAGAGGGCTGCGACAATCACTGTACCTATTGCATTATTCCTAAACTAAGGGGAACCCATAGAAGTAGGAAGATGGAAAATATAATAGAAGAGGTAAAACACCTAGTAGCCCATGGGGTTAAGGAGGTCATCCTAATAGGTCAAAATACCAGTGACTATGGCATAGACCTATATGGAGAGTATGTGCTTTATAAGTTACTAGATGAACTGGAAACTATAGAGGGTCTTGAATGGGTAAGACTCCTATACCTATATCCAGATAATTTTGATGACAAGCTTATAAAATCCATTAGAGAAAATAAGAAAGTAGTAAAATATGTAGATATACCTCTACAACATATAAGCAATAATGTGCTGAAGATGATGAATAGAAGGACCAATAAAGAAGATATAATAAACCTAATCCAAAAGTTAAGAAGGACTATTCCTGGCATAGTTATAAGGACTACCTTTATAGTAGGTTTTCCTGGTGAGACCCAGGAGGACTTTAAGGAACTCTATGATTTTATCCAGGATATAAGATTTGAAAGACTGGGGGTATTCACCTATTCCAAGGAAGAGGGTACTCCTGCCTACAATCTAGAAGGTCATTTATCTGAGGATCTAAAGGAAGAGAGAAGGTCTGAGATAATGGAGCTTCAAAGAAATATCTCAGAAGAAATAATGAGTGAAAAAGTGGGTAAGGAATATAAGCTAATAATTGAAGAGGACAATGGAGATGGAAACTATATAGGAAGGTCCTATATGGATAGTCCTGAAATAGACGGGGTTGTATATATTGAAACGGATAGGGATTTATCCCCAGGAGACTTTGTCCAGGTAAGGATAAAGGATTATTTAGAATATGATTTACTAGGAGAGGTCATAGATGAATTTAGCCAATAAAATAACTATATTTAGAGTTTTCTTAATACCTTTTTTCATGATAGTTCTCTATTCAAATATGGAATACAGCAACTATATAGCGGGAGCTATCTTTGCCTTTGCTTCACTAACTGACACCTTAGATGGTTATATAGCAAGAAGCAGGAATCTAGTTACTAATTTTGGTAAATTTATAGATCCTTTAGCAGATAAGATCCTAGTATCAGCTGCCCTTATATCCCTGGTAGACCTGGGAAGGATACCAGCCTGGGTGGTAGTTTTAATTATAGCGAGGGAATTTACCATAACTGGATTTAGGACCATTGCAGCATCAGAAGGAGTTACCATTGCAGCCTCACCCCTGGGCAAGTTTAAGACTATAACTCAATTAGTTGCAATTATAGCCATATTAATAGGAAATTTTCCCTTCAATAGGATTGGATTTCCCTTTGATCAGATAATGCTTTATATTTCTCTTTTCTTCACTATAATATCTGGTATTGATTATATATATAAGAATAGGGATGCTTTAAAATTTGGAGATATGTAAATTTTAATCTTAATAGATAAATAGATTGACTTAATCTATTTATTAAGATAATATGTAGTTAGAACATTAGTTCCTAATATGAAAGGGGTGAATCCAGTTAATTCTGGAAAACTTATGGTAGAAAATAGTGAAAAGAAAAAAGCATTAGACTTAGCTATTGCGCAAATTGAGAAAAACTTCGGAAAAGGCTCAATTATGAAATTGGGTGAAGGAGCAAAATTAGATTTAGAAGTAATACCTACTGGATGTCTAGATTTAGACATAGCATTGGGAATTGGTGGTATACCTAGAGGTAGAATAATCGAAATATATGGACCTGAATCTTCAGGTAAAACGACAATGACCTTACATTTTATAGCTGAAGCCCAAAAATTAGGCGGAATTGCAGCATTTATAGATGCAGAACACTCCCTAGATCCTGGATATGCAAAGAATCTAGGAGTAGATGTGGAAAACTTAGTTATATCACAACCTGATAACGGTGAACAGGCCCTAGAGATTGCAGAATCCCTAGTGAGAAGTGGAGCTGTAGATATAGTTGTAGTAGACTCAGTAGCAGCTCTTGTTCCTAAGGCTGAGATAGAAGGAGAAATGGGAGACAGTCATATGGGTCTTCAGGCAAGACTTATGTCTCAGGCTCTTAGAAAACTAGCAGGAACAATAAGCAAATCAAATACAACCATAGTATTTATCAATCAACTTAGGGAGAAAATTGGTGTTATGTTCGGTAATCCTGAGACTACAACAGGAGGACGTGCCCTTAAATTCTACTCCAGTGTTAGATTAGATATAAGGAGAATTGATTCTATTAAACAAGGTGACGAGATCCTAGGAAATAGAACAAGAGTTAAGGTTGTTAAGAACAAGGTAGCACCTCCCTTTAAACAAGCTGAATTTGATATTATGTATGGAAAGGGAATATCAAAGGTGGGAAGCATCCTAGATTCAGGAGTAGCTGCTGAGGTAATAGATAAGGCAGGATCCTGGTATAGCTATGAAGAACACAGACTTGGCCAGGGAAGGGAAAATTCCAAGGACTTCCTAACAGAAAATCCTGACATAGCCCTAGAAATTGAAAGCAAAATACGTAAGCATTTTAATTTGAATAAGAGTGATGATGAAGGAGAAAAAGAAGAAAGCAAAACTGAAGCTCCTGAAAAAGAAATAATTAAATTGGATAAATAATATAAATAAAGACAAAACCTCCAATTAATTGGAGGTTTTGTCCGTGGAGTGGTTAATTTGAAAATATTATACTTTACAGATACACATATAAGGGGTAATACTCCTAAGAATAGAAAGGATGTTTTTATAGACACCCTGGAGAAGAAATTCCAAGAGATAGTGGATATATCCCTGAGGGAGGATGTAGACTTTATACTTCATGGAGGAGACCTGTTTGATAGGCCAGATGTATCTATATCCATAGTGAGTAGATTCTCAAAGATATTTTCCCTCTTTCAGGCTCCAGTCTATATGATAAGTGGAAACCATGACATCTATGGACACAATCCAGAGACCATAGGTAGAACCATGCTTGGCCTACTTGACGTATTAGGACTTATTAAGCTTATAAAGAAGGAAAGCCTTGTCTTAGAGAAGGATGGTATTAGGGTAGAAGTATCTGGTCAGTCCTATGTCTATGATATAGATGGCCCGGATAATAGGAACTATTATAGGATTCCTGAGAAGGGTGAGGATATAGACTACTCTATCCATATGGTCCATGGCATGCTCCTAGACAAGCCCTTTATAAAGGGTATACCCTATACACTGGTAGACGATATCAAGGATACTAAGGCGGATATAACCCTTTCAGGTCACTATCACAGAGGCTTCAAGACCATAAAGACTGAGGAGGGCAAGTACTTTATAAATCCTGGTAGCATTGTTAGGATAACCAATAGTTTAAATGAAATGGAAAGAAGGCCTAAGATAGTCCTTATAGATCTAGAGAAAGAAATAAAGATAAAAAATATATATCTAAAAACAGCCCTGGAGGGAGAAGAGGTCCTGGATAGAAAGCAAATTGAAAGCAGTGCCTTTAAGGCTGAAAGAATGCTGGAATTTAAAGAGACTATTGATGCCACCATGGATTTTGATAAGATGGATATAAATGAAGTCCTGCTTCAAGTATCCCTATCTGAATCCCTAGAAGATGAGGTTATAAAAGAAGCCTTAGATAGGATTGCCCAGGTTCAAATGAAAAATATTAGAGGTGTTTAAATGAAATATATTGAAAAAGTTATATTAGAGAACTTCCAATCCCATAAATTCACAAGTGTGGAATTTGATAGGGGTCTTAATATTATAGTAGGAGCTT
>CAZGQG010000002.1:85205-95714 GCA_964527205.1 uncultured Tissierellaceae bacterium | reverse complement strand
TAATCAGTAAGCTTGTTATAAAGGGAGTAATACTACCCATAGGACTTGTTACATCAATTATAGGAATTCCATTTTTCATAATTATAATATTTAGTAAAATGAGGAGTATGTAATGCTTAAATTAAAAAATTTAAAATTTTCATATAAAAAAAGCTCGGAGCCAGTATTTGAAAATTTAAGTGTAGATTTTTCTCAGGGTTTCAATGTTATATTGGGACCTAACGGAGCAGGGAAATCAACACTTGTTAAATCTATCTTTGGACTTTTGGATTACCAGGGAGAAATACTATATAACAATGAAAATATAAGCAAAATGCCTTTAAGGGAAAAAATTAAAATTATGTCATATCTTCCACAAATGGATATTAATACATCTAGCCTAACAGTTCTTGAAATGGTCCTCCTAGGAAGATTGCCAGATCTAGGTAGAAAGGTTTCAGATGAAGACTTAAATATTGTTATTGAAACCTTAGAAGCTCTGGCTATAGAGGATCTAATTTCTAGAAATTTTAGTGAATTAAGTGGAGGGCAAAAAAAGCTTGTCTTTATAGCTCAAACCCTTGTAAGAGAGCCAAAGTTAATAATCTTAGATGAACCTACCAACTCCTTGGACTTACAGAAACAACTAGAGCTATGTGACTTGTTGAAAACCATAGTTTTAGATAGGGGAGTAGATTTAATAGTTATTCTTCACGATATAAATCTTGCTGCCAGATATGCAGATTATATAGTAGTTATAAATGATGATGGATCATATTATAGCTCTGGAAGACCTAGTGAGGTTATAACAAAACAGATGTTGGAGGATGTATATGGAGTAATAGGAGATGTATCTATTGATAGGGACAATATACCTGTAATCTCTCCAAAAAGATCTACTCGCTTAAATAGTTCTATATAAGCTTATCTAATACTTCTTAAACACAAATCTACAAATCACTTTTGATTAGAAGAAATTTGGGTATTATATAAATCAAAAGGAGCAGATTAAAATGATAGGGAAGAGAATAGTAGCACATATATTAAATAAACTAATAATCTTTCTTCCATCAACCTTGTTTCTTGGAGGAATTAGTCTACTGGTATTTCCAGATTATTTCATATTGGGAAATGATCCAGCTTCAGGCTGGTTAATATTTTGGCTTTTAAAATACTTGATATTCTTGCCTACAGTATTTTTAGATTTAATCGTTAGGCCCTCAGAATTTCTCCAAGTAATCTATATAATATTACCTGCTTTAATAAATATAATTTTTATAGAAATCATAGGTATTAGTCTAATGGGGGCTGACATAGGAATGAGGATTATGGGGCTTAAAATAGTATCTACAAAAGATAAGCCCCTTAAGCTAGGTCAAATGATGATTAGAACTGGAATAAAATACTTTACACTGGCATTCTTTCCTTTTCTATTGATTTATATATTCTTAAATAAGGAAAGAATATCATTCCATGATAAAATTGCTAATACAAGAGTAGTAAAAGGAGAGATAAGTGGGGATTGATAATATAAAAAAAGAAAGAATGTATGACAGCATAGAGCTTTGTTATATAGAAAAAGATTAGCAGCTTTAAATAAGTACTAATCTATATATCTTATTTTAACCTTAGGATTTAGACTTTTTTGCTAAGATTTATTTTGTAAGCTAAATTATTAGATTGTTTAGAAAAATATGATATAATCATGATAGATATTATTTAAAATATTAATTCCAAAATACTAATAAGAAAGCAGGGATACTATGATAAAGATTGTATTTGAAGATGATAATAACAGAACAGCAGCCTATGATGGGACTTCAGTAATAGGAGAGAGTAGCTTTTCAAGATCCTCTACATTTTGGATAATAGACCATACCTTTGTGGAAGATGATTATGCTGGACTGGGAATAGGAGGAAAATTAGTTGCTGAACTAGTTGAGCAGGCAAGGAAGAACAAGGTAAAGATAATGCCCCTATGTCCCTTTGCAAAAAAAGAATTTGATGAAAAACCAGAATACTCTGATGTTCTAATGGGATAGGAGTAAAATAGAATTATTTGAATTTAAGGAGGCTAAAATGGATAATATAAGAATTGATGATTCTGCAAAAGTTATTGGCAGGGTAAGGCTAGGAGACAATGCCTATATTGCCCAGGGCAGCATTGTGAGGTCGGAGGATGATTCTGTAAGCATAGGCAATACAACTTGGCTTCTAGAAAACTCAGTGATTATAGGTACAGGGGAATATCCAGTAAAGATAGGAAGTAAAACTGTCTTTGGACACAAGACTGTTACCATTGGGGCAGAGATTGGAGACTTATGTGAAATAGGAAATAATACAATGTTCCTTCCAGGTTCAAAAATTGGAGACATGTGCATATTTGGTGAAGGAACCATTGTGCCAGAAGGCATGGTAATCCCCTCAGGTTCAGTGGCAGTTGGAAGACCAGCCAGGATTATTAGAAGTGTAACTGAAGAAGACAAGGCAATGATTAAAAGAATGAGAGGTAATGATATTTCACTTGAGGAACTTGTAGAAAATATACTTGAGTTTGAGAGAGGAGAAACTACTATGAGCAACCTATATGAATTTAATGGAAAACTACCTAAGGTAGATGATTCTACATATATTGATAGTCTAGCAGAAATTACTGGAGATGTGGTAATAGGGGCTAATTCCTATATAGCTTCAGGAGTCAGGATAATTGGAAATTCCCATGGTCCTATAAAGATAGGAGACAATGTTACTATACTTGAAAATACAGTACTTCATTTATTACCAGACAATGAATTAATTATCCATGACAATGTAAGTATTGGACCTAACTCTATGATTCACGGAACAGTTATCGGTAGAGACTGTGTAGTTGAGGCGGGTGCAATAGTTTGTGATTATAGTACAGTGGGGGAAAACAGCCTGGTTAAAGCTGGAACCCTGGTAAAGCAAAGAGATGAATTTGAAGAAAATAGTATTATAGAAGGATTTCCTGGAAAGCAAATAGGAAAAAATGAGGAGCTTTTACAAAGACCTAGCTGGGCAGGAAGATAATATATTATTATGACAAAAACCCCTTTAGAAGGGGTTTTCTTATGCCTACTATTGAAGAGGTTGAAGATATTATACTTATATGTATATAGAATGTGTTTTCTTCCCTCTAGCTAGGACTTGACAAGTTTATATTATGGTGGTAACATAATACTAGAACATACCCCTACGGGGTATAAATTAAGTTCATGGGGGTTAAGAAATGTTTAAAGTTTTACAACATATACAAAAGAGATTAGTCTATTATTTGCCGTTGACTATGTTGCTTGCAATTATTTATGGTAATTATTTTGATGTAAGTTATTTAAAGCAGCTTACACCCTTTATAGTTTTTTTTATGGTTTATCCAATGATGATTGTACTCAGATATGGAGATCTTTTGAACAAGGGAAATAATAAGTTGCTTTTAACTTCCCAGTTAATTAATTTTATAGTTTTTCCTCTAGTAGGCTATTTTATTGGAAAAGTATTTTTTTCCGATAATCAGTATCTTATGATCGGAATACTCCTCATGGCCTTACTACCTACATCAGGAATGACTATTTCCTGGACTGGCTTTGCCAAGGGCAATGTGCCAGAAGCAATTAAAATGATGGTGGTAGGCCTTATATTAGGTGCTGCCCTTACTCCATTTTATCTAGGGGTATTTATGGGAGAAAGTGTTGACATACCCTTTAGTGGTATTATTGTTGAAATTATAAAAGTTGTATTTATACCAATGATCCTAGGATATCTAAGCCAAAAATTATTAGTAAGAAAATTTGGCATGGAGGAGTATAATAGGAAATTCAAACCAAGAATTCCTCTAGTATCCACCCTGTCCCTGGTAAGTATAGTGTTTATATCAACAGCTATGAGAGCCAAGGTAATAGTTTCCAATCCAATATTATTAGTTAGGATTATATTGGTACTCTCAGCAGCCTATGCTTTTGGATTTATACTTGTAACCCTAATAGCCAAGCTCCTATTTAATAGAGAGGATGGCATAGCCCTTGTGTATGGAACGGTTATGAGAAATCTTTCCATAGCCCTGGCTATAGCCCTATCCATATTTTCAGAAGCAGGCTCAGAGGTTGCACTAATTGTCGCAGTTGGATTTGTAATACAGATTCAAGGCGCTGCAATTTATTTGAAAAGAGCAGATAAGCTACTGGGCTTAAAGCATGAAATTTAAAGAAAGCTATACTCTATTCCTTTTAAGAGTATAGCTTCTTATATTTTTACAAGCTAAATTATAAGGCTTATAGTTTACAAGCTATCAGGAAAATCTTTTTTAAATTGCGCTACTAGTTTTTCCTGCCAATTGGAAACTGCTTCTAATCTACCAAAGAAGAAACGCATGGTCTTAGGCTCTTCTACGAATCTTAAACCCCCTATTAAATCTCTATTCTTATGGAGCCAAACTATCCTGTCTATGGCGTATTTTATTTGGGACATGGTGTATACCCTTCTAGGCATAGCCAAGCGCAATAATTCCATACTAGATAGGACCTCACTGCCATCTGGATTTCTTTGTTCTGACATAGTGCCTCTTTCCATACCTCGAATACCACTGGCAATATAGAAAGCAGAAGCAAGGGCACCCGCTGGATATTCTTCTTGAGGGATATGACCTACAAAGTCTTTTGCATTTATATGACAGCCCAGTCCTCCCGCTGGTGTAACTACAGGAACATCATTTTTAATGAGCTGATCTGTCATAAAAGAAATAAACTCAGGACCTTGATTGATTATATTTTCATCCATAGTTTCTTCAAGACCCACAGCCAGGGCTTCCATTTCCCTTACAGACATGCCACCATAGGTTAAAAAACCTTCATAGAGAGTAATTAGTTCTCTCATTTGGGAGTATAGTTCTTTATTATTAGTACATATGCCTCCTCCTCTAGCAGAACCAAGTTTACGACCAGAAAAGTAGATAATATCACACTGGGAAGCTATCTCAAGAGTTATATCTCTTATGGACATATCTTTACATGATTTTTCTCTTTTCTTAATGAAGTATAGATTGTCTGCAAGTAGACTGGCATCTAAAACAAGCAATAAATTATTTTCACTACATATTTTTCTTACATCCTTAAGGTTTTCTAAAGAAAAGGGTTGGCCACCAATGAGATTTGTACCAGCCTCCATACGAACATAGGCTATCTTTTCCCTAGGATTTTTTCTGATTAGGTCCTTTAACTTCCCTATATCTATATTGCCCTTAAAAGGATTATCACTTGTAACTTCTAGGCCAGCATCTGTGATTAATTCCACCACGGATCCTCCATTAACTTCTATATGGGCTTTTGAAGTAGTGAAGTGAAAGTTCATGGGAATTATAGAATCAGGTTCTATAAATGCCTTGGAAATAACATTTTCACAAGCCCTTCCCTGATGGGTAGGTAGAAAAAATTCCATATTAAATATCTCTTTTAATTTACCATGGAGTCTGGTGAAAGTTTCACTTCCAGCATAGCTGTCATCAGCTAACATCATTGCAGCCTGTTGTCTATCACTCATAGCATTTACTCCACTATCTGTTAACATATCTAAAAACACATCCCTATTATGAAGAAGGAAGGTATTATTTCCAGCTTCATTTATAGCCTTTAATCTTTCTTCTATGGCTAATAGGTTAATTTTTTGTACTATTTGAACCTTATGCATTTCCAGGGGTATTTGTTCTCCATTAAAAAATTTTATCTCAGACATAAGTAATTCCTCCATTTTTTATTAGATTTATTTTTCTTTTCTTAAATTTATAATAATAGTCATAATCCATATTCAATCAATCCTTTCATAAAAAAATAACCCATCCCTTCTGCAATAGAAAGGACGGGTTAATAGCCGTGTTACCACCTTAATTTATCTATATTTTACAATATAGACCTTATTAAGTGCCGATGAAATCTAGCACTATACACTGTAACGGGTGCAGTTTACCGACTCATCTATGAAACTAGTCCTAGATGAATAGCTCCTAGGTTGTATTTCATAATAGCATCCCTACTACCTTCCACTAGCCGGTAGCTCCCTATAAGGGTATAGACTATTACTACTTTCCCCAATCAACACATATTAGTATTAAAGTGACAAAGTGAAAATTGTCTTAATAGGTATGATACATGGGTTTTTAAAATATGTCAAGGGTATATTTTATCTTTTAGGATAAAAACTTGTAATACTTGAGAAGAGTTCTATGCATAAGTCTATATATTCATAGAATAAATAAAGACTTAAAGGGTATATGAATTGTATTGAGCTAAGCTTTAGACAAGTTTACTACAGTCTTGTTTAAGAGTTTGGAGGAAAAATAAAAAAGAGAGAGATATTGTGAAAAAATGGCGTTGTTTAGTTTGTGAGCATATACATAAGGGGGATAGTCCACCGGAGAAGTGTCCAGTATGTGGATCTGGTAAGGAAGAGTTTGTCCTCATGGAAGATGAGAATAAGGAAGATATCAACTTAGAAGAATTAGAGGAACTAGAAAGATTAGAGACAGATCTTATAGTTGTAGGATCAGGTGCAGCAGGACTTACTGCAGCCATCACTGGCAAGCATAAAGGCTTAGAAACTATTGTTCTAGAAAAGGGTGAAGTTGAGGGAGGTACCTCAGCTAGATCTGGAGGAAGATACTGGATTCCTAACAATTTAGAGCAAAAGCAAGTGGGAATAGAGGATGACAGGGAATATGGTATCAAGTATATGGCAAGATATTCTTTTCCAGACCTATATGATGCTGAAAAGGAAAACTATGGATTGGAAAAAGAAGATTTAGAACTTATAGAAACTTATTACGACACAGGTCCAGAGCTTTTAGATTTCCTAGAAGGCCTAGATGTTTTAGAAAGTGAAATGGACTATAACTGGAAAGAAAAACCACAGTTAGACTACATGGATACCTATGAGGAAAACAAGGAGATAAGGGGAAGAACTCTTAGACCAAAGACAGAAAAAGCTGCCAAGGTAAATGGTTTTGATTATATCCAACTTTTACATAGTTGGTTAAAGGATAATGATGTAGACCTAAGATTAAATCATAGGGTTACAAATATTATCTTAAACAGCAAGGGAGAGGCAATGGGAGTCAGAGCTATATCAAAGGATGGAATAATAGAGATTTATGCTAGGAAAGGTATAGTCTTTGCTACAGGTGGATTCTCTCACAATAAGGATCTTATGAGAAGATTCCAGTACGGACCTCAATATGGTGGATGTGCATCACCGAATAATGAGGGTGACCTGGTAAATATGGCAGAAGAAGTTGGAATCAAACTAGGAAATATGCAAAATGCCTATAGAAATCAAAGTTTATTTGAAAAATACTTAGAAAATCCTGGAGGAGTAAGTAGTATATTTTATATAACTGGAGACAGTAATTTCCAGGTTAATAAATATGGAAAGAGAGTTATGAATGAAAAGAGAAATTATAATGATAGGGCAAAGAGCCATTTCCAATGGGATTCACTAAAGGGTGAATGGACAAATAAGCTTCTATTTATGGTAATGGATGAGAGAAATGCTGTAAATTGGCAGGGAATGTCTCCTTTACAGCCGGGTAAGCCAGAGGAGATGCCTTATGTAATAGTTGGAAAAGATTTAGATGAACTGAGTTTAAATATCCAGAAAAGACTGGATGAACTTAAAGAAGAAACTGCAAACTTCCAGCTAGATGAAAGCTTTAAGGAGAACTTAATATCAAGCTTTGAAAGGTTTAATAAATTTGCAGAAAATGGAGTGGACAAAGATTTTGGGAGAGGATCTGCAGATTATGACCTAGAGTTCTTTACCTTCCCACCTACAAATCCAACAGGTATAGAATGGCCACCACAGGGTACAAAGAATGAAGCTATTTATCCTCTAAGTAAGGAAGGACCTTACTATGCCTTTATATTAGCATCAGGCACCTTGGATACAAATGGAGGGCCAATTATAAATAAGGATGCTCAAATGATAGGATATGACGGAGAGCCAGTAAGAGGCTTATATGGAGCAGGAAACTGCATAGCTTCACCAGGTAAAGGAGCTTATTGGGGAGCAGGAGCTACATTAGGCTCTGCAATGATATTTGGATACAGAGCAGCCAGTCACTTGGCAGAACAAGAAGATATATCTTGGGATTAGTATAATATTCTAATTCTAAATTTAAAAGCAATCCTAGAATATTTAATTATTCTAGGATTGCTTCTTTTAAAATACCTTTATATTAATTAGAACTTTCAATTTCTATTATTTTCTTTATAATAAGCTGAGACATTATCCTAGCTCCTCTTTCTCCAGTATGAATCTTGTCATCAAAGAATAATTCTGGTCTGTTTTTAGTGGCCCCGTACCAGTCTGAGAGATATACATTATCATGGAGGGCTTCAAAGGAGCGTATATTTTCATTTCTTTCCTTTTCCTGCTCCCTATAGGGTAGGACTATGGTGCTTAGGATCATACTTTTATCCTCTGCAAGCTCTCTTAAGGCATCCATGTCCTCTTCTAAGACATCTCCATTGGTTCCCAGGGATAAGACCAGGTAATCCCCATTGTCCTCTTCTAAATAGGGCCTATAGGCCTCTGGACCATGCTTCATCTGTCTAGAATGGTCGCTATCAAAGACAAAGTTAGGCATATAGGTGTAAAGGGTGTGGTAGGACATGGAGGACAGGGAATCTCCAATTAATACTCCCTTAACCTGCCTATATTTTGTATAGACATCTGGATCCAAATACAGGGATTCGTCTCCTAGATCGTTGACCCATTCAATGGCCTCTATGGCATTGTAGTAGCTCTGAGAAAATTCCTTTTCCTCTGTATCTTCATGCTCTTTTTTATCATTATTTGTCCCTTGACTGTTTTCTTTTTCATCCTTAGATTCCTCTAATTCTTTTTCTTCTTCTGCCTTTTTCTCCAGTCTTTCTTTTTCTATTCTTTCGTTTTCCAAAATGGTAGCCTTCATTTCTTCTAGAAGTTGTTTTTCTTCACTACTATCAGAAAGAGCCTCATAGGGCAGGCTAAAAAGGATTATAAAGCTAAGTAAAATAAGTACAAGGCTTCTGCTTTTTTTAAGCTCCACCTTACTCAATCCAGTAAATCCTCTGTAGGAGATCTCACTAAGAATTAAAGTGGCTAGGAAGAAAATTACATAAAAATATCCATTAGACACAAGGGAATGTGCCATCATTTTTTCCTGGATGGCTAAGACTGGAAAATGCCAAAGATATATATGGTAACTTCTCTTTGCCACTAGGCTGAAAAAGCTTCCAGATAAAAACCTAGCCTGAATTCCCTCTGAGTGCCTAAGTAAGATCATTAAGCCAGCTATTAATAAGCTATATAGGGGGAATACATAATAAAATACTGCCTTACTTATATCAAAGACAAAGAAAGATCCAATGCTTGCTAGGAGCAGGATAAAGATTAAAGATTCCTTTAAAGTTTTAGATAGCATATCTCTTTTCTTTTCAGATACAAGGGCTGCCATGCCTCCTATTAAAAAGGAATAAAGCCTAGTAAAGCTATCATAATAAACCCTGGTAAAGTTAGAACCCTTGTAGATTAAATATGCAGCAAGGGCCTGGGATAGTATGCTTAGAATAAAAAATATTAGAAGATAATTTTTATTCTTCTCAGGCCTATAGCTTCCATAAAGAAATACAAAAAATAAAATATAAACCTGAATCTCAAGAGATAGGGCCCATAGATGGTTAAAGGGGGCCAGTCTTCCTGTGCTTTCAAAATAGGATTTACCTGAGAAAATCTCTCCATAGTTGTATATTGATAGGAGGGAGGTCTTAATAGATCCTGATATTGCTCCTAGGTCTGCTCTTAAAAAGAAGAAAACAAAAATAGCTACTAGGCTTAGCATGGCAATTAGAGCCGGATAGAGCTTAAGTAGCTTATCCCTAATTTTTCTTATTACTAGCCTAGGTCTATCATCTTTAGGGCCTAGCCTCATAGCTTGATTGGTAGTTAGATAGCCTGCCATAACAAAAAAAGTTACTACCCCAAGGTAGCCACCTTTAAAAGTTGATGGGATCAAGTGATAGAGGACTACTCCAACTAGGGCTATGACCCTGAGTCCATCATAAGAACGTATGTATTTTTTCATTTATAATTCCCTCCAATAATTCTTGTAAGATAATATCGATGTCCAATTAACATTATAGTATATACTTATTGTCATTTAAAGGGAGATTTAGCAAATAGTTAATTATAGTTGAAAGAGATGAAAAGATAGAATAATATGATAATAAGGATAAGAAATTGAAAAAAGTGTAACCTATTTGTTTTTAAATCGTTTATATAGTGAAGGGGGTGTGAGGGTGATAAAAGATCAAATGGAAAAAATATATGAAAAATATTACAAAGAGCTCTACCTATATGCCTTTTCACTTTGTAAGGATTATCACCTAGCACAAGACCTATGAGGCCTTGGTATACGGAAGGACAAGTGATTTCCTTGAACTTATAGATGAGATACCCTATGAGAGTATCTATATAAATGAAGCC
>CAZGQG010000002.1:32719-85105 GCA_964527205.1 uncultured Tissierellaceae bacterium | reverse complement strand
TGTCTTTGAACAATTTTGGACATATCCCAACTATTGTGTATTGAGCTTTATATGGGTCTATTGTAAAATTACCCTTAGATAAGTTTAATTAGCTGTTTTTTCATTAACAGCTAATTATTTTTTTATATAGAAGACAAATAGGAATTGTAGAGGGTGGATGAGATGAAAGAAATAGAAAATGAAAATACATTTTGGGGAAAATTAGCAACATTTATTGTAGATAAGAGAAATGCTTTTTTCCTTCTCTTTATAGTCTTAAGCATATTTTGTATATTTTCTTCCCAGTGGGTTCAGGTAAATAATAATTTAATTGATTACCTACCTGAAAGCACAGAGACTAGACAGGGTATTGATTTAATGGAAGATGAATTTATAACCTATGCCACGGGAAAGATTATGGTAAGCAATATTAACTTAAAAGAAGCTGAAAGAATAGCCGAAGACTTGGGGAAGATCCAAGGAGTATCCAGTGTAAGTTTTGAAAACAATGAGGATCATTTCCATGCAGCCTCAGCCCTATATGAGGTAAGCTTTGCAGGAGAAGTAGAGGATGAGGTAAGTATAAGGGCTATGGAAGAGATAAGAGAAAACTTATCAGCCTATGATTTGTATATAGATTCAGAAGTAGGAGCCAGTATAGCAGATATACTTGACCAGGAAATGACTCTGGTAATAATAGTTTCCATAGCTATTATAGTATCCGTATTAATATTTACATCAAAAACTTATTTTGAAATACCAATCTTGCTAGTAACCTTTGGAGTAGCTGCCCTATTAAATGTTGGGACAAATTTCCTTCTAGGAGAGATTTCATTTATAAGTGATTCTATAGCTATAATCCTGCAACTAGCCCTAGCTATAGATTATGCCATTATCCTAAGCCATAGATATACGGAGGAACGTAATCTTATGGAGCCAAGGGAGGCAGTTATCTCTGCCCTAAGTAAGGCCATACCTGAGATTGCCTCCAGTAGTTTAACTACTATTTCTGGTTTAGCAGCCCTAACCCTTATGCAATTTGAAATAGGACTGGATATGGGTATTGTTCTTATTAAGGCAATACTCCTAAGTATAGCTTCAGTGTTTATACTTATGCCAGGTTTACTTATGGTATTTAGTGAATGGATAGATAAGACTAGCCACAGAAACTTTGTGCCAGATATTAGTAAGTTTGGTGAAAAAGTAGTAAGGACCAGATATATTTTAGCACCAATATTTCTTATATTATTTATTTCAAGTTTTTACATATCAAAGCAGTCTGAATATGTTTATGGCTATAGTTTATTAGAGACTATCAAGCAAAATGAGCATCAGATTTCTGAAAAGATGATTAAGGATAATTTTGGCAAAAGTAACTTAATGGCGGTTTTAGTTCCAACTGGAGATTATGAAAGGGAAGGGCTTTTAATAAGAGAATTGGAATCCTTAGAGATAACGGACTCTGTAGTGGGACTTGCCAATGTGGAGGTCAATGAAGATTATATGATAACAGATCCTCTTACAACAAGAGAATTTGCTGAATTAGCAGACCTGGATATAGAATTAGCCAGGATACTTTATAGTGCCTATGCCATAAGTGATGAGGCCTATGGAAATGTGATAAATAGTTTGGAGAATTATACTATTCCTCTTATTGATATATTTTTCTTTCTCCAAGATGAAAAAGTTGCAGGCTTTGTAAATCTGGATGCAGAACTGGAAAAAGATCTTGATGACATGTATCTTCAACTTAAGGATGCTCAGTTACAGCTTAAGGGAGATAATTACACTAGGATTCTTTTAAATACAAATATAGCTGAAGAGGGAGAGGAAACCTTCCAGTGGCTAAATGAGATTCGTAAAATAGCCAATAACTACTATGAAGAAGATGTATTTTTAGTTGGAGAGTCTACAAATAACTATGAATTAAATAACTTCTTCACCCATGATAATTCTGTAATATCAACGACATCAGCTATATTTGTTATGATTGTCCTCTTGTTTACCTTTAAATCAGCGGGAATACCTGTACTTTTGATGATGGTTATTCAGGGGAGTATTTGGATAAACTTCTCTATCCCTCACCTAACAGGTGTAAACGTGTTTTTTATATCCTATTTAATAGTTAGTTCTATACAAATGGGAGCTAATATTGACTATGCCATTATAATAACAGGAAGATATCAGGATTTAAAATCTAGTATGGAACCATCAGAGGCTATAGTAGAGGCTCTGAATCAGGCCTTTCCTACAGTTATTACATCAGGAACTATCCTGGCTTCTGCTGGGCTTTTAATTGGATTTTTATCCTCTGAATATAGTATATCTTCAATTGGATTATTTCTAGGTCGTGGAACTATAATATCCATGGTCTTAGTTATGACTATCCTACCCCAATTATTGTTACTAGGGGATAGGATTATAGAAAGGACTGGTTTTAATATTAAAATGCTACCAGAAAGTCAAAAGGCCAGTGGTAGCATAAGGGTAGATGGACATGTTCGTGGATATGTATCTGGTATGGTTGATGCAAAGATCAGTGGTACTATAAAGGGAGATTTAGATGCTCGCATAGAAAGCGGTGCCCTTAAAGATTTAGATTCTAAGGTAAATGAAGATAAGGAGGTGGAGAGAGATGAAGAATAAAAATTATAAAAATATATTAATTCTTTTTTTATCAATAAGTATCTTATTGAACCCTATAGGTATATCCTTGGCTGGATCAGATACTATTTATATCCGCAGTGCAGAAGACTTTGTTGACTTTAGTAGAAAAGCATCCCTGGATACTTATTATTCTGGAAAAACCATAATCCTGGAGGATGATATAGATCTCTCCAGATCTGCTTCCTTTATAGTTCCTACTTTTTCAGGAATCTTTGATGGACAGGGCCATACCATATCTGGAGTATCTATTAGGGGTAATGGATCTGTCAAGGGATTATTCCGATACTTACAGGAGGATGGGATTATAAAGAATCTTAATATCCAGGGCAATATAAATCCTTCCGGGAGTCGAAAGCAAATAGGAGGCCTTGTTGGAAATAATAAGGGTGAGATAAGAAATTGTAGCTTTAATGGAAATGTAGAAGCTGATAGCAATGTAGGCGGTCTAGTTGGGGTAAATGAAGTTAGTGGAATTATCAAAAACTCTACTGTAGAAGGCAGTGTAGTAGGGGACCACTTTGTAGGGGGTATAGCAGGGCAGAACTTAGGGAGTATAATAAAGTCTACAAATTATGCTAGAATAAACACTTCTATTTCTGAGCCAACTAGAAATATAGAAGATATAAATTGGGATAAGATTAATTCCACGGAAAATCTAAGGGCCCATACGGATGCAGGTGGAATAACTGGATATTCAAGTGGCTTCTTACAGGATTGCATAAATCGAGGACCTGTAGGATACAAGGAGATGGGATACAATATAGGGGGCATTGTAGGAAGGCAATCAGGATACTTGGGTAATTGTGAAAATTACAATACTGTACTTGGAAGAAAGGATGTTGGAGGTATAGTAGGTCAGATAGAGCCTTATTTAATGCTAGTCTTTTCTGAAGACAAACTCCAAGAACTAGATAGGGAATTAGATGCATTAGGCAGGCTTTTAAATAAAAGTTTTGACAAGGCAAAGTCCTCTTCTAAAGGAGTAAGTGGGGAACTTGACAATATAACAGATGCCTTTAATGAAAGCTTGGCAAATGTAGAAACCCTTTCCAAGGGTACAGTAGATTATGTGGATGATATATCTGAAACAGTTAACATTACTGGTGAGAGAATCCAATATACTCTTGAAGAAATCCTTCCTATCTTAGAAGAAATGGAAGAGTCATCCCATTCCTTTACCAAGGGCCTAGACTATATAGAATCAGCCTTTACTAATTTAGAAACAAGTTCAGATAGGATGGAAGAGGCTATAGAAGATGGCAGATATGCTGTTAACAATTTAAGAGATGCTAACAAACACAGTTACCATGCTATTTATACTATAAAAGGATCTCTAAGAGATTTGTCCTGGAAATTAGGGGATAAAACTATATCAAGTGAAATTGACAGGGAAAAAATATATGCTTTAGAGCAAATAGAAATATCCTTGAAAGAACTAGTGGAAAACTTTCAGAGGGAAGATATAGAGGAACTTGTAGAATCACTGAAAACTATATTGGAAGAAAGTTATAAAGAAGATGGAGATCAAGAAGAAAGAGAAACAAAGGAATATATGGGAGATGAATTTAAAAATATATATGAGACTACAAAAGAGATAGGAGGTATCCTATCCAGTCTTAGTAAAGAGATAGACAGCATAATAGAAGGAGGATTATCAGAGACAAAAACGAACATTAGAAGAAACTTCTATGATTTATTTTATAGTCTGGAGAGAACTTCTATTAGCTTGGATAGAAGCTTGCAAGACATAAATAAAGGTATGGAGGGCTTAAAATCCACCTCTAAAGAGTCCGGTAAAGCTTTTAATGACTTTAGCCTAGGCTTTGAAAACTTCCAAGAGGGATCTGGATTAGTGACTGTTAGTATAGCTTCTATAGGAGATTTACTAGATACGCTTAGCTCTGAGCCCAAGCTTGAACTTCCAAATGTAACCAGTGAATACAGGCAGTCAGGAGATGATCTTTTTAAGAATATAAGATCTATATCTTCCCATGTAGATCAGCTGGGAGTGGAGATAAGTAATTCAAAAAAACAAGCTATAGAAGATATAGATGCTATTAGCCATCAGATTTTAAATATATTTGATACTTTAGTAAGTTCTAGAGAGGATATAGCTAGTGGTGAATATATAGAGGATAATTCTGAAGAGGATCAGGAAGTTTTAAAATCTGGAAGGGTTTATAAAAATCAGAACTTTGGATCTGTAGAAGGAGCTACTAATATTGGAGGAATAGTAGGATCAATGGCCATAGAGTATGACCTGGATCCAGAAGATGATATAACAAAAAAAGGATCATCTTCCCTTAATTTCAAGTACATAACCACAGCAATCCTAAAGAATGCTAAAAACCATGGTAGGGTTGTGGCTAAAAAAGATTATAGCGGCGGGATTGTAGGAAGAATGGATCTTGGCCTTATTAGTGAAGCTGAGAACTACGGAGATGTATTTAGTAGGGAAGGAGACTATGTAGGTGGTATAGCTGGGGCTTCCTATGCCAAAATAGATAAATCCTTTGTCCTCTCCTCCCTTAAGGGCAGAGATTATATTGGTGGTATAGCTGGTTATGGAAATAATCTTTCCAACTCATATTCTCTAGTTAGAATTGAAAATGGAAGAGAATATATAGGAGCTATAGCTGGTGATACTGAGGGAGAAGTGTTAAATAACTATTATGTTCATGAAAAAGTAGCAGCAATTGATGGAATAAGTTATGAGGGTAAGGCCTGCCCCCTTAGTTATGATGAACTATTGGAGCTAGATGAGCTACCAGATGAATTTACTCGCTTTCATCTAAACTTTATAGCTGATGGAGATATTGTAAAGAGGATAGCCTTTGATTATAGGGATAGCTTTGATTTACAACTTCTTCCTGAGATTCCCTTCAAGGAAGGGCATGAAGGCAAGTGGGAAGATTTTAATAATGAAGAGATGACCTTTAATAAAACAATAGAGGCGGTATATACACCCTATTTAACTGTTTTATCCTCACATATTGTAGATAAGGATAAGGACTTGGCTATCTTACTTGCAGAAGGACAATTCTCTGGAGATGTAAACTTAAGGATATCTCCCTATGAGATAGGGTCTAATAAGACCTATCATGATGATGAGAAGATCCTGGAAAGTTGGGAAATTGAATTAAGAGGAATAGAGGATGAAGATGAAAAAGTTAGGCTTAGACTTTTAATGCCAAAAACTAAAAGAAGGCTTGAAGTTTGGCAACTGGGAGATGATGGATGGAAGCCAATAGACTCCTCTATAAATGGAAGCTATATAGTCTTTGATATGGAAGGGGCTAGGGGTGTTTTTTCTATAGTTGAAGATCCCTTCCTCACCTTGAGCCTTATTGTTTTAATAATAGGCCTTGCTTTACTCATAATAGTTTTCTTTATTAGAAGGCTTTATATTAAAAAGAAGACTATTAAGACAAATGATTAGATATTTTCTACTTATATTGTTATAATGATTATTAATTAAAAGAAATCATTATATAGGAATAAGAGGGGATAAATATGAATCCACAAATTATAGTATTTATAGTTATAGGAATAACATTATTTATGTTTATAGATGGCAGGCTGCGATATGATTTTGTAGCCTTGCTAGGCTTGCTTGTACTGACTATCACTGGCGTAGTATCTCCTGAAACTTCTTTTTCAGGATTTAGCCATCCGGCTATAATAACAGTGGCTTCAGTACTAGTAATTAGTAGAGCCCTTATAAAGACAGGAGTAATAGATAAATTTGTAGCAGTAATAAATAAGAATACAAACAAGGTACAACTAAGAATAATGGCCTTGATGATTTTAACAGCTGGGCTCTCTGCCTTTATGAATAATGTAGGGGCCTTGTCTCTTATAATGCCTATAGCCATAACCATAGCAAAGGATAATAAAATAGCACCATCTCAACTCCTTATGCCAGTTGCCTTTGCTTCTCTATTAGGTGGGATGATAACAGGAATAGGTACACCGCCAAATCTAATCGTATCCACCTATAGGATGCAAGAAGGATTTGAGGCCTTTTCATTTTTCTCCTTTGCACCTGTGGGAATCAGTTTAGCTGTATTGGGAATCTTATTTACTGTGCTAGTAGGTTGGAAATTAATTCCTAGGAGAAGTTCTAAAGAAGAGGACAATTTATTTAATCTAGAAGATTATTTATCAGAATTACTTGTAACTGAAGATTGTAAGATGGTTGGAAAGTCATTAAAGGATTTTTATCTTGAATATAAGATTGAGCTTAACGTACTAAGCATAATTAGGAATGATTATAAGATTATCTCTCCAGGAGCCAATCAAAAGCTCCTAGCAGGAGATATCATCCTAGTAAAGGCTGTAAGTTCAGAACTTGCAAATATTGTCAATAAGACCTCCCTGGTTTTAAAGGGAGCTAGGACAGATAAGTTAAAAACTGAGTCCAACTTAAAATCAGAGGAAATAGCCCTGGTAGAAGTAGTACTTAGGGATGACTCACCTCTAATAGGTAGGACAGCCTTTGAGACTAAACTTAGGAATAGATATAATATAAATTTAATTGCAGTTTCTAGAAAGGGTATTTCCAGTGTGGAAAGACTAAAGACTTTTATTTTCAACAAGGGAGATGTGCTCCTAATCCAAGTGCCTAGAAGCAATCTCCAGGATGCTTATTCTAAACTAAGATGCTTGCCCCTGGCTCAGAGAAATATGGGAATGAACATAGATAACTCTGCCAAGGACCAGTATTTAACCCTTGGAATATTCCTAGTGTCTATATTGCTTTCTACTTTTGGAATACTGCCGGTTCAAATTTCCTTTGCATCAGCAGCTCTGATTCTAGTTATTTCAAAAGTTCTAACACCAAAAGAGTTTTATGAGGCTATAGAATGGCCTACCATTATAATGTTAGGCTCATTATTTGCCCTAGGAGCAGGCCTTCAAAGCAGTGGGGCTTCTGATACTATAGCAGCTCAGTTAATGAAGATTTCATCCTTTGTAAGTCCGCCTATTATGATGGTTATACTGATGATCTTTACAATGGCACTTACAAACTTAATTAGTAGTTCTGCAACTGCAATATTAATGGGACCTATTGCCCTAAGTTTAGCTGGCTTTATGGCAGTTTCACCAGATCCTCTCCTAATGAGTATAGCAGTAGCATCTTCCTCAGCCTTCTTAACCCCTATTGGACACCAGTCTAATATGTTGATAATGGGACCTGGAGGATATGAATTTACTGATTACTGGCATCTAGGACTACCCCTTTCTCTTATTGTACTAACTGTAGGAGCCCCATTGATTCTTTACATGTGGCCTTTCTAGATAGATAGAAGTTTATATGATGTAAGTAAATTCTTAAAATAAAAGCCCTATATCCAGTCTGGATATAGGGCTTACTTATTAAAATTTAATTTTGCTGCCAATATTATTTTTTATAGCCAAATCATAAATATGCTTGCCTGTTACTATATCAAAGATTCCGCTACCAACTGTTTTAAAGAAGCTTATTTCCCTCCCATCTTCCCTAGATGGAAGCTCTCCTAGAAGAATCTTTCCAATTTCTCCATTAATATCTGATCTTGAGAAATTAGACTCTTCCATACCTATAATAAAATCTCCAGATTCATTTAGGACCCCATCCAAGGTGTCTACATATATTTTATCTGCTCTAGTTAAAAGAGATGAAGGAATTTCCTGCATGTCAGGAGTGTAAGATCCAACTCCATTCACATGGGCCCCCTCTTTTACCAAGTCCCCATTAAAAACAGGATTTTCTGCAGTGGTAACTGCAGTTATTATATCTGCATCCCTTATAGCCTCATCAGAATTTTCTGCTAGGAAGATCTGAAAATCAAAATCCTTAGAAAAATCTCTCTTCATCTCTTGGATAAAGTTCTCTGCCTTTTCCTTATCTCTTGCAGAAACTCTGACTTCCTTTATATCTCTAACATTTAGGACAGCTTCCAGCTGGGTTCTAGCTTGACCTCCTGTACCTATTAGGGCAAAGATACTTGCCTCTTTTCTTGCCAATATATCCGTTGCAGCTCCTACTAAAGCCCCGGTTCTAAGCTTGGTTAAATAATTTCCATCCATTAGGGCATTTACCTGGCCGGTTTTTTGATCCTGCATTATCATCAAGGATGAAATAGAATCCAAGCCTAATTTATAATTGTCCCCATAGACTGATACAATCTTTATTCCCAAAGCATCTTTTGAAGCTACAAGACCGGGCATATAAAGGCTTTGTCCATTTTCCTTAGGCACATCAATATTTGTCCTAAGGGGAATACTAGCCTGGGTTTTAGGATCTAGTTTTAAAATTTCCTTTATAAGTTTAATAGAATCCTTCATTGTAAGAACTTCTTTTATATCCTTTTCATTTAAAAATAATATTTCCATATAATCACTCCTGTATAGATTGTTTTACCCATAAATGAGATTTAAAATTATTATCTTCTATAATAGGCTAAAAATTCTATAAATAGGGTATAGTAAATTTACGGAGAAGATTAAATACTTATTGAGGATGATTAGAGATGGATATAAAAAAAGAAGATGCTATTAATTTGCACAGAAAATATAGGGGTAAGATAGAAATAAGGAGTAAGACTCCTCTGAGGGACAAGGAAGATTTAAGTCTTGTCTATACTCCTGGAGTTGCAGAGCCCTGTAAGGAGATAAGGCTTGATCCTGACCTTGCCTATGAATATACAAGTAAGGGCAATATGATAGCTGTAATAACAGATGGATCAGCAGTCCTTGGCCTAGGCAATATAGGACCTAGGGCTGCCATGCCTGTAATGGAGGGTAAGGCAGTTTTATTTAAGGAATTGGCAGGAGTAGATGCCTTTCCCATATGCCTAGAAAGTCAAGAAATAGAAGAGATAATATTTGCCATCAAACAAATTGCTCCAAGTTTTGGAGCAATAAATTTAGAGGACATAGCTGCTCCAAAGTGTTTTGAGATTGAAAGAAGGTTAAAAGAAGAATTAGATATACCTGTCTTTCATGACGATCAGCACGGCACTGCAGTAGTGGTCCTTGCAGCTTTGATCAACTCTTTAAAACTAGTAGAAAAGGATATAAACTCTGCAAGGATAGTTATCAATGGTTCGGGGGCAGCAGGTATAGCTGTAGCCAAACTCCTTAGACTAGCAGGAGCAGAGGATATAGTAGTTTGTGATAGGAAGGGAATTTTAAATCCTGAAAACAAACTACTAGAAAAAAGTAAAAGAGAGCTGGCTCTTCTAACAAACCCAAGAGAGCTTCAGGGTAGCCTAGAAGATGCCCTCCTAGGTGCAGATGTATTTATTGGAGTATCAGCTGGAAATATTATAGGTGCAGAAGATATAAAGAAGATGAATAGGGACTCAATTATATTGGCCATGGCCAATCCGACTCCTGAAATATGGCCAGATGAGGCAAAGAAAGGTGGTGCAAGGATAATTGGAACTGGAAGATCTGATTTTCCCAATCAAGTAAACAATGTGTTGGTTTTTCCAGGTATATTTAAGGGGGCCTTAGAGGTTAGGGCAAAGGATATAAATGAAGAAATGAAATTAGCTGCAGCTTACACCATTGCCAGCATGGTTCCTGAGGAACTTTTAAATGAAGAAAAGATCTTACCAGAAGTATTAAATAGGAATGTAGGAATAGAAGTGGGCCTGGCAGTGGCTAGAGCTGCTAGAGCCAGTGGAGTAGCTAGAATATAAGGAGGAAATTATGGATTATATTATTAAGGAAGTTGAAAATTTTTATAAGGTAATTAAGCTTAAGGAATTTAGAAAGACAGAGGGAGTCACTTTTGATATTATGATAGACTCTATGATTCCAAAGATTCACGCCATAGATAGGGTTCTTCATGATAAGGGAGCAGTATCCCCAGGCAAGGTAGGTTCAGTTGAGGAAGCCTGGTATATGCATCCCCATCAAGAGGATAATTTATTTGTACTTCATGGTGTAAGGCATGTAGAGCTTTACCAAAGGGACCATGGTAAGCTTGAAAAATTCACTATCACTCCTGATTATATAGAGCACAATGGGGAGAGAATATTGGAGGGTGGTGGACTTATAACCTGGACTACAGATGTATTTCATAGGATTACCAGTGGGGAAGAAGGATCAGCCTCTATAAATTTAGCCACTCATCTAGAAGGCTTTGACATAGATACAAACTTTAATATCTATGACTTAGATGTGGAAACAGGGGAATATGAATTGCTAAGAGAAGGACATGAGGATCAAGAATAAAAGGTGTTTAATAAAGCTTTCTTATAGAATTGATACTATTTAATTGGAATTTTCATAATAGTAATTATAGGGCTTGTTTTCTATGTTAATAGCTAGCAAGTCCTTTAATGTTTTTTCAATTATTTTCTTATTATATTAGAAGATAAAGAATTATTAAGATAAAAGATAAAATAAATTTTCCCTGTAACATATGTTACAGACTTAAATATACATATGATATAGAATAACTTATAATAGAATATTGAAAGAGGTGGCAAGATGAAAGATCCAAGCTTTGCAGTTTTACAAAAAGTTATAAATGGAGAGAGAACCTTTGGCATAACACCTAGAATTCCAGGAGGTTTTATTACACCAAAGGATTTAATAAAAATAGCAGAGGTAGCAGAAAAATATAATGGTCAATTGAAGATTACATCTGGGCAGCGTATTGCAATACTTAGAATAAAGCCTGAAGATGTTGAAAAAGCATGGGATGATCTGGGTATGGATCCAGGAGAAACATCAACCTATTCTGTAAAAAACATTCAGATTTGTCCAGCAGTATTTTGTAAAAGATCCAAACAAAATGCGACTAAGCTAGGCTTAAAATTAGAAAAGAAATACTACGGTAGACCAGCACCTAATAGGACCAAGATAGCTGTTACTGGCTGCTTGAATGCCTGTGCCGGAGCTAATAGTAAAGATATAGCAGTCTTAGCAGACAAGGAAGGTTTTATAGTTAAGGTAGGTGGAAGTGCAGGCTATCATCCTAGACTACCGGATACAGTGGCAACTGGTCTAAATGATGGGCAAGCTGAGAGAATGGTAGATTCTATATTTGAATATTACTCAGAAAATGCAGAATTTGGAGATAAGTTAGGTCCCTTTGTGGATAGGATAGGTTTTGATAAATTCCTTGAAGGCACTATGAAAATCTATAATGAAAAGGAAGAAAATCTAGTATAAAAAATATTAAGTTCTATCTTTAAAGAACTAGCTTACTTTTATATAGCACCTATGATATAATATTTATAGGTGGTGAATTATATGGAAGAATTTAAGCTATGTCCAAAATTTGAAGATGCCTTTGAACTATTAGGTAAAAGATGGACTGGGCTAATTATAAGGACTCTCTTAAATGGAAAAAAACGTTTTACAGATATATCCTCAGCCATACCAAACATGAGCCCTAGAATGCTTACGGAGCGTTTTAAGGAGCTAGAAACCCATGGCATAGTCATACGTAAGGTTTATCCAGAAACTCCAGTAAGAATCGAATATGAGCTTACAGAAAAGGGTAGGGATTTAACCAAGGTTATGGATGAGATACAAATTTGGGCTGATAAATGGATAGAATAAGTAAATATATAAAAAAATCCTCTACAAGATTGTAGAGGATTTTTTATTGGGTAAGTATAAAATATACTTGACATATTATATTCCAGGTGTATAATATAAATACAAGCAGTTACAAAAAGTAACTAGCTATAGAATAACAAGAAGCTATAATAAAAACAAAAATTAATGTATTTATATGAAAGGAGAAATTATGTTAAGAAAATTAGACAATAAAAATATGGGTAGATCAGATTTAGGTTGGTTGCAGAGTATCTTTCACTTTTCCTTTGCAGGCTATTACAATCCAGATAATATGAACTTTGGAGTTTTAAGGGTAGTAAATGATGATTTAGTAGCACCAGATACAGGTTTTGAAATGCATCCTCATAAGGACATGGAAATAGTGTCCTATGTGGTAGAGGGAGAACTTGCCCATGGGGACAATATGGGCAACAAAAATACCATTACAAGGGGTCATGTCCAGTACATGACAGCAGGAACAGGAGTATTTCACAGTGAACACAATTTCGGAGATGTAGAATCCAGATTCTTGCAAATATGGCTACTTACAGACAAGAAAGGGCACAAGCCTAACTATGGAGACTATAGATTTAACTGGGAAGATAGAAAAAACCAATGGTTGCAGATAGTATCTAGTCATGATGGAGATGCAGAGATAAAAATTAATCAGGATGCCAATATTTATGTGATAGAATTAGATAAGGAAAGGGAAATAAATCTCCAAGTAGATAGGGGAAGACAGGCTTATCTAGTACAAATAGAAGGTATATCAGAAATTAATCATATAAATTTAAAGGATAGGGATGCCTTGGAGATTGTAGAAGAAGATATAAAAATTAAGGCTATAGAAAAATCCCATATACTAGTAATTGAAATGAAAAAAGAAGAATAAGAAAAAATAAAATAAATGGAGGTAATAAGATGAAAAGAACAGTAAAAAAACAAGTTACAGGATTTAGAACAATAGATGGGGCAGGTGTTAGTCTTGTAAGGGTTCTAGGCCATGGTACAACCAAGGACTTTGATCCTATATTAATGCTAGACTCCTTTGATAGTACCAATCCAGATGACTATACAGCTGGATTTCCAATTCACCCACACAGAGGCATAGAAACTATAAGCTATCTATACAAGGGTAAAATGGTACACAAGGACAGTTTAGGCAACGAAGATGCCATAGGGGATGGGGAAGTTCAATGGATGAACTCAGGATCCGGGATTATGCATGAAGAAATGGTTCCTGCTGCAGACAGATTATTAGGGGTTCAGCTTTGGCTTAATCTTCCAGCCAAGGATAAGATGAGTAAACCTAGCTATAATAGCATAAAGAGAGATGAGATTAAAGAGATTGAAATTGATGGTGGAATGATTAGATTGGTTGCAGGTTCTTACGGAGATGTTGAAGGATACAAGGGAGAACATCTACCCCTAGATTACTATGACATCCATCTTAATGAGAATTCTAGCTTTACCATAGATACAGAAGAAGATGCTTCCATAATGCTATTTACTCTTATTGGAGATATATATGTTGGGGATGAATTAATAAAAGAAAAGACGGCAGCCAAGCTATCCCAGGGTACTAGTGTTGAATTCAAGACTAAGGATAAGAAGGCTCAGATTTTATACA
Organism: uncultured Tissierellaceae bacterium; assembly: GCA_964527205.1. Classification (GTDB taxonomy): domain Bacteria; phylum Bacillota; class Clostridia; order Tissierellales; family Tissierellaceae; genus JARICQ01. The sequence goes on along the minus strand of CAZGQG010000002.1, from coordinate 71,262 downwards.
TTAAATCTCAAGCTCTAAATGAAGATATAGCATGGGCAGGACCAATTGTAATGAACACTCAAGAGGAAATCCAACAGGCCCACTATGATCTTAGAAATGGTACTTTTGTAAAAGAAAAAATAGATTATTAGTAGATAATAAAACCCCAATATATGGCACTAAGGCTTGTATATTGGGTTTTTTTACAGGTAAGAATATTAGCAGACTTAAAATGAAAATTTAAAGGATGATTTATATGGTAAATAAGAAAAATATAACTATATTACAAATGAATGATACACATGGATACATGGAAGAGCATTGGGAACATTTCTGGGATGGAGGCTTTGCCAAGTATATAAGGGCAGGAGGCTATCCAAGGATAAAGTCCTATGTAGATCAAATAAGAGAAGAAAAAGAGGGAAATCTCTTGTTTTTAGATGGTGGGGACACCTTCCACGGCACATATCCGGTTGTAAAATCTAAGGGAAAAATACTAACTCCTTTATTAAATGATTTAAAGCTTGATGCTATGACAGCTCACTGGGAATTTGCCTATGGACCTAAGGCTTTTGGAGACTTATTAGATGAGCTTAATTATCCTATGTTGGCAATAAACTGTTATAAGAAGGAGACTGATGAGCTTGTATATGATCCTTATTTAATAAAAGAAGTTAATGGACTTAAGGTTGCCATCATTGGTATAGCAGCCACAATTGTAGACAAGGTAATGCCGGCTCACTTTAGTGAAGGTATATACTTTACTCTTGGCAATGAAGAGCTTCCAGGCTATATTGACCAGGTAAAAAATGAAGAAAACGCAGATATAGTCTTGGTAATGTCACATCTTGGATATCCTCAGGAAATAAAACTTGCCAAGGAAGTTGATGGAATAGACCTTCTTTTAAGCGCCCATACCCATAACAGGACCTATGAGGCATCTAAGATAAATGATACTATAATAATGCAATCAGGATGTCATGGATCCTTCCTAGGCCATATAGATCTTGTCATAGAAGACAAGAAAATAGTAGACTATAAACACAAACTAGTTGTTCTAGATGAGAAGATTGAAGAAGATGAAGAGATGAAAAAGAAAATAGATGAAATAATGAAGGATGACAGAGAGAAATTAAATCAAGTAGTTGGTAGAACTAATACAGATTTAAATAGATATACTGTATTGGAATCAACCATGGATAATTTTCTTCTAAAGAGTCTCCTAGATTTAACTGGTGATCAAATAGCTTTCTCCAATGGTTGGAGATACGGAGCACCAATACCTAAGGGAGACATCACCCTAAATGATTTGTGGAATATCATACCTGTAAATCCTCCAGTTTCCAGGGTAAAGCTTAGTGGTGAGGAGATTTGGGAAATGATGGAAGAAAATCTAGAAAGGACCTTTGCAAAAGATCCCTACGATCAAATGGGGGGCTATGTTAAAAGGTCCCTGGGACTTAATTTATATTTTAAAATTGAGAATCCTTACGGAGAGAGGATTCAAAGGCTCTTTGTCCAGGGTAAGCCAATAGAAAAAGATAGGATCTACAATGTTGTATATGTGACAAGTCAGGGTGTACCTGAGAAATATGGTCATGACAAGGTTAAGATGGACATTCATGCGGTAGATGCCCTTGAGAAATACCTGGAAAGACATGGAGTTGTTGAAGCAGAACTCCAGGGTAGTATAGTAGCAGTGTAAATTTAAATATAGATTATAAAAGCCCTAGGGAAATTTTTCCCTAGGGCTTTAAATTTGCAATTATCTATACTTTTTTGTAGGCAATTATATCTGCATTTGCAATATATTCTTTTATCTCTAAACCATGTCCCCATTTTCTTGCATATTCATCACTAACTTCTTCTAGTTGAATATCAATATCTGAGAAACCTGTTTTAACTAAGATTTCCTTAATCTCTTCCAGAGAGATTGCTCCACCTACTCAGGTGCCATAAATATTAGGATCATTTTTTATTTCATCTGGTAGATCCTTCTTTAGGACTATATCTGAAAGACTAAGTCTTCCGTTAGACTTAAGTACTCTAAAAATTTCCTTATAAACCCCTGGCTTATCAGTGGATAGATTGATTACACAGTTGGATATTAATAGATCTAGGAAATTATCCCTAATAGGTAAGTGCTCAAGTTCCCCTAATCTAAATTCAGTATTATTGAATCCTCTTTTATCTGCTATTTCCCTAGCTCTTTCAATCATCTTTGGGTTATTGTCAATTCCTATAACCAGGCCAAATTCTCCTACAGATTTAGAAGATAAGAAGGCATCCATACCCCTACCTGAACCAAGATCTGCAACAAACTCTCCTGCTAAAGGCTTTCCTTTTTCAATTGGATTACCACAACCAAGTCCTAGTTGAGCCTCCTTAGGAATATAATTTAAATCTTCCTCACTATAGCCTAAGGATTTATTTAACTTATCTATATCACCTTTTACTTTGACATCATCTTTAGCAACGTCATCGTAAAATTCATTAACAGATTTTCTAATTTTATTATTATTCATAAAATCCTCCTTTGCTTTAAAGACATTTGACTATCTATTAAATAATATCACTAAATCCACATAAAATCTACTTTAATTTAATATGTTTCCACTTATCTGTCCTGTATCTAAGGCTAATACCAAGCCATCTTATTATCTGATCTGATAGCATAGCCAGCCAAGCCCCTAGGACACCAAAGCCAAATATATTAATAAGGACATAGGCCACACTAAGCCTAATAATAAATACTCCTATTATAGTAACAATCAAGGTAGACACAGTATCTCCTGCACCTCTTAGGCCTCCAGAAATAGCAAAGGCGGATGCCTGGAAGGGCTGGATAAGAGCTATAACCTTCATAATATCCCCAGAAGACTGGATAATAGCTATATCCTCAGTATAAAGACCTACAATACTTGGTCCAAAGAAGAAGAATATAAAGCTGAAAAAAGCAGAAGCTATTAGGGCCAGCCGATTGGTCTCTTTTATAAATTTATCCGCCCTATCCACTCTTTTTTCCCCAAGGGATTTTCCCACTAGGGTAGATGCAGCTATACCAAAGGCCTGACCAGGGGCAAAGGATAAGCTTATAATATTAGAAGCTATCTGATGGGTAGCATAGGCTACAGTTCCTAGACCAGATATGATCCTTATAAACATAATAACTCCAAATCTAAATCCTACCTGTTCTAAGGCAGCAGGACCTCCTACCTTGAGAAGATTTTGCATAATAGGCTTATTGAATTTAAATCTTTTCCTAAGGTCCAATTTAACCATATGTTTCCTACTTAGGAGTATGCCTAGCAAGATTAGAAAGGCAACTAGGTGGGAAATTGATGTGGAAAGACCGGCACCAGTAACTCCCATGGCAGGTAATCCTAACTTACCAAAGATCAATATATAATTTCCAATAACATTTAAAAAGTTAATAGCTATATTTATTATCATAGGTGTTTTTGTATCTCCAGCACCTCTCATAGATGCAAAGATAGCAAGATTTAAGGATTGAAAGATAAAGCCAAATATTACAATTCTAAAATAATTAAGACCAATTTGGATAGTTCCCTGCTCTGCTCCAATAAAACTCATTATCTTTCTAGGTATAATTTGATTTACACTGACAAAGGGAATAATTAGTATTAGGGTCATAAGGATAAGAAGATGCTTTACTACATCCGGTATCTTTTCCTTTTCATCCGCTCCACTATACCTAGATATCATGGCTGTTCCACCTACACTCATGGCTTGGGCCATGGCTATACCTATGAACATTACCTGGTTGGTAATACCTGTAGCAGCAATAGAGGGGGTGGTAATACTAGCAGGGCCACTATTACCTACCATCATCATATCCAGCATTCCAAATAAACTACTAATCAATAATTCGAAAAATACAGGTATGGTTAATTTTATGGTTTGTTTACGATAATCCTTTAATCCATATTCTCTTTCCAACTTATCACCTCAAAGTATATTTATTGATAAAGATAAAGTATATTAATATTATCATATTAGAGGGATTAGATAAAATATAAAATGTTTTTACACTTTATCTATAATTATCTATATATTTAGATAAAAAGACTTTATATAAAAATATATGGTTTTAATGTATAATATCTATAATAGATTATTTAAAACCACTTAAGGAGGGAATATAAGATGGAGTTTTCAATAGAGGGAGATTATCCCGTACTCAGATGCAAGTTGAAGAGGGGAGAAACGATCCAAACTACAGCAGGAGCTATGTCTTGGATGACAGAGGATATAGATGTTGAATTGTCAACTGGGGGAGGAATGATCAAGGGTATAAGTAGGATGTTTACAGGTGAGTCCTTATTCCTAAGCTACTATACTGCCAACAGGGAGGACCAGGAGATTAGCTTTGCCTCATCCCTACCAGGTACTATTTTAAATATTAAGATGGATGGCAAGGCTTTAATTGCTCAAAAAACTGCTTTTTTAGCATCAGAAAAAACCGTGGAGCTAAAGAGTATCTTTACTAAAAGATTCTCTTCAGGCCTATTAGGGGGAGAGGGCTTTATTCTTCAAAGACTTTCAGGCTACGGAGAATTATTTTTAGAGGCAGATGGTTCCCTTACAGAATATAATCTAGGACCGGGAGAAGTTTTATTGGTAGACCAAGGACATGTATTCTTATTTGAAGAATCTGTATCCTATGATATAAAAACCATAAAGGGAATGAAAAATGTTCTCTTTGGAGGAGAGGGAATGTTTCTAGTAAAACTTACAGGACCAGGTAAGGTCATCCTTCAATCCATGCCAATTGCAAACCTAGCTGCAAAGATAATACCCTTTGTACCCACTAGTAGCTAGAAAGTTTGAGAATTAAGGATAGATAAATACTAATAAATTAGAAAATAATGGACAATAGGAGGTTATTATGAAGAAATTTATAAATGCAGTTATTTACAAGCATGAGAATGCGGATGAAATACTAGTAGAGGATGGAAAGATTAAGGCTATTGGTAAAAACTTAGCAGAGGCAGATCAAGTGATTGATTTAAAGGGAAAACTTGTTATAGCACCCTATGTAGATCCACACTTACATCTGGATTATGTCTATACCCTATCTAAGATGGGACAAGAAGGGGCAGGCTCTGGAACCTTATTTGAAGCAATTGAAATGTGGCCCAAGTTTAAAGCCAACCTAACAGTAGAAGGGGTAAAGGAGCTAGCAACTAAGGGAATTAGAGATGAGATTTCCCATGGGGTCCAATATATACGTACTCATGTAGATGTTACGGATCCAAATTTCACAGCCCTAAAGGCTATCTTGGAATTAAAGGAAAAACTAAGAGACAAGGTTGAGATTCAGATTGTAGCCTTTCCTCAAGAAGGTATGTATACCTATAGGGGTGGCTATGAACTAGTTGAGGAGGCTCTTAAGATGGGAGCAGATGTTGTAGGAGGCATTCCTCACTATGAGCCGGCCAGAGAGTTTGGAGAGCGATCTATTCATGATATAGTAAAACTTGCCTTAAAATACGACAAGCTTATAGATGTACACTGCGACGAAACCGATGATCCTCATTCAAGATTTGTAGAGCTACTAAATGCCCTTGTGCTTATGGAGGATTATGGAGAGAAAACTACGGCAAGTCATACCTGTTCCTTTGGATCAGCAGATGATTCCTATGCCTATAGGATGATGGATCTTTTCAAGAAAAGCAAGATGAACTTTATCTCTTGTCCTACTGAGAATGCCTATCTTCAAGGACGTCAAGACACCTATCCTAAAAGACGAGGCCTTACTAGGGTAAAGGAATTTATGGAGCTAGGAATCAATGTGGCCTTTGCTCAGGATTCAATCAATGATCCCTGGTATCCAATGGGCAATGGAAATATGATGAATATACTTGATAATGGCATACACTTAGCTCAAATAATGTCTCCAGAGGAAATAGAAAAAGATTTAGATTTAATCACATATAATGGAGCTAGATGCTTAAATATACAGGATAAATATGGAATAGATGAAGGCAAGGCAGCAAACTTTATAGTTGTAGATGGAAATAGTCCCTTTGATGTAATAAGAAACCGCTCAAGAGTTCTAGCTTCTATTAGAAATGGAGAATATCTCTTTAAGAAAAAGCAAGTAGAATATGATATAAAATTAGATTTATAAATTATAGATTCAAAAAAAGTTCCTAGTTTAGGAACTTTTTTTGTTACTATATTGTAAATCAGTTATACTTGTTATAGGCTATAATGAAATATGTCAGTAAGGAAAATAAAAAATATAAGACTATAGATAGAAAGAGATGAGATTATGGACAGAAGATCAGAGAGAAGAAAGCTTAGGGAGAAAAAAAGAAAACTTAGAAGGCTAAGGTTTTATACAATACTTATATTGCTAGTTATAGGGAGTATATTTTCTTTTAAATTCTTAGACAAGAGTAAAAATGAAAATCAGGCAGCTTCTATGAAGAAGCTATCAAAGGAAGAAATTGATTATAGCGGGTACCTAATAGCTCCTATGCTAGGAAATAAAAATCTTGGAGAGATTGTATCTATAATTGAATACGAGACAAATAGTCTTATAGGAGCGCATTATCCTAGTTTTTCTAGGGACAATATTGATGCAGAGAATAAGAGTCTTGTAGAAAAATATATTAAAGAATTTAAGTCTGTTATAGAGACCAATGCCTTTGATGAAGAAGATTATAAATATGAACTTAGTATAGACTACAAGACCTATAGCCCTGCAAAGGGTATAGTAAGTATTAGTTATGACATCTTTGAAAATGCATCCTATATGGCCCATCCTGATGTGAATGTAGAAACTAAGCTCTATGACCTGGAAAGGGATATAGAACTTAAACTTGATGATATTATGAAGGGTCAGTACTTAAATTTTATTTCAGAAAAGAGCAAGGATTACTTCTTAAACAATGAAAAATATAAGGATAGTACAGATACAGAACAATTTAAAGAAGGAATAGAGGCTTCAGAAGAGAATTATTCAAACTTTATCTTAAAAGAAGAGAAAATAGTCTTTATCTTTCCCAAGTACAGTATATTTAGTGGAAGCTTAGGGGCTAGTGAGGTAGAGATAGCTTATAAAGACCTAGAAGACTTTATAAATCCTGAATTATTTGAAGACATAAATGAGGAAGATAGGAAAGAGCTAGATGAAGAGCTTGATATTGCTGGGGAAGAGCTAGAGGAAGTTGAAGTCGTCATTCCAAAAAGGAATATAGATCCTACTAAGCCTATGGTAGCCCTAACCTTTGATGATGGACCTAATAAAGATACTACCCTGCCAATTCTGAACACCTTAAAGAAATACGATTCTGCAGCTACCTTCTTTATATTAGGAAACCGAGCTTCTAGCAATGTGGAGATATTAAAGCGTATGGTAGAGGAAGGCAGCGAGATAGGTAATCATAGTTACAATCACAAGGAATTAACTAAGTTATCAGTTGATGGAGTAAGAGAACAAATACTAAGCACACAAACTATAGTTAAGGACCTAATAGGTATAGAGCCAAAACTTATGAGACCTACCTATGGTTCTTTTAACGATGATTTAAAGTCAAGAGTGGATATGCCCCTTGTCCTGTGGTCCATAGATACATTGGACTGGAAAAGTAGAGATGCTAGAGCGGTTACAAATCATGTACTTGAGAATGTTAAGGATGGAGATATAGTATTGATGCATGATATATATGATAGTACAGCTCAGGCAGTAGAATTATTAGTTCCTCAGTTAATAGAGAGAGGCTATCAATTGGTTACTGTAAGTGAACTCTATCAGGCAAGAGGTGAAAGTCTAAGAGCTGGGGAAACATTCTCCCAGTCCTATAAAAAATAAATATCAAGCATAGCTCCTATTTGATAGGCTAGATAATTAAAAAGCTTGTCTACTAGGAGCTATATCAATATAGAGACCTATGAATATAGATTAAAAGGATAGAAGTCTATTTGTGGTCTAATAAAATAAAAATTGTCCCCTAGGAGGAGATAAATATGGATAAGAAAAACAAATCTGCTATCTTTCTTAATATAATAGTAGCCTTAATAATTGCTTTAGGATTTACCTTTACAAGAAACTACTCCCTGAAAAGCATTACATTAAATCCAGAGGAGAAACTAGAAGAATTTCTTGAAGGAGAAGAATACATAAAGGCTTTCGAAGATGAAGAATTCCAGTTATATTATTCCGGGGAAACTGAAGATATTAAGCCCTATGCCTTTATAAAAAAGTTTGGTATATGGTTATTTGAATATCCTAATATAAGAAATATCCAAAGGTATTCAAAGGGCAAGGATAATATCTATTATTATGGAGAATTTGCCCTGGATCCTAGATATGATTTTGTAGAGAATAATCAGGGAGAAAAAATATATGCAAGGAAAATAAAGCTAACTGATAAAGAAGTAAATTTATTTGAAATCCCTTATAAAAATGAAGATATAAGCTATAGATTTGGTGATGATTTAGCTTTGATGACTGAGGAAAATCTTTTCTTGCAGGGAGAACTTGGCATATATAAGAACAAGGATAATAGTGATATAGATATATTAAGGACTATTGGAGAGACGAGGGAAAATGAGCCCTATCTATGGGAACTTATAGAAGAAAGTATTCAGGGAGCAGATAAGAGTGAAAAAATCCCAGATGGGAGGAAGTATAGCTATGAGAGTGGGGAGGAAATCTTTCAAGAAATAATCTATGTATCCTATGACAAAGGCCATTATATAAATGTTGGAAAGAATAAAAGTGCCTTTATTTGGACCCATAGCATGTCCTATGATATTGACTTTGCAGGCCAACATGCGGACACCATAGGCATAAATGAAGAAGATTATTTTGATTTTGATTATTCCCTAGACAACTTCAATGGTCCAAGTGTTTATAGGGTGGAAATACCTGAAGAACTAAGAAGCTATATGGATAAGTTGTAGGAGGATTTACAAGAGGGGAATTATATGCAATAATTGTAGATAAATTAAGCTTGAATATAATTAGGAGGTAGAACCATGGCTGTGTATGAAAGCGAGAACTATAAATTCAATCAAAATAGCAAGTGCGAGTTCTTTCCCTGCCACAAAGGAGTAGAGGAGGAAAAGTTTAACTGCTTGTTTTGTTATTGCCCTCTCTTCATGCTAGGGGATGAATGTGGAGGAGATTTTAAGACCACTCATGGGATCAAAGATTGTTCCCATTGTACAAAACCCCATGATGAAAAGGGCTATGACTTTATAATGTCAAAGATTGGCTCCGTAATAGATAGGGGATCAAGTTTTATTAAAAAATAAAGATTTTATAGAGATGGGGGAAAATATATGAATATAAATATAGATGAAAGCAAGGAGTCACCTTCAATAGACCAATGGCTAAAGGAAGTTAAAGCTGATCCCTTAGCTTCTAATGAAGGTATGTATTTAATCCATAATGGAGTAGTAAGGGAAAGTCCAAGAGCCAAGGTAAGGGAAGGCATTGATGATGGCACTAGTGTATGGGGAATGGAGTTTTACTTTGACAGGGAAAAGGTTGAGGCAGCAATTGCTGAGACCTATAAAATGGATGGGATTTATCATATCAAGCTATGGTTAAACCAGGGACATTTAGAACTTGGTGATGATATAATGTATATACTAGTAGGTGGGGACATAAGGCCTAATGTTATAGATGCCCTTCAATTTTTAGTAGAAAAGATAAAAACCCAGTGCGTAAGTGAAATTGAAAAAAAGCTATAGACTAAGTATAGCTTGCAAAATACTATTAAGAAGGGAATCGATTTAATGAAGATCTTATTGGTTAATGATGATGGAATAATGGCAGAGGGAATTCAAACTATGGCCAAGGAACTAGAAAAAGAACATGAGCTAATAATAGTAGCACCAGATATACAAAGATCAGCTCAAAGTCATGCTATAACACTATTTCAACCTCTAGTAATAAAGGAAGTTCAATTAGAGGGTATAAGGGCCAAGGCCTATAGCGTATCAGGTACTCCAGCTGATTGTGTAAGGGCAGGTATGGAGGCCTTAACAGATGGAGAGGTAGATATGGTATTTTCTGGAATAAATATTGGACTTAACTCTGGAATGGACATTTTATACTCGGGAACAGTATCTGCAGCCATAGAAGCCAGCATATACAACATACCCTCCATAGCAGTTTCTGCTGAATATATAGATGAAAAGGTAAACTTTAAAGCTGCAGCATCCTATGCAAATCAAATCTTTAAAAAAGTTGTAGAGAATATTAAAGATACCAATATAGTATTAAATGTAAATACTCCCTACAGAGAAAGTGATTTAGAGGGGATCAAGGTATGTAGGGTAGGAGACCCTATATATGATTATTATCTTGAAGGAAAAAATGGAGATGGGGATAAATTTTTACAGTCAAAGGGCAGAAGGGAAATTAGCTTTACAGAGGACACAGATAGGCATTACCTGAGCCAGGGCTATGCAACAGTAACACCATTACTCTATGACCTTACAAATTTCGAAACCATGAAAAAAGTAAAAAAATGGCTAGAAGAAAAATAGAGGATAATTACATCCTATCTAAAATAATAGGTAAAGAGTACGGCTTTATTAGAAGGTCAAAGATGCCAATGGGAAATTATAAGTCAAAGAGCCTTGACTATGAGGGGATTAGCTGGCAAAGAACCAGGGATCTGGAATATGGAAAAAACCATTGCGCAGCTACAACAGGGGTTAATCTTCTTCTTTATTATGAGAGTAGAGGATATGAAAATTTAAGAAAAGATGCCAATGACTATGAAGTTTTCCAAACCCTCCATAGGATTATTGGAAATGGTCCTGTCCTAAGGATCTCTAGTAAGATTAAAAAGTACTTTAAGATGAAAAATTATGATTTGCACTATAAATCTATAAGAAAGCCTAGTAGCCTTAAGGATTCCATAGAAATGGGTAATCCTCTAAGCATGCTTGTATCAGCCTCCTGGATTAATTGGCATTGGGTATTGGTCCTAGGTTGGAGAGAGTATGAGAATGGAGATTTTTATATAGAAATAGTAGATAGTTGGAATAGGGATGAGACCAGGTTTTATAAGATAGAATCTAAATTAAGCTATTTCTTTATGACCAAGTATTGGATTGAAATTAAAGATTAAAATTTATATATTAAGGAATAAAAGACTTTAAGATAAAGTTGGAAAATACAGAAAGCTCAGGAGAGTATTAATAAGCTCCTGAGCCTTTTATATTAAAAAATTAATCTCTAGATTTTAATATTTCTGGAAGATTGATGGATAAACCACCATCTACAAGAATATCTGTACCTGTAATAAATGAGGATTTGTCATCTGCTAGAAAAGCAATTAGGTGAGCAACATCCTCAGGTTTTCCATTTCTACCTGCTGGGGTCATTGACCTCATATAATTCATTTGCTCAGGATGTTCTTCTGCTGCCTTTTCAGCCATTGGAGTCATTATAACACCAGGAGAAAGAGATAGGATTCTTGCTCCTTTTTCACCAAAGGCCCCGGCATATTTTTTGGCTAAGAGCTGAACACCTCTTTTTGAGAAGTTATAGGCTGCATCTGAGTTGTTACGAACAACTCTAAGAAGAGCCTCTATGGCACCTTCCTTTGAAGGATTTTCTAGATAGTCATTGTAAAGACTACTATCTGGAACTAGGGTACCTACCATAGACCCAATCAATATTAATACTGTGTTCTTATCTGCCACTTCTAAAGATTCTAAAATTAAAGATTCAGTTCCAAGTAAATCTATTTCAAAGGTTAACCTTGCGTCTCCTCCTGAGCCACTTACACCAGCAGAGTTTACAACCGTCTTAATTTTTCCCAGTGACTTAGCATAATCAAATAATTCCTTTATGCTTTTTCTATCCCTAAGGTCACTTGTCTTATAATAAGCATCAATTCCAAGACCCTTTAATTCTTCCAGAGCCTTTTTAAGCTTGTCTTCACCTCTACTAGAGATTATAACAATTCCATCCTTAAATTTCTTCGCTGCTTCTAAACCTATACCGCTACTGCCACCAGTGATAATGTGTACATCTTTCATATAAGAACCTCCTAAAAATTTGTCTGTTATTATTATAACAAATAGTTAATATTTAAACAAGGATTATAAAAAATAAAACACTAGCTTTTTTGCTAGTGTTTTAGAAGTTTTTATTCAGTGAAATTGTCAAAATATCCTTGAATATAAACAATTGGTGTACCCTTATCTCCACTACCTGAGGTCAGGTCAGAAAGGGATCCAATTAAATCTGTAATTCTTCTTGGAGTAGTACCTTGGGAATCCATCTTACCTACCAAGGAAGAATCTTTATTTTTTATATAATCTGATATTGCATCCTTAAGTGCATCTCCCTTAAGGTCGGAAAAGTCATTATCAGCTAGATACTTTAATTTAACTTCTGAAGGAGTACCCTCTAGTCCTGGTGTATAGGCAGGGGATACTATAGGGTCTGCAAGCTCCCAAATCTTTCCCACTGGATCCATAAAGGCACCATCACCATAGACCATTACTTCAATAGTTTTACCTGTCTTTTCTTTGATTATTTTTTGTATCTCATCCACAACATTTTGATTATCTCTAGGGAACAATTTAACACTGGTTTCAGTAGATGAATTTGACCCTAGTAGACCATATTCTTCGTTGTAACCCTGTCCATCTATAGGAGAAACTAATAGCTCATCAAGGCCATAAAGTTTTTCTGCTCCATTTTCTTTGATTATTCTCTTAGTTCTTGCTCTATTATGTACATCGCAAACAAGTACATTCTTTGTATAATCTAAGATAGTAGCTGGGTTATTGGAAAATATTATTTCACACTCCCTACCATGGGATTCTACTATTGAGCGGTAATACTCTATATAATCTACTCCAGTAAAGGGATGTTCAGTTTTTCCAAAATACTGTTCAAACTCATTTTCACTTAAAACATCGGTCCAAGGATTAACTCCCTTACTATCAAGCATATCAAGATCAATTAATTGGTTTCCTACCTCATCAGCTGGATAACTAAGCATTAGTACAATTTTTCCTGCTCCTTTAGCTATACCATGTAAAACCGTGCCAAAGCGGTTTCTACTCATTATAGGGAAGACAAGACCTATAGTTTCTCCTTTAAATTTGGATTTAACATCCTTTGCGATAACATCTATATCTGCATAGTTACCTTGAGCCCTGGCAACTACAGATTCAGTTATACTAAGTACATCCTTGTCTTGTATTTCAAATCCTTCAACCTTAGAAGCATTTATGACGCTATCTACTATTATATTTATTAGATCATCGCCTTCTTGTATAATAGGTGTTCTTAGCCCCCTTACAACTGTACCAACTACTCTTTCCATTAAAATCTCTCCTTTAAATTAACATCGTAATCCATATAATATCATATACTAATAATATACAATATATATTGAAATAAGTAAAATAAATATGAAATAAAATTATTATAATCTCTTATAATATTTACAGATAATTGAAAATGAGATATACTATTATGTAAACTTAGAATATATACATTAAGGAGATGAGGAATTGTCAATATATCATGTTGGGCTAGACATTGGATCTACAACTGTAAAATTAGTAGTTCTTAATAGTTCATTTGAGCTGATTTATGGAGACTATAAGAGGCATTATTCAGATGTAAAAAAATCAGTAAGGGATATATTAAATCAAGGCTACAAAAAATTTAAGAATGAAAGTTTTACAATGATGGTAACAGGTTCTGGTGCACTTTCAGTAACTAAATGGTTAAATATCCCATTTATACAGGAAGTTGTAGCATCTACTAAGGGTATAGAAACCTTTATACCTGAGACAGATGTGGCAATAGAGCTAGGTGGAGAAGATGCAAAGATTACTTATTTTGGAGAAGCTTTAGAACAAAGGATGAATAGTATTTGTGCTGGCGGTACAGGAGCTTTTATAGATCAAATGGCGTCACTATTAGAAACTGATGCAGAGGGACTTAACAATTATGCCTTGGAGCATAAGAATATATACTCCATAGCATCAAGATGTGGTGTCTTTGCAAAAACAGACATACAAGCTTTAATAAACCAAGGTGCAGGACCTGAAGATATAAGTATTTCTGTACTTCAAGCTGTGGTAAATCAAACTATATCTAATTTAGCATGTGGGAGACCAATCAGGGGCAAGGTAGCTTTTCTTGGAGGACCTCTACATTTTCTATCTGCATTAAGAGATAGGTTTATTGAGACCCTAAAACTTGAAGATGAAGATATAATATATCCAGAGAACTCACAATTGTATGTGGCTATAGGAGCTGCTGTATCATCAGCAGAAGAAAAGATTATTTCATTTAAGGATCTAAAGAAGAGACTTGAAAACGATAATATAGAAGAAAGCGGTACCATAAAGAAATTAGAACCGCTTTTTAAAGATGAAGAAGATTATTTGAAGTTTCGAGAAAGACATGACAAAAACAAGATTGAAACTGTAGAATTAGAAGAGGCAAGAGAGTATAGGGGCAAAACTTATTTGGGTATAGATGCAGGATCCACCACTACAAAGGCAGTACTTTTAGATGAAGAGAACAGGGTCCTGTACTCACACTATGGAAATAATAAGGGCAAGCCCTTAGATAAAACCATAGATATACTAAAAGATATTTATAAGAAACTACCTGATATTAAGATCTCCCATTCCTGTGCAACAGGATATGGAGAAGAGTTTATTAAGGCAGCTCTTAATGTAGATGAAGGTCAGGTGGAAACCATAGCCCATTATAAGGGAGCAAAGCTATTCCAAGATGATGTCGATTTTATAATTGACATAGGTGGACAGGATATGAAGTCTATGAAAATCAAAAATGGAGTAATAGACAATATCCTATTAAATGAAGCTTGTTCCTCTGGTTGTGGGTCCTTTATAGAGACCTTTGCCAGTTCAGTAAATATGAGTGTGGAGGACTTTGTAAAAGAGGGAATCTTTGCTGAGAATCCTATAGACCTTGGTTCAAGGTGTACAGTCTTTATGAACTCTATGGTTAAACAATCACAAAAAGAAGGTGCAAGTATAGGAGAGATATCTGCAGGACTTGCCTATTCAGTTATAAAAAATGCCCTTCAAAAAGTAATTAAGGTAAGAGACCCTAAGTCCTTAGGAGAGAAGATAGTAGTCCAGGGTGGAACTTTTTATGGAGATGCAATTTTAAGAAGTTTTGAGCTCATATCTGGTAGAGAGGTTATAAGGCCAAATCTAGCAGGACTTATGGGAGCTATTGGTGCTGGAATTATTGCCAAAGAAAAATACAAGGGTGAAGAATCAGCTATTCTATCCTTAGAAGAATTAGAAGACTTTTCATATCAAAGCAAAAAAGCTAAATGTGGCAGATGTGGGAATAATTGTAGTTTAAACATAAATATATTCCAAGATGGTTCTAGATATATATCAGGAAATAAATGCGAAAAGGGAACAGGAATAAATGTTGAAGAAAATCCACTGCCAAACCTATACAATTACAAATACAAGAGAAGCTTTGACTATAAAGCACTAAGCATAGAAGAGGCTAGGAGAGGCAGGGTTGGTATACCAAGGGTTTTAAATATATATGAAAACTACCCATTCTGGCATAAATTTTTCACAGAGCTTGATTTTAGAGTAGAATTATCTGGACAATCAAGCAGGGAGGTTTACGAAATGGGCCTAAGCTCTATACCAAGTGAGACGGCTTGTTATCCAGCAAAGATTGCCCATGGACATATAATGGATTTAATAGATAAGGATGTAGACCTTATATTTTATCCATCAGTATTTTATGAAGAACAAGAAGATAAGAACTCAGACAATCATCTGAATTGTCCGGTTGTAGCTGGATACCCAGAGGTTATTAAACATAACATTGAAGAGTTAAAGGAAAATAATATAGAATTTTTAAACCCTTTTATAAGCTTTGATCATAAAAAAAGCATTATAAAGGTTATGGAAGATTCCCTAAAAAAATATGATATCAGTCCAAGAGAAATAAGGGATGCAGTAAATAGTGGATGGGAGGAGTTAAGATTATATAGGGAAGACATTAGGAATGAGGGTGAGAAGACTGTAAAATACCTAAAGGAAAATAATTTAAAGGGCATAGTCCTAGGTGGAAGGCCTTATCATATAGACCAGGCTATAAACCACGGCATACCTTCATTAATAACTTCCCTAGGTCTGGCAGTGCTTACAGAGGACAGTGTAGAACATTTAGCAGAAGTTGAAAGGCCTATAAGGGTATTGGATCAATGGACCTATCACTCTAGGCTCTATAGGGCTGCAGAGTATGTTGGAAGCCAAGAGAATTTAGAAATGATACAATTAAACTCCTTTGGATGTGGACTTGATGCTGTAACCACAGACCAGGTAAATGAAATCCTATCTAAGTACGGAAAGATATACACAAATCTTAAAATAGATGAAATAAGCAATCTAGGAGCGGCAAAGATAAGAATAAGATCCTTGTTTGCAGCCTTAGAGGATAGGAAGGGCAGAATTATAGAAATCAATAAAGAGCCCTTATATGAGGAGCGAATAGTATTTACCAAAGAAGATAGGAAAAATCATACTATATTGATGCCACAAATGGCACCAGTCCAGTTTGAGATATTGGTAAGTGCTCTAAAATCCTGTGGATATAACTTAGAACTATTAGATGATTTCCAGGACAATATAGTAAATGAAGGATTGAAATATGTAAATAATGACGCATGTTATCCTTCCATACTTGTTGTAGGCCAGTTTATAAGCGCACTTAAGTCTGGTAAATATGACCTGGACAATACATCCCTCCTTATAAGCCAAACTGGAGGCATGTGTAGGGCATCCAACTATGTAGGTTTCTTAAGAAAGGCCCTAAAGGAATCTGGTTTTTCTAATATTCCTGTAATAAGTGTAAGTGCCCAGGGTATAGAAAAGAATCCAGGCTTTAAACTTAGCTATAAGCTAATTAAAAGAGCACTCAAGTCTATACTTTTAGGAGATCTCCTTATGAGACTTTCCCTAAAGACTAGACCCTACGAAAAGATTAAAAATTCAACAAATATACTCCTGGAAAACTGGATAGACAAATTAAAGATAGGGATAAAGACCATAGATAATAAATCCTATGAAGAGTATGTATACCAGATAGTAAAGGACTTTGAGAACTTAGAAACCCTGGATATTGCAAAGCCTAAGGTTGGAATAGTGGGAGAGATACTAGTTAAATACCATCCTACTGCCAACAATGAGTTGGTAGATGTATTGGAAAAAGAAGGTGCAGAAGTTCTTACAAGTGATATAACCGACTTCTTACTTTATTGTCTATACAATGCAGGTTTTAAAAATGAGAATTTAGGAAAGAGCTTTGTAACCAAGCTTGGTAGCGATGTAGGAATAAAATATATAGAGCATTACAGAAAACCTATAAGACAAGCACTAGAAGCCAGTGAGACCTTTGACAGCCCACTGACAATAGAAGAGCTAGCAGACTTGGCTGAGAAACTCATATCCCTTGGAAACCAATCTGGAGAAGGTTGGCTACTGACAGCAGAGATGCTAGAGCTTGTGGAAATGGGAGCAGAGAACATTGTCTGTGTTCAACCCTTTGGTTGCCTGCCAAACCACATTACAGGCAAGGGAATGATCAAGGGCATTAGGGATATATATCCAAAAGCCAATATAATACCTTTGGATTATGACCCAGGAGCAAGTGTAGTAAACCAGGTTAATAGATTGAAGCTAATGCTGTCTAGAGCTGAGGAAAACTTAAAGACATCTAAAAGAGTAAGCAAGCAAAAAGATATAAAACTATCAAATTAAGAGAAAAGCATAAAAGAAATTAATCTACCTAGGGAAAAGCTTAAAAGCTATATTCCCTAGGTGGATTTTTTATTTGCTAGCAATAGGATTTGCCATTGTATATAATAGTCTAGAGGGGATTTGATAAGATGAGTAGAAGATTAATAAATACTGTAAGTGTAGAGGAAAAATTAAATGTAGAAGAGTTAAATAAGCTTGATCTGGGAGTTGAAATACAGGACTTTACAGAGCCAAACCTAGACAAAGAAGAAGTGGAAAGGATTGTAGAGAAATACAAAGAGAAATTTAAAGATTTTCATGGTATAAAATCCCTACATGGCCCATTTTTAGATTTGAAGCCTGCAAGTCCAGATAGGCTTATTAGGGAAGTTAGCTATAATAGATACTTGGAAACAGTTAAAATAGGAAAGAGCTTGGACATGGACTGCATTATATTTCACAGTCAAATAAATCCAAAGTTGGACCAGCCTAGTATAGAAGAGCTAAACAATAAGCAAAATAGGGAAATGTGGTTGAAATTATTAGAAGAGACAAATTATCAGGGACTTATATTAATAGAAAATATATTTGAAGAAAGTCCCTATATGCTAAAAAATCTTATAGAAACTATAAATATAGACAATATAAGGATTAACCTGGATATTGGACATGTTAAGGTGGGAAAAACTCCCTTAGAAGAATGGATTAGGGAATTAAAGGACTATATAGTCTATATGCATATACATTCCAATGACGGCCTATATGATTTACACTCTGCACCAAATCAGGAGGAAATAAAAGAGCTATATGGCCTCTTAGATAAGTATAAGATAAATCCAGTTCTATCCTTGGAATATGAGATAGAAGATTTAAAGAGTGAAATAGAAAAATATAGAATATCTGCCACAGACTAAAGCAAAGGAAGTGCTGAGATGAAAAGAGGAATTATAATAACAAGCTTTGGAACTTCACATGAAGATGCAAGAAAGCTCTATATAAACCCTATAGTGGATAGGATAAGAGAGGAATTCCAGGCTGACTTGGTTCTAAAGGCCTTTACCTCTAGAATGATTATATCTATTCTTAAAAAAAGAGATGATTATTATATATATAATCTAAGTCAGGCCCTGGAAAAGATGAAAGAGGAGGGAATTAAGGATATACTTATCCTACCCCTGCTTATAATACCAGGCAAGGAATATGATAAGATAAAAAAAGAAGTCCATGATTTTCTAGACCTTAATAGGAATTTCAATATAAGAATAGCTAAGACCCTATTGTCCAATATCCATGATTATGAAAGGGTTGTAGATGCCTTAGACTTGGAATCTTATAGGAAAGATGAGGCTCTTGTATTGATGGCCCATGGGACTTCCCATGGAGCAGATCATGCCTATGAAAAAATAGATGAAATTATAAGAGACAGGTCCTATGAAAATGTTTTTATGGCCAGCTTAGATGGAGAAAAGTCCCTAGATGATCTTTTGGAAAAATTAAAGCAGAAGGGGATAGATCAGGTAAGCTTAAAGCCCTTTATGCTCCTTGCAGGGAATCATGTCAAGGTGGATATGTCATCGGATAATAAAAATTCATGGAAAAGCAGACTAGAGGAAAATGGAATAGGAGTAAGCTTGGATATAGAGGCCCTAGGTGGGAACAAGGGTATACAAGATATTTTTATAGAGCATTTAAATCAAATTCTAGATAGGAAATAATAAAAAGTAGGTGATGAGATGATTTATTTGGTTACAGGAGGGGCAAGGAGCGGGAAAAGCAGCTTTGCTGAGAGCCTGTACAAGGACGGGAGAGAGGTTGTCTATATAGCTACAGCTAAGGTGTGGGATAAGGAGATGGAAGAGAGGGTAAGGCTTCACAGAGAGTCTAGGCCCGGTGCTTGGAGGACCTATGAAGGAATTTATCATTTAGAAAGGTCCCTGGGAGAAGAAGAGAATTATTTACTGGATTGTATAACCAATCTTACATCAAATATAATGTATGATATGTCAAAGGATCAGGACTATATTGATGCTGACCTACAGGAGAGAATAGAAGAGAAAATAATGAAGGAAATTCAAAAACTAGTAGAGCCTATTAGGGCTAATAATTATAATTTAGTCTTTGTTACCAATGAGGTGGGAAGCTCTATAGTTCCTGAGCATCATATAAGCAGGGTATTTAGGGATATACAGGGAAGGATAAATCAAAGAATAGCATCTATATCAGATCAGGTTTATTTGGTGTGCTGTGGCATACCGGTGAAAATAAAATGATAAAGGGCCTAATCCTTTCATTGCAATTTTTCACCCGTATACCTATAAATATACCCGTGGATTTCAAGGGGGAAAATATAAGATATAGTATTTTCTTCCTGCCCCTGATAGGCCTAATAATAGGAGGCTTATCTACCCTGGTATTTTCTTTTTTCGGAAGATACAGTTTACTTATAGGATCCTTTCTAGGAGTTTTAACTAGTATAATCATAACTGGTGGCCTTCATTTAGATGGTTTATCTGATACATTTGATGGCTTCTTATCCAATAGTGAAAGGGATAGAACTCTAGAAATCATGAGAGATAGTAGGATAGGTGCCTTTGGAGTTCTAAGTATGATTATCCTAATACTCTTTAAGATTATATTGCTATATAGCTTAGAAGCTCTTCCCATTGGCATTGTACTTTCCTTTATTAATAGTAGAATTTCAATGGCCTGGCTAATGTCTACCAAAGAGGCAGCTAGAGATGAGGGCCTGGGCAAAATCTTTACTGATAGCAATCCGAAGAAATTAGTAGTAGTGAGTCTTATAATTTATTTACTGGTCCTAATTTTAATAAATCCAAAATTTATTATAGCTCTTGGAATTACTCTAGGGGTGGGGGAATATATTAGTTATGTATCCTGGAAAAAAATTAATGGACTTACTGGAGATATATATGGTGCAATTATAGAAATAGGAGATACTGTATCTCTTTTTAGTTTTTGGGGAGTGATGATATGGATATTATAATGATAAGACATGGTGAAAGTGAAGATAATATAAGCAAGGTTTACAGTAGGGAAGACACGGGTCTTACAGATAAGGGAAAAAAAGAAATCCTAGGAGCTAAGCTTTTACTTGAAGATATAGGATATAAGAATGCCTACTACAGTCCTTTTAAAAGAGCTTTTCAGTCCTATGAGATTTTAGAGCTTAAGGCTAGCCCAGAAGACAGGATTAAAGAAATAGATTTTGGAATATTTACTGGAAAGACCTTTGGAGAAATAAGTGAGATTTACCCAGAAGAATCCAAGGCCTGGATATCAGATGTAATTAATTACAGGGTGCCCCAGGGGGAAAGTGTTCTAGATGTATATAGGAGAGTAGAAAAATTCTTAGAAGAACTTATAGATAAGGGTGAAGACACCCTCTTGATTTGTCATGACTGCGTTATAAGAGTTGCCCTTTGCTGGGTATTTGACAATCCAGATTACTTTTTTAAATTTAAAATCGATAATGGAAGTATAAATATCATTAGTATAGATGATGATTATAAATTTATTAAAAGGACAAATTACAAAACACCTATCTAAGTAGATAGGTGTTTTATTTATTCTAAAAAGTCTTTTAATTTTTTACTTCTGCTAGGATGCTTAAGTTTTCTTATTGCCTTTGACTCTATTTGTCTGATTCTTTCCCTAGTAACATCAAAAACCTTACCAACTTCCTCTAAGGTTCTTGTTCTACCATCATCAATACCAAATCTAAGTCTTAAGACTTGTTGCTCCCTATCAGAAAGGGTATCTAAAACTTCTAAGAGCTGCTCCTTAAGCATTACATGAGCAGTTGCTTCTGCTGGGGTTTGTATAAGATTATCTTCTATAAAGCTACCAAGTTCAGTGTCTTCTTCCTCACCAATTGGTGTTTCTAAAGATACAGGTTTTTGAGCAATCTTCATTATATGCTCTACTCTGTCTGGTTCTATGTCCATGACTTCAGCAATTTCTTCAGAAGTAGGCTCTCTACCTAATTCATGAATTAAGTGTTTTTGAATGCTTATAAGTTTATTTATGTTTTCAATCATATGAACAGGAACCCTTATAGTACGGCCCTGATCTGCAATAGACCTAGTTACAGCCTGTCTTATCCACCAAGTTGCATAGGTGCTAAACTTATAGCCTTTGGTATAGTCAAACTTTTCCACTGCCCTCATTAGACCAACATTACCTTCTTGTATTAAATCTAAAAAAGACATACCCCTACCAACATATTTCTTTGCAACACTTACTACTAGTCTTAGGTTGGATTCTGCCAGGGTTCTTTTGGCTGCTTCGTCTCCAGCTTCAATTCTCTTTGCTAAAATTACCTCTTCTTCTCTAGTTAAAAGGGGAGCCGCCCCTATTTCCTTTAGATACATTTTTATGGGATCGTTTGTATTTTGAGCTATAGAAAACTCCTCCTCTCTATAACAGATGGTATCCTATATACTCATCTGCACAATATCTATAGTATATCATATAAGTACTAGTTAGTCTCTTATAGAAACTAATTTAAATCTAGTACTGCCTTTGTGGCTTGACTAGGTATACCAATATTTTCTATTCTTATTTCTCCTGTATATGCTTCCCTATCCAAAAGTCCTACTTTCATCATGTGGAATGTTATGGTTAGATCTGCCTTAATAGCAATGCCCATAATATCCCCAGTATTGCAGTTTAGTCCAGAAGGAATATCAACGGACAAGGTAAAGAGTGAATATTGATTGATAAAGGAAACTGCATCAAAGTATAAATTGTCAATATCCCTAGAAAGTCCTAGTCCAAATAAGGAATCAATAGTCATATCATTTTCTTCTAGAGATTTTCTAAGCTTATACAAGTCATCCTTTGAATTCATATTAGTATAATTTAAATCTATGTTAGTTAAAAAGTTAAAATAAGTTTTAAAGTTCTCACTAGCCTCCCTAACATCACCAATAACATATACGTCTACTTGTTTATCTCTCATCAATAGCTGCCTGGCTATGGCCAGACCATCGCTTCCATTGTTTCCTGTACCGCAAATAATAGTGAATTTATTATACTTATCTAGGTCTATGTTCTCTACTACTCTAAAAGCAGCATTCTCCATTAGAAGAATACTGGGTATTCCTATTTCCTTAATAGTATACTTATCCATTTCTTTCATTTGCTGGCAATTAATTGTAATCACATTAACCCTCCTATAAACTAAAAAACTCCTCTATTTAAGTAGTATACCCCTTATGCCTAGCAAAATAACAAAATATAAGATAAAAGCTTCATAAAAATCCTTATATGATATAGAAGTCCTAATAATGGTATAATAATATGGAATAGTTGGGTAATATAAGATTAAGGAGAGTGAATGACTAATGAAAATCAATTTTAAGGAGATAAAGATAAATTTGGAAAAGAAAGCAAATGACCTATATAAAGATAATCATAAACTAAGAGAATTATTAGAATCAGTTAAGGAAATGATTATGGAAAACAAAGAACTGAGCAAAATAATTGAGGAAGTCAAACTTATGATGAGTCTTTTAAAGGATTGGATTAAGGGTGATTACAAGGAGTTAGAAAAGAGCTCTGCAATAATGATAATAGTAGCCTTTCTCTACCTTATAAATCCCTTGGATCTGATTCCAGATTTTTTATTTGGGGGATTTATAGATGATATTGCTGTAATAGCCTATGTTTTCAAAAAACTACATGATGAATTAGATAGATACAAGGAATGGAAGGGAATTGAAGTAGAGAGTAGGGTAGAGTTTAAAGATGATGATTCTGGGGCCTATATAAATATTGATTTAGATGAGGAGATTATTGAAGGGGACTATGAGATATACGAAGATTAATCTGATTTTGATTTACAAAGTGATATCTGGGTAAAACAAGATTATATACTAGTCTCTAGTATTTTAAGGATATGAGGATTGTTTAATATTAGTATAAGAGGAGAGATATTATGGCTTATAAGGAAAAGTATAATCTATGGTTAGAAGATGATTATTTTGACCAGGAGACCAAGGAAGAGCTTAGAAATATAGTAGATGAATCTGAAATCGAAGATAGATTCTACAAGGATCTAACATTTGGAACTGCAGGACTTAGGGGTAAAATTGGAGCAGGTACAAATAGAATGAATAAATACACAGTGTCCCTAGCCACTCAAGGCCTGGCAGCAGTCATAGCCAAAAGAGGAAAGGAAGCTATGGAAAGAGGAGTTGCCATAGCCTATGATGTTAGACATCATTCAGATGAATTTGCTGAAATAGCAGCTAGGGTACTAGGAGCTAATGGTATAAAGACCTACTTATTTGATGGCATTAGGACAACTCCAAAATTATCCTATACAGTAAGAGAATTAAATACAATCTCAGGTATAGTAGTGACTGCAAGTCACAATCCTAAAGATTACAGTGGTTATAAGGCCTATTGGGAAGAGGGATCTCAAATACTTGATGATATTGCTGGTGAAATATTAGGAGAGATAGCCAAGATTAGGGATTTTAAGGAAGTTAAGATTATGGACTTAGATAAGGCTTTAGATCAGGGTCTTATAGAGTATATAGGAAAGGAAATAGACGATAAGTATCATAAGGAAACATTAGAAAAGGCCATTAATGATGATATAGATAAGGAAATCAAAATAGTCTATTCACCCCTAAATGGTACAGGGAATATACCTGTAAGAAGGATATTAAAGGATAGGGGATTTAAAAATATATCAGTAGTAGCTGAACAAGAAAATCCAGATCCAGATTTTACAACTATTGGATATCCTAATCCAGAATATGTAGAGGCCTTTGAATATTCCATTGCCCTAGGGAAAGAGAAAGATGCAGATTTACTGCTTGCAACTGATCCAGATTGTGACAGGGTTGCAGTAATGGTGAAGAAAGAAGATGGGGACTATAAATTTGTAAATGGAAATCAGATGGGGGCACTGCTTGTATACTATATATTATCTCAAAGACATGAAAAGGATAATTTGCCTGAAGATGGTGTAATAGTAAAATCTATAGTTACAGGAAATCTTAGTAAGGCCATAGCAAAAAAGTACGCTATAGAAACTGTAGAGACATTGACAGGATTTAAACATATATGCAATAAGGCTAATGAATACGAAAAGACAGGAGAGCATACATTTATATTTGGCTATGAAGAAAGTATAGGCTATGTATATGGTACCTTGGTAAGAGACAAGGATGCTATAGTAACTTCTATGCTTATAGCTGAAATGGCTGGATATTATAAGAAGAGAGGAAAATCTCTTTTAGATGTTCTAGAAGATATCTATGAAGAATTTGGATATTATAAGGAAGAGATTATTTCCATAGTCTTAGAAGGCCTGGATGGAAAGCAGAGAATAGAAAGAATAATGAAGGACTTTAGAAAAGAAGCTATAGAAGAAATTGGAGAGATGAAATTAGAAAGTAAAGTAGATTATTTACTAGATGACACAGGTATGCCTGAGACAAATGCTCTTAGATATTTCTTAGATGATGAATCTTGGTATGCAATTAGACCATCTGGCACAGAACCAAAGATAAAACTATATATGTATTCCAAGGACAAAGTAGAAGAAAAAGCTGAGAAGAAAATAGAGGGGATAAAGGATAAAGTTTTAAAGAGAATCGAGAGTATAAAGTGATTTTGAGAATAAAGTGAATAATGGCAATAATGTGAAGAATGAGATAGCTAGGGCTATTTTATTCTTCATTTATTATGCATAGGAGAAAAAACTAAAACTTAGTTTATTTTTTAACTATATGTATTGAATATAAGAATGTATTGTGTTAAACTCTTAGTGATGTTAGTTTTTTAAAAAAACGAATTACAAAACATAAATATAATATAAGGGGGAAGTGCAATTGTATAAAATAGTAAAGAAAGAATTACTTGCACCAAATATTTTTTCAATGGATGTTTTAGCACCTAGAGTTGCTAAGTCAGCCCAACCAGGACAATTTGTAATAGTTATTGCAGATGAAACTGGAGAACGTGTACCTCTAACTATTTGTGACTACGATGAAGAGGCAGGTACAGTTCAAATAGTTGTGCAGGCTATGGGTAGTTCTACAAAGAAAATGGCAGTTTATGAAGAGGGAGACTATTTCCAAGATTTTGTTGGACCTTTAGGAGTTCCTTCATCATATGTTAATGAAGATATAGAAGAATTAAAGAAAAAGAAAATATTGTTTGTAGCTGGTGGAGTTGGAACAGCACCGGTATATCCTCAAGTTAAATGGTTACATAGTCGTGGAATAGAAGCAGATGTTATAATGGGAGCGAAGACAAAGGATCTTGTTATATTAGAAGATAAATTAAAGTCTGTTTCAGGTAATCTTTATGTAGCTACAGATGATGGCTCATATGGATTTAAAGGTATGGTAACAGCTTATATAGAAGAATTAGTAAATAACCAAGGCAAAGAATATGACCTATGTATAGCAATAGGACCTATGATAATGATGAAGTTCGTAGCCCTTACTACGGAAAAACTAGGAATACCTACAGTAGTATCCTTAAACCCAATAATGGTAGATGGAACGGGAATGTGTGGAGCTTGTAGGGTTACAGTTGGAGATGAGACTAAATTTGCATGTGTTGATGGACCAGAATTTGATGGTCATTTAGTTGATTTTGATGAAGCACTAAGAAGACAAGGTCAATATAAGGCAGAAGAGATTAAGAAAGATGAAACTTGTAAAATTGGGGAGGTAAAAAATTAATGGCTGAAAAAATAGATAGATTTACTAGAGTACCAATATCTAATCAAGATCCAGATGTTAGAAACACAAACTTTGAAGAAGTTTGTTTAGGATATACTGAAGAAGAAGCAATGAAAGAAGCTAGCAGATGTATACAATGTAAGGACCCCTTCTGTAGACCAGGATGTCCTGTATCCATAGACATACCTGCATTTATAAAAGAAATTGCTGATGGAAACTTTGAAGCAGCAGCAAGATCCTTAGCAGAGTATTCTGCTCTACCTGCAGTATGTGGTAGGGTTTGTCCACAGGAAGAGCAATGTGAAAAAACTTGTATCCTAGGTAGAAAAGGGGATGCTATTGCAATAGGAAAGTTAGAAAGATTTGCAGCAGACTGGGCCCTAGCTAATAACCTTAAATTGGGAGAGACAAAAGAATCTAATGGACACAAGGTAGCTGTAATAGGTTCAGGACCTGCAGGAATTACATGTGCTGGTGAATTAGCTAAGGAAGGATACGACGTAACTATATTTGAAGCTCTTCATGAAGCAGGAGGAGTACTTGTATATGGTATACCAGAGTTTAGACTTCCAAAGGAAAAAGTAGTAAAGAAAGAAATTGAAAACCTTAAGAATTTAGGGGTTAAAATAGAGACAAATGTAATAGTTGGTAGAACAATTACAGTAGATCAAATATTTGAAGAAGGTTTTGAAGCTGTATTTATAGGATCAGGAGCTGGACTTCCTAAGTTCATGGGTATACCAGGAGAAAACTTAAATGGTGTATTCTCAGCTAATGAGTTCCTAACTAGAAACAACCTAATGAAAGCATTTAGAGAAGACTCAGATACTCCAATCAAGGTTGGAGACAAGGTAGCAGTAGTTGGTGGAGGAAACGTTGCAATGGACGCTGCCAGAACTGCTAAAAGACTTGGAGCAGAGGTTTATATAGTATATAGAAGAGCTCAAGAAGAACTTCCTGCAAGGGAAGAAGAAGTTCATCATGCTATAGAAGAAGGAATAATCTTTGAACTTCTTACAAATCCAGTAGAAATACTTGGAAATGAAGATGGATGGGTAAAGGGAATTAAGTGTATTAGAATGGAACTTGGTGAGCCAGATGAATCAGGAAGAAGAAGACCACTACCTATAGAAGGTTCAGAATTTGAATTTGATGTAGATACGGTAATAATGTCCCTAGGAACCTCACCAAACCCACTTATTTCATCTACTACAGAAGGACTTGAAATAAACAAGTGGCAGTGTATAATAGCCGATGATGATGGAAGAACTACTCGTGAAGGAGTATATGCTGGTGGAGATGCAGTAACAGGTGCAGCAACAGTTATACTTGCGATGGGTGCAGGAAAAGACGCAGCAAAGGCAATGGACGAATATATAAAAAGTAAAAACTAAGTAAAATATAAAACAAACTCTCCAGCTGGAGAGTTTGTTTTTTTATATATATGAATTGGATATATTTCTTGCAAATTCTTCCGCCCTGTCCTCAATGTTGGGAACCTTTAGTATAGCACCCATATCATTAGCAGTTTCCATCAATGAAAAATATGGGGGGAGTTGAAAGGTTTTATTCATATTTAAGCTAGATATAATCTGCTTGGCTATGCCGTCATTACCAGAATAGCCGGATACAATAATAGAAAATATAAGTTTGTCATAGAATTTAGTCTTTCTATACAGGGCAGTAAGTCTATTTATAGTAGCTACAAGATTCGCTGTAACCATATCATTGTAGTTGGGAGATATAAGAATCAGCGAATCACATCTCTCAATAGCAGGATATACTTCCTCAACTACTATGCCTCCATAAAAACATTTGCTTTGGCTTCCAAAGTACTTGCAAGTAGTATAGGGGCAACCCTTACAATCCTCTATATTTCCCTGGCCTACATTAATCTCTTTTATCTCCATTTCATCCTCATCTAAATGTTTCTTAACCATTTCCCATAGGGATAGGGTGTTTGAAACACTCTTCCTACTGGAATGGAGGGCCAATAATTTCTTTGGATGCTTTTTTTCTTTCTTTGGAGAGGATAAAAATCTCTTTCCTAAATTTTCGCACTGGAGTAGGCAGATTTCTTCCAAGGACATATCATATACTTTGACCATAGGTAAAAAATTATTTAAGTTTAAATTAGCCTCAACCAGAGGTCTGCCAATAAAGCTACAGCCAAGATTATTTGCTAAAAAGACAATTGACTGGGCAGCAGTTTTAGAATATAAATTTGAATTATTAGAAATAAGAACTATCCCCTCTGAATGGATCAAACTATCCCTTCCCCGCTTGTATAATTCTGCAAAGATATTATTTAAATTATTAGACACTCCAATATTATTAAGTTCAACAGCAAAAACTATCCTTTTATCCTGAAGATTAATAAGATCCTTAGGGTCATAAATACTTTTATAGGACTGATTTCCCACTGTTCTTTGGATCATCTTATTCAGAATAGGGGAGGGCTCTTCCGGAAGAATTAATATAAGATCCTTCATATTATTCTCTCCAAGCTATCATAGGTCTCTTGGATCCTTGATCTTAACAGAGGATGAAAATCAAATTCTTCCACCTTTAATCCGCTGTAGAGTAATTTACAGGAAGAACCCATATAAACTGAATTCATATAACTTGAACCGTAAAAAGCTTGTCCCTTAATAGTTGCTATTATTGATAGGGCACCAGACGAAAGAGCGGGAGCAATAAAAGGCTTATAGCCAAATTCCCTTACCCTAAGATTGGCTTTTAAAGTCTTATCAGTAAGGTCAAGAGACTTATCATTGTCATAGTTTTTTATACTATTGGCAACAATTAAACCCTGGCCGTGAGGTCCAAAAACCCTACCTTCATTTTCATACTCTCCCTTATCTAAGGCTTTTTCAGCATAATACATGGCCCTAGCATTCATAACACCTAGTCCATAGCCTATTATCTGATCAGAGCTTAGGCCTTTAAAATCCATTTCACCCTCCTTATCCTTATTGCTTTCTAAGAAAGCTACCTTACAAAGCAGGTCAACTGGATCAGATACTACTGCAAAGATCCCTTTAAAGTTTTCCTCCCGGGCCATCCTAGCATAGTCTCCTATAATCTTAGAATTAGATTCAAACTGAGCCATTCTTACATCCTTTACTCCACTGCCTACAGGAGGGATACCCTTTGATGCACAAAATATAAACATATCACAATCAAATAAGTCATCCTTGGAAATTCCATTTACTGGAGGCAGAGAATCCTTACTTAGGGGGACTCTGATTTGATTTAGCTCATGCTCCCATCTGTTGATCTTATTAGGATCCCTATCGTAGATGCCTATACTCTCTATAGACTCATCTCCTAGAAGCCTTAAACCTATCATTAGGGTGCTGCCTACATCTCCTAGGGCAAGTAAATTCAATCTCCATTTTTTAGGAACCTTCCTATTTACTAGCTCTTCCCAATTTGGATAATTTGTATTTATAGAAGTAACTTGATCATTATTTATCTTATCCACAAGCCAGCTAGCTAGATCCTCCTCATAGTTAGCTTTATTGAACTCCAAGATATTTAGATTCTCCTCCTCCCAAAACAACTGGGAAGGAGAGGAGAGGGAAAAAGATTTCCTGGAATGAAGCGGAGCTCTTTCACATAAATAGTAGATTATATCATTTGAACCATGGAAGTCATCTTGACTAGCTTCTTCTAGATTATCATATTTCAATCTGGAAAATAATAAATGTCCATCTAGTTTGTAATAATTAAATGTATTTTTCATATAAATTCTCCTTACTGTCTTATTATAATATTCTCCAATCTCTTTAAATAATTTAAATCAGATTCAATAGCCTGTGAAGGCTTGATATTGTTATTTATAAAAATCATTTCATTGGTGTCAGGATGTCTTGGAGATGTGAAGATCTCACCAAGATTTTTTAGGGTCAAACTCTTTTCCTTTCGTACCTGATAAACCTCTTCTATAGCCTTAAAGAAATCAATACTATTTTGCAAACATGTGCTGGATAAATCATAAATAGATTGATTTACAGTTCTCTTAATAAAGCTAGGTGATACATATGGCAGGATCATATTTACGCTAGGTATAGAATTAATTTTTCTTGGCATCTCTCCAACCATATCTCCACCAATAAAGGGATACTGGCTACTTTCATTGAACCAAAGCTTTAAATTTGGAACAAAGTAGGCAGAATCTATATCAATACCCTTAGATATAGCTATTTCCTGACCTCTACCGGATAGGATTCCTACAATTATCTTATCAATCTCTATACCAGACTCCCTTAGAATAGGCTCTATGGCATTGATCCTATAGCCCTTATTTAAGAGATCATCTACTAAGATAACAGGTCTGTTAAAGGACTTTAAAACCTTGGCCTGTTCCTTTAAAGGTAAATAGAAGGGAAACTCTTCAATTTTAAATCTATCTATAGCTGAATTAAAGGTTTTTTCCGTATGCATGGTCTTAGTTACAGTATTTGGTATGATCTTTCCATTTAGGATAGAACCAAAGGGAACGCACATATTTGGTCCTAGGACCCTTTCTTCAGATTGGTTAATGCTTACGCCATTAGCATGACAAATCTTTTGTATGAGCTTGCTGTAGATCATATCCTTATTATAGGTAAGTAACAATTCCCCAGGATAAAGATTTGATAATACTTTCTTTAGATTGTTCCTAGTTTCTCTTACTGCATTTATTATTTTAGGATCCGTGTTATAAGGTGGTTTTATCATGCTTAAAAGATCTAAGTTTAAAGTGCAAGGTGTGTTCATATCTACAAGGAAGATAGGCTTGTCATTGTAAGATAGATCTGTATCAATAAAGCCCTGAAGTATTAGTTGCTCTTCCACAGGGGAATTTCTCTCTTTAAAAAAACATCCATTGTAGAGGGCAACATTATAATCCCTGTTAATAGAAGCTGTTAGGACTTCGTTTAAGACTATTTCAATTAAGTCCTCATTATCATCCTTGGCATAGATTCCTGATATCAATATAATTCTACCCTTAACATTTCTTCTTATATATTCAGTTATTGCCGGGTCATTAAATTCCTCATACATGGAGTGCTGTCTAATCCAATAAAAACTTGAATATCCAAGGATTTCATTATTTGTCTGATCCCTAAGGATTAGGAGCTTGTAATTTCTCTTAGTCCTTAAAAGCTTAAAATAATCAGTGTTTGTTAAGTGGGAGAAAGCATCTGTAAGTTCTTTAAGTAATCTATCACTAATTGAATCAAACAAATCTACCCTTAGATTTTTAACGCTAAAGAGAGATTTGTATTGGGGCTCCCTAAGATATAGTCCATAGTCATAGATATAGGCCTGGGCAAGAGAGTCAATTAGCTTGGAGATATCCCTATTTGAATCAATGCTTTCCCTTATCTGTGTAGAGCTTATATCCTCGTATTGGGCAGGCAAGCTAAGTCTAATTACTTGAGACCTTATATTAGCTATGTTGTTTTCTAGGACTAAGTCGTCATCCTCCTTAGATATACTAGATTTCCTATCAAAAATTATATGGGAAAAATCTAATATAGGACTTTCTTTTTTATAGGCAGAGGCATTGATTAAGACATCAGAGCCTACTACTATATAAACTTCCTTACCTGAAAAAACATCCTTCAAATTATCTAAGTCAGCTTGGTTGCTAATATTTACAGGTATGTTTTCAGGGAATATATAGATATCCTTCTCATCCGCAATACTCATATTTATTATATTTCTTCTAAAGTTATGAGGTTCCGTTCTTTTGGACCATGAAAATTCATCTACAGCTAAAAACACCTTGAAACCTAAATCCCTAATCTCAGTGGCTATATTTTTATGACTTAGGGAAAATGGGTCAAAGCTACCTGGGAAAAATGCAATCTTATCAGTTTCACAGGAGCTAGGAAGTCCATACTCATATTGGTATTCTGATAGAAACTTATATATTAAATTTAAAGAAGCTGCATTGTTGTAGAATAGGTATTCGTCTTTTTTATTATAATCTAAAAATGTAAGGATTTTCTTAGCTATAATATTAAAGAGTTTGAATTTGTCCTTGAGGCTCAATATATTAGAATCAAATAAAATAGAACTTATAACCCTAAGAGATTCATTTTTTACATCTATATTATAAGAGGCCATAGAAATAGATAGGAGGCCAAGAAGTCTAGTTATTCTCTTTTCATGGACATGCTCCTTCTCATCAAATCTCTTTATATAAAAATTATAGTTTTCTAAGCATACAGCCACAGTATTTAAGAGCAAATACTTTATTTTAATACTACCTACCTTTAGGTTGTCTTCAAAATCATCTAGGATTTCATCTAATTCTCCTGGTCCTAGATATAGGATCAAACGTCCCACATAGTAGGGAATAAACTTTGTAAACTGATAACTTTCCATCTCCAAAGCACGAATTAATTCTAAGCAAACATCATTTCTCTCTTCCATGGATAGTAGAGGAAATATATTTATAAGAGTTTTTCCACTATAATTTCTTACATTCTCTCTGGCACTTACCTTTAGAAGATTGCAAAAGTGCATTGCCGTATGCAAGCCCTTGTCGTAAGGGTTCTTCAAAACCTGGTCATATAAAATATCTATATTTATTTTCTTTTCAATCCACTTAGTTGCAGATTTTAAATTCACTAAAAATATATCTGATGTTTCATTTTCATCTTCATGATAGTTCATATCTAGAAGTGCTTGCTCATCTCCTGGTAGAGAAATCTTCCTAGCAATTATATGCTTTAAATAATTTACTGCAGGTACTTTTGACTTCTCTAGATTAGCATTTAACCAGTTTCTTATAGAGGCTACAAAGACAACATTTTTATTATTTTCAAGCATTTCATTAATCATATTTAGGATGCTTAGCTTTACAGCAGGATCCTGTGATTCAAGCTGATGCAAGGTGTAATTGTAAAGTTTATATTTCCTCTTATTATCTAAATTTTTTAGGGGAACAGAGTTAATAGTTTGGGACAAGTAAAATTGCCCAAAGGGTGATAGATTTTCATAATCCTCATAATAGATATTTAGAACATCAAAATATTTATTATGAGAGTCCTTGTTGGAATGTTTAAAGACAGAAGCCACCAGGCTTTTTAAATTATAAATCCATTTCCTTTCTGAATAAGCAATTTTATGGTCTGGAAATAAGAGGGTATTTAAAAATTGATTAAATAAATCCTCAGAGGATATAGAAGGCTCTTCAAAGACAATGGAAGAAGGCAGCTCCTTCCTGTATTCCTCATCATATATAGATATTAATCTTCCTATTAATTCAGCGGATTCCTTTCTTATGTCTTCACCGCTGTGAAAGAGTAGCTCAGACAATAGATTTAAGGTTGTGATTTTTTGTCTTTGAGTTAGGTAGGTGGAATAAGATTTAAAGATCTCTATATACAATCTTAGTTTTCTCCAGTTTTCTTCTCCCCTAGCCATTTCTAAAATATTGTTAAAACTTACATTACCAGTTAATTTGGCCATTAGATTTATATTATGTTCAATAGAAACATATTTCATGTGTTGGGTGATTTCATTGTCATTCATAAGGACAAAGTCCTTATAAGTTTTTTCCTCAAGTTCTCCAAAGAGGCTAGTATCTACTCCTAGAGA
This sequence comes from uncultured Tissierellaceae bacterium, assembly GCA_964527205.1. Taxonomy (GTDB): domain Bacteria; phylum Bacillota; class Clostridia; order Tissierellales; family Tissierellaceae; genus JARICQ01. The sequence continues at coordinate 37,174 of CAZGQG010000002.1, read as the reverse complement.
AAGCATATAATCTTCAAAGTCCTTTAGCTTATTATAAACTTTTTTATAGCGATTCTCCTTTGCCTCATCAAGATTATCTAACTTATCTAATATTATATGAAAGGATTCATCCAGGGAGAAGATAGTCATATTGTATTCCCCATCTTCAACTTGGTTCTTAACTCTAAAATCTGAGTAAATAAGGATGAGAGACTCTAGGGGGAGAGCTTCCAATTCTAAATCCCAAGTAGAATGATTTGCTGCAATATGGCCTATATCATTAATTCCAAATTTCTCAAACCAATATTCTGTGTAATAGTAGTGGAAATATGGGACTTTGCTTTGGTCTTCTTCCAAAACTCCATACTTACCAATATCATGGCCTAGACCAGCTCCTACAACTTTGCCCAAATCAACAGGCAGGCCTAGGGCCTTTAACTGCCTTGCTATATGCAAGCTAACATAGTTGACCCCCACCACATGATCAATAGTATTGTGGCCTGTTATAAGTCTATCTAAATACATGATTTCATAGATAAAAGACTCTTTAAAATTAGCTTTAAAAGCAAGGTATTCCTCAGGAGAATCTAGTCCTTTTTCCTCTTCCTTACTGAGAAAGCATAGGGGATATTCCTCTAGAAATTCAGTTTCTCTTATTTCCTCTAAATTCTCACTTAGGTTCTGGATTGATTTTAAGAAAAATTTATATAGGGGGTCATATTTCAAATCATTTCCTAGATTGTACTTATCAGGAAAGGATATATTTATTGCCCATTTATAAAGATCCTCAAACCAATCTTCTTTATCCATACTGTGAATAGGAGATAGGCAATCATATAAAAGATAATACAAAGAAAAGACAGAAAAATTTCTGTCTTTTATGTAAAGGTCTAAGCTTGATTGAAAATCCTCACTATTGATGGATTTTTGTAAAGTTTTCTTATATTCTATTATATAATCTTTTTCAGTTTCATTTAATAAGATAGTTTGGATTTTATATTTTATCAATGTTTAATCCTCCTATTTATATCTTGTCCAGTTGGAGTAGTAGCAAGGCCTCCCAATGCAGTTTCTCTTAGGGACTCAGGCAGCAACTTACCTACCTTATACATTGCATCTACTACTTCATCAAAGGGAACCAAAGATTCTACACCTGCTAAGGCTAAATCAGCAGAAGTAAGTGCATTTACTACACCAGAAGCATTTCTTAAGGCACATGGGAATTCTACCAGACCTGCAATTGGGTCACAAACCAATCCCATTACGCTAATAAGAGCAAAGGATGCGGCATGTAGGGACATTTCTGGACTTCCTCCAGCCATCTCCACTATTCCAGCAGCAGCCATGGCAGCTGCAACACCACATTCAGCCTGGCATCCACCTTCAGCTCCTGAAATTGTAGCATTTTTTGCAACTATTTCTCCTATACCAGCTGCAGCAAAAAGTCCAGCTAGGACCTCTTCATCTGTGGAGTTTAATTTCTCCTTGCCTGATATAATAGCAGCAGGTAGTACTCCTGAAGCTCCAGCTGTTGGAGCAGCAACTATTCTACCCATAGAAGCATTAACTTCAGAAGTAGACAAGGCCTTGGCCATTGCAGAAACTACCAAATTGCCTGTTAATGTCTGTCCATGATTTTTATAGCTTTCAACTTTTTTTGAATCTCCACCTGTAAGCCCACTTACAGAAATAACTTCTCTATCTAAGGCTTTGGAGGCAGAAGTTTTCATGACTTCTAAGGCCTCATTCATCCTTTTCATTACCTGTTCATATGTTGTTTTATTTTTCTTTATCTCAGATTCTATAACTATTTCAGAAATAGTTTTATTTTCACTTTTACAAAGATTAAGGAGTTCTTCCCCTTTATTAAACATTCAATCACCTCTCGATAGGGTTGATACCCTTAATATATAGTACTTCTTCTAATTTTTTTATTTCTTCTATTACTGGCTCTTCAATAATTGTATCTGACTCTACTACCATGGTGGCAATATTGTCTTCTCTACTAACTTTCATAGTAGCAATGTTTATTTCATTCATAGATAGGATAGAACTTATACGAGATATTACACCTTTTTTATCATTGTATTTTAAGAGCAAGGTAGGATAGTCACCACTAAACTCAACCTTGTTTCCATTAATATCTGTAATTAATATATTTCCTCCACCAATTGATGAACCAATTATATAGGTCTCTTCTTCATCCTCATCCTCAAACTGGAATACAATCTTAACAGTATTTGGATGATGATAACCTAAATCAGCCTCTATGAATTCAAATTCTATATTTTTTTCCTTTGCTATTTCAAAAGAGTTCTTTAATCTTTCATCAGAAGGTTCCATGCCAAGAACTCCTGCCACAAGTGCCTTGTCAGTACCATGACCTTCATATGTTTTAGCAAATGATCCATGTAAATAAAAAAGAACTTTTTTGAATTTGGAATCTGCTATTTCGCTTGCAACTTTTCCAAGTCTTGCAGCACCAGCCGTATGTGAGCTTGATGGCCCCACCATTACTGGCCCCAAGATATCAAAAACTCCATAGTCTTTCATTTGATCTCCTCCTATATGGTTATATAACCATTTTATCATTTAATATAAAAATAGGCAATTGAAAAGCAATCTATTTATATTATCTAAGAGTCCGGGACTACTCATAAACTACTTCACTACTATGTTACAAGAGAATATATGCAATTATCCATAATTCTCTCCTTGAGATATTGCTTTTAAAAATATCTATATCAAAACCACTAACATCCTGTTTATTAGTGGTTCAGGAAAAAACTATTTTATAACGTATAATACTAAAACCGTGTCGCTAATATCTTTGTGGCCTAAGATTCTTCGCAAGCTCAGAATGACGACAATTTTAGTTTCCCACAATACTAAAACTGTAATTCTAATGTCTTCCTTATCCTGAGAAGCATAGAGTTTTTGTCATCCTATTTTATCTGAAAAGCTTAGCGATTTTATCATTCTCAGGAGCATAGCGTTTTTGTTATCCTATGGTATCTTAGTAGCATGGCGTTTTCGTCATTCTAAGGAGCATAGCGTTTTCGTCATCCTGAGAAGCGTAGCGACGAAGGATCTGTCTTTATGGCCTTAAGATTCTTCGCAAGCTTAGAAGGACATCAATTTTTAGTTGCCCACAATACTAAAACTGTGATTTTAATGTCTTTGTCATCCTAAAGGAGTATAGAATTTTTGTTATCCTATGGTATCGGAGGAGCATAGCGTTTTCGCATCATGAAGATCATAGGATTTTTGCCATCCTGGGAAACATAGTCAGGACTGTGACTCTAATGTCTTTGTTATCCTATGGTATCTGAGTAGCATGGCGTTTTCGTCATTCTGAGGAGCATAGCGACGAAGAATCTATGTTTTAAATTCTTTTGATAAATCTTTTGTACTATATACATAATGCAAATTCTCACCCATTAAGATTCTTCGCAAGCTTAGAATAATAAAGAATGCTCAGAATAACAAGGCAAGCTCATGCTGACAGCCTTGCCTAAGACATCTGATATAGTTGGCAATTTATTTATCAGCCCTCAATAAATGGATAATATAAGAAGTTATAAGGCTAATTAAAATTAAAGCATAGCTAAAGACTAGAAAAACCAGCTAAATTTCTTACTAGAAATTTAGCTGGTTCTTTTATTTTTTCTTTTTAAAGACTAGGTAAAATCCTAATAAGACTAAGATCAGGAATCCGTATATGAGATAGACTGGGAAGTTGCTAGTGGAATCTGTCTTTTCTCCATTTTCATCCAGGCTCTCATCTTCCTGGGAATCCTTAATAAGGACTGGTGAAGAATTATCTGTTTTTTTAGAGTTTAAGATTAAATCATTTTCATCTGATGTGATTTCATAGTTATTATTGAGTATTTGTTTTAAGCTTTCAAGGGATATATATATATCCTCTTTATAGATTATAGCTTCATCATTGAGCTTTATCTCTTCATCTCCTAGGATAGCTAGACTAGTTCCAATTTCCATCTCTAAGTTTTCACCTATAGAAATCTTTCCATCCTTACTATCCTTGAGAGAGAAGCCGATTTCTTTAAAAATCTCTTCAAGGGGTAAATAAGTTTCATCCTCTATCTTATAAACCCTATCCAAGTTGATAATTTCATCCTTATCTAACTTAAAGGAAAATTCAATAGCTTCATTATCAGGAGTTTGGTCTACAAAGTAGGACATTATTGGCTTGCCAGGTTTTGCTACATTTGTAAGCCCATCCCTATCCTTTACTAAAACTCCGTTTACTAAGACATATTCAACTCCCACTGAAGCTGTACCAGGGTCCTTAACAGTGGATTTGTCTATTATAGTCTCCGGATCAAAGATTGTAATGTCAGCATCAGAATCCAGCTCTATCCTACCCTTATATTTCATAGAAGGCGCAGCGGATTCCATTCTCTTAGCAGGAAAATAAGATACTTTTTTAATAGCATCCATTATAGAGAGAAC
>CAZGQG010000002.1:6526-32619 GCA_964527205.1 uncultured Tissierellaceae bacterium | reverse complement strand
CTTTCCCGCCAACCAGGCCTAAATCTTGCAGAGTCTATGTAGGTGGCCCAGTAGTTATAGGGATAGAAACATGATGTAATATCAAGCCCATCCTTTCTGGCCTGATCAACCATTTCCAAGGCTTGGTCCATAACAAAGGTCCCACCTGTACTATTTATATGCATTATATGAATTGCTGCTCCAGTTTCTTTTCCATAATCTATAACTTCCTGTATTCCCTCAAGGCCTCTTTCCTCATCAGAATACCTTAGATGATAAAAAGTAGGCACCTGGTATTCAGCTGCAAGCTCTAAGAGAGGCTTTATCTCATTTTTTATTCCAGGGACATATTCAAAGCTAAAGGATATTCCCAAAGCCCCATTTTCAATATTTTCCCTTGTAACCCTAAGTAATTCGTCTATATCTTCCTGCTCAGTCATTTCAGCATCAACACCATAGCCAACAATAGGCCATCTAAGTCTGGTTATAAAGGTTGAAGCGCCAAAGTTTGTAATGACACCGTTATTATCCCAGGCCCTATACCAGGATGTTGCATCCTCAGTACCGCCATGCATGGCTAGATTACTAGTAACCCCATCTAAGACCTTAAAGTCTATTCCCACATGGTTAGGGTCATAGGATATTAAATCTACAAATCCTGGAGATACAACAAGACCGCTTGCATCAATCTCCATATCTCCTTCTAGAGGGGACTTGCTTATTTTTTTAACCTTGGAGCCTATAATTCCAATATTGTAATCTTTAAGTACATGTTCTGTGGAGGGATTATAAATACTACCTCCTTTTATTACCAGATCATATTTAATCTTTTCTGCCCTACTTATATCTGAGAAGACAGTAAAAAGAATAATTAGTGAAAATAAAAGACATAAAAATTTTTTTGATTTAACAAACATACAAACAACTCCTTCTGTAAGATAGTTAAGAACTCCTATATAAAATATATTAACATAAAAAAGTGGATAAGTCTTTACAAAAGATACTGGGGAGAAAATCCTGGCCAAGTGTATAAAAATTTAGAAAGAATCTATTAATCTATTTTATATAAGTTAATAAAGGGAAAATAGGGTAAGAATACTATTAATAAGTAGAGGAGATGATGATTTGAAAAATTTTAATTATAATATTCCAACAGAAATATTTTTTGGAAAGGGACAAATAGAAGTTTTATCTAGAGAAATAAAAAAATACGGCTCCAGGGTCTTATTGGCCTATGGAGGAGGAAGCATAAAGAGAACAGGAGTATACGATGATGTTGTTAGGGAGTTAGAGAATGGCAATATAGCATATTTCGAACTTGGAGGCATAGAACCTAATCCTAGAGTGGAATCAGTAGAAAAGGGAGTAGAAATTTGCAGAGAAAACAATATAGACTTTATATTGGCTGTTGGAGGAGGCAGTACAATAGATTGTTCTAAAGCCATAGCAGCTTCCTACTTCTATGAGGGTAGTCCTTGGGATCTAGTAATAGGAGAGGCGGAAATAGGAGAAGTACTTCCTATAGCTACAGTCTTAACTCTTTCAGCTACAGGTTCAGAAATGGATGCAGGAGCTGTAATTACAAATATGGAAACCAATCAAAAATATGGTTTTGGTCATCCAGGATTTTTTCCTAAGTTTTCCATACTTGACCCAACTTACACCTATTCAGTCAACAAATACCAGACTGCTTCAGGTATAGTAGATATAATGAGCCATACCTTTGAATCCTATTTTAGCAATGTTAAGGGTGCATATATACAGGATAAGATATCAGAAGGGATATTAAAGACCTGTATTAAATATGGGCCAAGAGCACTTGAAAAACCTGATGATTATGAGGCAAGAGCAAATCTAATGTGGAGCTCATCCTTGGCAATCAATGGCCTTATTGGATATGGTAAGGATTCAGTTTGGAGCGTTCATCCCCTACAACATGAACTTTCAGCCTATTACGATATAACTCATGGAGTAGGACTAGCCATACTTACACCTCATTGGATGGAGCATGTTTTAGATGAAGACAATCTATACAAGTTTGTAGAATATGGAGTCAATGTTTGGGATATAGATAAAAACCTAAGTGAAATGGAAATTGCCAAGCTTGCCATAAGAAAAACAGGAGAGTTTTTCCATAGTCTAGGTATTCCAATGAGCCTTAGGGAAGTTGATATAGATGAAGAGAAATTTGAAACCATGGCAGGGGCTGCAATAGACTATGGTGGTGGCCATGTTGGTAACTTTAAGAAGCTAAATTATGATGATATATTAAAAATATATAAGAGGGCCCTCTAAGATATAAAGGGGTATGAGCTTGGAGGTGAAGATATGATATTAAATATAGACCTAAACCCATATATAGATAAGACCTGTTCTCTAGATAAGCTGGAGAGGGGAAAGACCAACAGATCTAATAATTCCAAATATAGCCTTGGGGGAAATATAGCAATTTCTTCTCTCCTAAAGGCTTTTGGAGAGGACTCATTTATAAGTGGATTTTTAGGAGGAATGAGCGGAGATAGGTATCATAAAATGCTTTTTGATAGGATGATAGGACATGAATTTGTTCCCATTAAGGATGAAAGCAAGACCAATATAAATATAATCCATGATGAGGATAGGACTACTAGAATAATAGACAGGGAACCTAGGGTAACCAGGGAGGACATGAATAAGTTTGTTAGCCTATATACAAAATTAATAGAAGACTCAGATATTATATGTGGGTCTAGCTCCAGCCTACCTCTAGGACTTACAGAAAATATTTACTATAAACTTATAAGCATTGCAAGGGACAAATCCAAGAGATTTATATTAGAAGCCCAGGGAGAAGCTTTGAAAAATGGAATAGAGGCTAAGCCCTACATGGTGATTCTAGACAAGGAAAGACTGGAAGAATTGACAAATATAATTCTTGACTATGAAAATGAAATAATTAAGGCTGCAAACTATATTCTCCATAGAGGAGTGGAATTTGTAGTTATTTGCCTGCCTAATAGCGAGATTTTATTATTGGGCCAGGAAAAGGGAATGAGAATAAGTTCTGATCAACTGCTAGAAAATATGCCTAGTTCAAGCTTGAACAAGGTATCAGCAGCCTTTGCTCTTTCCATAAGGAGAAATTACGATTTGGATATGACTGCAAGGCTGGCCTATGCCTTTTATGTCTACCAGTACTTAGGTGGATCTATGGAAGAAATAGATTTAAGCGAAATAAAGAGAATAATGACCAGTGTGGAAACATCATCAATAAGTTATGCTTAGAAATTAGAAGAAAGGGATGAGCCCTAATATCAATTAGGGCTCATCTCTTTGTTTAAGGATGGTAATATCCTAAATTTATGATAAAATAAGGGTATATTAAAATTCATATCTTATAAGAGAATCTGATGAGGAATATAGAGAGATTCTTTAAGATCTTTAGGAGAGTGTAAATTGAAAGACAACAAAAGGATAGATTTTAGTACCAAGGCCTTGATAATAAGAGATGATAAATTTCTAGTAATGCACAATAAGGGAGTCAAAGAAGACCTGTGGGAATTACCTGGAGGTCGTATGGAGTTTGGAGAGAATGCTGAAGAAACCTTAGAAAGGGAAATTAGGGAGGAAACAGGATTAGGAGTAAGACCTATAAAAATTCTAGATACATGGAATTTAATGCTTAGGGAAAACTATCAGATTACAGGAGTAATATATCTTTGCAAATTAGAAGATGGAGATATTAGCTTATCTGAAGAACATGATGATTTTAAATGGTTGGAAGCCAGCAAGGATTCTGCAGACTTTATGTACTCGGTTTTTAGGAAAAAAATGCTTATATGGGACTGGGAAAAAATAAAAGATCTAGTGGCTAATTTTTAATCCGCTAGGGAAACTAAGTTATTATATATATATGAAATAATATGATATAATTTTAAGATGTAAGTGAATTTTTAAATTTATAAATATAAATGAATTTTAGGAAACGAATTATAGATAGATTGAGGTGATAATTTGATATATTCAATTGCAGACTTGCATTTTGATGATACTGGAGATAAAACTATGGATATATTTGGTGAAGACTGGGAAGATCATGAATCAAAGATAATAGAAAACTGGAAGGCAACTGTAAAGGATGATGATATAGTACTGGTACCTGGAGATGTTTCCTGGGCTTTGAAATGCGAAGATGCATATGTTGATTTAAAGAAAATAGAGGACTTACCTGGTAGGAAGATAATCTTAAAGGGCAACCATGATTATTGGTGGCAAAGCTTAAGAAAAATTAATAATTTTAATTTTAAGACAATAGAATTTTTACAAAACAACAGCTTTATATATAATAATGTAGCTATAACAGGCACCAGGGGATGGAGCGCCATTGATAGGGAAGCTGAGGATAGTCACGATATAAAAATATACCAAAGAGAGTTAAATAGACTAAGGATGTCTCTAGAATCTATTAAAGATTTGGAAGATAAGCCAGAGAAGATAATTACAATGCTTCATTATCCACCCTTTAATTCGGATATGAGCCCCAATGATTTTGTTGATATTATGAAAGAATATAAAGTGGACATTTGCCTATATGGGCATCTGCATTCAGAGGGTCATAAACTTGCAGTGGAGGGAATTATTGAGGGAATAGAATTTCATTTGATAGCATGCGATTATATAGACTTTACACCTAAAAAAATTCTTTAAGAGCAGATAGGAGTGAATATTATGAGAGAGCTTGAAGTGAAGGTCTTAAGAGTAGATTTAGAAAAGATGGAAGAGAAACTAAAATCCCTAGGTGCCAGGCTAATAGCCAGGGAAAAACAGATAAATACAATTATAGATTCAGAAGATAATTATATAGAGGAGAATCTAGATAGTTATTTAAGGATTAGAGAAACTCATTCTATTTTAAATAATGAGAAAAAAACAAGACTCACCATGAAGGAAAACATATACAGGCAATCAATTAGGGAAAACATTGAAACAAATATAGATATTTCAGACAAGAAGAAAATGCTGGATATTTTAGAAAAACTAGGCTACAAGGTTAAATCAGTAGGATACAAGGACAGAAGTTCATATGAACTAGATGGGATAAGATTTGATTTAGATACTTGGGATGAGAATACCTATCCAGAGCCCTATATGGAAATTGAGGTAAAAAAAGAAGAGGAATTAGAGAAGATGATCCAGCTTTTAGGGATAAATAAAGAAAATATTAGTAAGAAATCCATACTAGAACTTAGGAAGGAAAAGGGGTTGGAGTAGAAATATATAAATAACTGAGGTGTAAGATGATATACGTAATGGCATTTTTTTCAGTATTGGCAGGACTTGATAAGATCCTGAATAATAGATTTGGTATAGGAGAAAAATTTGATGAAGGTTTCAAGGCCCTAGGTGGACTTGCCTTAACTGTAGTGGGAATATACAGCATATCCCCTGTCATAGCAGACCTAGTCACTCCAGTTTTTTATCCCTTAGCAAATCTCTTAAGAACAGATCCATCAGTCTTTATAAGTAGCATATTGGCACCTGACTTGGGAGCTTATAACACAAGTATAGAGATAGCAAGAACCGTTGAGATTGGAAGATACAACGGGCTAATCCTATCATCTAGTTTAGGGAGTATAATATCTTTTACCATACCAGTAGCTATTGGCATAATATCAAAGGAAGATTTTGATGTATTTGCAAAGGGAGTAATATTTGGTATTATGACCATACCCATTGGCATGATAATAGGTGGACTTTTGATGAATATTCATCCTATAGATATCCTAAGTAGTCTAATACCTGTTGTGGTATTTTCAATAATAATGAGTATAGGATTAATGAAAAAGCAAAAACTGATGATAAAGATATTCAACGGTCTAGGCAAGGTCATTATTTCAATAAGTACCCTAGGCTTAATACTTCTTATTATCAACTTTGGATTCAATATTGAAATATTAGAAAACATGATAGGTTTGGAAGATGCAGCAACTTTAATACTACAAATTGCCATAGTCCTATCAGGGGCCTTTCCAATGTTTCATATACTTTCAAGGCTTATGCACAAACAATTGAGAAGTTTAGAAGCCAGGCTAGAGTTAGATCAGTATTCTATACTTGGACTTTTTAGTACCCTGGCTCACTGTATGCCCATGCTAGGTATTTATGATAAAATGAATGAAAAGGGCAAGATTTTAAATGCAGCCTTTGTAGTTAGCGCTGGATTTGCCCTGGGAGGACAACTAGGCTATGTAACCACAGTTTCTCCAGAATCTGTCAATGCATTTTTGGCAGCTAAGATAATAGCAGGAGTTCTTGCAGTTATAATAGCCAATGGAATTCTTAAAAGAGAAAATAATAGGGGGATTTTAAATGAAGGTAAATGAAAGAATAAAAAGATTAAGGGAAGAGATGGAAAAGCATAATATAGATGCATACATTATAAATACATCTGACCCACATATGTCTGAGTACTTGGCAGAACATTACAAGACAAGGGTATATATATCTGGATTTACAGGCTCAGCAGGAACAGCCCTTGTTACCAAGGACAAGGCCATGCTTTGGACAGATGGAAGATATTTTATCCAGGCTGAAGATGAGCTAGCAGGAAGTGAATTTGAATTATTTAAAATGGCAACCCCAGGATATCCTAGCTACACTGAATGGCTAAGGGAAAATTTAGATGAAGAAAGCCTAGTGGGCTTAGACAGTAAGATATACTCCCAAGCAGATTTTAAAAAGCTTAATAAGGAGCTTAAGGGCAAATCTATAAGGATTGAAGAAAACTATGATCTAGTTGGAGAAATATGGGAGGATAGGCCAGAACTTCCTAAGGCCAAGGCTTTTATACACAATATAGAATACACTGGCAAATCAACAAGAGATAAACTTAAGGAAATTAGAGTGGAAATGAAAAAGAAGGATATAGATTATTTTGTTTTAGGAAGTTTAGATGATATTGCTTGGACCTATAATATTAGAGGGGGAGATGTACTTTATACTCCTGTAATAATATCCTATGCAATAATTACAGAAGATGAGGCTTTTTTCTTTGTAGACCAGGAGAAAATCGGTGAAGATGTAGAAGAGTTTTTAGATAAAAATGGAGTAAGAATAGAAGATTATAATGAAATAAGAAAATATTTAGGAAGAATAGAAGAAGATGCCAAAGTATTTTTAGACAAGGCAAAGACCAATAGATATATATACAATGCCATATCAGAGAAAGCTGAAATTATATCAGATACTAATATAACAACAATTCTAAAGGGAAATAAAAATCCAGTGGAAGTTGAAAATCAAAAGAATGCCTATATAAAGGATGGAGTTGCCTTAAGCAAGTTCTTATACTGGTTAGATAATAGGATAGGAAAGGAAGAAATCTCTGAAATATCTGCTGCTGATAAATTATTAGAATTTAGAAAAGAGCAAAAAGATTTTATAGAGCCAAGTTTTTCAACCATATCAGCCTATGGAGCCAATGCAGCTATGGCCCATTATTCTGCCAGCGAAGAATCAAATGCTATATTAGAAGAAAGAGGACTATACTTGGTGGACTCAGGGGGTCAGTATCTAGATGGTACTACTGACATTACGAGAACTATTGCCCTGGGAGAAATCACAGAAGAAGAAAAAAGAGACTTTACCCTTACATTGAAAGGCCATATTAATTTAAGCAATGCTAAATTCTTAAAGGGAACCAATGGCTATCAGTTAGATATATTATGTAGGGCACCTCTATGGCAAGAAGGCTTGGATTTCAAGCATGGAACTGGCCATGGCATAGGATATTTATTGGGAGTACATGAAGGACCACACAGAATTGCCAATGCCCCAAGTGATATAGAATTTGAAAAAGGTATGATAGTTTCCATAGAGCCAGGGGTATATAAAGTAGGCAAGCATGGAATTAGGATTGAGAATATTGTTGTAGTAGAAGATTATCTAGATACAGAATCTGGAGAGTTTTTGAAATTTGATATGCTGTCCTATGTTCCATTGGACTTAAGGGCTATAGATAAAGAACTTTTAAATCAAGAAGAAAAACAATGGTTAAATAACTACCATAGGGAAGTCTATGAAAACATTTCATCATATTTAAATCAAGAAGAAAAAGAATGGCTAAAGACTAAGACAAGAAAAATTTAAATAGGAGGAGATACAATGAAGGTTAGAAAGCTAACAGAAAACACACATTTGTTATCTGTTAATCTTGAAGATGTATTATTTGAAGGACTTTGGGAGATCCCAAATGGAGTAAGTCTTAACTCATATATAGTTAAGGGTGAAAAAACTGCAATTATTGATGGTGTAGGAGATTGGGATGGCTATCCTGAATCCTTATATTCACTTTTAGGAGAATTAGATATAGATCCAAAAACCATTGAATACTTGATTATAAACCATATGGAACCAGATCATTCCGGTTGGATTCAAGATTTTATGAAAATAAATCCATATGTTAAATTAGTATGTGGAGATAAGTCTGCAGCACTTTTAGATGCATTTTTTGGAATAAAGGATAATTTAATAATAGTTGAAGATGGGGATAGTTTGGATCTTGGTAATGGACATGTATTAGAATTTTATCACATCCCAAATGTACATTGGCCAGATACAATAGCCACCTTTGATACAAAAACAGGAACACTTTTTTCCTGTGATGCATTTGGATCCTTTGGAAGACTAAATGAAGAACACTTTGATGATGAGTTAAGTAAAGAACAAATAGATTTTTATGAAAGTGAAGCAGTAAGATATTATTCAAATATAGTGGCAGCATTCTCACATCCAGTAAAGAAAGCTATTGAAAAGTGTAGCGTCCTACCGATTAAGATCATTGCACCTGGACATGGGGTAGTATGGAGAGAGAATCCTAGCAAGATTATAGATGACTATAGCAGATATGCAAGCTATCAAAAAGGACCTGCAAAAGAAGAGATCACTATTATATGGGGCTCCATGTATGGAATGACAGAAAAAGCTGTAAATCATATAAAAGAGATATTAGAAGGAGAAGATATAAAAGTAAATGCTCACAGAGTACCTCAGACTTCTTGGGGAACTATACTGGCATCCTCCTGGAATTCTACAGGCCTAGTACTTGCTATGCCTACCTATGAGTATAAGATGTTTCCTCCAATGGCAGCAGTATTGGAAGAAATGGGCAAGAAAAAAGTTTGCGGTAGAAAGGTGTTTAGAATGGGTTCCTATGGTTGGAGTGGAGGAGCTCAAAGAGATCTTGATTATATAGTTGATAAATGCCGTACTAACTGGGATTTTATTGATCCAGTTGAATTTAAAGGAGTACCAAAGGAAGAAGATTATAAATTAATAGAAGAAAGAGCCAAAGAACTTGTGAAACTAGTAAAAGAGGCTGTAAGTTTAGATAACTTAGCAGATTAATAGTAAGACTATATATAGAAGGGGATATTAGAATTTTTAATATCCTCTTTTTAAATTTTAATGGTTTTTTAATGTATTAAGAGGATAAATGATATATAATTAAGCTAAGGATGATTTGTAAGACAAAAGCTAAATACTAAGGGATCTTAAAAAAGAAAGGATGAAAAAAATGTATAAAAATGATACAGTTTTCTATCCACATGATGAAATGAGAACTTTTTTATTACCAGTAACTAGAGGATGTTCTTACAATAAGTGTGCATTTTGTTCTATGTATAAGGATGATGAGTATGAGGAAGTGTCACTTAGAGATATAGAGCTTCAGCTTATGAATGGATATCTTTATACAGAAAAGATTTTTTTAACAGGTGCAGATCCTATGGCAATTGGTTTTGAAAGGATGTTAGAAGTATTAAAACTTATAAATAAATACCTGCCTTATTGTGGCCGAGTTGCCTCCTATGCTGCTATTAAAAGCATAGAGGGGTATACAGTGGAGGAACTTTCCATACTCCATGATGCAGGCTTAAGGCTACTTTATATAGGATTTGAAACAGGCAGGGATGATATACTAAAAATCATGAAAAAGGGACATACAGTAGATCAGGCTATTAAAGCAGGGAAAAAATTAAACCAGGCAAATCTACAATTCAATGCAATTATTATGTATGGAATTGCAGGTGAGGGTGAATGCATAGACAATGGGCTTCAAACTGCCAAGATGCTTAATTCCTTTGAAACTAGAAAAGTGATTACAATGAACCTAATGATATTTGAAGCTACAGAATTGCAAGATATGATAAAAAGAGGAGAATTTACACCGGCGCCAGGTAAGGAGAGAATGCTGGAGATAAAAACTCTCTTGGAAGAACTGGAAGCTGAAAAAGAAATGATATTTGATACAACTCATCCAACCAATATTATTAAGATAAAGGGCAAGTTGCCTAAGGAAAGAGATAGATTGATATCAGAATTAGCATTATAAAGCTAAGAATATTAAAAAAATAAGATTAGACTTAATTGAGGATGATAAGATGGTAGACTTAAGAGAAAAAAGTTCAAAACTTCCTGATCAACCAGGAGTTTATATAATGAAGGATAAATATGATGAAGTAATATATGTAGGCAAGGGAAAGTCCTTGAGAAACAGGGTAAGACAATATTTTCAATCTACAAAAAACAAACATAGAAAAGTTGTAGCTCTGGTAAGGCATATTGAGGATTTTGATTATATTATTGTAGATAATGAAGTAGAGGCCCTAATACTTGAGGCCAACCTAATTAAAAAATATAGGCCCAAATACAATATACTCTTAAAGGACGACAAACAATATCCCTATATAAAGGTAACCTTAAATGAAAGATATCCCCGGGTTATAAAAACAAGGAAGGTTTTAAAAGATGGGGCCAAATATTTTGGACCCTATCCAAATGTCTATGCAGTAAATGACACCATAGATATAATTAGAGAAATATATCCCCTAAGGACCTGTAATAGGAACCTTGAAAAGAAGGGAAAAAAAGAAAGACCTTGTTTGAACTTCTATATAGGAAAATGTCTGGGACCTTGTCAGGGTAATGTGGATGAAAAGCTCTATATGGAGATGGTAGATGAGGTAATTATGTTCCTATCCGGTAGGAAAGAGGAACTAACTAATATTATAGAGGAAAAGATGAACCAAGCTGCAAAGGATTTAGACTATGAAGAGGCTGCTAAATACAGGGACAAGTTAAATAGCTTGGAGGCCCTGCAAGAGAAGCAAAGGGTTACAACAGCCAATGGGCTTGACCAAGATGTAATTGGCATGGCTAGGGGAATAGAAGAGGCTTGTATCCAGATCTTCTTTATTAGAAATGGAAAAATAATGGGTAGAGAGCATTATATAATAGAGGATACCTTTGAAGAAAAGAGAAGGGATATTATAAGTTCCTTTATAAAACAATTTTATATAGGAGCGAGCTATATTCCCAAAGAAGTTATAATTGAAGAAGAAATAGAGGATATGGAAACCATATCAAGTTGGCTTAGTGATAAGAAGGGAACAATGGTTAATATAAGTGTTCCTCAAAGAGGAGATAAGAAAAGACTAGTTGAGATGGTCAAGAAAAACGCCCTGGATATGCTGGATAAACATGGAGATAAATTCATAAAAAAATCTAGAGAAAATAAAAAGGCCTTAGATGAGTTAAGAGAGGCTATGGGTTTAGAGGGAGAGTTAAATAGAATAGAAGCCTATGATATATCAAATATAAGCGGTGTGGAATCTGTTGGGTCAATGGTAGTATTTGAAAGAGGAGAAAAGAAGAGCTCTGATTATAGGAGATTTAAAATAAGATCAAGAACAGGACCAGATGATTATGGAAGCTTGGAAGAGGTTCTAAAGAGAAGATTTATTAGAGGATTAAATGAAAAAGAAATGATGAAAGACAATGAAATCCAGGTAAAAGGTTTCTCTAGCTTTCCAGACCTTATAATGATGGATGGTGGGAAGGGACAGGTTAATGTGGCCCTACGAGTTCTCTATGATTTAAATTTAGATATTCCTGTCTGCGGACTAGTTAAGGATGACTTTCATAGAACCAGAGGCATAATCTATGAAAACAAGGAAATACGCCTTGATGAGTCTAGCCTAGGTTTTAAACTAATCTATAGAATACAGGAAGAGGCCCATAGATTTGCAATATCCTATCACAGGTCTCTAAGGACTAAGAAGATGTTTAAATCTGAGCTTGATGATATAAAGGGAATAGGTGACAAGAGGAAGACATCACTGCTCAAACACTTTGGCAGTATAGCTAAGATAAAAAAAGCTGGAGTAGAGGAATTATTGGAAGTAGATACAATGAATAGGCCAGTAGCAGAGGAACTATACAATCATTTTCGCAGGGAGGCTAAATGATGAAGAAACTATACCTATCACAAGATGATAAAAAATTATGCGGAGTTTGCGGAGGCTTGGCTGAGTATTTTAATATAGATTCAACCCTTATAAGATTGATCTGGATAGCCATATCCTTTTTCCCACCATTTCCAGGTGTATTTGGCTATATGATTGCCTGTGTAATAATACCCAAAGAAATATAATAAAAAAGACCAGAAAACAATAGAAATCCTAAGAGAAAGTTCTTAAAAAACTTTCTCTTTAAAACTAAGATAGAAGGATTGACATTAAGTAGATTATCCAATATACTTATGATGTGAGGCTAGATAAGAGAGGATTTAGTCTAGTCAGAATTGGAGTGTTAAAATACAAACAATTCTAATTAATCAGACAACTTTTGCATCAAAAAATAAAGGGAGGTCAGATAATGAGTAAAGTAATGAAAACCATGGATGGAAACGCAGCTGCGTCTCATGTTGCATATGCATTTACAGATGTTGCCGCTATTTATCCAATTACACCATCATCAAATATGGCAGAGTTAGTAGACGAATGGTCTGCTAATGAAAGAAAAAACATATTTAACCAAGAGGTATTAGTTAGTGAAATGCAATCAGAAGCTGGAGCAGCTGGAGCAGTACACGGTTCTTTAGCAGCTGGAGCACTTACCACAACTTTTACAGCATCACAGGGTTTACTACTTATGGTGCCAAATATGTACAAGATGGCAGGAGAACTGCTTCCAGCAGTATTCCACGTATCTGCAAGAGCACTAGCAGGACATGCACTTAGTATATTTGGGGATCACCAAGACGTTATGGCAACTAGACAAACTGGATTCGCACTTCTTGCATCAGGATCAGTTCAAGAGGTTATGGATTTAGCAGGAGTTGCTCATTTAGCAGCAATAAAAGGAAAAGTTCCTTTCCTACATTTCTTTGACGGATTTAGAACTAGTCATGAAATACAAAAGGTAGAAGTAATGGAATATGAAGATTTAGAAAGACTTGTTGACTATGATGCATTAAATGATTTTAGAAAAAGAGCACTTAGTCCAGAAAATCCATATACAAAGGGTACAGCTCAAAACCCAGACATATATTTCCAAGCGGTAGAAGCTGCTAATCCTTTCTATGAAAACATAATTGGTACAGTAGAAGAGTATATGAATGAAATAAGCCAAATAACTGGAAGAGACTACAAGCCATTTAATTATTATGGAGACCCAGAAGCTGAAAAAGTTATAGTGGCAATGGGATCTGTAACTGAAACTATAGAAGAAACAATAGATTATCTAATGGAGAAAGGTGAAAAAGTAGGAGTTATTAAAGTTCACCTATACAGACCATTCTCTTCAGAGCATTTCTTTAATGTACTTCCAAGTACAGTTAAGAAAATTGCAGTTCTTGACAGAACTAAAGAGAAGGGTGCAGTAGCAGAACCATTACATTTAGACATTAAAAACATCTTCTATGATAGGGATGAAAGACCAGTAATAGTTGGTGGTAGATATGGACTTGGTTCCAAGGATACTACTCCATCACAAATCAAGGCTGTATATGACAATCTTGACGCTGACAAGCCAAAGGATAGATTTACAATAGGAATAAATGATGATGTTACAAACCTATCATTAGAAATAAAAGAAGAAATAAAAACTGAACCTGAAGGAACTATTAAGTGTAAGTTCTGGGGATTCGGTTCAGATGGTACAGTTGGAGCAAACAACAGTGCTATTAAAATTATCGGTGATGACACTGACATGTACGCTCAAGGATACTTCTCCTATGACAGTAAGAAGTCAGGTGGAGTTACTATTTCCCACTTAAGATTTGGTCATGAGCCAATAAAGTCAACCTATCTAATAACAGATGCAGACTTTGTTTCATGCTCAAAGCAATCCTATGTATATCAATATGATTTACTAAAGGGATTAAAAGACGGTGGAACATTCCTATTAAACTGTACTTGGGATGAAGAAGAATTAGAAAAAAACCTTCCAAACAATATGAAGAAATATATTGCAGAACATAATATCAATTTCTATACTATAAATGCAACTAAGCTTGCTGTAGATATAGGACTTGGTGGAAGAATAAATATGATAATGCAGTCAGCATTCTTTAAGCTAACAGAAGTATTACCTGTAGAAGAAGCAGTAGAACACTTAAAGAGATCTATTGTTGATGCATATGGTACAAAGGGTGAAGATATAGTTAATATGAACTATGAAGCTGTAGATATGGGATTAAATAACTTAAATAAGATTGAAGTTAAGGAATCATGGAAAAATGCTGAAGAAGAAAAAACAGAAGAAGCAAATAACAGACCAGATTTCATTAAAAATATATTAGATCCAATGGTTAAACAAGAAGGAGACAATCTTCCAGTGTCTACATTTGTAGGAAGAGAAGATGGATCATTCCCACATGGAACTGCAGCATATGAGAAACGTGGTATAGCTGTTGAAGTACCTAAGTGGATTGCAGAGAACTGTATCCAATGTAACCAATGTTCATTTGTTTGCCCACATGCTGTTATAAGACCATTCTTAGTAACAGATGAAGAAAAGGCAGATGCACCAGAAACATTTGAAACATTAAAGGCTATTGGAAGAGATATGGATGATGTAGAATTTAGAATCCAAATAAGTCCATTAGACTGTACAGGTTGCGGTAACTGTGCTGATATATGTCCTTCTAAGGAAAAAGCATTGGTTATGACTCCATTTGAAGAAATCTATGAAGAACAAGCAGAGAACTGGGATTTTGCTATGACAGTAGAACCTAAGTTAGACAAGATGGATAAATTCTCAGTAAAGGGAAGTCAATTCCAAGAGCCATTACTTGAGTTCTCAGGAGCATGTGCAGGTTGTGGAGAAACAGCCTATGCTAAACTAGTAACTCAATTATTTGGAGATAGAATGATGATAGCAAACGCTACAGGTTGTTCATCAATCTGGGGTGGATCAGCTCCATCAACACCATATTGCAAGAACTCAGAAGGAAAAGGGCCATCATGGGCAAACTCACTATTTGAAGACAATGCAGAATATGGATATGGAATGCATTTAGCAGTTAAGCAAATGAGAAATAAACTTGAAGATTTAATGCTTGAATTTGTAGAAATAAATGCTGATGAAGAATTAGTAGGCTTCTTCAATGATTGGATTGAAGGAAAAGATGACTCTACTGCTTCAAAGGCAGCTACAGGCATGATATTAACAAGATTAAATAAAGAAGTAAAAGACGAAAGAGCTAAGGAAATATTAGCTGAAATAGAAGAATTAAAAGATTTCTTAATCAAGAGATCCATGTGGATCTTTGGTGGAGACGGATGGGCTTATGACATTGGTTTTGGTGGACTAGATCACGTACTTGCATCAGGAGACGATATTAATGTATTAGTATTTGATACTGAAGTTTACTCAAACACTGGTGGACAATCATCTAAGGCTACACCAACTGCAGCAGTTGCTAAATTTGCAGCTTCTGGTAAAAAAGTAACTAAAAAAGACTTAGGACTAATGATGACATCCTATGGCTATGTATATGTAGCACAAGTAGCACTTGGAGCTAATATGAATCAACTTACAAAGGCATTAAAAGAAGCTGAATCATATGATGGACCATCACTAGTTATAGCTTATGCACCATGTATTAACCATGGTATAAGAAATGGAATGGGAATAAGTGTACAACAAGAGAAGAAAGCTGTAGATACAGGATACTGGCACCTATACAGATTTGACCCTAGATTAAAAGATGAAGGAAAGAATCCATTTGTACTTGATTCTAAAGAGCCAAGTAGACCATTTATGGACTTCATTGAATCAGAGGTTAGATATACTTCACTTAGAAAGACTTTCCCAGAACTATCTGAAGAGCTATTCCAAGCAGCAGAACAAGATGCAAAAGACAAGTATGAAAGATATAAAAAATTAGCTGAATAATACAAGCTTAAAAAGGTTACCTAAGACTAGGTAACCTTTTTTTTATACACAAAAGCTAAAAGCCAAAAAAATTAGTATAAACAATTCAAATTTGCTATAATATAAGAATAACGTTTAAGGAGTGTTTATATTTGAAAACAAGTAAATTAAGGGATATATTAGAGGATAAAAACTTTGGCAAGATCTTATATAATGAAGAAATGAAAAACCATACTACCTTTAAAATTGGTGGTCCTGTGGATGCAATGATAATACCTAGTAGAGAAGAAGAAATTATAGATGCAGTAAAATTCCTAAGAGATAATAATATAGATTTTATGATTATGGGCAATGGAAGCAATATTTTAGTTAAAGATGGGGGTATAAGAGGAGTAGTAGTTAAGATATCAGAAGGATTTAACTCCATTGAAATAGAGGATAAGAAAGTATACTGTCAGGCAGGGGCCTTGCTTTCCACTATTAGCAAGAGAGCCCTGGGAAAAAACCTGAAAAACTTTGAATTTGCCTCAGGTATACCTGGTACCATTGGTGGTGCCATGGTTATGAATGCAGGGGCCTATGGAGGAGAAATGAAGGATGTAGTATTAAAGCTAAAGGCCATAGATAAGAAGGGGAATATAAGGGAATACAGTAATGAAGAATTAAATTTTAAATATAGAAATAGTAGGGTTTGGGATGAAGGCCTAATTGTACTCAGTGTAGAACTAGAATTGGAAAATGGAAACTATGATGAAATTAAATTAAAACTAGATGATTTAACCCATAGGAGGACCTCCAAGCAGCCCCTTGAATATCCTAGTGGAGGCAGTACTTTTAAAAGACCTGAAGGATACTATGCAGGCAAATTAATTGATGATGCAGGACTTAGGGGTATTAGATATAGGGGAGCTATGGTATCTGAAAAGCACTGTGGATTTATTATAAATATTGACAATGCCAGCTGCAAGGATGTGCTAGACTTAATTGATGTGGTTAAAAAGACAGTATATGACAAATATGGTGTAGAGCTTGAAAGAGAGATAAAGCTAATAGGAGAGGATTAAATGATTAAGGTTTTAGGAGATTATCATACCCATACAACCTATAGCAGTGGTTTTAAAAAAGTAGGAACTCATGCTAGTGGTAGTATAAGAGATAATGCAGAAGCTGCATTAAAGAAGGGCCTAAGTACATTAGTAATATCAGACCATGGGCCTGGACATTATATATATGGAATTAGAAAGAAGAATATTCCTGTAATGCGAGAAGAAATAGATAGATTGAATCTAGAATTTGAACCAAAGGGACTAAAGATACTCCTAGGGGTAGAGGCTAATCTAACAGGAATGGATGGGAAACTAGATATAGAAGATGAGCTACTAAGAGATATTGATTTTTTAACCATGGGATATCATTATGGTGTGACCCCAGATACAATTAAAGATGGAATTTATCTATATATATTCAATCCCCTAGCAAAACTATTTAGGATAGGAAGCTCTAAGATGACAGATCTTAACACTAAGGCCTATATAAAAGCCTTGGAAAACTATCCAATAGATATGATTTCTCACCCAGGTTCTAAGGCTCCTGTAAATATTGTTGAACTTGCAAGAGCTGCTTCTAAGACTAAGACAGCCTTGGAGATAAGTTCAAAACATGATGAGCTTTCAGTTGAGAGTATAAGCTTGCTATTAGAGGAGGATGTAATATATCTAGCAAACAGTGATGCCCACAGCCCTGAGCATATTGGAGAGATTCAAGAGGCAATAGACAAGGCAAAAGAGGCAAAACTACCACTTAATAGGATAAAAAATATTGAGCTAATTGAGGAGTGTTAATATGGAATTTCTAGTTATAACAGGAATGTCTGGAGCAGGAAAGTCTCAAGCTATGAATGTATTAGAGGATATGGGATATTATTGTATGGACAATTTGCCACCAGCCTTACTTACTAATTTTGCAGAACTTTGCTTGGAATCAGAGGATGAGATTAGAAAGGTTGCAGTAGTAGTAGATATACGTTCAGGAGAATTCTTTGATCATTTATTTAAAAGCCTGCAGGGCTTATATGATATGGGAATCAAACATAAGATATTATTCTTAGATGCTAGCCCAGAGGTCCTAGTAAAGAGATTTAAAGAACTTAGAAGACCTCATCCCTTAAATCCTGAGGGAAGTATTATAGAGGGAATATCTGAAGAAGAAAAGATAATGAAAGATGTAAAGAGAAGGGCAGATCATATTATAGATACATCTAATCTAACCCTAGGTATGTTGAAAGAAGAAATATCCAATTTAATCCTAAAAGAAGACGAGATAAGAAGTATATCAATTTCTATTATATCCTTTGGGTTTAAGAACGGCACATTAATCGATGGAGACCTGGTATTTGATGTTAGGTTTATACCAAATCCATACTATATACCAGAATTAAAGGAATATAATGGAACAGATCAAGCTGTTAAAGATTATGTATTAAAATGGCCTCAAACCAATATATTTATATCTAAAACAGTAGATATGCTGGAGTTTTTAATACCTCACTACACCATAGAGGGCAAGACCCAGCTTATTGTAGGAATAGGATGTACTGGTGGAAGACATAGGTCTATAGCCATATCCAATGAAATAGGAAGAATATTAGAAGAGCATGGACATAGGGTCTCCGTTGAGCATAGGGATACCAAGATAGGTGTATAAATATGAAAGACAATAAAAAGAAAAATAAATTAAAATTAGAAGAAGAGCCAAAAATAGTTGTCATTGGTGGTGGAACGGGGCTATCTATACTTCTTAGGGGTCTTAAGTTCTACACTGCAAATATTACAGCCATAGTAACTGTTTCAGATGATGGTGGAGGTTCAGGAGTCCTAAGAGAAGACCTTGGTATGCTACCTCCAGGAGACATTAGATCCTGTCTCTTGGCCCTAGCTAATACAGAGCCAACCATGGAAAAATTACTAGAATTTAGATTTGAAGATGGGATGTTAAAGGGGCAGAATTTTGGTAATTTATTCCTAGCTGCAATGGACTCTATCTATGGGAGCTTTGAAAAGGCAGTGAGAGAGGCTAGCAATGTACTTGCAATAACAGGCAAGGTCCTTCCCATGACCCTAGAAAATGTAAAACTATGTGCAGTTTTAGAAAACGGACAGACCATAGTAGGAGAATCTAGAATACCAATAGATGCAATCAAATCAAGTAGCAGAATAGATTATATCTATATGGATCCTAAGATGTCCTATCCACTTAGCGAATCAGTACAAGCCTTAAAAGAGGCAGATATAATAGCCTTTGGACCAGGAAGCTTATATACGAGTATAATGCCTAATTTGTTGGTAAATAATATAATAGATACCATACATAATTCAGGGGCAAAAAAAGTTTATATATCCAATGTTATGACTCAACCAGGAGAAACAGATGGATATAGTTTAACCGATCATGTAGATGCTATAATCAAGCATAGCAGGCCTGGTTTTTTGGATTATGTTATAGGAAACACAGAAGAAATACCTATAAGGGTATTCAATGAATATATAAAAGACGGATTAAAGCCTGTTTTGATACAAAGAGGAGATCATGAAATCCTAAGGGAGCAGGGTATTCACCTTATAGGAGAAAAGCTAATAAATATAGAAAAAGGCTACACAATACATGACAACATGCTCTTAAGCAAGGTCCTCATGTCCATAGCCAAAGATGAATATATAGGAAAAACCAGCTAAATTTAGCTGGTTTTTGTTTGTTCAATTAATCTTGATATCATATTTGCTGCAGATCTTTTATTGAGATTGTCATAGTTTATTTCTTGATCTAATTGTTCAGATAATTTTTTCAAGGTTTCAATTTGTCTGGGAGTAGGTACTTCTCTTTGTCTAGGAGGGATGATTTGTTTGCTAGGAGGACTTTCTTTCTTCTCCTCAACCATCAAATCATTTTCTTCGGATAGTTCCTCCACTGCAGTCATACCTACATTTGTTAAATCTCTTAAAACCCTAGCCTTAGCCCTAGTAGATGCCATTCTTATAAGATGAGGGACAAGTGCCCTATTTACAGAAGCTGGGCTAGCATCTCCAATATCCTGGTATTTTGAGTCTTCAGTAGTAGCTATAGCCATACAAATTGCAGTCATATTATTATCCTCATTAGGGATTTGAATTATCTTGGTTTCTAAAGATTTAAGGCCATTTTTATGGGCTAAATCTAGAAGTCCCTCGTAGGTAACAAATGACTTTCCTTGTAAATTTATTATAAACTTTTCATTAACACTCATAGGATCACCTCATATATTTTTAGGAAAATCATATAAAAAAACTTTACTTAGTTAAATAAGCAATTCCAAGTTTAATAGTGTTTTCAACAGATTCTATATGGATTCTTTCAAAACTATGGCTTGCATCTACTCCAGGTCCTATTAGAGCTGCTCTTATATCATATCCTGCCCTAAGTGCTGCTGAAGCGTCAGATCCATAGAATGGATAGATGTCTACTTGGTAGCTTAAATCTTCTTTCTTAGCTAGATTGATCAATCTCTTTCTAAAGTCATAATCATATGGTCCAGAACTATCCTTTGCACATATAGTTACTGAGAACTCATCAGAGGTCTGACCTTCTCCTGGAGCTGCCATATCTATAGCAAGAAATTCAAAAGTTTTTTCTGGAATAGATGTAGCTGCACCATGTCCAACTTCTTCAAAGGTAGTTATAAAAAAGTTAGTTGTATATTTTGGCTTTAGATTGTTTTCCACTAAATGCTTAGCCATGCCAAGTATGGATATAACCCCTGCCTTGTCGTCTAGATGCCTAGATTTAATAAAGCCTGAATCAGTAACTAGGGTTCTTGGGTCAAAGCTTACAAAATCACCAACATTAATTCCAAGTTTTAAAGTGTCTTCTTTGGAATTAACTCTTTCATCAATTCTTATTTCCATATTTTCAGCATTTCTTTCTATGCTACTTGTTTCAGAACCATGTACATGGGAAGAAGCCTTGGTAGTCATTATAGTTCCTGTATATTTTTTGCCTTCCATAGTCTCTATAACTACATGTTCTCCTTCAATAGTATTCCAGGCATAGCCACCTAATTGGGTGATTTTCAATTTACCATTAGATTTAACTTCCTTAACCATACCACCTAGGGTATCTACATGGCCAGAAAGAGTGACTTCCTTATCAGTATTTTCCCCTACTATAGTTGCTATAAGGGCTCCTTTATTGGTTCTTCTTGTTTGGATTCCTAATTCTTTAAATCTGTCTTCTACAAATTCAACAGCCCTATCAGTGTTTCCAGTTGGGCTTGGAATATTAAGTAGTTCTTCTAAGTTTTTAATTATATAGTCCAAATGTATCTCTCCTTTTACTTGTTATAATATCATTATATACTATATTAGATACAATTGAAAATACTTTTAAGACAAATACTTTAGCATATATGCTCTAAATATAGTATAATTAATATAGGAGTAAAAACATCAGATTATTAAGCGGGAGTGGTTTTGATGATTGAAGAAACAAGCTCTGGAGGTGTTGTAATATTTGGTAATACAATACTGCTTTTAAAGAAATTTAATGGTGATTGGGTATTACCTAAGGGAAGAGTAGAGAAGGATGAGTCTATAAGAGAGGCGGCACTTAGAGAGGTTCTAGAGGAAAGCAATGTAAGGGCAGAAATAATTAAATATATAGATATGATCAATTACAAGTATAGGAACTCAAAGAAAGACAAGATGGTGAACAAAACAGTTCACTGGTATATTATGAAGGCCAATTGTATGAATTGCTTGCCACAAAAGAGTGAGGGCTTTGTAGAAGCAAGCTTTGTGCATAGGGATAGGGCCAAGGAAATTGCAAGATATAAAGATGAAAAGAGGATAATATTAAAGGCTTTAAAAATGATGAAATTATAGATTAGGAGGTGTTGCTATGTCATTTTCAGCAAATACAAAAAATGAACTGTCAAGGATAGTCTCAGAAGATGACTGTTGTCCTTTGACTGAATTAGCTGCACTGGTAAGGATGAACGGAACAATTCAGCTTTCAGGCTTAAAAAATATTAACTTGAAATTTACTACAGAAAATGCTGCTATAGCAAGAAGAATATTTAGTCTGATAAAGCAAATATATGATACAGATATAGAAGTTAGGGTTAGGAGAAACAAGCAATTAAAGAAAAACAATAATTATCTTGTCTATATAAATGATAGGGATGTATCTAAGAAACTACTTAGTGATGTAGGCTTTATAACTAAGGAAAACAATGTATTTCACCCTAATTATAAAATACCAAAAACACTAGTAAAGAAGAGATGCTGTAAAAGATCCTATATAAGAGGGGCTTTTTTAGGTGGAGGATCTATTACAAATCCAGAGAAAACCTATCATCTAGAATTTGTTACTGGAAACGAAGAACACAGTAGGGAGCTTAGGGACCTAATAAATAGTTTTGGCTTAAATTCCAAAATAGTGATTAGAAAAGATAATTATGTAGTATATATAAAGGAAAGTGAACAGATAGCAGATCTATTAAATATAATAGGAGCCCATCAGTCACTTTTAAAGCTGGAGGATATAAGGGTTCTTAAAAATGTTAGAAACAATATAAATAGGTTAGTTAATTGTGAAACTGCAAATCTTAGCAAGACAATTAATGCTTCTATGAGACAAATAGAAAGTATTAATCTTATAAAAAAGCACAAGGGCCTGGAAAATATTCCAGACAATTTAAGAGAAGTGGCAGAACTAAGGCTTGAATTTAAGGACTCTACACTTAGGGAATTGGGAAGCATGCTAGATCCTCCAGTAAGTAAATCTGGAGTAAATCATAGATTAAGAAAAATAGAAAAAATAGCAGAAGAAATTGGAGGAAAGAGAAATGTCTAAGGTAATTATAACAAACAATCCTTATGTTAATGATAAGTATAAGGATGAGAGAGAGGTAATGTACAAGGAGGATATGGATTATTTAGAGTTGTTGGAGTTTGTAAGAACTAGGGTTCATGAAGGCTATGAACTACTTACACATCCACTATCAGGTAGTGTTAAACCTAATGAGACTCCTTACAAAAGTATTATCATGTCAAATAAAAAAGGAAATTTAGATGAGAGCGGTTTATCAATAATAGAGGAGAGCATACTAACAGCAAGAAAATTCATTACAGATAAGCCAACCCCAGATTGGACAGAAAAAGTATTAGATGATTTCAGGGTTATAGATTTGTCACTAATGGAAAATGTAATTGATAAACTTGGTCATTAAACAATAATTTCCCTCTCAAGGGAAATTATTTGTATCTAAAAGAAGAGAAAGGAATACAAATGGAATATAAAAATAAATTTACCCACTTACACGTACATACTGAGTACAGTCTATTAGATGGATCAATAAGAATAGAAGACTTAATAAAAAGAACCAAGGAACTAGGCATGGACTCCATAGCAATTACTGATCATGGCTCTATGTTTGGAGTTATTCAGTTTTATAAGCAAGCAAAAAAACATGGAATCAAACCTATACTAGGATCAGAAGTATATGTAGCCATGGATAAGTATACTGATAAGGAGCCTAAGGATAAGAGGCAGTATCACTTGATTCTCCTAGCAGAGAACCAGGAAGGCTATCAAAACCTGATGAAACTAGTTTCAGAAGCCTATGTAAATGGTTTTTACTATAAGCCTAGAGTAGATCATGATCTTCTTAGAAAGTATAGCAAGGGAATAATAGCACTTTCAGCTTGTTTGGGAGGAGAGATTCCTAGACATATTATGAATAACAATATAGAAAAGGCTGAGGAGATTGCACTTTTACACCAGGATATATTTGGTAAGGATAATTTCTTTCTAGAACTTCAAGATGCTGGTATGGAAGAAGATGATCAGAGAATAGTCAATAGGGAATTAAGAAAAATCAGTAGGAAACTGGACATTCCCCTAGTAGCTACAAATGATATACATTATTTAAAGAAGGAAGATGCTGTAGTACATGACGTTTTACTTTGTGTTCAAACAGGTAGGACTGTAGATGAAGAGGATAGGATGAAATTTCCTAGCAATGAATTTTACCTGAAATCTCCTGAAGAAATGTCAGAGATATTTCCTCAGGATATAGAGGCTTTGGAAAACACAGCCCGAATTGCAGAGCGTTGTAATGTAGAAATAGATTTTGACACCTTGCATTTACCAGAATATACCGTACCAGCAGGATTTTCCAATAAGGAATATCTTAAGTTCCTTGTTTTAAAGGGCCTAAAGGAAAGATACGGAGAAATCAGCCCGGAGATAAATGAAAGATTTAAGTATGAATTTAATACTATTATAGAGATGGGTTATGTGGACTATTTTTTAATTGTCTGGGATTTTATTAAGTATGCAAAGGACAATGATATTATGGTGGGGCCAGGAAGAGGGTCAGCTGCAGGCAGTATAGTTTCCTACGCCCTGGGAATAATAGACATAGATCCCTTAGAATACGGCTTGATATTTGAAAGATTTTTAAATCCAGAAAGAGTAAGCATGCCGGATATAGATATAGATTTTTGCTATGAAAGAAGAGAAGAAGTAATAGACTATGTAGTTCAAAAATATGGGGAAAACAGAGTGGCACAAATAGTTACCTTTGGAACAATGGCAGCTAGAGGGGCCATAAGGGATATAGGCAGGGCTATTAATATGAGCTATGGCAAGGTTGATTTTATAGCCAAACAGATACCCCTTGCTATAGGAATGACCATAGATAAGGCCCTAGAGGTTAACAATACCCTAAAGAAAGCCTATGA
The DNA here is from genome assembly GCA_964527205.1 of uncultured Tissierellaceae bacterium. Lineage (GTDB taxonomy): Bacteria > Bacillota > Clostridia > Tissierellales > Tissierellaceae > JARICQ01. Next base: position 7,666 of record CAZGQG010000002.1, on the reverse strand, counting down.
TGAAGAAGAGGATATTAAAAACCTTATAGATCTTGCCATAGCAGTAGAAGGTTTACCTAGACATACCTCTACCCATGCGGCTGGAGTAGTAATATCTAAGGAAGAGATTACAGATTATGTTCCCCTACTTAGAAATGGAGAATCCATAACTACTCAATTTGATATGAATGAATTAGAAGAATTAGGTTTGTTAAAGATGGATTTTCTTGGACTTAGGACTCTTACTGTTATAAGAGATGCTGTAAATCTAGTTCAGTACAATCATGGTGTAGAGATAGATTTTGATAAGATAAATTATGAAGACATTGATGTATTAGAGATGTTTGGAAGAGCTGAGACTCTTGGAATATTTCAATTTGAAAGCCCAGGAATGAGAGCTTTCCTCAAGGAACTAAAGCCAAATGTATTTGAGAACCTAATAGCAGCTAACTCCCTCTATAGACCAGGACCAATGAATCAAATCCCTACCTTTGTAGCTTGTAAGCACGATAGGAGCAAGATTTCCTATATACATCCTAAGTTAGAAGGTATATTGGATGTAACCTATGGATCAATTGTATATCAGGAACAGGTTATGCAAATAGTAAGAGACATTGGTGGATATTCAATGGGACGAGCAGATATAGTCCGTAGGGCTATGGGTAAGAAAGATATGAAGGTCATGGAGGAAGAAAGAAAAAACTTTATTCATGGTATTTGTGATGATGAGGGTCAGGTCTTAGTTGCTGGAGCAATTAGAAATGGTGTAGATGAAAGATCTGCCAATAAAATATATGATTTGATGATAGACTTTGCAAACTATGCCTTTAACAAGAGCCATAGTGCGGCCTATGCAGTTGTAGCCTATAGAACTGCATGGTTGAAGTACTATTATCCTGTAGAATACATGGCAGCTTTAATTTCTTCTGTAATGGGAAATACAAATCAAGTATCCCTATATATACAGGAATGCAAGAGATTAGAAATAGAAATGCTTTCACCGGATATAAATAAATCCTATAAAAAATTTACTGTTAAGGACAATAAAATAAGATTTGGGCTTTCAGCAGTAAAAAATGTTGGAGAAAACTTTATTAGAGCTGTAGTAAGGGCTAGAAGCTCAGGTGAATTTAAAAGCTTTACTGATTTTATAAAGAGAAT
>CAZGQG010000002.1:3478-6426 GCA_964527205.1 uncultured Tissierellaceae bacterium | reverse complement strand
CTTACAATGGAAAAGGAGATGCTTGGAATATATGTATCGGGACACCCCCTAGAACCTTATAAGGATAAGATAGAAAAAATATCTACTATGAATACAATAGATATATTAAATAGCAGGGATCCTGAAGAGGGTCATCTAAGTAAGGTAAGAGACGGAAGCAGGGTAAAACTTGCAGGAATAGTGGTATCTAAGAACAATAAAATTACAAAAAATAATAATATGATGGCCTTTATCACTCTGGAAGATTTAGTTGGTTCCATTGAATGTATAGTTTTTCCAATGACCTATGAAAAATACAATAAGTATATAAATGAAGATGATATAGTGGTAATCCAGGGTAAGTTAAACCTATCAGAGGTAGAAGAGCCAAAGCTTATAGCAGAAAAAATAGGAACTTTGGAAGACTACAATACTGAAAAAGTCTACCTAAGAGTAACTAGCACCAGTGAGAAGGATACCTTTGAACAAATAAAATCCATACTCTTGAAAAACAATGGAAATACTCCTGTCTATGTTTATATGGAAAAGGACAAAAGTACAGTAGTAGCAGATAGAAGCATGTGGATAGATACTAAAAATAAAAACTCTATAGAAGAATTAAATAGCTATTTAGGTGAGGAAAATGTTAAAATAGTATAAACAATATTTAATAGCTGGAGGTAGTCAATATGTGGACAGTGGTTTATGTGGCTGATAGTATAGAGTTAGCTGATAGGATTACAAAAATCCTTAGAGATGAGGGTTTTTTAGTTAAGAGAGAGCTGATTATCAATGATGAAGAGGAGATCTACGAGATACTTGCTCCAGAAATTGAAGCTGAAGAAATAAAAGAGTTTATTATAGAGCTAAATATCTATTGATTATAGGGGGTATACTATGAAGACAGTTGCTATATTAACTAGTGGAGGGGATGCACCTGGTATGAATGCAGCCATAAGGGCTGTAGTAAGATCAGGCATATATAATGGTATCAAGGTATTAGGTATAAAGGAAGGATATAAGGGATTGATGGAGGGAAATATCTACGAAATGGAGATATCCTCTGTAGCAGACATAATACACAGAGGGGGGACTGTACTTAGATCTGCTAGATCTGATGAGTTTATGACCCCTGAAGGCTTTAAGAAAGCCTTAAATGTAATAGATGTATATAATATAGATGCTATAATTGTTCTTGGAGGAGATGGAACCTTAAGAGGGGCTCAAGAATTATCCCAGGCTGGAGTTGCAACCATAGGTATACCCTGTACAATTGACAATGACTGCGGTTATACAGACTATACTATTGGATTTTATACAGCAGTAGAAACTGTTGTAGATGCCATTTCAAAAATTAGAGATACTTCAACATCCCATGGTCGAGCAAATGTTATAGAGGTTATGGGAAGGGACTGCGGTGATATAGCCCTATATGCAGGCCTGGCAGGAGGAGCAGAAAGCATTATTGTTCCTGAAGTAAAATTTGATATTGATGCAGTATGTAAAAAAGCCCTACAAGGAAAAAATAGGGGCAAGCTACATCATATAATTATATTGGCAGAGGGAGTAGGCAATGCCTATGAAGTATCTAAATGTATAGAAGAAAAAGCAGGAATAGATACTAGAGTTACAATATTAGGGTATATACAAAGAGGAGGAACTCCCACATCCTTTGATAGAATAATAGCTAGTAAAATGGGAAATAGAGCAATAAATCTTTTAAAAGAAGGAAAAGTATCTAGGGCCCTAGGTATAAAGTGCAATGATATAATAGACCTGGATATAAACCAAGCCCTGAGCATAGAAAATAAATTTGACATGGAAATGTATGAAACGGCAAACATACTCTCAATATAGAAGATAAAGAGATAGGGGTGAATGTATATGAAAAAAACAAAAATTGTATGCACTATAGGACCTGCATCAGAATCAAAAGAAGTATTAAGGGAACTATTCAAAAGCGGTTTAAATGTATGCAGATTAAATTTTTCACACGGAAATCATGAAGAGCATAAGGCAAGAATAGATACAATTAAAGAAGTAAGAGAAGAACTAGGAATGCCTATTGGAATTATGGTAGATACAAAGGGACCAGAAATAAGATTAGGTGATTTTAAGGAGGGATCCTTAGAAGTAAAAGAGGGAGATAAGATTACATTTACTACCAGGGACATACTAGGAGATAGGAACTTTGCTCCAGTAAAATACAAGGGACTACCTGGGGATCTTAATATAGGTGGAAAGATTTTAGTAGACGACGGCCTAGTAGAATTTGAAGTCCTTGCCATAGAAGAAGAAACTGAAATTAGAACAATAGCCCTTAATGGAGGAACTCTTTCCAATCACAAGGGAGTAAATGTCCCCAATGTAAAAATCAGCTTACCCCCAGTTACAGAGAAAGACAAGAAAGACATAATATTTGGTATAGAAAATGGTGTTGATTTTGTGGCAGCAAGCTTTGTAAGAAAAGCTGCGGATGTACTGGAGATAAGAAAGATCCTAGAAGAAAATGGTGGAGATTATATTGAAATAGTTTCTAAAATAGAAAATCAAGAAGGTGTAGATAATATAGATGAAATACTTGCAGCTTCTGATGGAATCATGGTAGCTAGAGGAGACCTGGGAGTAGAGGTAAATGCTGAAGAAATACCAATGGTACAGAAAGATCTTATAAAAAAATCAAATATAGCTGGGAAGCCAGTGATTACAGCCACACAAATGTTAGATTCCATGATGAGAAACCCAAGACCTACAAGGGCAGAGGTTACAGACATTGCAAATGCAATAATAGATGGAAGTAGCTGTATAATGTTATCAGGAGAAACAGCAGCAGGTAAATATCCTGTAGAAGCAGTAAAAACAATGTATAGAATTGCGATGAGAACAGAGGAATCCTTAGACTTTGATGAAATGCTATACTCTAATATAGCTACTAGTGATGTAACTACTACAAATGCCATAGGTAAGGC
>CAZGQG010000002.1:1776-3378 GCA_964527205.1 uncultured Tissierellaceae bacterium | reverse complement strand
CAGCCTTAGAAGCAGGCTATGTAAAAGAAGGAGACCTGGTTGTAATTACTGCAGGCATACCAGTGGGAACATCAGGATCAACAAACCTGCTTAAAGTTCACACCATAGGGAAAGTACTGGTAAGAGGAACTGGTATAGGTAAGGAAACAATAGTTGCAAGGGTTTGCATAGCTAATAATGTAAGGGACCTAGAAGAAAAATTCCAAGATGGAGATATAATAGTAAGCTTAGATACTGATAGGGACATGATAAGTTATATCCAGAGATCTGCTGCAATAATTACAGAAGAGGCAGGATTAACTTCTCATGCAGCCATTGTAGGGCTTAATCTAGATAAACCAACTATTGTAGGAGCTAAGGATGCCACTAGTATTTTAGAAGATGGGAAAATAATAACAATGGATAGCACCTCAGGTCTTGTATATAAGGGAGAGGCAAAGGTTCTTTAGTAGGGGGGATATTTTGGAAAAGAGAATGTTGGGAAACACTGACTTAGAAGTGTCATCTATTGGCTTTGGTGGAATTCCAATTCAAAGAGTAGATGAAGAAACTGCAATTAATATATTAGAAGAATGTTCTAAAAGAGGTATTAATTTTATAGATACAGCAAGGGGCTACAATGAATCTGAGGAGTTAATAGGAAAGGCCTTAGAGATAATCGGACGGGATAAATTTTACATTGCTAGTAAATCCATGAGAAGAGATAGGACTGGAATACTTGAAGAATTAAACACAAGTTTAGAGAATTTAAATATTGAGACTATAGATCTCTTTCAATTTCACAATGTTAGGACCATGGATGAATTAGATCAGATAATCTCTATTGGTGGAGCCTTAGAGGCTATTAAAGAAGCAAAAAGACAGGGGAAGATAAGGGAAATAGGCATAAGCTCCCATAGCCCAGAGCTTTTAGATAAGGCTATTGATTTAGGAGAATTTGTTAGTATACAATGTCCCTACAATCCTTTAGAACAACAAGCAGATGAACTTTTTAAAAAGGCTAAAGCAAAAGGCATTGGAGTAATAGTAATGAAGCCTTTAGCAGGGGGAGCTATTAGAGAGGCCAGTCTTTCACTGAGATTTATACTTAACAATCCAAATGTAACAGTTGTTATTCCAGGTATGGATAGCTTAGAACAAGTTATAGAAAACACAGATGTTGCTATTAAGCTAAGAGATTTAACTAAGGGAGAAGAGGAAAGATTATTCAAAGAAGTAAAGACACTGGGAACAGAGTTTTGCAGAAGATGCGGATATTGTCTTCCATGCCCACAGGGAATAGATATACCAACTCAATTTTTATTTGAAGGCTATTACTCAAGATATAATCTACAAGAATGGGCACAGTCAAGATACCAAGCTAGCAAAATCAATGCAGCAGATTGTATAGAATGTGGCATATGTGAAGGTAAATGCCCATATGACCTACCAATTAGGAAAATGATGAAAAATGTAGCAGGAAAGCTAGGATAGGTACAGTTAAGTTGTGCCTATTTTCTCACTTCTTAAGGAGGGGACTAGAGTGATAAGTAAGGATAAGTTAGAAGCCGCTATTGACTTTTCTTCAGATGGTGTTTTAATATCAGATGAAAATGGAAATAT
>CAZGQG010000002.1:0-1676 GCA_964527205.1 uncultured Tissierellaceae bacterium | reverse complement strand
GAAGGATCCTTTACTGGAGCATCCAAGGAAGGAAAACCAGGAATGTTCGAACTGGCAAATGAGGGTACCATACTTCTTGATGAAATTGGAGAACTTCCCTTAGAGGTACAATCCAAATTGTTAAGAGTGATACAAGAAAGAGAAGTCTTTAGAATAGGGGCAGAAAAGCCTACACCTATAGATGTTAGAATCTTAGCCGCTACAAATAGAAATCTACTAGAAGAAATTGAAGAGGGAAATTTCAGGGAAGATTTATTTTTTAGGTTAAATGTAATTCCAATAAAGATACCACCCCTAAGAGAAAGAGCAGAAGATGTGGTTGAATTTATTGAATTTTTTCTAGGTAACTTAAATAGAAAATATAAGAAAATAGTAACAATAACAGATGATACAGTAGATTTATTAACTTCCTATTCTTGGCCAGGTAATGTTAGGGAGTTGGAAAACCTTATAGAATATCTATTTATAATGACTACTACAGATGAGATAGATGTAGAGCAACTTCCAACTAGGATAATCACAGAGCAAATAGCTAGCAAGTTTCAAGAGGGTATAGAGGATGGAGGTTCTAAATTGAAATATATGACTGAGCTATATGAGAAGACTTTAATAGAAGGAACCTTAAAAAATTATACATCTATTAGGCAAACAGCCAAGGCTTTGGGAGTACATTATTCAACATTATCAAGAAAAATAGAGAAATTTGGAATAAAATTTGAAGAAATTCAGGGTAATACTGGATAAAATAGATAATAACGTTGCGAAAATGCAACGGGCTAGGGAGTCGTTGCAAAAGTGAAATGACTTGATTTAGAGGGGTAGAGCATTAAGGGAGAAAAACGTTGCAAGAATGCAACGTTTTTTATTTTTTATAAAGCTAGAAGGTCTTGATTGCAAGCTTTGAGACTTGGCACGGTACTTGCAACTATATATAGGCAATTGGAGCAGTTGATAATAATTTAATATATATCAATTGTTCATACAAAAAAATAAACTTTTGAAAGGGGTTTTTGAACAATGGTTAAAAGAGATGATGCAGACAAGGTTGTAAAGGCTAGTGATCAGTATAAGGATAAGGGTGGACAGTACGGTATAGATTTAGATTTATTAGAGCAAGCATTTGAAGAAGCTACTAAGATCTATAAAGAAAGAGGATTCATGAGAAAGATGGGCTTTGGAAAAGCACCAGCTATTACTACAGTAGATATGGCAAAAGCTTGGATGTCAGACGGACACCCATTTACTTGTGAAAACAACGAAGAAATCTGTGCAAATGCACTTAAAGTTCTAGAAGCTGGAAGAAAAGCAGGAGTACCTATATTCCATACAACTACAGGATATACTGGTGCATTACAATGGGACTTACCAAGATGGGACGAAAAAATTCCTATGCACTCATTAGAATTAGAAACTGAGTGGATGGAAATAGATCCTAAGTTAGACCCACAACCAGAAGAGCCAGTAATAGTTAAGAAATATGCAAGTAACTTCTTTGGTACACACTTAGCAACTACTTTAGTTAAATTAGGAGTAGACACACTAATAGTAATGGGTGCAACTGCATGTGCATGTGTTAGACATACAGTAATGGACTCAACAGGATATGGTTTCAAGACAATAGTACCTATAGGAACTATTGGAGACAGAGTACCTGGTGTTATTGAGTGGAACATGTT
>CAZGQG010000001.1:73299-108093 GCA_964527205.1 uncultured Tissierellaceae bacterium | reverse complement strand
AAATATATATAGATCTAATAGCTAATAAGTATTGACATAGATACAAGTAAATAGATACAATAAGGTATGTATAAAAACCTATTATTAATCTAAATTAAGAGGGTCATAATTCTTCCAAAGAGGAGGGCCAAAATGAGATTTGATAAATATCAGGCAGCAGGCAATGATTTTATAATAATAAATAGACTAGGAAGCGGGGATGAGGACTATAACTATCTAGCCCTTAGGCTCTGTGATAGGCATTTTGGCATAGGTGCGGATGGGTCAATGGTGGTTAAGGAAAGTAATATAGGGGATATAAAGATGCTTTACTATAATAGTGATGGCTCCCAGGGTGAGATGTGTGGCAATGGGATTAGGTGTTTTTCTAAATACATATATGACAATGAAATAGTTAGAAAGAAGGACCTGGCCATAGAGACCTTAGACGGAATAAAGCAAATTGTTTTAAATAGGGATAAGGATGAAAACATTATAGATATGGGAGTAGATATGGGTTTTCCTCAGTTTCATCATTCCAAAATCCCCATAGCTATGGAAAAAGAAGAAATTCTAGAGGAAAAGATCCACATAGATGGAGAGGACTATATTTTTTCTGCCCTAAGGGTAGGTGTTCCCCATACTGTTATATTTATAGAAGATATAAAACAAATAGATATAGACTCTATAGGAGAAAAAATTGAAAATCACAGTCTATTTCCAGAAAAGACCAATGTGAATTTTGTAGAAATCCTAGATAGGAAAAATATTAAGATATATACCTGGGAAAGAGGAGCAGGAAGGACCTTAGCTTGTGGTACTGGTTCATGTTCTACTGTTGTTGTAGGAAATAAGTTAAATAAGTTAAATAGTGTTGTAAGTGTCGAAACAGAAGGTGGTAAAATAAGAGTAGAACTAGACCAGGATTATAATATAAAGATGATAGGCGATGCTGTACATATTGCCAAAGGAGAGTTTTTAGACATAAAAAAATCAGATGGGGGTTAATTAATTTGACAAAGACAAAAAACAATAAGCAAAAGTATTTTTTAGGAGCCATAGGAGTAATCATAATAGTCTTAGTAGCACTTATATTTGCTAAGCCTAGTATAGAAGACTATATAGCAGACAAAAACAATTATGAAGAAATAGTATTAGATAGCTATCAATTATCAACCTTGGAAGAAGATGGTAAGACTTCAGCTGAGCTAGTATTAGGATTTACCCAAGCTATAGATGAAAAAAGTGCAAGTAAAAAAATATTTATAGCCCAGGATATTGATGGTAAGAAGATAGGGGATAAGACTAATATAAGGCTTGACCCTGAAGATAGAAATAAATTGATTGTAGAAGCAGCTATAGATGAGGATGAAAAAGATGAACTTTACTTATTTATAGACAAGGGTTTAAAGGCAGAGGAAAAAGGATTTAGATCCTCCAGGGAAACTGAGAAAATAGAATTAAATATTCAAAGCCCAGAGGAGCTTGAAAGATTAGGACTAGGACAAAATGAAAGCAAAAGTGTCCACAATGATAAGCACTATGAATGGTATATGACCCAAACTGATACAGGAGAATTTAGCAATATCAATTGTGGTCCTGCCAGTGTTACCATGGCCTTAAAGTGGGCTGACAGAGATTTTGATAAGACAGTAGAAGATGCAAGAGCTGCATATCGCCCAGAGGGTGGATGGTGGTTTACAGATAATATAGTTGAGTATTTAAATGATCATGAAAATACAAAAGAATTTGTAGAATTCACTGAGATGGATCCCCTACTAGAATCCATAGATGCTGGTAATATTGCAATCCTATGTTTGGATGCTTCAAAAATCAGTGAAAACATTGTAAATGAAGAAGAGCGTGTAGGACTTTATTACTCACCATATTCAGGCCATTTCATAGTGGCAAAGGGATATAAGATTGTAGATGGTCAGATTTTCCTAGAAACCTATGATCCATATCTTGGAGAAATAAAGTATGAGAATGGTGTATCAAAGGGAAGAAATAGATACTACAAGGCAGAAGAAGTCCTTGATGCAGCAAGAGATTGGTATGCATGGGCTATTGTAGTAGAAGAAAAGCTAGAAAATGATGGAGAACTAGAGCTTGAAAGTGAAGAAGCTGGAGACTAGAGCTTAGCTTAGACAAGAAATATTAGACCAAGATTAAAGGAGGTATATTATGGAAAAGCAAAAAAAGACTTTTTGGCAAAATTATAGGTTTCCAATGATACTCTTAGGATCCATCATCCTTGGAAGTATAATTGGACTTGTAATGGGAGAAAAGGCCACGGTATTAAAACCCTTAGGAGACATTTTTCTAAATTTAATGTTTACTATTGTTGTTCCCCTAGTGTTTTTAACAATCACATCTGCTGTTTCTGCCATGGTAGATATGAAAAGGCTGGGAAAGATAATAGGTCATATGCTTTTGATTTTTGTAATAACAGGTATTATAGCTTCAATTATTATGATAACAACTGTAAAAATATTTCCGCCAGCTGAGAATTTAAATCTTGATCTACCAAGTGTGGAAGCTATGGATGATTTAAGTTTAGGAGATCAAATAGTTGCAGCAGTTACTGTAACAGATTTCCCCCTATTAATCTCTAGGAAAAATATGCTACCCTTAATAATATTTTCTATTTTCTTTGGTATATGTGTAAGTCTTATGGGGGAGAAGGGGGAAAAAATAGTAGCCGGATTAAATACCCTGTCCCAGGTCTTCTTAAAGATGGTTAGTCTAATAATGTACTATGCACCTATTGGACTGGGAGCTTATTTTGCGGCCCTTATAGGAGATTTTGGGCCAGAGCTATTAGGATCCTATGCCAGTGCCATGATAGTATATTATCCAATATGTATAGTTTACTTTTTCCTAGCCTTTACACTGTATTCCTACTATGCTGGAGGCAGGCAGGGAGTAAGTCTTTACTTTAAAAACATCTTCCCAGTAGTGATAACATCTCTGGCAACCCAAAGTAGTATCGCATCACTGCCAGTGAATTTAGAAACTACAGAAAAACTTGGAGTTCCAAAGGATATAAGGGATATTGTACTGCCTATTGGTGCTACAATGCACATGGATGGATCCTGTTTATCTGCAATTCTTAAGATATCATTTTTATTTGGTATATTTGATATACCCTTTGCAGGTGTTGGAACCTATCTAACAGCTATACTTATATCAATCCTAAGTGGAGTAGTAATGTCTGGAGTGCCTGGAGGAGGCCTGATAGGAGAAATGCTCATAGTAAACCTATATGGACTACCTATGGAAGCCTTTCCTATCATAGCAACCATAGGATACCTTGTAGACCCACCAGCCACTATGATAAATGTTACTGGAGACACAGTTGCTGCTATGATGGTTACTAGAAACCTAGAAGGCAAGGGATGGATCAACAGATTAAATAAAACAAGTAAAATAAATTAAAGAAATAGAAATACCTAGGTCCCTTGATGACCTAGGTATTATTTTTGTTTTAAAAACTGAATAGCTCTATCCAGGGCCTTTTCTGGCTTTACCCAATAATCAGGCATAAGGCCTAGGCCATCTATACAATTTAAATCCTCACTCATATATATTTTATGGGATATATTAAGTTTTAGATTGGAATTAGGTAGATAGGCTGAATTGCAGTTTCCAGTGAGTACGCATCCATTCGTAAGAGTTCCTATTACATTTACCCTATCTAATTTCCTCATATAGTGGAGGAAAAACTCTGCAGCAGAGGAAGTATCCTTATCTACTAAAATAAGAATATCTGTATTGTTTTCTATAGGCTTGAAGGATCCAAACTTTACTGGGCTCCATCCAGGATAATAGTTGGACTCTTCATAGGCATCTATAGTGTCCAAGCAAAGACTTTTTATTTCTTCACTTTCATTTTCCCTAGATTGAAACTTATTTTTAGACATTTCTATACTGGTGTCTGTATAGAGACCTGACTGGACTATATCTTTCTCCAGCTTTTTTCCAGTGAAGGCCTGGTACCATTTTTCAATATTTATCATACTTCCACCAGTGTTTCCTCTTAGATCTATGATCAATCTATCTAATTTACTCACTTCCTTAGCTTCCTCTAACATCCTCTCAATGCCCTGATCTTCAGGACTTAATCTGCAAAAGGAATTGATTTGAACCAGTCTTACACCTTGATAATCATAGGATTCATAGCTAGTTTCTGCCTGCCTGTAGATTGGCAGATATTCAAAGAGGCTGACCTTATCTTCTAAGTGATTATTATGGGAATAAAGGCTAAGTTTTAAGGCTATGCTTACATCCTTAGTATTTGATAGACTTCCTAAAACATAAATACTCTTTCCATCTTCATCCAAAGATCTTTTCATATAGGGTCAGGTAGCTCCATCATTTATCTTATCCAAATAGTAAATCTCATCATCTATATAGGTGTAATATCCCTTAAAATCTTTATAGAATATATGGGTCTTGCTACTAAAGTATCTGGTATAATCACAGAGTCTTTCACTGCCTACAGAAAAATGAGAATCCTGTATAAAGTCTAAATTGCTGCTAATAATATTAGTTAGGGTATTTTTATTAATATAATCATATTCTAAGCTATTAATATCAGCTATCATATTTTCCCGAGCAAGATCAAAGACAGGATCTCCTCCAAAAAAGCCATAGGCTGAATATCCATACTTTAAGAGACTAAATAGATTTTCTATATCTTCCCCAGCCTCTTCCTTGCTTATAGAAATAGCTTCTCCAGTATTTTCACAGGGATTGTCAGGAAAATATACAGGAAGCTCATCATCAAAATCATCATAGGAATATAAGAAGTTTTGAAAATCCAATACGGTTTGAGATACATCTACTCTATCCTTAAGGCTATAAGAAACTAGAGAGATGATTAATACTAGAATAAGTAAAATATATAAGTTTGTTTTTTTCATAATCTTCAGCTCCTTAAAAAGAATTCAGAATATACAAAGAACTTCTTAAGCTAATTATATGAATATATGAGAGACTAGTCAAACAAAATCTTGTATCCATGTAATATGTGGAGAATTTTAATGATTCTATCTTATAAATATATATAAGGGGTATAAGTAAATATGGAGGGATGAAATTTGAAGAAGAGAATTGGATTTATAGGAGCAGGAAATATGTCAGGGGCTATGATAGGGGGGCTTATAGGATCTGGAACACTAGAGCCTAAATGGATTTTAGCTTCTACAAAAACCAAGGAGAGCCTGGAAAAAATAGAAAAAAAATATAAGATAGAAACAGAAATGGATAATAAGAAAATAGCTGAGCTTTCAGATTACTTAGTACTGGGAGTAAAACCCTATATGTATGAAGATATTTTAGAAGAGATAAGAGACTCTATAAGTAAGCACACTGTAGTGATTATAATTGCAGCAGGTATAAGCATAGACTATGTAAAGAGCAAGCTTGGGGAAGAGCAAATAGTAGTAAAGACCATGCCCAATACTCCAGCCCTTGTAGGAGAAGGCATGACTGCAATAAGCTTTGATGACAAGATAGGAGAGGAAGGCAGGGAAGAAGTCCTTAAGATTTTTAAGAGCTTTGGACAGGTAGAGGAACTGGATGAAAGCCTTATGGATGCCTTTACAGCAATAGCAGGATCCTCACCAGCCTATATATACATGCTAATAGAAGCTATGGCAGATGGAGGAGTAAGGGGAGGAATCCCTAGGGACAAGGCCTATAGGTTAGCAGCCCAGGCAGTTCTTGGATCAGCAAAAATGGTACTGGAAACTGGTCTTCATCCAGGAGCTTTAAAGGACAATGTGTGTTCACCAGGAGGAACAACTATAGAGGCTGTGGCCAAATTAGAAGAAAAAGGATTTAGAACAGCTATTATAGAAGCCATGAAAGTTTGTGAAGACAAGTCTAAGGACTTAAGCCAGACTAAATAGATCCAATAAAATGACTATATAAAGTTAAAAATATTAAAGTATTATCAAGTCTAATATAATTAAAGCTATATAAAAAGAGATTAAGATATTATTTTTCCATAATATCTTAATCTCTTTTTAATAATAATATAAATTTAAAAATTTACTTGACAATACTAGTGTAAGGGTGTACTATATAATTAATACACTAGCACAAGAGGAGTTTTAAAGAGAAGGCTTTTGCTTTGTAAGAGAAAATGGAGGTGAAAAGATGAAGTTTAAGGACAATTTGCCTATATATCTACAGATAAGTAATTTAATTAAAAAGAAAGTTGCAGCAGGAGAATTAAGGGAGGGAGACAAATTGACATCAGTGAGGGAATTATCAACAGAACTTAAGACAAATCCAAATACAGTTCAAAGAGCTTATGCAGAATTGGAAAGGGAGGACCTGGTCTATACTAAAAGAGGCATGGGGACCTTTGTCACAGAGGATAAGGAGACTTTAGTAGGTCTTAAAAAGACCATGGCTGAAGACATAGTCAGAACTTTTATTTCAAATATGAATGCAATAGGCTTTAAAAAGGAAGAGATAATAGATATTATAGATAAGAAGATGGAGGAGGTTTAGAAATGGAAAATATAGTAGAAATAAAGAATCTTACAAAATCCTATTTAAATAAAAAAGCAGTAAATGATCTAACAGTTAATCTGCCAAAGGGCAAGGTAATAGGAGTCCTTGGACCAAATGGAAGTGGAAAAACTACTTTAATAAAGATATTAACGGGAATACTAAGATCTACTAAGGGAGAGGTCCTAATAGATGGGCATGAGCCAGGAGTCTACACAAAATCTATAGTGTCCTATTTACCAGATAGGAACTTTCTCTATGAATGGATGAAGATAGAAGAGGCTATTGAATTTTTTAAGGACTTTTATGAAGACTTCGATGAGGACAAGGCCTATGAACTTTTATCCTTTATGAAACTAGACAAAGGGGCAAAGATAAGTTCTCTCTCCAAGGGAATGAATGAAAAACTAAACCTAACTTTAGTTCTAGCTAGAAGGGCCAAGCTCTATGTATTGGATGAGCCTATAGCAGGAGTAGATCCAGTGGCAAGGGACCAGATCTTAGATGCAATAATAAAAAATTACAATGAGGAAAGTACAATGATTATAACTACCCACTTGGTAAGGGATATAGAAGCAGTATTTGATCATGTAATATTCTTAAAAGATGGGGAGATTTACCTACAGGGAGATGCAGAAGAATTAAGAGAAGAAAGACAAATGCAAATAGATGATCTCTATAAAGAAATATTTGCTGAATAGGAGGGATAAAAAATGAAAAAATATATGAAGTATGAAATAAAAGGAACTTACAAGTTTATACTGGGAATTTTAATAGTTGTTTTAATAGCATCCACAGTTATACAAATGAATGCCTTAAATCAAGTTTATGAAATTAATCAAATGGATGGATCTGTAACCTATGATAATAGTACAGGATTTCAGATTTTACTAGTAATGACAGCAGCTCTTGTTATATTTGGGGCCTATATAACTGCCTTTTTCTATATAATAGGATCCTTTAGAAAGGAATTATATGAAAACAGAGGCTACCTGACCTTTACTCTTCCCCTTACAGGTAATCAGATACTTGGTTCAAAGCTTTTAGTATCAATGCTTTGGTACTTTGTACTTGGGGCTGGAATGGTGATTTATAATATGGTTCTAGCACTAATTTTATTTGGCAATGATTGGAAGTATCTTATAGAAATAATAGGACAAAACTTGAATTCAGGTATTATAACCCTAGGCCTTACGGGCATCTTATCTACAGCCGTAACTCTTATCTTAATATACTTTTCCATTACCCTAAGCAGGGTAAGTATAAGAAATAAGAAAATTGGTGGTATATGGTTTATAGTATTTATAGTCCTAAATATGCTTTTCTCATATTTAAGCTTAAAGATAGGAGAACTGCTTCCATACTACTTTAGCTTTAGCGGTTTTGAAATAAAACATATTTATGACCTCAACCTCCTAAATCCAAATTCCATGAATAATATGGGATCAATGATTATAATGGGACCAAACTTTAGACCCTACTTAAATATATTTGGGAACCTATTTCAGATATTAGTAATAGTGGGAGGATTTTTGGGAACTGGTTATTTATTGGAAAAGAAAGTTGATATATAAAAATAGACAAAAAAAGAGGTAGCTCTAAGAGCTACCTTCTATTTACATCGTCTACCCATTCTTTTGCATCTTCTACTGCTTCTTCAGTTGGTACTGCAACATTTGATCCTTCTTTTTTACATTCCGTATCATGGTAAACATCGGTTTGTGTGTTTTCAAGTTTAGAATCTTTTTCACCTTTGTAAGCGCCAGTTTTAGGGCTCTTTTCATTTTCATTTTTATTTAAATTTCTCTTGTCCTTATCCATAAATATCCTCCTCATAAGATATATTCTTCTCTCCTCTAATACATACCCAAGAAAAGTCTAAAAAAACATAAATCCATAGAGTTATTTTAATTTTCTGTGTTATAATAACTTTGTAGAGGACTTATAGAAATAGGAGATGATTCTGTGATAAGTAGTAGATTGCTAAAAGATATTGATTTTATAGTGGAAATAGACAATATGAAAAATATTTTTAGGCAGACTAGTGTAATAGGAGTGGATAGAAGGGAAAATGATGCAGAGCATTCCTGGCACATAGCCTTGATGGCTGTAGTCTTAGAAGAATATGCCAATGAAGATGTAGATATACTCAAGGTTATTAAGATGCTTTTAATTCATGATCTTGTAGAATTATATGCAGGGGATACCTTTTGCTATGATGAAGTGGCCAAGCAGGATAAGAAGAAGAGAGAATTAGAAGCTGCAGATAAGATATACGGCATGCTGGAAAAGGATAAGGGTAAAGAACTTAGAGACCTATGGGATGAATTTGAAGCTATGGAAAGCCCTGAAGCCTTATTTGCTGCAAGCCTGGATAGGGTTCAGCCTATGTTAAGCAATTACCACAATAATGGAGGAACCTGGAGTAAATTTAATGTTCCCAAGGAAAAAATATATGAAAGAATAGCCCCAGTAGAAAAATCCTCAGACAAGCTATGGGAATATATGAAGCATATAGTAGAGGATGCTGAAAAAAGAGGCTTAATTAAAAAATAGGGAGGGTTAAGGATGAAAAAAATAATAGTATTTGGAAGTAAACACTGACCAGACTGTGATCCGGCGAAAGAGTATCTTTCGGAGAATAATATTGAATATGAATACGTGGATATAACATCAAGCATGGGAAGTTTGAAGAGGTATTTAGAGTATAGGGATCATCACCAGGCCTTTATCCCTATTAAAGAAATAGGAATTGTAGGAATCCCTTGTATAAGCATTAATGATGGGGAAGAAGTGATATTTGATTATAAGAAGTTGAAAGTTTAAAAGGGGAATTTTAAAATATGTAAGCGGGAAAAACATAATGTTTTTCCCGCTTTAATTAAGGGGTAAGGGCTTATAATTTTTTGATCTTATATTATGAAATTCTTTATTAATTAATCTTCCCTATAGGAAAGACTTACCCATATTTAAAAAAATAAAACTCTTTTAGCCAATATTTTTTATTAGGCTAAAAGAGTTTTTAATTATAGAATTATTTTATTTTAAATCCAATACTTCTTTGAATTTTTCAAGGAAGAACTTGTTTTCCTCCATAGTTCCTATAGAAACTCTTATAAAGTTTCCTGCCATAGGTCTTATGATTACTCCTCTTTTTTGTAGTTCTACAAACATATCCCTACCATTTTCTTTTATATCTACAAAGATATGATTGGTTTCAGAGGCTGCATAGGGGAAGCCTAATTTATCAAATTCCTCATATAGGTATTCCTTGCCTTGGAGATTTGATCTATAGGCTTTCTTTAAGAAGTCCTGGTCCTTAAGGGCAGCTATAGCAGCTACTTGTCCCAAGGAATTCACATTAAAAGGTCCCCTTACCTTGTTTATATAATCAAGAATCTCAGCATTTCCTAGAGTATATCCAACCCTTATTCCAGCAAGTCCGTAGGCCTTGGAGAAGGTTCTCATTACAAGAAGATTTTCATGGTCTTTTATAAGTTCGTGGGTATCAAAGGGAAAGTCTTCACGAGTTACGTATTCCCTATAGGCCTCATCAGATACTACAAGTACATCCTTAGGAATCTTCTTTAAGAAATCTATAAAATCTTCTCTTGAAGTCATAGTTCCTGTTGGGTTGTTTGGATTACAGAACCAAACAATTTTAGTCTTATCTGTGATCTTATCTAGCATTGCATCTAGGTCAAAGGCAAAGTCCTTTAAAGGCACTATTACAGGTTCTCCACCCATTATAGTAGCAGTTTGTATATATCTAGGAAATGTAATATCTGCCATAAGTATTTCATCACCAGGATTAATATAGGCCTTGGAAATTAAATCTATCATTTCATCAGATCCACTGCTTGGTAGAATATTATCTACTGGAAGCTTTAAAAATTCCGATAGGGCTTTCTTTAAATCAGTTGAATTTCCATCAGGATACAGGGCTAATGTATCTATATTATCTACTATAGCCTCCCTAACCTTAGGAGAAAATCCTAGGGGATTTTCATTTGATGCAAGCTTTACTACCTTGTCCAAATTGTACTCTCTCATTACATCCTCAATAGGTTTACCCGGTTCATAGGCACTTAAATCTGCTATTTCAGGTCTAAAAACAATTGACATTTATACCAACTCCCTTTCTCTTTTACCCTTAGTATATCACTGTTCCAAGAGATTTGAAATAACTAAAGATAATCTCTTCTAAGTTCTTCCCCTGATTTTTCTGATAGATAGGAAATAGGAATATCAAATACTGTAAGGGCGCCTGTCCTTCCCTCCCTATAAATCTTAGCCACTGCCCTGGCATAGGCAACTAGTACACTGGCAGTGAATTCTGGATTGCTTTCTAAATTTAAGGAAAACTCTATCCTCTGTTTGTTTGCATTTGCACTATTTCCAGTTCTTATTACAAAACCTCCATGGGGCATGCCCTGATGTTCTTTTTCATAGATATCCTCTGTTATAAAGTGGACCTTGGTCTTATAGGGCTTAAAGTAATTAGGCATATTTACAATACTGTCTTCTATAAGATCTATATCTGCACCCTCTTCTGGGACTACATAGCATATCCTGTCATGCCTATCCCGAGTGGCTATGTCTGGATTTGTTCCCTGGCGAACTCTTTCTATGGCCTCCTGGCTTGGAATGGTATACTGAACTCCATACCTTACCCCATCTAATCTTCTTATGGCATCTGAATGTCCTTGGCTAAGGCCCTGGCCCCAGAAAGTATAGGTATGACCCTCTGGTAGGACTGATTCTAAGAGGACCCTATTTAGGGAAAATAAACCTGGATCCCAACCAGTTGCTATAAGACTGATCTTATTGCTCTTCTTAGATACCTTATTTAAAAGATCGTAATATTCAGGTATCCTGTCATGATTGTCAAAGGCATCTACTATATTAAAATTTCTTCCTATTTCTGGAGCCTGACTGTCAAGGTCATTGGCAGATCCTCCACATAGGATCATTACATCAATAAGATCCTTGTAATCTTCAATCTTATCTATAGTCTCTACCTTTGATTTTGTATTTAAGGAAAGAGGATCTCGTCTAGTAAAGATAGCCACAAGTTCTAAGTCACTTGTCTGGGCCAGGCAAGCTTCAACGCCCCTTCCCAAATTTCCATATCCTACTATTCCAATTCTCGTTTTATTCTTCATCTTTTTACCTCCATTTTCAATATAGTAAATATTTTATCATATTAGTTTGCAATTATCTATTTATATAGGAATTAGCTCTAAGGAGTACTCTTAAGAGTCTTGACAAATACTGTTTTTTACAATAAACTTATACATAATTAATTCTTCCAATATTTGGAAAATTCCCTGGTGAAAGATAGGGAGTTTGGGTAAAAGAATAGTTAAGTGACTAATATTTATATTAGGATCTGAGTAAACTCAGGTCCTATTTTATAATAATCTAGATTGGAAAGATTAAATCCTAGTTTTAGCTGGGATTAAAACAAAAATAAAAAAAGGATGTGTTAGTATGTTTAAAGGATCAGGAGTTGCTATAGTTACACCTTTTAAGGGTGAAGAGATTGATTATAGTTCATTTAAAAATTTAATTGACTTTCATCTTGAAAATGACACCCAGGCATTAATAGTATTAGGTACAACAGGAGAAGCAACTACTCAAAGTAAGGAAGAAAAAGAAGAACTTATAAAGATAGCAGTAGAAAAAACAGATGGAAGGGTTCCAATTATTATTGGTATAGGAACTAACGATACAAGGACTACTTTAGAAAATGCTGAACAGGCAGAAAGACTAGGAGCAGATGGCTTATTGCTAGTTACACCATATTATAATAAGGCTACACAAAAGGGACTAATAGAACATTTCACAAAGGTGGCTAAGTCTACTAAGCTTCCAATTATTCTTTATAATGTTCCTTCAAGAACAGCTATGAATATTGATGCAGAGACTACAATAGAACTTAGTAGAGTAGAAAATATAGTGGGGATTAAGGAAGCAAGTGGAAATTTAAATCAGGTTTTAGAAATAAGAAGAAATGTAGATGAAGACTTTAAGATATATTCAGGTAATGATGATCAAATTGTATCTTTATATGCAAGTGGTGGAGACGGAGTAATATCAGTAGCTGCCAATATCATCCCTAAGGAAATCCAGGCTATGTGCCAGGCCTTTATGGACGGAGATGCCAAGGAATCTCTAAGACTGCAACTTGAATACAAGAAGCTTATAGACCTATTATTTATTGAAGTTAACCCTATACCAGTTAAGGCAGCCTTAGCTGAGATGGGTCATATAGAAAACAATCTAAGACTTCCATTGACTTCTATGGAAAAGAAAAATTTAGATCTTTTACTAGATGAAATGAAAAACAAAAATATGCTTTAGGAGAAATGCTATGAATATATTAATATATGGAATAAAGGGTTATATGGGGAATATAATAAGAGAATTAGCGGAGAAAGATGATTACTTTAAATTAGTTCATGGTAGAGATATAGACTTTAGGGAAGAAAGTTCTGAGAAATACGATATAATAATAGATTTTTCTCATCCATCATCCTTGGATAGTATAATTAAAACAGCGAGGGAAAACTCTGCAGCTGTTTTAATAGGAACTACAGGCTATAGTAATGAAGAGCTTAAGAAAATAGAAGACCTGTCTAAGGAACTAGCAGTACTAAAGGCTACAAATATGTCCTTGGGTATGAATCTCTTATTTTCTCTGGTTGAACAAGCTGCATCTGTATTAAAGGATAAGGCGGATATAGAGGTGGTGGAATCCCATCACAATAGGAAAAAAGATGCTCCTTCAGGCAGTGCGAAGACCATAGTAGAGTCCATTGAGAAGGGTCTTGGAGAAGAGAGAAAGCATCAATTTGGAAGAGAGGGACAATGCAAGAGAGAAGAAGGAGAAATAGGCATCCATGCTATTCGTGGAGGCAATATAGTTGGCAAGCATGAAGCAAACTTTATAAATGAGTTGGAAAGTATAAAGATTAGTCATGAAGCCTATGACAGAGGTGTTTTTGCTGATGGAGCTATAAGTGCAGCAAAGTTTCTTGCAAAAAAAGAGCCAGGTCTGTATAATATGAAGGACGTATTAAATTTATAGGCAGACTAATTAGAGTGGAGTTGTATTGTAATGGAAATCATTGTTCAAAAATATGGAGGCTCATCTGTCAGCACAGTGGAAAAAATAAAGATGGTAGCTGACAAAATAATAAAAACCTATGAGAAGAATAAGAAAATTGTTGTAGTATTATCTGCAATGGGAGACAGTACCAATGTGATGATAGACATGGCTAGGGAAATTTCTAAAAAGCCAAGTCCAAGAGAAATGGATATGCTCCTAAGTACAGGAGAACAGGTTACCATATCTCTACTTGCCATGGCCCTAATAGAGAAGGGCTATGAGGCAATTTCCTTTACTGGAGCCCAACTAAATATAAGGACTAGCAATATTTATCAAGGGGCAAAGATTAAGGATATAGATACTAGGAAGATACTAGAAAATTTGGATCAGGGTAGGATTGTAATAGTGGCAGGTTTTCAGGGGGTTTGTGATAATGGAGATTATACAACCCTGGGAAGGGGAGGAAGCGATACTTCAGCTGTAGCCCTTGCAGTAAAACTTCAAGGCAAATGCCAGGTCTACACTGATGTAGAAGGAATATATGCAGTTGATCCTAAAAGACTACTGGGAGCTAAAAAACTAGACTTTATTAGCTATGAGGATATGATTGACCTAGCAGATCTTGGCTCTAAGGTAATGAATTTTAGATCCATTGTTCTGGCAAAGAGATATAATCTTCCCATATATATATGCTCCACATTTTCTGATGCCAAGGGCACTATAATTACTAATAAGGAGATGGTAGAAATAGAAGATACAATTGTAACAGGAATGACAGTAAGTTTAAATGACATCCAAATAACTGTTTCAAACTTACCATCTGCCAGTAAAACTTTGTCTAATTTATTTTTAAAAATAGGAAAAAGCAATATAAGCGTAGACATG
This sequence comes from uncultured Tissierellaceae bacterium, assembly GCA_964527205.1. Lineage (GTDB taxonomy): Bacteria > Bacillota > Clostridia > Tissierellales > Tissierellaceae > JARICQ01. Next base: position 93,590 of record CAZGQG010000001.1, on the reverse strand, counting down.
ATATCTCAAATGATAACTAAGGAAAACAAGATGAATGTAAGCTTTAGTATCAAAAAAGAGGATAAGGATACTGCTGTTGATATTTTAAAGCAATTAAAGGAAGAAGACAATCTTGTAGAATGGCATATAAATGAAGATATAGCAAAGATTTCTGTGGTAGGTCTGGGAATAAAGACCAACCTAGGCGTGGCAGGAAAGATATTTGAACTTATGGCAGAAGATAATATTGAAATAAAGATGATAACAACATCGGAAACTAGAATAACTTGGATGATAAATAATGACAAACAAGAGCAAGTAATTCAAGCTGTAGGAGAAGCTTTTGACCTTACAGACAAGGAAAAGAGGATTGGATAGGAAATATCCAGTCCCTTTTTTATTTTTTCTATAAATAGGCCCTATAAGATGTTATAATGGTCATAACTTATAAATGAATTGGGAGTGTAAATTTTGAAAAGAGGGAGAAAAAAATTGCTAATGTGGATAATACTAATAGGTCTAGGGATGAGTCTTTTTTTCCTATGGCAAAACAATCATATAGTAGTAAGCAGGATAGGCTACAAGAGTTCAAAGCTCCCAGAGGAATTTAAGGCATACAGGATAGTGCACATATCAGACCTGCATAATAAAAGTTTTGGCAAGGATCAGGAAAGACTCTTAAGGAAGATCAGAGAGGAAAAACCAGATATAATTGTAATCACAGGGGACCTAATAGACAGGAGAAGATATGACCTTGATGTTGCCATGGTCTTTATCCATGGGGCCATGGATATTGGACAGGTATACTACGCCTCAGGTAATCATGAGGCCTGGTCGGGAGATTATGAAAATATAAGAGAAAGATTAATAGATGCAGGAGTAGTAGTTTTAGACAATGAAAAAGTGCCAATAGAAATAGGAACTTCTACTATAGAGATGCTAGGTCTTCTAGACCCAGGTTTTTATGCCTATGACTGGATGGATGGAGAAAACTTCAGGGAATTAGAGGAAGCTTTAAAGATTATGGCAGAGGAGGACAAGTTTCAAATCCTTCTTTCTCACAGGCCGGAGCTCTTCTCTATTTATGCAGAAGACAAGATTGATCTAATCTTTTCAGGCCATGCCCATGGAGGTCAGTTTAGGATACCCTTTATAGGAGGACTAATAGCTCCAAATCAAGGTTTCTTTCCAGACTATACAGAAGGCTCCCACAGAATAGGAGATTCTACCCTGGTGGTATCTAGAGGCCTAGGAAACAGTATAGTACCTATAAGGATCTTTAATAGGCCTGAGATAATAGTAATTGAGTTAAATGACAAATAAAGCTTGAGAAAGGATGGCAAAGATGAAAAAAAAGGTATTTATAACCGGGCACAAAAACCCAGATTCAGATTCTATATGTTCTGCCATAGCCTATGCAGATTATAAAAATAATATTGGAGAAGAAAACCATATCCCCGTAAGACTGGGAGCTATAAATAGGGAAACTAGATTTATCTTAGATTACTTTGATATTGAGGATCCTATGCTCTTAGAAACCCTAAGACTTAGTGTGGATGATTTGGATTTTGATAAGATAGCCCCTATTACTTCAGATATATCCCTAGGCATGGCCCTTGATCTTATGAAGAAAAATGGGCTCAATAGCCTGGCTATAGTAGATGAAAATGAAAAGCTATCTGGCATAGTTACTGTGTCTGATATTATTAGCAGCTATATGGATGTGTGGGACAACAATATAATCAATAAATCAGATACTCCCATAGATAATATTATAGATACACTTTCTGGGACTCCAGTATATGTTTCAAAGACAATTAAGAAATTTAGAGGCAAGCTCCTAACTCTTTCTATGAAAAAAGAAACGATGGAAAGATATATTGAAAAAGATGATGTGGTTATAGTTGGAGATAGGGAAGATGCCCAGGAATTTGCCCTAAACAAGGATGTATCCCTAATGATTGTTACAGGAGACGGAGAAGTCAAAGAGGAGATTATAGAACTTGCCAAGGAAAAAGACATATCCCTTATAACTACACCCCACGATACCTTTACTAGTTCTAGACTGATAATCCAGTCGGTTCCAGTAGCCTATGTAATGACTAGGAACAACCTGGTTACCTTTGATTTGGATGATTTGGTAGAAGATGTAAGAAGCAAGATGAGTCAAACCAGATACAGGTCCTATCCTGTAGTGGATTTAAACAATAATGTTATAGGATTGATTTCCAGATATCACTTAATTTCCAGTATAAAGAAAAAGGTAATCCTAGTAGATCACAATGAAAGAAGGCAGTCAGTAGATGGCTTAGAGGATGCGGAGATATTAGAAATAATAGACCACCATAGGGTAGCTGATGTATTTACGGGAAACCCTATATACTTTAGGAATGAACCTGTGGGTAGCACTGCAACTATTATAGCCTCCATATTCTTTGAAAATGGAAGAAGACCTTCCAAGAAGATAGCAGGCATACTTGCAGCAGCTATTATTTCAGACACTCTTCTTTTTAAATCTCCTACCTCTACAAATACAGATAGGATAATCTTAAAGAGACTAGAGAAAATAGCGGATATTGATGTAGACAAATTTGCAATGGAAATGTTTAAAGAGGGTACATCCTTGGAAGGCAAAAGTCCTGAAGAGCTATTAAAGGAAGATTTCAAAGTCTTTACCATAGATGAAGATCCCATAGCCATAGCCCAGGTCTATACCATGGATCCATCAAGTTTAAATGCTATGAAGGCAGAGCTCTTGGAATTAATGGAGAAAAAGAGAAAAGAAGAGGGCTATGTTAGCTTTATTCTAATGCTTACGGACATATTCAAGGAAGCTTCTGAAATGATAGTAGTAGGAGAGTATAAGGATCTTATAGGAGAGGCCCTGGGAGTTGCTACAGGAGATGATTCATTTTATTCCAAGGGAGTTCTTTCAAGAAAGAAACAAGTAGTTCCTCCTATTACAAGTGCTATTGAAAGTATGAAGGAACTATAAAATAAAAAAGAAATAATACTAAAGAAAAGGGTGATAGGGTGATAAAAAATGACAGGAAGAGCTTAATAGATCTAGTGCTTTCTATAGGTATAATAATGGGAATATTATTAGGATTTGAAATATCCTATGGATATTTTGGCCTTTCAATCTTTTCATTTCTAGCCCTCTACCTTGTAAATCGCTGGAATAAGAAGAAGGAAAGAGAAATGTATGTAGCAAATATAAGGGCCAAGTGGGGAGAGGAACACTTAGAATCTAGGTCTTCTTTAGATATGAAGAAGTTATTCCACTATAATAAAGAAGAAAGAGACCTAAGTTTCTTCCTTGATGATATTAGCTGGAGAGACTTTAACATGGACCAGGTATTTAAGAAGATGGACCATTCCAAATCCCTTCCAGGCATGCAGTACTTATATGACATAATGAGAAGACCTGTCTTTAATGAGGATATATTAAAGGATAGGGATAGGAAAATAAATCTCTATATGGAAAACAAGGATATAGCTCAGGAAATTCAATACCCCCTTGCTGTCCTTGGCAAGGAAGAAGGGGCGCATATATTTGATTATTTTTCTAAGGGAATTGAAGTGGGAAGGAATCTGCTTCCCATATATACAATGCTTTCCTATATACCCTTTATAATCCTACTAGGTTTTTTTATTAATAGGACAGTTTCCTTTATTCTCCTAGTAATCCTACTAGTTGTAAACAATCTAGTCTACCAAAGAAACAAGAGACAGGTCTTTAAGGAGATGGAAAGCTTCCAGTATCTGGGAAGACTTATCCTGGCTGCTGAGAAGATTAGCAAGATAAACACTGAAGGCCTAGACACAAAAGTAGAAGATATTAAATACTTATTAAAAAAGACCAGGGCCCTTAGGAAAAATATATTTAAACTAAGTGTTAATGAGGAATCAACATCAGAATTTCAAATACTCATACACTATTATAATATGGTCATGTTAAAGGAGCCCAAGATCTTTTATAAGGCAGTGGATCAGATGAATGAGTTTAGGGAGGATATGTTCCAGCTTTATAGGGCTATAGGAGAAATAGATTTTTACATAGCCATAGCTTCCTATAAGAGCAGTTTAGATCATTTCACTAGGCCGGTTTTGGAGAAGGGGGATAGGGCTTATTTACAGGCAGAAGATTTATATCATCCCCTTTTGGAAGAGCCAGTTCCCTATAGCTTTAGTTTAGATGGACAAGGAGCCCTGGTGACTGGATCCAATGCTTCAGGCAAGTCCACATTTTTAAGGGCCATAGGAATAAATGTAATCCTTGCTCAAAGCCTATACTTTACACTGGCTAAGACTTACACAAGTTCTTACTTTAAACTCTTAAGTTCCATAGGTACCACTGATAGCATAGTTAAGGGAGATAGCTATTTTATGTCAGAGGCTAAATCTTTGAAGAGAATAATAGACAGTCTAGAGGAAAATTATCCTGTCCTATGTATTCTAGATGAAATATTTAGGGGTACCAATACTACGGAAAGAATCAATATGGCCCTGGAAGTATTGAATTATATGATGGATAGGAACTCCCTTGTTATAGCGGCTACCCATGATTTAGAACTTACAAATCTAGTAGATGATAAATATGGAAATTATCACTTTAAGGAAACTATAGAGGATAGGGATATTAAATTTGATTACCAACTAAGAAAAGGACCTTCAAAGACTAGAAATGCCATAGCTATATTAAAGTATCTAGACTATCCAAGGGAAATATATGAGAATGCAGAAATAAAGGCCAGAGAATTTGAAGAAGAGACTGTTAGTAAATAATATAAGGGATATGGGAGAGATAGTATAATTTACTAGACTTCCTATATCTTTTTTTATCTTTTAAATTAGAATAGCTCCTTAGGGGGTATATATTTATATAAGAAGTAAAGGAGGGAATAGAGATGAATAAGAAAATAGCTATTTTAGTGTCAGTGCTTATGCTTGTATCCCTAGTTGTCATTGGATGTACCAATAATGAGGATGAGGATACTGGTGCAGTAGATAATAGTGATTTAGAAGGAGTAGAGCTAGAATTAGAAAGCTTAAAAGAAGAAAAAGAAGAACTGGAAGAAGAAATTCAAAATCTTAATCTTGAAATAGAAGATTTAAAAGAAGAAAATGAAGAATTATCCCAGGGCTCTATGGTAAATATACCAGATCCAAATATGACTCCAATCCAATTATCCCTAGAGATTATGGAGCTTATAAAGGACAATCAAATGGATGAATTGGCAGCCTATGTTCATCCTGACAAGGGTCTTAGATTTAGCCCTTATTTCTATATAGATGAGGTCAATGATCAGGTCTTTATTCCAGGCCAGGTGGCAGGATTAAATCAGGATACAAACCTATATACTTGGGGAAGCTTTGATGGGACAGGAGATCCTATTGAAATGAACTTTCAAGATTATTATGATAGATTTATATACGATGCAGACTACTATTATCCCCATATAATAGGAAATAACACAGCTATACAAGTTGGCAACATGTTAGACAATGTAGAGGATATATATCCTAATGGAGAGTATATTGAGTTTCACTTTACAGGTTTTGATCCCCAATATGAAGGTTTGGATTGGTCTAGCTTAAGGCTTATATTTGAAGAACATTTAGGAGTATGGCATCTAGTAGGAATAAGTCACGGTGAATGGACCATATAATTTTAAAATATAAAAAGCTGAAAATCTATAAATGATTTTCAGCTTTTTTTGCATTAGAAAGCTGGTACAACAGCTCCCTCATAATTTTCTTCTATAAAGATTTTTACCCTATCAGATTGAAGGGCCTTTAAGAGTTTGGAGAATCTTTCTTGGCCTTCTTCACCCTTTCTTACAGCTATTAGATTGGCATAAGGTGAATCTCCATCTTCTATTAATAAGCCATCCTGTAGAGGATTAAGACCTGCTTCTAGGGCATAATTACCATTGATTATTGCAGCATCTACATCATCTAGAGCTCTTGGTAGAAAGGCAGCTTCTAATTCTGTGAAACTTAAATTCTTAGGATTATCCTCTATATCAGCTATAGAAGCCTCAACTCCACTGTCTTCTCCTAGGGATATCAATCCCTGAGCCTGGAGTAGTAGTAGAGCCCTACCACCATTTACAGAATCATTTGGTATGGCAATCTCAGATCCATCCTCTAAGGAATCAATAGAATCTAAGGAATTTGAATATAGGGCCATTGGTTCCACATGCACTGTTCCTATGCTGACTAAATCTAAATTTTGTTTTTCTATAAAATCATCAAAATAAGGTTTATGTTGGAAGAAGTTTGCATCTATATCTCCATCTGCAAGACTGGTATTTGGGGTTACATAATCTGTAAAGGGTACAATTTCAACCTCTATACCTTCTTCCTTTAGTTCATCTACTATTAGCTCTACCAAACTTCCATGGGGCTCTGGGCTTACACCAATTCTTATTCCAGACTGGTCGACCTCTTCTTCACCACAAGCTACCAAAACTGACAGGGATAATACAATTACTAATACCAAAGATAAATACTTTTTCATTTTTATTCCTCCTAAATTTTATTTTTATTTTTTATTTACTCTTCTAGCCAAGTTGTTTCCTATAAATTGTACTGATTGGACAAGTAGCACTATTATTATTACTGAAATATACATAACCTTATAATCATATTTATAATGACCATATCTAATAGCCAAGTCTCCAAGCCCACCTCCACCTATAGCTCCTGCCATGGCAGAATAGCCAATTAAATTTATAATAGCAGTGGTGAGGCCTAGGATTATAGAGGGTAGGGATTCTGAGAGTAAAACCCTAATCACTATTTGATAAGGATTTGCTCCCATGGAAAGGCTTGACTCTATAAGGCCAATATCTACTTCCCTTAGGCTAGATTCTATAAGTCTAGCTACAAAGGGAGCAGCTGCTATGGAAAGCGGAACTATTGATGCAGTGGTTCCTATCCTAGTTCCTACAATTAGTTTTGCCAGAGGAAAAACTAAGAGCATAAGTATGATAAAGGGTATGGATCTGAGAATATTTACAAGACTATTAAGAATCTTATTAAATAAAGCCTTCTCCCATATGCCCCCTTTTTCAGTAATGACTAGGAGTATTCCCAGGGGTAGTCCTATGATTGTAGAAAATATAGTTGAGAAAAATACCATATACAGGGTTTCCATTAGGGGTCCAGCAAATAGATGGATCATTTTATCACCTCCACATGTACATCCTTACTTTCTAAAAATCCTATAGCCCTTCCAATTTCATCTTCATCACCAATCAATTCTAAAAAGAGATGGCCTACATTGGATTCTTGTAGTTTGTTTATATTTCCTGAAAGAATATTTATTGCTATATCAAAATTTTTAATAGTCCTTGATACAATAGGTTCCCTAGCACTATCTCCCAAAAAGCTAAGTCTAATGAGCAGGCCCCTATAATCCTTAGGATCTAGAATTTCTTCATCTGTGCCTTCCCTAAGAGAATCTATAAAGGACAGGGCTCTTTTGGTTTTAGGCCTTCTAAATAGATCCTCTACAGTATTTTCCTCAATAACCTTTCCATCCTCCATGATTGCCACCCGGTCACATATATTTTTTACAACCTCCATTTGATGGGTAATCATTATTATAGTAATGCCAAATTCTTCCCTAATTTTCTTAAGTAGATCCAGTATAGATTGGGTGGTTTGAGGATCTAGGGCTGAAGTCCCCTCATCACTTAAAAGCACCTTAGGATTATTGGCTATGGCCCTTGCAATTGCAACCCTTTGTTTCTGACCCCCACTTAACTGACTAGGATAGCTGTCTTTCTTATCCTCTAACTCCACATATTCTAAAAGCTCATCCACCCTTCTTTCTATTTCAGACTTGCTCTTACCAACTAGTTCCAGGGGAAAGGCTATATTTTCAAAGACAGTCTTTTGTGATAGGAGATTGAAATGCTGAAATATCATTCCTATATCCTTTCTTTCATCCCTAAGCTCCTTGGGATTAAGCTCCCTAATATTTACTCCGTCTATTATTATCTCTCCACTAGTGGCTTCTTCAAGTCTATTAAGACATCTGATTAGGCTAGACTTTCCAGCACCACTAAGACCAATTACTCCAAATATCTCTCCCTTCTCAATATTTAAACTTACATTATCTACTGCATGTATATCTTTATTAGCATCTTTGTAAATTTTAGATAGATTATTTATCCTTATCAAATCCATACCTCCTGTTTTTGAAATCAAAAAAAAGCCCTCGTCTCTTTGCTAAAAGCAAAGGGACGAAAGCTTCGTGTTACCACCCTAAATTTATATTTATCTCACAATAAATACCTTATCAAGTACGCAGGAATAAACCTTGAATACTCTATCACTATAACGTGTGCAAACGTGCTTGCCTAAAAAATTCGACAAACAGACTCGGAGACCATATTCAGCTTGCTATTCTTTATTCCCTCTCACCAGTTAGGAATTCTCTGTAAAAGCATTCACTTGCCTACTCTTCTCTTCAACGCCTTATTCAACTAGATACTATTTTACTCTATAGTGCTAAATTTGTCAAGGTTTTATTTTAATTTGTCGAAATATTCTTGACCAGAAATCTCTTCTATGGTTGTTGTTGTCTTACCAAAGGATATATGACCTGCCTCTAAAACTCTCTTTCCAAAGGCATATAGGAATGTTTCTGGATCCAGAGCTTCCTCTGGAACTAGGATTCCCTTTTCCTTTATTTTTCCCTGGGCAAGCCATTCTGCTCCTACTGCCAGGGGATAACCTGTTGAAGGTCCCATTTGACTAAAGGATGAAGCCTTAATCTCTATATTCTTATTATCCTTTACTCCTCTTACCCTGGTCATGGATCCAGTAATTGGCTGATCAAATGGTCTTTCAGCCTTGGAATCTATATTGTGGACTAAATGGCTGATTAAATATTCCCTTGGAATTACCTCTTCACCATTAACCATCATACCTTCTTCACTGGCAAAGCCATCTTCTATTAGAACCTTTAAGGTTTCAAAGGCCTTGCTTGGATAGAACCCTAATTTAATTTTAATATTTTGTGCATCTGGAAGAACTCTTGGAAGTGTAAAGGTTTCAGGATGTCCCATAGTTGAGATCATAACCTCGCCTATTGGTGCTCCGAAATCATAGTAAGTAGCTCCTTCAAAGGGCTTTTCTGTTGCTGGTTTCCCATCTTTTATTATATCAATGTCATCTACAAAGTTTTCAACAACATGAAGTAAAACTGCTTCCCCATCTGCATCATCCAGCACATCTATGCCCATATAAAAGTCAATAGCTTCTACCTGGTCTAAATCCTTAGCCATGGCATAGGCTTGTAGGGGCATGATACCAGGACTAGCTCCAAGACCTATTATCATGGATATATCTTTCTCCTTGGCTCTTTTATCATAGTCTCCTGAGAATAACTTTTTGTGAACTTCTACATCATCACAAAAATCTACATAATCAACACCAGCTTCTATAGCTGCCTCTACAACATATTCACCTAATAAGTAATAGGGTCCAGTACAGTTTGCAACTACATCTGCATCTGAAATTAAACTAAGAAGTTCCTCACTATTCATAACATCTACTTGCTCTGCCCTAACATTACTAGCTCCTAATTCATCTACTGCCTTTTGAGTCTTTTCTAAATTACGGCTGGCAACTACTATTTCATCAAAAACTCCACCTCTTATAATTGCCTTAGTGGCATGTAAACCCTGTCCACCTGCTCCACCTAAAATTACAATTTTCATAAAAATGCTCCTTTCTTTAGAATATCTATATTATCTTTATTTTTGCCTCTATACTGAGTCTACCCATATAAGTTCTTAATATTCAAAATATAGGAGGATATTGATAAAAAAATATCTAAGTTTTTAAAATAAAATTATTGTGTGCTCAATAATAAAGGGAAAGGCTGTATTTAATTATAATAGATATACAAGGTATAATTACTTGGTATTAGTATATAAATATAGACAGGGAAAGTTTGACAGGATACAATTATATCTAAAGAAGCCTATAGAGCCTAAAACTAATATATATGAATTAGTTATAGACATATTAATTATAGAGGGTTAATAATGGGTATAAAATAAAACATAGGACTTTAAAGCCATAAATTTGGAGTGAGAAAAGTGATTAAGAAAATCATAGTCTTTGCTATATCTATACTTCTTCTTATTGGTATATCTGTAAGGCTTTATTATAGTAGCTTTACAGGTCAAAATGTTGAAACTATTGTAAGAAGCAGAGAAGTAAGGGAATTTACTAAAGACATGCTAAACTCTAATGAAAAAATTAAAAGCTTAAATTTCTATTATTTTACTGGATATTTCTCTGCAGATCTAATTTATCAGGGGGATTTAAATAGAGATGATATGGAACTATTGATAGAAGGATTTAAAAGCTTTATAAATACTGAAAGCATGACAAAGATACAAAATAAATATTGGGATAATTCTAGCTTACCTGGTGTAGAAATATATATTTATATAGATAAGATGAGGGATAAAAGGGACTATGACTATATTATAAGAAATGACCATGAATTAGCAGCAACAATTGACAAGCCTGAGCATGCAGATCCATATAGGAAATGGACTATATGGGATAAGGCTGAAAATAAATTATTCTCTCTAGACTAGGTATGAGAAACTTTTAAGGACAGAATAAGATGTAAATTAAGCTAAACTTTGAGTGGGGGATTATTATTGAAAAGTTCAGGAATTTAATGGAAGATAAAAAGTTTTTTATAGGTGTTTTTATAATTCTTTATATTGTAATGTACTTTATAGCCTTTAATGTTTTAAATTTAAATAAAATAATAACACATATTATTATTGGATTGGCATATGGCTTAGTATTCTACCTCCTATATAGGGATAAGTGGAGCTGAAGGATGGGAATATTCATAGATGAAAAACCGTATGAAATAGCTTAAAAGGGAGGAAGAGACAGGGTGAAAAGGGAAAAAATTATGGGCTGCCTTATGATAGTAAGCAGTGGACTTATATATACATTTGAAAGATTTTTATCAGTATTTAAATGGTCTATAGAGATTGGCACTGGATCATATCCCAACAATCCAAGAATAATAGGTATATTTGACAATATATTTGTACCTATACTATTTGTTATGGGAATGCTTTTGATAATTGCTAGTTTTATAAGTAGGGAAAAAGAATAGTTAAATATTAAAAACCTAAAGGAGGCTTTATAATGTTTGGTAAAAAAGATAAGTTTGATGAAAGATTTGAAGTTATATATGAGCAGGGAAAACTGGCTATCTTTAAGATAATTAGAGATAAGGAGACGGGAGTAAACTATCTATATCATGCAGCAGGATATGGCCTATCCCTTACTCCTTTATTAGACAAGGATGGAAAGCCTGTAGTTACTTTAGATTAATGAGAATGTAAGGACTTTAAAATAGGATAAAGTTTACAATTTGGATACTTTTTTCTAATGAACAATACTTGCCTAGCTATGGGGTAAATAATAGCTAGGCAAGTATTTTAATAAAGGGAAAGGGGAGGAGAATTGTGTGGAATAAGAATAGGGTTTTTATATTTATGATATTGATTTTAGCTGTATTTGTTTCAGCTTGTAGCAAAGCAGAGGATAGCAGTGAAAACTCTGAAGATTATTATATGGCCTATATTAGTAAGGCTGATTTTGATGATTCACTTCATGCAGATAGGATTGAATTTCTAGGATCTGGAGATGAGAAGAGGCTAGAGGAATTGGGAATTGATCCAAATGATTTGGACAATGGATATTATATCCATAATCCTGATCTAGACCAAGAAAGCATAAGTCTAGGAGAGGATACAGAATACAAGGTTTTAAATTGGGAGGACCTATCCAATCATAAAAGCCTAAGCCATTCAGACTTTATGGATTTCCTAGATGGAAACAATCCTTATAACTCTAAGGAAGGCTTATTATTCCGAGTTTTTACCAAGGATGGAGATGTAATTAAATTAGAAGAGCAGTATATTCCTTAAAAATAAGAAAAAATTAATAGATTTTCTTCGTATTTTGTGTTATTATATTAGAGATAAAAACCTTTAAAACAATCCTGTGAGATTGGAAAGGATAGCATAATTTACCTAGCATATTTATGCCTTCCTACGTATATGGAAGGCATTTTTTGAAGCTAATCCTAGAGGTCTAAAAAAGACTAAGGAGTGATAAAATGTTAAAAGGAAGACACTTAATAGATCCACAAGACTTATCAGTGGAGGAACTAGAAGAATTATTTGATTTAGCAGAAAAGATAATAGAAAAACCAGAAGAATACAAAACCACTTGTCAGGGCAAGATACTTGCCACCCTCTTCTTTGAACCAAGTACTAGGACCAGACTTAGCTTTGAATCTGCCATGTATAGACTTGGAGGAGAGGTAATAGGATTTTCAGAATCCGGATCCAGCTCTGTATCAAAGGGTGAAAACCTACCAGATACTATAAGAACTGTAGCAAGCTATTCAGATATAATCGCCATGCGTCACCCCAAGGAAGGAGCTCCAAGATATGGTGCATCCTACTGTGATATTCCCTTAATTAATGCAGGAGATGGAGGACATCAACATCCAACCCAGACCCTGTCAGATCTTTTAACCATTCGAGTAGCCAAGAGAAGCCTTTCTAATATGACAGTTGGCCTATGTGGAGACCTAAAGTTTGGGCGTACAGTCCACTCACTTATAAAGGCCATGTCAAGATATGAAAATATTAAATTTATCCTTATCTCCCCAGAAGAACTACAAGTCCCAGAATATATTAGAAGAGAAATTTTAGATAAAAACAATATAGAATACGTTGAAAAGGAAAGACTGGAAGAAGTCATAGATGAACTTGATATCCTTTATATGACCAGAGTACAAAAGGAACGTTTCTTTAATGAGGCGGATTATATAAGATTAAAGGACAGTTATATCCTAAACAATGAAAAGCTATTAAAGGCAAAAGAAGATCTAACTATATTACACCCACTGCCAAGAGTAAATGAAATAAGCATGGAAGTGGACCAGGATCCTAGGGCTTGGTATTTTAGACAGGCCAAGTATGGAATGTTCGTTAGAATGGCACTTATACTTAAATTATTAGAGGTGGAATAATGTTAAATATAAATAGTATTTCAAGAGGAATTGTTATAGATCACATAAAACCAGGACATGGTATAATTATATTTAAATATTTAGGCCTAGACAAGGCAGATTTTACTGTGGCCCTTATAATGAACGCAAGAAGCAATAAGTATGGTAGAAAAGATATTATTAAAATTGAAAATGAAATAGAAATAGACCTTAATAAATTAGGCTTTATTGATCCTAATATGACAGTAAATATTATTGTAGATGAAGTTATAACAGAAAAAATAAAACTAGGTCTGCCGGAAAGAGTAGATGGGATAATGGAGTGCAAAAATCCAAGGTGCATAACTTCTACGGAAACATCAATTACCCATAAGTTTGTGTTAATAGATGAGAAAGAGGCAACCTATAAGTGCGAATATTGCGATCAAATATATTCACTGGAGGAATAAGATGAATCTTTTAATTAAAAATACAAGAATTGTAGATGAAGAAAAAGATTTTTTAGGAGATATCTATATTGAAAAGGGAAGGATCAAAGATTTTGGAGAGGATCTAAATTATGATTGTAGGACAATTGAGGCCAAGGGCCTGGTTACCATGCCTGCCTTTATTGATCTTCACTTTCACCTTAGGGACCCTGGATTTATCTACAAGGAAGATATAGATTCAGCAAGCAGAGCAGCCCTAAAGGGAGGCTACACCCTGATAAATGCCATGGGAAATACAAAGCCTATTGCAAGCAACATGGATGTAGTTGAATATGTTCTAGACAATGCTAAGAGAAAGGATCTTATAGATATTCATCAAACAGTAACAATAACAGAAAACTTTGATGGAAAGACCCTAAGTCACCTAGACAAGTTAGATAAGAGGGTAAAGTTTATCTCTGATGATGGATACGGGGTAAAGAGCAGCCTTACCATGTACAAGGCCATGTTAAAGGCCAAGGAATTAGGCCTTATAATTATGGTCCATGCTGAGGATGAAGAAATGAGCCCTATTGATTATAGGATTGCTGAGAATCTAGAAACCATAAGAGATATATATCTGGCAGAGGAAACTGGAGCCCATGTCCACCTAAGCCATGTAAGTACCAAGGAAGCAATAGAGGCTATTAGGCTAGGAAAGGAAAGGGGACTAAGGCTAACATCAGAAGTCACTCCCCACCATATAAGCCTTTGGGACAATGACTATAGGGTTAATCCACCTATAAGAAGAAAAGATGATGTGGATGCCTTGATTCAGGGAATAATAGATGGAAGTGTAGATGCCATTGGAACAGATCATGCTCCCCATAGCAAGGAAGACAAGGAGGCAGGATCTCCAGGTCTATCAGGAATAGAAACTTCTTTTTCTGTATCTTATACAAGCTTGGTGGAAGCAGGAAAGATTGATCTTAAAAAACTATCCCAAATAATGTCAGCCAATCCAGCTAGGATATTTAGAGTGGACAAGGGCAGGATAGAAAAAGGCTATGATGGAGATCTAGTGCTAGTAGATTTAGAAAAAGAGATCTTAGTTGATGGAGAAGACTTTGTTTCCAAGGGCAAAAATACTCCCTTTAATGGAATGAAATTCAGGGGAGAAGTTGCCATGACTATAAAAGATGGAGATCTTAAATATAAGAGGGATTAATAAGGGGAGGTTTTGCATTTGATTATCGATAGATTGTATAAAGAAGTAGAGAAGAAGGGCAATGTATGTCTTGGCCTTGATACTCACTTAGATTATATACCTGGGTTCATAAAAGAAGAATTCAAGGAGATAAGTGAGCAAATATTTCAATTTAACAAGAAGATAATAGATTCTACAGAGGACCTAGTTCCTATATTCAAGCTTCAGATTGCATTTTATGAAGCCTACGGTTTAGAGGGCCTTAAGGCCTATAAAAATACCCTGGAGTATTTAAGGGAAAAAGATTTACTATCCATAGGAGATGTTAAAAGGGGAGATATATCCTCTACAGCATCAATGTATGCCAAGGCTCATTTCCAAGGAGATTTTGAAACTGACTTTATTACTCTTAATCCCTATATGGGCTTTGATAGTATAAGTCCCTATCTTCCTTATTTGGAAAGCGGTGAAAAGGGAGTATTTGTGCTTCTTAGAACTTCTAATCCAGGAGCCAAGGATATTGAATATCTTGATGTAGGTGGAGAAAGCCTTTACTATCACATAGGAGATAGGCTCTCAGAAATGGCCAAGGATTATATAGGAGAATCTGGCTATAGTTCTCTTGCTCTAGTGGTGGGAGGAACCCATACAGAGGAGGCCATTGAGATTAGAAAGAGATATAAGGATATGTACTTTCTCATACCAGGCTATGGAGCTCAGGGGGCAAAGGGCAAGGATGTGGCCCTTTATTTAAATCAGGGCAATGGGGGAATAGTAAACTCTTCCAGGGGAATTATAAAGGCCTATATGAATCATGAGGACGGAGAAGAAAGATTTGAATACTATACTAGAGAGGCAGTAGTTAAGATGAGAGGGGATATTGGCCATGAAGAGAAGTTATAGAAAGGGAAATATCCTATCTAATAGGGAAATAAGTAAAAATATATATGAGCTTATCTTAGAAGGAGACTTTCAAGGTAGGCCAGGACAATTTTATATGTTAAAGGGATGGCAGGGCTTGGACCCATTTTTGCCTAGGCCTATAAGCATAGCGGATCTTGGGGAAAACAAGATAAAATTCCTCTATGAACTAAGGGGAAGGGGAACAGATATCTTTTCCAAGCTTAGAGCTGGAGATGAGATTTCCCTACTAGGACCTCTTGGCAATACCTTTGATTTAGAGGAGACAGGGAAAATAGCTCTTATTTCTGGAGGTATAGGCATAGCTCCCATGCTCTTCCTAGCAAAGAACTTGAAGGCAGATCTACATATCTATAGTGGTTTTAGGGAAGATGACTATTTTTTAGATCAGATAGAAGACCATGTTAGTGGTGTTTTTATAGCTACAGAAAGTGGGAAGTCAGGCCACAAGGGCTTTGTTACAGAATTATTCAATCCAGAAGACTATGACCTGGTCTATAGTTGTGGACCTACTCCCATGATGAAGGCACTTATACAAATGTGTAAGGGAAAAGTTCCACTTTATATTTCCATGGAGGCAAGGATGGCCTGCGGAATTGGTGCTTGTCTAGGTTGTACTGTTGAAACTACTCGGGGTATGGAAAGAGTCTGCAAGGAAGGTCCTGTATTTAAGGGTGAGGAGATGAGAATATGATGGGTCTAAAGATATGTGGAGTAGATTTTAAAAATCCAGTCATAGCAGCATCTGGAACCTTTGGCTTTGGTAGGGAATTTGAAGATTATTTTGATATAGGAAAACTTGGAGGCATATCTACTAAGGGCCTAACCCTAGAAGCTAGGGATGGGAATAGGGGAATAAGAATATATGAAACTCCCTCAGGAATTATGAATAGCATAGGCTTGCAAAACCCAGGCGTGGAAGGTTTTATAGAAAAAGAACTCTCCTTCCTAGAAGAAAAAGATACAGCTATATTAGCAAATCTAGGTGGCAGCACCATAGAGGATTATCTAAGGGGTATAGAATTACTTAACCAGACCTCGGTGGATATTATAGAATTAAATATATCCTGTCCTAATGTGAAGGAAGGGGGCATGGCCTTTGGCATAAGGTGTGATTCTGCAGAGGATATAGTTAGAAGGGCCAAGGCTATATGCAAAAAGCCTATGATTGTAAAACTCTCACCTAATGCAGAAAACATAAGGGAAATGGCCTATACTTGTGTAGAAGCTGGTGCAGATGGATTGTCCCTGGTTAATACCTTTAACGCCCTAGCAGTGGATATTCATTCTAGAAAGCCAGTATTTAATAATATTACAGCAGGCTTGTCAGGCCCAGCAATAAAGCCTATAGCCCTTAGGATGGTTTACGAAGTAGCTCAGACAGTAGATGTTCCTATTATTGGCATAGGTGGTATATGCAGCTGGGAAGATGCTATAGAGTTTATAATGGCAGGTGCTAAGGCAGTTCAAATAGGAAGTGCAAATTTTATAAAACCAGATATAGCTTTAGATATAATATCTGGCATAGAGGACTTTATGAAGGCAGAGGGCATAAAGGATCTAGAGGAGATTAGAGGAATAATCTAGAGATGAGAGATTTTATATAGAGAAAATAATATATTTTAAAAGTAAAATATTAAATAAAAGGATAAAAATAAAAGGATGAACATATCTTAATGATATCTCATCCTTTTTCTGTCTTAATATTGTAAAGTACACTTTACCAATAGTTTGTTTTCTTGTCTACTCTTCTTTGAAATATGTTTTATAATATCCTTAATTTTGCTCATTACTATACCTAGTAGAATTCCTAAAGTAAAAACTTGCATATTAGCCCATTAAAAACAATTTGATTTATTTTAAATACTTGTAGACTTATTTTTCTGACTCATCTTCTAGGGAATGGATAAAGTTCTTATGTTTTTTAATATTAAATTCACCCCATAGGGAGTTTAATATTAGGAAGAGGATAAAGCGCATTAAAAAATTAAGGGCATAGGTCAGAGTTATAGAGTCTATAGTAGAAAAGGATAAGAGCCTTTCTGGTGCCAAGATGTCAATTACTAGGAAGAAAATAGAAAACCTGAGGGCATCCCTTATATAAAATCCAAGCCTTTCTCTTTTAGCCTCCTTGCTATTAGCTATAGGTATGACCTTGCCAGTCATAGTCTTTGGAAGATCGTACTCTTTGTTCCATAAATTATAAGCAATAAGACTTATAGCCATTAAGAGGATCAGGGTAATTTCACTATAAGAGGTCTCCAGACTTCTTGTGGTAAGGAGCTTAAAGATAATTACTAGGAAATTTGAAAATATAGCTACAAAGCCTGCTACTGCAAAGGATGTGATGATCCTTTTTCTTTGTCTCTCATCTAGGGGAGTAAATATTTTTTCCTTTCTAGATTTTTTCTCTCTAGGATAGGGGCTTCCCTGGCTTAAATAATATAGGATGCTAGATATAAGCATAAAGCCCACTACATAAATATCAACTACATAGCTTTCAAAGCTCATCTTCTTTATTAGCTTATAAACTATAAGTCCTATAGTAAATATATAGGCTATTATTCCCCCTATAGCCATAGCCTGATTTAAAATTTTCTGCTGTCTTTCATCTAATTTGTTATTAGGACCATTCATCCTTATCAGCCTCCTCTATCCAAAATAAGTCATTTAATGTCTTTCCAGTAGCCCAGCAGATTTCCAGGCATAGATTGAGAGAGGGATTGTACTTTCCTGCCTCTATAAGTCCTATGGTCTGCCTAGTAACCCCTACTAGATTAGCTAATTCTTCCTGGGACAAGTCCATTTCAACCCGGGCCATTCTTAATTTTATATTTTTCAAAAGCCCACCTCCCTTAAAATGATTGTAACATATCCCTAACTAAATGTAAACTATATATTGCATTAAGTGAGATATATATTACTAGAAATGGAAATAAAAAAGATAAATACTAAGAAGCCTTTAAATGGGTATATGTATTTAAAGATATAAAGGAGTGATACTATGACCAGTGAAGAGAAAAAAGATAAGGTAGAACTTGTATTGTTAAGAAGTGTAACTGACAACTATGAACTAGACATTATAAGTGGCCTTATGGAGGAGGCTGCCATACCTATTATTGTTAAAGAGCGTGGTGTGGGAGGTCATATGAAGATAGTAACTGGATCATCTTTATATGGAACAGATATTTATGTAGATAAGCTAGACTATAAAAAGGCAAATGACCTATTAGAAAGAATGGAATTAGACATAGATATAGAATAAAAAAAATGGAGGCCCTAGGGTCTCCATTATACTCTTTCGCTTATTTTATAAAAGAATATGCTTGATACTAGCCTTATGGCTGCAACTGCAAAAAGAGCTATGGTCATGCTAGTAAGGTTCATAAGCTTAACCCCAAGTATGGGAGATATACCAGATACGATAGCTATTAGTGTATTGTATACAGCTATGTAGATGGTTCTATTTTCCTTAGGGATAATTTCAAGTAGGAGATTAAAGAGAAGAAGAACAGTTCCTGCAATAGATACTCCTATAAGAATGTTAAAAAGCACAAGCATATACATCTTGCTACTAAGGGCATATAGAATAGGAGTTACACCCATGCCAAGAATAGCTATTGTAAGGGCTACATTAGTGCCCTTTTTCTCTGCAAATCCAGGCCATTTAGTATAGGCCCACACTGAAGAAAATCCAGAGGCAATGGATGTTGCAGCCAACCAAATTTCATTGGCTCCCAGGGTCTTGATCATATATATACTAAATAGGGGCTGAGCACCTATCCAGCCAATATGAAAGAACATGGAGGCAAAGGTAAAGATCATAAAACTCTTATTTTTAGGGATTTCTCTTAATACATCCTTTAGGGCCTTGAAAGCCTTATAATTTATCCTCTTGGTATTTTCAAATCCCTTTAATTTAAAGAAAAAAATAACTTCTCCCAGGGCCATAAAAAAGGCTAGGAGAAAAAAGACTTGATATATTTTTATAGCTATTTCATTGCTAGTAGAAAAAGAACTTAAAATCCTACCAGACAAAAAGGTAATAACTATGCCTACAAAGGCGGAGTACCTGCTTCTAAGACCCATGGCTCTCTTCCTATCCTCAATGGAAAAGACATCGGCCATACTAGATTGATAGCCCATAGTGGCAATGGAGCCTGGTAGATTCATAAGTCCTACCAATGTTATAAAGGCACTGGCCTGATTTATATTTAAAAAAGGAACAATTGCAATAAATAAAAAGAAAAATTTATGTACTAGCATAGTAGATCCTATTGTTTTTTGTTTGTTGCTTAGGGATTCAATAAGTAGGGCACCTGGTATAAAGGCAAGTATACTTATAAAGTGTGGAAGTGAAGTTAAATAGGCAATTTGAAAATCACTGGCACCAAGCCTTTCTGCAAACTTTGCATAATAGGGATTTACAAGATTAAGAGAGATAGTGGCGAATACCCCATTTAGTATATTCATTCTCTTATTATAGTCTTTATTTACATCTATAGATTCATACAGAATAAACACCTCCCAAATTTATTTCGAGACAAGAAGTATTATATATCATTTTTGATAGAAGATAAAGATAAAATTAAATATTAATAGAAATTAAAAGGCCTATCCTATATTGAAATATATGGGAATTAGAGTTAGAATAGTATATGGAGAGTGATTGGAAATGGGAGGATCT
>CAZGQG010000001.1:38920-73199 GCA_964527205.1 uncultured Tissierellaceae bacterium | reverse complement strand
ATAGGTAAGCTTAGCTGGCAGGATATAGAAATCAAACATAGTGAAAAGGGCAAGCCCTATGTGGAGCCAAGTAAAACTATGAAAGATTTATTGGAGTATAATAATATATCTAGTATAGATATATCTATTTCCCATGAAAAAGCCTATGCCATATCTCTGGCAGTGGGAATAGGAAGAGGGGAGAAGGGGATCCAAATTCCCTCTGAGATAAGAGAGATAAAACTCTCTAGAAAAAAGGATTCCCACAAGGGAAGCTATGGAAGACTGGGAATAATAGGGGGAAGTGCTGGAATGACGGGAGCCCCTTATTTAACTGCTCAGGCAGCTTTAAGAACAGGCTCTGGCCTTGTATATTCCATAGTGCCTAGGTCAATCTCAGATATTATGAGTGTGAAATTTAATGAAGTAATAGTAAAATCTGTCCCAGATAATAATAAGGCCTGCTTTAGGGAGGAATCCATTGAGGAAGTATTAAAGCTTATGGAGGATATGGATGTTCTTGCCCTAGGACCAGGTATGGGAGTAGATGAAGAAAGGCTGAATATGCTAGATCAGATCATAAGCTCCTATGAAAGGCCCCTAGTAATAGATGCAGATGGGATAAATTGTCTGGCAATGAGGCCTGAGATTCTTTTAAAGAAAAAAGGCCCTATAATACTCACACCTCATCCCGGGGAATTTGCAAGGCTAGTAGGAAAAACCATAGGGGAAGTTCAATCAAATAGAGCCGCCTATGCTAGGGACCTGGCAAATAAATACCAAATAATTCTAGTCCTAAAGGGAAATGAGACCATTGTAGCCTGTCCTGGAGAAGAGCATATCTATATAAACAGCACTGGCAATCCTGGTATGGCTACTGCTGGCAGTGGAGATGTGCTTACAGGAATTATAGCTTCACTTCTAGGCCAAGGATTAGAAGGTGGAGATGCTGCAAGACTAGGAGTCTTTGCCCATGGCTTAGCTGGAGATCTAGTAAGTATAGAAAAGGGTGAGCATGGATTAATAGCAGTAGACATAGTTGAGATGATTCCCAGGGCTATAAAAGAGATCCAAAAATAAAAATATATAAAAATATATAAGGAGGATATAGGATGAATTTAGAAAGGACAAGACCTGTATGGGCTGAGATAAATTTAGATAATTTAGCCCATAATATTAAAGAGGTTAGAAAGCATACCAATAAAGATACCCTGGTTACAGCAGTAATCAAGGCAAATGGATATGGACATGGATCTGTAGAGATTGCAGATACCCTATTAAAAAATGGAGCAGATAGGTTGGCAGTAGCCATACTTACAGAGGCTATTGAACTAAGGAAAGCAAATATAGAGGGGCCCCTGCTAATCCTAGGCTATACACCAAGGGAGCAATTTGATCTGGTATTGGAAAACAATTTAATACAGACAATATATAATTTGGAAGATGCAAAGGCTTTATCAGATCTGGCTGTAAAGATGGATAGGCAAGCTCTTATTCACATAAAGTTAGATACAGGAATGAGCAGGATTGGTTTTTTACCTACAGAAGAGTCCCTAGAAGATATAGAGGCTATAAGCAAGCTTCCAAATATTATAATTGAAGGAATCTACACTCATTTTGCCAAGGCAGATGAAAGGGATAAGACCCATGTGAGAGGTCAGTTTGAAAAATATAAGATGATGGTAGATAAGTTAGAAGAAAGAGGCTTGGATCTTGGAATCAAGCATGTATCAAATAGTGCTGCAATAATTGACCTGCCTGAATATAACCTAGACATGGTAAGGGCTGGAATAATGATCTATGGATTCTATCCTTCAGATGAAGTTGATAGGACCAAGTTTGACCTAAGACCAGTTATGACCCTAAAGGCAAGGATATCCCACCTTAAACTAGTGCCTAATGGAACAGGCATAAGCTACGGGCAAATCTATCAAACAGAAAGGGAGTCTAAGATAGCAACCCTACCTCTTGGTTATGCAGATGGTTTTGCCAGGATATTAACTGGGAAGGCAGAGCTTTATTTGAGGGGTAAGAGAGCAAAGCTAGCAGGCAGGATATGCATGGACCAATCTATGTTAGATGTTACAGATATTGAAGGGGTAAGTCTTGGAGATGAGGTTGTTATCTTTGGATATGGAGAAGAAGGCTATCCTCATGCAGATGAACTGGCAGAGAAAATGGGAACTATAAACTATGAAATTGTATGTATGATAAGCAGAAGAATTCCTAGAGTATATATTTCCAATGGAAGCATAATAAAAGTTAGAGACTATTTGTTAGAAGATTAAGTCTTTTAATCTTAAATGCCTAATTTTAGTTGACTAGAGCGGGAAATCAATATATAATTAGTATATTATTATAATTTTTTAATTTTCACTAGATTGGGGGCTTTTTAATGGCAGAAACAAATAATGTTTGTTTTTGTATTTTGAAAACTTCATTGGACCAGGACAAATTCAATTTGCCTATGGAATATAAAAAAATGTCAGACTTTGTAGTAGATGCCATGAAACTTTTAGTTGAAGAAAACAAGAGAATAGAAATCATTGAAAAATTAAAAAAAGGTTACTCAGAAATGAGCGGAGTAAATTTAAATCTTGCGGAAATAGGGCTAGAGCAAGATAATTTAGAATTAGCTCGATATGAGGAAAATTTAAAGAGGTGTAGAATGTTATGAGAGTGAAACGAGGAGACATTTTTTATGCGGACCTCAGCCCTGTGGTTGGGTCCGAGCAAGGTGGAGTACGCCCTGTATTAGTAATACAAAATAATATTGGAAATAAGTATAGTCCAACTATTATAATCTCTGCGATCACATCACAAATAAACAAGGCTAAATTACCAACCCATGTAGAAATCAATGCTACAGAATATGGACTTCCCAAAGACTCCGTAGTTCTATTGGAACAGATAAGAACTATAGATAAAAAAAGGTTGAGGGAAAGAATTGGTAGATTTGGTGATGAAATGATGAAAAGCGTAGACCAGTGTTTGCTAATAAGCCTAGGGCTTGTAGATCTATAATACATACATATTAAAAAATAAGCATTTTTAATGCTTATTTTTTTGTCTTTCTTAGACTTTTTGTAGTATAATGTAAATTAGTTATTTACTGAAATATTAAGGAGGCGGAGAGTTGAAAAATAAAATAAAAAGAGTAGGATTAGGAATTGGAGCAGTAGTTATATTATTAGGTGCTAGAGCTAGTTTCTCTGAGCCAGGTTCACAGTCAGATCCTTTGGTAACATTTGGATATGTGGAAGCAAAATTCAGAGAACTAGAAAATTATATAGATTCAAAATTTGAGTCCAAGGAAGACAGTGAAGAGGGAGTATGGCAGACTGTAGAATTGGAAGTAGGACAATCCTTGATTGGAAAGGCTGGTTCAGAAATTATACTTAGAGGTGGTAAGTGCAGTTCTATATCAAAGATCTCTAGTATAGTTAAGGATGGAGTAGCTATGACTGTAGACAATGGTCTAACAGATGTAACCCAGGGAAAAGATTTAAAAATGGGAGATGATGTACCACTAAATCACTTACTGATAATTCCTAGAGATGACGGTAGGGGTCTAAAGTGTAGTTCATATTCTTATTTATTGGTTAAGGGAGATTATAGTATCAAATAAAGGAGAGTTTCTATGACGATTATAAGAGAATATAGAGAAAAAGATGAGGAACAAATTTTACCACTGTTCAATCAGGTCTTTGGACTTGAAAGGGAAGAGGATTATTGGAGCTGGCTATATTTAGATAATCCTGCTGAAGATTCAATAATAGCCTTGGCTGAAGCTGAATCAGAATCTGGATCTGGATCTGAAATAGTAGGCCAGTGTACCCTTTCTCCTAGCAAGCTAAATATTAAGGGAGAAACTATACTAGCTGGCCAATCCATAGACACCATGGTGGATGCTGATTATAGGGGAGAAGGCCTTCACAAAAAGATGGCAGAGAGAACCTATGATATAGCTAGGGAAAAGGATATGAGGGTTAGACTTGGATTCCCTAGTCAGGACGCCCTTAGAGGCCTTTTAGGAAGCATAGATGGAACTCTTACTACAGAGGTTCCTATCTATATGAATATGTATAAATTAGAAAACTTCCTAACAGCAGTATTTAGGGTAAAGCTCATAGGAAAGATATTCGCCATACCAGGTATGGCCTTGATGAAAATCCTTCATAAGGAAAAAAGGCTAAAAACCAAGGAGAATTATGAGATAAAAGAGATAAGTCATTTTGGTGAAGATTTTGATAGATTAGATGAAAAATTTAGGGAAGAAAATAAAATATATACGGCAAGGACCAGTGAGTATCTAAACTGGAGGGTTAAGGACCATCCTAAGGCTGACTATAAAACCATAGCTGCCTATAAAGATGAAGAACTTATGGGCTATATGGTCCTTAAGACAGAGGACAGGCCACTGAAAAGAAAGGTTGTAACTAGACTGGGAAGCATAGTGGACTTAATAGCCTTAAATAAGGATGTAGCTCTGGCCCTTAATAAGGAAGCCAAGAAATACTTTAAGGCTAAGGATGTAGACTTTGTAGCAATGTGGGTCACGGAAACATTTAAATATAGGGAGTTGTTTGAAAGTCTTGGCTACCATATAAGTAAGTCCAAGATACCCTTTGTTGTCAAAGACTTAAGCCCAGATGAGAAGTACAAGGAAATAATAGCTAAGGAAGAAAATTGGTATTTAATGCCAATAGAATCAGATTTTTATTAAGGATGTGAAAACTTGTTGAAAAAGGCCTTAAAATCCATACTTAAATATCCTATTATGATTCTTAATAGAATATACATTTATGGCTATTTTAAAATTACAAAAAACAATGATAAATACAAGGAAATACAGATAAATGAATCTGAAAGGATAATGGTACTTTCTCCTCATGTGGATGATGAAAGCATTGGACTGGGTGGAACTCTTATAAAGTATGGACAGGCAGGAAATAAGATGAGCCTGGTTTACTTAACAGATGGAAGTGGAAGTACAAGCAATAAATCCCTAGAGGAGACCATAGAGGAGAGAAGACAAGAGGGAATCCAGGTAGAGAAGAGTTATGGATTTGAGAGTCTATATTTCTTGGATCAAGTTGATGGAGATTTAAATGCTAATGAGGATGGCTTATTGGAAAGCTTGAAGAGAATAATTGAAAAAGAAAGGCCGGATTCTATCTTTACTCCATTTTTAATAGATGGAAATAGGGACCATATAGAAACTACCAGGCTTCTTTCCAAGGTCCTAGATGAAAGTCAGGTCCTTCCTAAAAATATATATCTCTACCAGGTAAACAACTTTATCCATCCTAGTCTGGTCAATACAATAAGTAGATTAGATGAAGAAGTTTCTGAGATTAAGGATGGAAAATATGAGATTTTTAAATCCCAATGGGCTATGGGCTTTGATATATACAGTCTAATGGAAAGGGCTAGAGGATCAAATTATGGGACTGAGGATAGGCTGGAGGTCTTTGTAAAGGTGGATAGAAGGCAGTTAAAGCACGGCATATCCTATCTTAGAAGCCATCATTTCAACCCACAGGATTTCAAACAAATAAGCAGCGAATTTACATTTCTCAGAGGAGTTTTTAAGAACTATCAAAATAAAAATAAATACAACAAGAAATTAATAGACATATTAGAACAGAAGATGGGGGGGAGCTCGTAGGGAGCAAACTTATATGAAAGTACTTCATTTAATAAGCGGAGGAGATACAGGAGGGGCTAAGACACATATAATTGCGTTGATAAAAAGTCTTAATAAATTAATAGATGCTAAGATCATATGCTTTATTGAAGATACATTTTATCATGAGGCTAAGGCCAATAATATCCATATAGAAGTATTTGAACAAAAGAATCGTGCTGATCTAGCAGTAATAAATAGGCTGGGAGATGAAATAAAAAAAGAAGGCTACGATATTGTTCACTGCCATGGTGCCAGGGCTAATTTTATTGGAATGTTCTTGAAAAACA
Source organism: uncultured Tissierellaceae bacterium (assembly GCA_964527205.1). Lineage (GTDB taxonomy): Bacteria > Bacillota > Clostridia > Tissierellales > Tissierellaceae > JARICQ01. The sequence continues at coordinate 67,241 of CAZGQG010000001.1, read as the reverse complement.
AGATAAAGATTCCTCTAATAACAACCATGCACAGTGATTATGAGCTGGACTTTAGGGACAATTTCTATAAGAGACTGGTATTTACAAATTTAAACAAACTGGCCCTAAAGAAATTTGACTACTATATAGCTATTTCAGATACCTTTAAAAACATGCTTATTAGCAGAGGCTTTAATGGAGATGAAATATTCACAGTCTATAATGGAATAGATTTGGAAATGGATATGGACTATATGGCTAAGGAAGAATTTTTAAGGACCAGGGGAATAGATTACCAGGGAGAAACCCTGGTTGGAATTATAGCTAGGCTTGACAAGGTAAAGGACCATGAGACCTTCCTAAGGGCAGCCAAGATCCTAATAGATGATGGAGAAGAGGTAAAGTTCTTGATTGCGGGAGAAGGTAATGACCAAAAGAGACTAAAGGAACTTACAAAAGAGTTGGGTATAGAAGATAAGGTTCATTTTATAGGCTTTATAGATGATCCCTTTTCATTTTACAATGCCATAGATATTAATACACTGACCTCTCTTAGTGAAAGTTTCCCCTATGCAGTACTTGAAGGGGCTTTGATGAAAAAGATGATTATATCTACAAATGTAGGTGGCCTAAAGGAACTTATAGTTGATGGTCAAACAGGATTTCTAATAGATGTTGGGGATTATAAGGATCTGGCCAGAAGAATAAAAATGCTCTTAGAGGACAAGGAAAAGATAAAAGTTATGGGAGAGAATATATACAATAAGGTGAAGAATGAATTTTCTTCAGACTCTATGGCAAGGGAACATGTGAATATATACAATCAAATTATTAAAAAGGAGAAAAGTGAAATATGAAGATAATAAATGAAAAAGGCAAATTATTTGGAATAATAAATATTATAGATTTATCTATACTCCTTATCCTAGCCCTTATAATAGTGGGTGGATTAAGCAGATTGAAATCTCAGCCTATTAGCTCCAGTGAGGAATCAGAAGCTATAATTACAATGGAGGTATCTAATATAAGGATGGTAAGCGTGGAGAATATTGTTCCTGGAGATCCAATCTATCACTATGATAAGGGAACATATATAGGTGAGATTATAGAAGTAAGCCATAAGCCTTATACAGAGCCCTTAGAGTATAATGGGGAATGGATTGAGGCAGAGCTTCCAGGTAAGTATGTTGCGAGCTTTAAGGTAAAGTCTAAGGCAAGGGATAATGCAGATGTTGTAGTTGTTGGTGGAGAGCAGTTTAGAGTAGGAGCCCAGTTTAGACTAAAAAACAAAAAGGCTACTTTCTTTTCAACAGTGCTTGGAGTAGCAGTAAATTAGCAGTTTAGGAGTGGTTAAATGAACAATAGTATATTTGTAAGTACTATTATTAAGTTTTGGGAATTTATTGTCTTTGAATATAGGAGGAGCTTTATAAAAAAAGTATTAGACAGCTTGGGAAGAGGATTTTCCTATCTCTCCAAGGGGTCTAGATTTAAAAGCCTCTTTGTATCTAGAGATTCAATGATTGCCCAGGGTTTTTTATATAGTATATATAAAAAGTTTATGGACTTTATAAATAAAATCTTAAATAAGATAAGAGATTATATAGAAGATAAGGGTGAATATAGCCTTGGATACAGGAATGTAAAATCACTCTTTAGGAGTAAGGTGGAGCTTTTAAGGACCTTATTTATTTTCCTCCTATCCTTTGCACTAGGCCTTGCCTTTAACAATATAGTAAGGGGAAATTACTCAGGCAGATCCTATATAGTTATAGCATTTTTAGTTCTGGTTTCTATAATAGGCCTATCAGTAAAAGAAAATTATTCTAAAATAATAAAAAACAGTCTGATTTGTAGATTTATCTATAGCATATTTGCAATAGAGGAGGAATTTAATCATGTCGATTAATTTTAAAAGAAAAGATTTAATCCTGCCTCTTATATTTGCCTTGTTTTTTGCAATAATATATCCTATTCTGCCTTTAAAATACTTTGCAGGGATTCTCATTGGTTTTATTGGCTTGATTGCAATATTATACGATATAAAAATAGGAATAGTCATGTCCCTATTTACCATACCATTTTTACCAGATATGTTGAGCCTGCTTTTTATTGTTTTCTTGACCATGGTATATTTCTTTGATCATTTGTTTAAAAGGGAAAACAATCTAGATACAGGACCGGTTTATATACCAATGATAGTATACGGAATAATAATTTTTATAGGAACTGTTACATCAATAAATCCAGGAGGAAGTCTTAGGGACCTAACTATACACTTTGTAAGTCTAGCTCTGGTATTTATTATGGTAAATAGCATAGATAGATTGGAAGACTTTAATATAATAGTTACATTTATAGTTTTCTCAGCTACAATAGTTGCCCTAATTGGTCTCTATCAATATAAGGTAGGGGTACCAATAGATGCAGCCTGGGTTGATGTTGAGAATAATCCAGATATAAAGGCTAGGGTTTATTCAGTTTTTGGAAATCCCAATGTACTGGCAGAATACCTAATAATGATAATCCCCCTATCCATATCTCTGTTTTGGTATACAAAAAAAGCCCACAAAAAGCTTATTTTTCTAGCTACATCAGCTATACTAAGCTTGGCTCTTGTACTTACCCTATCTAGGGGAGGCTGGCTAGGATTTGCATTTTCTGCTCTAATATTTGTAATACTTGTTGAGAAAAGATTGCTCCTATCTATAATACCTGTAAGTTTGGCAGGGATATTTCTCCTGCCCCAATCAATACTTAATAGGATAATAAGTATAGGAAACTTTGCAGACTCATCCAATGCCTATAGGCTTAAGATGTGGGAGATAACCTTGGATATAATAAGAGATAATCCAATAGCAGGGGTAGGCTTTGGCCATTTACCTTTTAAGGAAACCTTTGAAAGCTATATAAGGACTATGCCAACCTACCATGCCCATAACACTTATTTGGAAATTGCAGCAGAGCTTGGAATACCAGGCTTGTTGGCATTTTTATTTCTTCTATTTGTTATATTTAAATATGGAATTCAAAAGCTTATCCATCAAGAGAATAGATATATAAGGATAATGGCAGCAGGGCTCTTTTCTGGACTGGCAGGACTCTTGGTTCATGGGGCAGTGGAAAATGTAATTTATTTAACAAGGATAATAGTTTATTTTTGGGTTTTGATTGGACTTATCTTGGTCCTAATGAAAATTCAAAAACAAGGAAAAACTCATATTGAATAAAGGAGCTATATTATGAACTTGAAAAATTCAATTCTTATATCTGGCTATTATGGATTTGATAATAGTGGAGATGATGCTATATTAAAGGCCATAGTCAAGGATATAAGAGATAAGAATTCAAATATAAATATAAATGTACTTTCTAATAATCCTAAAAAAACAGAATTAATGTATGGAGTTAAGGCTGTGGATAGGTTTAATTTTAGAGAGGTCTTTTCTGCAATAAAAAATACTGATTTATTTATATCAGGTGGAGGCTCCTTGCTTCAAGATGTTACAAGTACTAGATCACTTATATACTATCTAGGAATAATGAAGATAAATAAATTAATGGGAAAGCCAGTTATGGTTTATGCCAATGGAATAGGACCTATTGAAAGAAAGCTCAATAGGTTCCTAACTAAAAGCATATTAAATAAGGTTGATCTCATAACCCTTAGGGATCAGTCTTCCATGGAATATGTTAAGGAGCTAGGAGTAAAGAATAAGAATGTCTTTGTTACAGCAGATCCTGTATTTACCTTGGAAGCATCAAGCCTTGAAAGAATAGAGGAGATATTTAGAGGAGAAAAGATACCTAGGGATAAGAAGATAATAGGCATATCACTTAGGGAATGGAAAAGAGCAAAGGATCTGGTTCCTAAAATAGTAGACCTAGTAGATCATATGGTAGATAAATATGATGTAAATGTCTTGCTTATACCTATGCACTACCCAGAGGATCTAGATATAAGCTTGGATATAGCAAAATTAGCCAAGAAGAACTGCTATGTGGTAAGAGAGAACTATAGTGTGGAAGAAGTTATGGGAATAATCAGGGAGTTTGAGATTATAATAGCCATGAGACTTCATTCCCTAATCTATGCTGCAAACCAAGAAGTGCCCATGGTAGGGCTTTCCTATGACCCTAAGGTAGATGGTATACTTAAATCAATGGGAGTAAGGAGTATTTGCAATGTAGAGGATTTTAGGACAGAGGATTTAATTGAAAATGTAGACTATGTAATAGAAAATAGAGAGAGCTTGAAATTAAATATAAGAGAACAGGACATAAAATTTAAAAATAAAGCCCTATCCAATGTAGATATGGCCTTAGACTTACTTAAAGAGCAGGTGAAAAAATGAAAAATAGAAGTATATATGGAATAAATATAGATAATCTGTCCTTTGAAGAGGCTGTAGAGAGGATTGAGGATTTCTTAAAGGGTGATAGGACTAATGTTATCTATACTCCTAACACAGAAATAATAATGCAAGCCAAGGATGATGAAGGGTTAAAAGAACTTATAAACAAGGGAGATATGGTAACCGCAGATGGCATAGGACTTATTTATGCAGGAAGGATTAAGAAAAAGCCTATAAAGGAAAGGGTTACAGGCTATGATCTATCAATGAGCATGCTCAATATTGCTGATGAGAAAGGCTATAGCTTATATTTACTGGGAGGGAAACCAGGAGTAGCTGAGATAGCAAGTGAGAATGTCAAAGAGAAATACAAAAACATTAGATTGGCAGGCTATCATCATGGATATTTTCCCGGCAGTCATAATGGCAAGCCTGGAAGCCCAGAGGAAATGGAATTAATAAGGCATATAAATGAAAAGAATCCAGATATTATCTTTGTAGGACTTGGTTTCCCTGGTCAGGAGAACTGGATCAATAGCCAGAGAGATAAGCTTAAGGCAAGGGTGATTATTGGAAATGGTGGAGTAATAGATATACTGGCAGGAAATGCAAAAAGAGCTCCAGATATATTTATAAAGTTAGGTTTGGAATGGTTTTATAGACTTATAAAGGAACCCTCTAGAATTAAAAGGCAAATAGTTTTGCCTAAATTTATTTTAAATGTTATTTTTTCAAAGGATATAATAGAGTAGAGAGGAGAGATATTATGGAAATAACAGAAAAATGGTATATGACTCTTGTATCTTACATAGGCATAGGGATAGGTACCCTAATCTTGGCTATAGGCTTGCAATATTTTCTTGCACCAAATACAATAGCCCCTGGTGGAGTGACAGGATTTGCCATAGTAATAGAAACCCTAATTAATGTTCCTATCTACCTAACAAACCTGGCTATAAATATTCCACTTTTTATAATTGGAGCCAAATACCTAGGTAAGTCAAGGGCAGCTAGAACAGCCTTTGCAACATTAATGCTAACAATTTTCTTAAAGGTCCTACCAGAGGTAATACTTACTCATGACCTCCTGCTTTCTGCTATATTTGGTGGGGTAATGTGTGGTATAGGCCTAGGTATAGTATTCAAATTTGATGGTACTACAGGAGGATCAGATTTAGCAGCAGCAGTTTTAAATAAGAATTTTCCAGGCCTAAGTACAGCGAACTTTATGATGGTTATAGACCTGGCAGTAGTGGTTTTTGCAGGTCTTGTTGAAAGACAAATTGAAACTGCCCTATATTCAGTGGTGGCTCTTTACATAACAGTAAAGGTTATAGACATGGTCCTAGAAGGTATAGGTTATCTTAAGGGATTCTATATTATTACAGAGAAGCCTGAGGAGATAGCAGATCTTCTTATGATGGAATTGGATAGGGGAGTTACAGCCCTAAAGGGTAAGGGAATGTTCACTAAAACAGACAAGGATGTTCTCCTATGTGTGGTCCCAAGATCCCAATTCACAAGAGTAAAGGACATAGTCAAGGAGATGGATCCCAATGCCTTTGTAATGGTAGCTGAGATGTATGAGGTAGTAGGGGAAGGATTCAAATAAAGAGATGGAAGAAAGAATAAGCACTTCTAAGCTAGTAGTAGAGGTGCTTTTATCTTTAAGAAGAAAGATTAAAGATAAAATGGTTGCTTATACTTGGGACAATCAATATAATTAGATATGGATGCTTGATAAGTAAGGAGATAAGTTATTAGATTTTGGAGGTGAGTCCATGCATAGAAAATATGCAGGCTATATAGCGGTAATAATTTCAGGGATTGTATATGGATGCATGCCCCTACTTGCAAAAATAGTATTTAGCAATGGTGGAAATCCTATTAATCTTGCTTTTTGGAGGTTTTTTATTTCCATATTTCCCCTGTACATAATTTTAAGAAGAAATAAAAATGTTAGCCTCAGGCTTACAAAGATGGAAATCAAACAAATAATATTACTAGGTATTTTAGGCTATGCGGGAACAACAGTAACAATATTTTTATCCTATAATTACATAAATAGTGGAATGGCTACTACCATACACTTTGTATATCCTGTATTTGTAATACTTGGTTATTCGTTTTTCTATAAGGAAAAATTAAATTTGGTCAAGTTCATATCTGTTATTCTTTGTACGGCAGGTATAGTATTATTATATGATGGAAGTGAGTCAGTAAGTATAGTAGGGGTCTTATTGGCCTTTATATCTGGACTTACCTATGCCTTTTATGTACTTTACATAGATAAATCTGGACTTACTACAATGAACCCTATTAAATTAACCTTTTACCTGTCAATAGTTGGTTCCATTGTTATGTTTTTCTTCTCCCTAGGGAGCAAGCAGTTTACCCTAGGATTAAATCCTGTGGGCTGGTTATTTACAGTTATACTGGCTGTAGTTATAGCCTTTGGAGCTGTAAGTCTTTTAAATGTAGGTATAAAGTTAGTAGGACCCCAAAGTGCTTCTATCCTAAGCACCCTAGAGCCTATAACCTCAGTTGTTATAGGGGCCCTAGTATTTGATGAAGTCCTGGGTATGAGAGGTATACTTGCATGTGGATTGATATTGCTAGCAGTGGTGATCATAGCTATCTACGACATAAGAGAAGCCAAGGAAGAAAAGATTCATATTGAAAATTTGACTAGTTAAAACCATCCTCCTAGCCTTGAAGCAGGAGGATTGCTTATATAAATAGAATTTAGAGAAGATAAGTTAGGAGGCGATTTAATGTATAATAAATATAAACTTTTACCAGAAGATTTAAAAGTCTATTGTGATCCCTATATATTCCCCTATGAGACAACCAAAGATTTAAAGAAAAATAGGTCCTTGATTGGTCAGGACAGGGCCTTGGAAGCATTGGAGTATGGTTTGTCAATGAGGAGAAAGGGCTATAATATATTTGTGTCTGGCTTGGTAGGAACTGGTAAAACATCATACTCCCAGATAGTAGCAAGTGAATTTGCTTGTAAAAAGCCTGTAGGAGATGACTGGTCCTATGTCTATAATTTTAATAGGCCTAATAGCCCTAGAGCCATAAACTTTAAGGCTGGAAAAGCTAAGGACTTTAAAAACCAGTTGGAAAGGAGTATAGCTAGGATAGAAGAAGCCATACCTAAGGCTTTGGGCTCCAAGGACTATGAAAGAGCAAGAAATAAAATAATCAGTGAAAATAAAAAGATAGTAGGGAAAATTCTCTTGGAATTAAACAAATTTGCAAAGGACTATAACTTTATCTTTAAGAATAGGGAGAATGGTCTAGTAGCCATGCCTCTTTTAGATGGTAAGCCTATGACAGAGGAGGATATTGACAATCTTTCAGAGGAAGCTTTGCAAAAACTGGAAAAGGATTCATTGAAATTATCTGAGGGCTCCTATGAAATGATAAATAAGATTAACGAAACTGAAATTAAATTGATAGAAGAAATAGAAAAGCTTACAGAGGATAGGGTTACTTTAAATGTGAAAAATCACATAGGACCTATTATAGACAATCATAGGGAAAATCCTAAGCTTAAAAGCTTTTTAGAAGATATAATCCAGGATATAGTAAAAAATTACAGAGTCTTCCTAGAGGAAGAGGAAAACTATATGGAAAAGTTCCTCACCAGGGGAGATGATAGGGAAGCCCTGCTTAATAAATACAGGGTTAATTTATTTATTGACAATAGTGAGGAAAAGACAGCCCCAGTTTTAAGGGAAATGAACCCTAACTACTATAATTTATTTGGAAAAATAGAATATGTAAATGACTTGGGAGTGGCAAAAACTGATCATACAAAAATAAAGCCAGGATCTTTTCACAGGGCCAATGGAGGATACTTAATAATTGATGCTAAGGAGATTTTAGCCAATAAACTTTCCTGGGAGGCCTTAAAAAGAAACCTAAGCAGGGAAAGTATAAAGATAGAAAACATAGCGGACCCTAGTATTGCTGTAGAAACCCTAGATCCAGAGCCAATTCCTTTAGATATTAAGATAATAATTATAGGAGATAGCTTGACTCAGCAGATGCTTTATTTATATGATGAAGACTTTAAAAAGCTCTTTAGGATAAAGGCTGAATTTGATCTGGAAATGAATAAAACAGAGGACAAGATCCTAAAGATAGGAAGCTTTGTAGCCTATCAATGTGAAAGTGAAAACTTACTTCCCTTTGATAGATATGCTCTTGCCTCTATTATAGACCTAAGCAGCAGAATAGCAGAGGATAAAAACAAACTTACTTCAAGATTTAGTGAATTAGTTGAGATTATATACGAAGCAGATGGCTGGGCCAGGGCTGAGGATAAGGAGCTAGTAGGCAGGGAAGACATAGAAAAAGCCATAGACAAGAAAAATTATAGGAATAATCTATATGAGGAAAAATCAGATGCTATGATTAAAGAGGGAAGCCATATGATAGATATCCATGGGGAAAGGCTAGGAGTTATAAATGGCTTATCTGTTATAGATTTGGGCCAGTATGCCTTTGGAATAGCTAGCAAGATAACTGCCAATACTTATTTTGGCAAGGATGGAGTAATAAATATTGAAAAGGAAGTAGAACAAAGTGGAAGCATTCATGATAAGGGTGTCCTTATACTCACTGGCTATTTAGGCGAGAAATATGCTCAGGACATACAGCTTTCCTTGACTGCAAGTATTACCTTTGAGCAGTCCTATGATGGCATAGATGGAGACAGTGCATCTAGCACAGAACTCTACGCCCTCCTATCCAGCTTGTCAGATATTCCCATCAAGCAGGGAATAGCAGTAACTGGATCTGTAAATCAAAAGGGAGAGATACAGCCAGTGGGAGGGGTCAATGAAAAGATAGAAGGATTCTTTAGGGTTTGTAAAACCAAGGGCTTTAAGGGTGGAGAAGGGGTAATAATCCCAAGGCAAAACATTGATAATCTAATGCTAAGAGATGAAATTATCCAGGCAGTAAGGGAAGGCATCTTCACCATATATGCTGTTTCCACAATAGATGAGGGAATAGAGATCCTAACGGGAATAAGGGCAGGAGAAAAAGATGAAAATGGACTCTTCCCAGCGGGTACAGTAAACAGGGCAGTAAAGGATAAACTAATTGCCTATGCAGAAGCAAGTGAAGAGCTGGGAGAATAGTAAAGTCCAAAAGGGGATTAGCAAGATTTAAAATTAAAATAAAGAGATTCAGATATTATTTAAATAATATCTGAATCTCTTTTCTTATTTATATTATTCTTTTACCTTAATAAATCTTTTCTCAGTGAGGATATAATCTACAGGAATATCAAAGTCCTCCTTAGGAACCTGGTCCCTTACTTGTATGTCAAAGCCTATTCCAATCTTAGTAGGATTTCCCTTAAGGCCTGCTAGGAATCTATCATAATAACCTCCACCATAGCCAACCCTATAGCCATCCTCTGCAAATATAAGGCCTGGGGTTAAGATTAGGTCTATGGTATTTGGATCTAAAAATCTCAAAAATTCTTCTTTTGGAGTTAGGATATTGTAATGACCAATTTCTAATTCCTCATAGTCCATTATTCTAGAAACCTTTAATTCTCTTGTCTCAGGCACCATTACTGGAATAACTACAGTCTTGCCCTGGGATATGGCATCTTCTATCATATATCTGGTATTAATTTCACTGCCAAAGCTGATAAAGGCCATTATGGTCTCTGCATTCTTGTAGTAGTCTGTGTTATAAAGTGACTCTGCAATTTCCTTACTATATTTTTCCCTATCATCAAGTGTTAATTTAGATCTTTTACGAAGCATTTCCTTTCTCAATTCTTTTTTATTCAAAAATATCACCTCTTACGCTTTATTTACCCAATATCTTATATTATAATATAAGATAGGGTAATTGTAAAAAATAAATAGGAAAATACTAGTTTTTATAGATAAAATAGGTTAAGATAAGAGGTGAGGTGATAGAGTTTGATTGAGTTTATTAATGTTACCAAAGAATATGATAACTATGTTAAAGCCTTATCTAATATAGATATAAAAATAAATAAGGGAGAATTTGTTTTTCTAGTAGGATCTAGTGGAGCAGGCAAGTCTACCCTAATAAAATTACTATTAAAGGAAGAAAACCCTAGTGAGGGTACAATAATCTTAAAGGATAAAGATATAACCCATGTGAGAAATAGAAGAATACCGTATATTAGAAGAGATATAGGAGTTGTCTTTCAAGACTTTAGACTCCTTCCAAATAAAACAGTTTACGAAAATGTGGCCTTTGCCATGGAGATCGTAGGGGAAAATCAAAAGAAGATTAGGAGAAGAGTTCCTATGATCCTAGGCATGGTAAACTTAAGTAGAAAGTCTTCAAGCTATCCAGATCAGCTATCTGGAGGGGAAAGACAAAGAGTATCCATTGCCCGTGCAATTGTAAACAATCCGCCCGTCTTAATTGCAGATGAGCCTACTGGTAACCTTGATCCAGATACAGCTTGGGAGATTATGAGAGTATTGTTGGATATAAATCACAGGGGGACCACTGTAGTAATGGCAACCCATGCTAAGGATATAGTTAATAGCATGAAAAAAAGAGTAATAGAAATCCATGAAGGAAAGCTTATAAGAGATGAACAGAAGGGTGGATACATTAATGAGATTAAGAGTATTTAAGAATATGATCAAACAAGGATTTCAGGGAATGTGGAGAAACCGCAGCATGGGTCTTGCATCGATCAGTTCTATATCCGCAGTCTTAGTAATCCTTGGTCTAGTACTTATTTTGATTTTAAGTATAAATAATGCAGTATTAGAAACAAAGACTAAATTTGATGAAATACAAGTTTTTTTAGAAGATGACTTAGAAGAAGAGGAATTAGATAATTTAGAGGGAGAAATAGCAGCAGAGGAAGGTGTACTATCTGTAATCTACTATTCAAGGGAAAGAGGATTAGAGGTCATGAAGGAAGATTGGGGAGAAGATTCCACCCTTCTTGAAGGATTAGAAGATGACAATCCCCTACAGGATTCCTATAAGATTCAACTTAGGGATATAAAGTATGCAGATGAGGTAGTAGAGAAAATTAGAAGATTAGAAGGAGTAGAATCCATAAACTACTATAAGGATGTAATAGACAAACTAATGGCCTTTTCTAGATACATACAAATAGGGGGAGCTATAATTGTTGGAATGTTAGTCTTGGTATCAATATTTATAATCGCCAATACTATTAAGATAACTGTTGCAGCCAGACAAAGAGAGATTGGTATAATGAAGTATGTAGGAGCTACCAATGGTTATATAAGAGGGCCCTTTATTATAGAAGGCATATTATTTGGATTAGTGGGTGCCCTAATATCAATTCTTATAATTAACTATGGTTATGAATATTTCTTTACTTCTGTAAATGAGAAGTTTTTCGAGATGTTTACAGTGTATCTAGTACCACCTTCAATGTTAATTAAAGATATTTCAATAATATTCGCATCCATTGGCATTGGAATAGGAAGCTTAGGAAGTATTATATCTTTGAAAAGATATTTAAATGTATAGGAGGAATAAAAATGAAGAAGAGTAGAAGAGGGATTTTTCTTGTTTTAGCCTTTATCATGGTCTTTAATATATCTACAGTTTATTCGGAGTCAATAAAAGAGCTAAAGGAAAAGAAAGAACAAACTGAAAAACAAATGGATGATACTAAGGAAGCCATAAAAGAAATATCTATTCAAACTAAAACTGTTTCAGAGGAAATAAGAGAGCTAGACCAAAAACTTAATCTAGCCAGTGATGAATTGATTGCGGTTGAAAATGATATAGCCCAGTTAGAAAAGGATATAGAGAAGACAGAAGAGGAATTACTGGAGGCAGAAGCCAATATAGAAGAAAAACAAGACACCTTTAACAAGAGAATCAGGGTTATGTACAAGACAGGAACTACAGGCTATATAGAGATATTACTTTCATCAACAAGCATTAGTGATTTTTTATCCCGTCAGGAGATGTTAAAATCTATAGCCAAGCATGATACTGAACTTATAACTTATATGAAAGAGCAAAGAGATATTATAGATGGAAGAAAGCTCTTACTTGGAGAGCAAAAGAAAAAGGTAGAACTTTCAAAGGAAAAGCTAGAGGTTAGAAAAAGAGACTTAGCCAAGGCTACTAGGGCCAAGGAAGAAAAAATGGCTAGCCTTGAACAAGATCATCAGGCCTTGGAAAAAGAATATGACGACTTTATGAATCTTGCCAAGGAAGTAGAGAAAAAAATAAAGGAAGAAGAAGAAAAAAATAATAATCCCTATGCAGGTGGAAAGCTATCCTGGCCAGTTCCTGGCTATAACAGAATAAGCTCTCCCTATGGATACAGGATTCATCCTATACTTAAGAAAAAGAAGTTCCACTCTGGTATAGATATACCTGCCCCTACAGGAAGCAATGTAATTGCTGGAGCAGATGGTCTAGTAATACATTCAGGCAGCCTGGGTGGCTATGGTAAGGTTATAATGGTAGATCACGGAAGTGGTATAGTTACACTATATGCCCACAATTCCAGCTTGATTGCAAGCAAGGGAGCTAGGGTAAATAAAGGCGATGTTATTGCAAAGATAGGCAGCACAGGTTTGTCTACAGGTCCCCATTCACATTTTGAAGTAAGAGAAAATGGAGCCTATGTAGATCCAATAACATGGTTAAAGGGGAATTAAATCCCCTTTATTTTTATATAAGAAGAATCCATAATTCTAAATCTAGAGGTGATTAAATGTCAAAAAAGAAGTTTATAAGTATACTGGCAATCCTACTTATACTTACTAATATAGCAACCTTTGCCCTAACAAATTTAATGAGTGTAAGTTTTAATAACAAGGCCTATGTTCCCCTACAGGAATACAATAAGCTAAAGGCTGTCTACGATGAGCATGCCAAGGTCAATGCCCTTAAATCCTATGTAAAAAAGAACTACCTAAGGGATATAGATGAGGAGAAAATGTTAGAGGGACAGTTAAAGGGAGTAGTATACTCCTTGGAAGACCCCTACTCAGCCTATATGACCCAGGATGAATTCAAGGATCTTATGGAGCAGACCAGTGGAAGCTTTGGTGGTATAGGAGTTGTTATAACCCCAGGAGAGGACAATTTAATTACAGTAGTTTCTCCCATAGCAGATACTCCAGGAGAGAGGGCTGGAATTAAAAGTGGAGATAAGATAATCAAGGTTGACGGAAAAGAATTTATGGCAGAGAATATGGACCAGGCTACAAAGGCCATGAAAGGGGAACCAGGTACAGATGTGGTTCTTACTATAATGAGAATCCAGGAAGGTAAGGAAAATAAAGTTATTGACCTGGATATTACCAGGGAAATCATCACTCTGGAGACCATTGAGGGTCAAGTATTAGAAGATAATATAGGCTATATAAATATAAGCAGTTTTGATGATAATACCCACAGGGACTTTAAAAAAGAATTAGACAGGCTGGGAGAAGAGGGAATAGAAGGCCTTATAATAGATGTTAGAAATAATCCAGGAGGACTTCTTTCAAGAACTGTTCAAATAGCTGATGAACTATTGGGAGATGCGGATATAGTATATACCCAGACCAAGGATGGTAAAAAACAGTATCAAAGATCAAATAAAAAGATGGTAGATTATCCATTGGTTATCCTGATGAATGGTGGCTCTGCTTCAGCATCCGAGATACTGGCAGGAGCTATTAAGGATAATGAAAGAGGATTATTAATAGGTACTACTAGCTTTGGAAAGGGAGTAGTTCAAAGAATACACGATTTCCCAGATGGAACAGGAGTTAGACTTACAATTTCTGAGTACTTTACTCCAAAGGGCATAAATATACATGGGGTAGGAATTGAACCAGATATACTAGTAGAATTAGATGAAGATGTGGAAATAATAGGTTTAGGAAACATCCAAGGAGACAATCAACTTCAAAGGGCAATAAAGGAATTAAAAGACAGATTAAAATAAGAAAGAAAAAACCCCTAAATAAATAATTATTTATTTAGGGGATCTTTTATTTTAAATTTATAGTGTATATAATATGAGCATCCTCAAAGGGTAGATTAAGATTTAAGTAAATTAAATTCTCGCCTGAATTATAATATACCTTAGGGTCTACTATATTTACAATATCCAAGGATGTATTTAAATCCAAATAGTACTTAGATAGGGTAAAATCCTTATACTTAGGATTGTTGGCAACATAGAGGAGATTATTATCTGAGATAATACTATACTTGATAACATCTTTCTCCAGCTTGGATATAATCCTTTCTTCTTCTAAATCATAGACCATTAAATGGTCTACATCAAATTCCTCATCGTTAACTAGGAAGATTATAGTTTTCTCATTTAAAAAACTTGCTTCAAAGCCTAGATCAATAGTCTTAAAGCTTTTGAAGTCCTCTGTAAAGTATAGAAGCTTATTGTCTCCCTTGTCCCTGCTTTCAGAAACTATAAATCCATATTCAGATCCTACAAAGCTATCTATAACTTTACTTGTCCTACTGACTATCTCTATATGGTTGCTTGCCAGGTCATAGGAATAAATAAGAGAAGCACTTTCCTGACTTTCTAAAAGATATAGTTTGTCATTGTCTTTCCATTCCAGTGATTGGGGCTTAAATTCATTTTCAAAATTAAGTTTAAAGCTCTTGGAGTCCTTGTTTGAGTAGATATAAACATTAGCAACTCCCTCAGTTTTTTCAATAAAGGCTACATTTTCCAAGTCCCTGGAAATTTTCGGACAGCATATTGTATTCTCCGAAGAAAAAATCATTTTCTTCCTTCCATCCAAGGTATTGTAATACCAAAGCTCAGTCTTACTAGAATCCTCCTTTAAATCTGGGGACTTCTTATAGACAAATCCACCCTGGTCTTGGTAGTTAAGTATATCACCCATGTCTATAGTTTTTGTTAAATCTATTTTCTTGTGGTCTATTAGCTCTCCTGTATTTGCATCTACCTGGGCCTTTAAGTCAATAAGGGGATAATTTGAACTCTCCCTTGAAATTATATTTTTAAATTCAATATCCCATATATATCTTCCATCTTCTTTTATTAGATTAAAACTAGGAGATGAATTAAAGGCAAGCTTAAAATTGGATTTTAATTTATTGAGAACATCATTGATGTTAAATTTTATATTTATATAATCATAGTTATTGTGGATTAGATTAAATTTAAGATTTTCTAGGTCTAGGGATTTCTCATTATCAAAGTCTAGTATTATCTGTGGAACAGAAAGGGAAGATTCACTGTCCTCCTTGGAACCAGATATGTAGATATTGACCTCTCCATCCTCTAATTTTATATCATCTATACTTATTTCTGAATAATCCGATAAGCCTAGGCTGGCTACTATCTTCTTATCACCATTATTGTCTATAAGCTCTATATTAGGAGATAGACATTGAAAGGATTTTAAGAAGTAAATTTGTTCAATATTATATGTTATTTCTATATTGTCACTGTTTTCAATAGGCAGATGATCTGATATGGTTTGATCTTGGCTACATCCCAGGGACAATACAATAATTGCTAGTAAAAGTAAGACAATTATGTATTTCTTCATTTAATGACCTCCTTAGGCTTATTTTACTATATTAATCATGATAGTACAAGATTAAAACTTATTCTAGTTTAAATCCTTAATATAAAAAGGGAAATATGATATAATTAGATTCTTTGACAAAACTTTTCTTTAAATATATAATATAAAGATGAACAAATGTTCAAGATGAGGTGATAAGATGAATAAATTTAAAATAGAATCAAATTATAAACCAACTGGTGATCAGCCAGTAGCAATAAATCAATTGGAAGATGGAATAAATAGAGATTTAAAGCATCAGACCCTTCTAGGAGTAACTGGCTCAGGTAAGACCTTTACCATGGCCAACCTAATAGAGAGGGTTCAGAAGCCAACTCTAGTAATAGCTCACAATAAAACCTTGGCCTATCAACTGGCATCAGAGTTTAAGGAATTTTTTCCTAATAATTCAGTGGAGTACTTTGTATCCTACTATGATTATTATCAGCCAGAAGCCTATGTGGCTCATTCAGATACCTTTATAGAAAAAGATGCATCTATAAATGATGAGATAGACAAACTTCGTCACTCAGCTACAGCAGCTCTCTTTGATAGGAATGATGTAATAATAGTTGCATCAGTATCCTGTATATATGGGCTTGGAGACCCTATAGACTATGAGAACCTAGTAGTATCCCTTAGACCAGGTATGCTTAGGGATAGGGATGAGGTAATGAGAAAACTAATTGATATACAGTATATGAGAAATGACATAAACTTTATAAGGGGTACCTTTAGGGTTAGGGGAGATATACTTGAAATATTCCCAGCATCTTCAGGAGAGAACTCTGTTAGAATAGAATTTTTTGGAGATGAGATAGATAGAATAGTAGAAGTAAATGCCCTTACTGGAGAGATTATTGGCCTTAGAAATCATGTGGCCATATTTCCAGCATCCCACTATGCCACCACAGAGGAAAAAGTGGAAAAGGCAATAGTAAGTATAGAAGAAGAACTGGAAGAAAGATTAAAGGAATTAAGGGACCAGGACAAGCTACTGGAAGCCCAGAGGCTGGAACAAAGGACAAGATATGACATTGAAATGCTTCAAGAAATGGGATTTTGCCAGGGAATAGAAAACTATTCCAGGCACCTTAGTGGAAGAGAGCCTGGAAGCAGGCCCTTTACCCTTATAGATTATTTTCCAGAAGACTTTATGTTGATAATAGATGAATCCCATGCTACTATTCCTCAGATAAGGGGTATGTATAATGGGGACCAGGCTAGAAAGCAAACCCTGGTGGATTATGGATTTAGACTTCCATCTGCCCTGGACAACAGGCCACTTAGGTTTGATGAGTTTGAATCCTTAGTAAATCAAGCTATCTATATGAGTGCCACACCAGGACCCTATGAAGCAGAGCACAGCAAGCAGATTGTAGAACAAATAATAAGACCTACAGGCCTAATTGATCCAATTATTGAGGTAAGGCCTACAGACAATCAAATAGATGATTTGGTAGAAGAGATTAGAAAGGTTACAGCAAGGGAAGAGAGAGTTCTAGTTACTACCCTTACAAAAAAGATGTCAGAGGACTTGACAGATTATTTTAAGGAAATAGGTATAAAGGTAAATTATCTGCATTCAGATATAAAGACCATAGAGAGAATGGAGATAATCAGAGACCTAAGACTAGGCAAGTTTGACGTCCTAGTTGGTATAAACCTGCTAAGAGAAGGACTTGACCTTCCAGAAGTATCCTTGGTGGCCATACTGGATGCAGACAAGGAAGGTTTCTTAAGATCTGAGACCTCACTTATACAGACATCAGGTAGGGCTGCAAGAAATCTCCAGGGAAAGGTTATTATGTATGGGGATAGGGTAACAAACTCTATGCAAAAGGCCATAGATGAGACCAATAGAAGAAGAAAAATCCAAGAGAAATACAATATAGAAAATAATATTACCCCTACAACTATAAGCAAGGGTGTAAGAGAAATAATAGAAGCAACTCTGGCAGCTGAAGAGGGAGAGGTATATGATGATAGCTTCTCAAATCAGGAAATAGAAAGCATAATCATAGGCATGGAGTCTACTATGTTAGAAGCTGCAGAAAGACTAGAGTTCGAAAAAGCTGCAGAAATTAGAGATAAGATAATACAATTAAAGAAAAGGATTAAATAATAGAGGTGAGTAAATGACAAAGGACCAAATAATTATTAAGGGAGCCAAGGAAAATAACTTAAAAAATGTTTCCTTAAATCTCCCTAGAAACAAGCTTATAGTCTTTACTGGACTTTCAGGCTCGGGAAAATCTTCCCTAGCCTTTGATACCATATATGCAGAAGGACAGAGAAGATATGTAGAGAGTTTATCCAGCTATGCTAGGCAATTTCTAGGACAGATGGATAAGCCAGATGTAGAGTATATAGAGGGTTTGTCTCCTTCCATATCCATAGATCAAAAGACAACTTCAAAAAACCCAAGGT
Source organism: uncultured Tissierellaceae bacterium (assembly GCA_964527205.1). Lineage (GTDB taxonomy): Bacteria > Bacillota > Clostridia > Tissierellales > Tissierellaceae > JARICQ01. The sequence goes on along the minus strand of CAZGQG010000001.1, from coordinate 48,886 downwards.
CCACAGTGGGAACTGTAACAGAGATATATGACTATTTAAGGCTCCTATATGCAAGAATAGGAATACCTTATTGTCCACAATGTGGCAAGGAAATAAGCAGTCAAACAGTCCAGCAAATGGTTGACAAGATAATGGAGTTTGAAGAAAGAACAAGATTGCAAATCCTAGCCCCAGTGGTAAGGGGAAAAAAGGGAGAGCATGTAAAGATATTAGAAAACATAAAAAGAGAAGGATTTGTTAGAGTCCTAGTAGATGGAGAAATGCGTGAGATCTCAGAGGATATTAAATTAGAAAAAAATATTAAACATACAATAGAGGTAGTAGTAGATAGGATAATCATTAAGGATGGAGTGGAGTCTAGACTTTCAGATTCCTTGGAAACAGCTTTAGAACTGGGAGAAGGACTGGTTATAGTGGACTTAATTGACAAGGAAAGGATAATGTTTAGTGAAAAACTTTCCTGTCCAGATTGCAATATATCCATGGAGGAATTATCACCTAGAATGTTTTCCTTTAACAGTCCCTTTGGTATGTGTGAAACCTGTAATGGAATTGGCTTTCACAAGAAAATTGATAAGGATCTTATAATACCCAATCCTGAACTAAGTATAAATCAAGGTGGTTTAGATCCCTATAGCAATACAGGGAAAGAAACCTACTATTATCAAATTTTCAAGACCATAGCAGATCATCATAAGTTTGGAATGGATCAGCCCTTGAAGGAAGCTCCTAAAAAATTCTTAGATGAGATTCTCTACGGTACTAAGAGAGATATAGCCTTTGAATTCCTATCCCAATTTGGTAAAAAAGGCAGGAGAGATTATAAGGGTAAATTTGAAGGAATCATACCTAATCTTGAGAGAAGATATGATTCTACAAACTCAAATGCTATGAGAAATAAAATAGATAGGTATATGTCAGAAAATACTTGTTCATCCTGTAATGGGGATAGGCTAAGAGAAGATGTCTTGGCAGTAAGGGTTAATGGCCTAAATATAGCAGAGGCTACTAATCTTTCCATAAGCAAGGCTATAGAATTCTTTAGGAATTTAGAGTTAAATGAAAGAGAAAAAATTATAGGAGAACAGGTCTTAAAGGAAATAAATGAAAGATTAAACTTTTTAGATAATGTAGGTTTGGAATACCTGACTATGTCTAGAATGGCTGGGACCCTATCAGGTGGAGAATCTCAGAGGATAAGACTGGCTACCCAAATAGGTTCAAGTTTAGTAGGGGTGGTCTATGTCCTAGATGAGCCAAGTATTGGACTTCATCAAAGAGACAATGCTAGGCTTCTTAAAACCCTTAGGGATCTTACAGATCTGGGCAACACCCTAATCGTAGTAGAACATGATGAGGATACCATGCGTAAGGCAGACCATATAGTAGATATAGGTCCAGGAGCAGGAATTCATGGTGGTTATATTGTTGAAGAGGGAACTATAGAAGATATAAAAAACAACAAGGATTCTATTACAGGCCAATATCTATCAGGGGTAAAGAAGATACAGATTCCTGAAAATAGAAGAAAGCCCAATGATAAATGGGTTAAAATCATAGGAGCTAAGGAAAACAATCTTAAAAATATAGATGTAGAAATTCCCATAGGACTCTTTACCTGTGTAACAGGGGTCTCAGGATCTGGAAAATCCTCCCTGGTAAATGGAATCCTATACAAGGCCCTTGCCAAGGAGCTAAATAGGTCAAAACTTAGGCCAGGTAACTACAAAGAGGTAAGGGGACTGGAGCATTTGGACAAGGTTATTGAAATAGATCAATCGCCTATAGGTAGAACCCCAAGGTCTAATCCTGCAACCTACACAGGAGTTTTTGACGGTATAAGAGATGTCTTTGCCATGACCAATGAAGCCAAACTTAGGGGCTACAAAAAAGGTAGATTTAGCTTTAATGTAAAGGGAGGAAGATGTGAGGCCTGCAGGGGAGATGGAATCCTAAAGGTGGAAATGCATTTCCTACCAGATGTTTATGTACCCTGCGAAGTTTGCAATGGGCATAGATACAATAGGGAAACCCTTCAAGTTAAATACAAGGGTAAGACCATAGCAGATGTTTTGGAAATGACAGTAGAAGAGGGAGTAGAGTTCTTTAAAAACATTCCTAAGATCCATAAAAAGCTAGAGACCCTGTTTGATGTGGGCCTAGGTTATATTAAAATAGGACAGAGTTCTACAGAACTATCAGGAGGAGAAGCTCAGAGGGTAAAACTAGCCACTGAACTTTCAAAAAGATCTACAGGAAAAACCATATATATATTAGATGAGCCTACTACAGGCCTTCACACTGCAGACATTCACAAACTTATAAAGGTTTTAAATGAAATTGTAGAGGGTGGAAACACAGTAGTGGTTATAGAGCATAATTTAGATGTTATAAAAACTGCAGATCATATAATAGATTTAGGGCCAGAGGGTGGAGACAAGGGCGGTAGTGTAGTCACCACAGGAACCCCGGAAGAGGTTGCTAAAGTAAAAGGATCCTATACAGGACAGTTTTTAAAAAAAGCATTAGACTAAAGATATCCCATTATAGTACTTTAATTTATTCCTTAAAGTGATATAATGGGATTAAATTATAGAAAGGAGGAAATAATATGAACTCAAGAGTTGAAACAAAAGAAAACACAACAAAAAAGCTAGTATACATATCAATGCTAGTAGCAATTTCCTATATTGGATCCCTTATTAAGATTCAAGGAACCATAGCCCTAGACTCTATGCCAGCTTTTTTTGCAGCCTTATTTTTAGGACCAGTCCCTGGTGCCATAGTAGCGGGAATTGGACACCTATTGACGTCACTGACCAGTGGTTTTCCACTTAGTCTGCCAATACACCTAATAATAACTGTAGAAATGGCTATTGCTGTATATTTATTTGGAATTATTTATAAAAAAACCAACGGCATAATAGCTTGTATAGCAGGTATATTATTAAATGGAGTAGCTATAGTATTGGTTTTGGCACCTTTCACAGTATGGCTGGGAATTCCACTAAATGGAATGGCCTTTGTCTATGCTATGATACTTCCACTTAGCCTAGCATCAGCAGTAAATGTTATCTTAGGCTATATTATTTATAAGGCAATAGGAGATAAGATTTAATCAGACAGGGCTAGCCCTGTCTAGAATACTTTAAAGGTGATTTTATGGAGATAAAAAGACACAGAGATTTGACAATAATAGATATAAACAAAGACCAGACCCTTGTAATCTCCTGTGATTCCAGTGGAGGTATAGGAGAAAAGCCTAATGACCGGGTAAAAACCAGTCCAGAAATAGTAGGCTACTATGCAACCCAGGTAGCCCTAATGGAACTCCTAGCCTATGGAGCTAGTCCTATTACAATTGTAAACACCCTTAGTGTAGAAATGGATGATACAGGAAATAGAATAATAGAGGGTATTAAAAAAGCTATAAAGCCTTTGGATATTGATGAGTCTAGCCTAATAACTGGAAGTACAGAGGAGAATATTCCTGTAACAGCAACAGGCATGGGCATAACCATTATTGGAATTCTCCATAAGGAGCTTTGGAAGGAACCAGAGACCAGGCCGGGCATGATAGGCTTGGTAATAGGTTTGCCAAAGGTAGGAGAAGAGGTTCTCCAAGGAAAAAATCAAATAATGGATATAGAAAAATTAATAGATTTAAAGAAGAAAGACTATATTCATGAGATCCTACCAGTTGGGTCAAAGGGAATCTTATATGAACTAGATGAGATAGCAAGGACCAATGGGATAGACTTTATAGTGGATGAGGAAATTCAAATAGATTTAAAGAAGACAGCAGGTCCTTCCACCTGTGTCATTGTAACTATGGAAGAGGAAAACTATAAGACTTTAAAAGATGAATTTTCAATTCCAGTAAATAAGTTAGCTAGTTTTATCCATAAAAAAAAGAATCCATAGAAAAAAGATGAAGATTGTTCTAATTAAGGGAGAGTGATAAAAGATGAATTCTTTTAATAATTATAAGTTTGCAGGATATGACACTGTAGAATTAGCAAAAAAATATTCTACTCCCCTCTATCTTATTTCTGAAGAAAAAATCAGAGAAAGATGTAGGGAAATAAAGAAAGATTTTTTAGATCCATATCCGGGGACTAAGGCTGCCTATGCAAGTAAGGCTTTTTTAACCCTAGCCATGTGCAAGATTATAGAAGATGAAGGACTCTGGCTTGATGTGGTTTCAGGTGGAGAACTCTATACTGCTATTAAGGCAGACTTTCCCAGGGCTAGAATAATCTTTCATGGCAACAACAAGTCCTATGAAGAAATTGAAATGGCCATAGATAATGGAGTAGGGAGAATTGTAATAGATAATGTAGAGGAAATAAGTCTAATAGAAGAAATCTCTAGGAAAAAAGATAGGAAGATAAAAACTCTAATAAGGATTGCCCCTGGTGTTGGAGGGAAAACTCACAAGTATATAAGCACAGGTCAAAAGGATTCCAAGTTTGGAATACCACTTGAGGCTGAGAAGATAAACTATGCAGTAAAGAGCTCCATGGAAAGTGAATATATGGACTTGATGGGCTTTCACTTTCATATAGGATCCAATTTATTTGACAATGAATCCTATATAGAGGCCATTCAACATGTATTTGAAATATACAGGGACTTAAGGGATAGATTTGGATTTGAAGCCAGGGAAATAAATACAGGTGGGGGATTTGGAATCTACTATACAGAGGATGATCATGTAAAGCCTCTGAAATTCTTTACAGATTCTATTATGAAGGCTGTTAGAGAAAACAGTGAAAACTTTGGGCTTAATATGCCAGATGTAATTATTGAGCCTGGAAGATGGATTATAGGAGAAGCAGGTATGACCCTTTACACTATAGGAACAGTTAAGGAAATTCAGGGACTAAGAACCTATGCCTCTGTAGATGGAGGAATGCCAGATAATCCTAGGCCTTCCCTATATGATGCCAAGTACCATGCTATCCTGGCCAATAAATACCAGGAGGAAATAGATAAAAGTGTTACTATAGCAGGAAAGTGCTGTGAAACAGGTGATATATTAATATGGGATATAGAGCTTCCTAAGGTAGAAAGAGGAGATATCCTAGGGGTGAAAAGCACAGGAGCCTATAATCACTCCATGGCAAGTAATTACAATAAATTGCCAAGGCCAGCAGTAGTCCTACTGACCAAGGAAGATTCCCATATAATAGTAAAGAGGGAAAGCTATGAGGATTTAATTAGAAATGATATTATTCCAGAGCATTTAAAGTAAGGCTGGAAGAAGAAAGAGTGATATTATGCCTGCAAAAAAACTTGTGGAAACTTTAAAAACAAAGGCACTGGAAATATCCACTGTGGAGAGCTGTACAGGAGGCTATCTTATAAATCAGATTACAAATATAGAAGGAGCCTCCTATATTACAAAGGGAGGCCTAGTCCTCTATTCCAATGAGCAAAAGATAAAAGCAGGAATTCCCTCAGAAGTTATTGAAAGCTACGGAGTATACAGTATAGAATGTGCCAGAGCTATGAGTAAGCTTGGTCTTGATTTTTTTAATAGCAATATCTCAGTGGGAATAACTGGAAGTTTATCAAATCTGGATCCAAATAATAAGGACAGTAAAGAGGGTCAAGTATACTATTCCATAGGGATTATATTAGATGAGAGAATAGAAGAGATTAATAAGATTATAGAAGTCCCAATAATAGAAAGAAATCTTCAAAAACACTATATTGTCCAGGCCATAATAAAAGATTTGCATAATTTTTTAGACAAGCTATAGATCTTAGATAAAAATGGATTCTAATATAAAATATATAAGTAAAATGTACAAAGCAAAAGCTCTCTTGATTTCAAGAGAGCTTTTTTCATCTTTTCATAGACTAGAGTATTCTTGAATAATATTCAACAACTAACTGATCGTCTATTTCTATTGGTATTTCTTCACGTTCTGGTCGCTTTATTAGAGTTCCCCCTACAGCATCCTTATCCTTTTCTAGATAGGGATAGGTATTTGTAAAAGCATTTTGGAAGTTTTCCATAAATAAGTCTGTATTTTTGGATTTATCCCTAAGGGTTACAGTATCTCCTACATCCAATAAATAAGAAGGAATATCTACCTTGCTCTCATTTACTAGAATGTGGCCATGGACAACCATTTGTCTAGCCTGTCTTATAGAAGAGGCAATACCTAATCTATAGACTATGTTGTCTAATCTGCTTTCCAAGGTCTTAACCAAGGCATGTCCTGTCTGTTCATCTGACTTCATTGCTTGGAGCACATATTTGGAGAATTGCTTTTCCATTACTCCATAATAAGCCCTAAGTCTTTGCTTTTCCAATAATTGTATACCATATTCTGTAAGTCTCTTATCTGCCCTACTAGTTCCTGCTGTTGCTCTTTCCATTGCCTTAGGATGTCCGCAGACATTAAGGCCTAATCTTCTAGATTGTTTGAATCTAGGTCCCATCATTTTAGCCAATTTTATCATCTCCATAGAAAATTTGCCGCGATAAATTTTCAGCCAAATATAATATATCATAATTATTATAAAAAGTAAATGATAATTGTTATCAATCCTAAAATATTTTTCCATAAGCTGGAAATAATAATCTTCAAAAAACAGGCTTAAAGTGATATAGTGTAGTAAGAGGATTATTAATATAATACATAGATAGGCTTGTTTGAAGGTTCTAAGTATAATATAATAGTTTCACTAATATCTTTAAAGGAGAAATGCCATTGGAAGAGATTATTCTTGATGATAAGCAAATAAAAAGCAGGATAGTATCCATGGTTTTACCTATTACTGTGGAGAACATCTTGCAGATGACAGCGGGTCTAGTCTTGATGGCTATGATAGGAAGGATAAACCCAATAGCAGTGGGATCAATAGGGATTGCAATGGTTTTATATAAGATAGTATGGGCTATATTCAAGGGAATAGGAACTGGAGCCTCAGTCTTAGTAGCCCAGGCCTATGGGGGAGGTAAATTTCTAAAGTTGAAATCCATCTCTGAACAGGCCTTTATAATATCCTTAGGCCTGGCGGTGGTATTTCAACAACTTATTTATTGGAATGCTGGTTTTTTACTCAAGGTCTTTAATCCAAGCAAGGAGTTACTAGCCAATGGAACCATATACCTTAAGACCATATCCTGGTCATTTCCAGCTCTGGCAGCAATAGTTCTTGTGGCAGGAGTCTTTCAAGGCATGGGTAATGCAAAGACACCTATGATTACAGTGGGAATCTTAAATATTATTAATATTTTTCTTGGATATATATTTATCTTTGTAATGGAATTAGGCTTAAAGGGAGCAGGCTATGCCTATAATATAGCCTATATCCTTGCTGCAGTATTTGGAATTATAATGTTATTTGGTAAAAGAGGAACAATTAGGACTATAGGAGGAAAGTTTTCCTTTAAGATCAATCTAAAGGAATCCCTTACAATAATTAGGTTTGGACTTCCTACTTCCTTTGAGACAGCCTTTTGGCAGATGTCTTCTATATTTATAACAAGAGCCATACTTACATATGGAGAGATAGCCTATGCAGCCTATCAACTGGGACTGCAAGCAGAATCTATATCCTATATGCCTGCAACAGGATTTGGCATAGCTGCCACTACATTTACAGGCCAAGCCCTAGGTGGCAAGGACAGGGATATTGGAAAGAAATACTTGAGGCAATTAATTAAAATAACTATAATTATTACCCTAATAGCAGGAGGAGCTCTTATTTTCCTACCTAAACAAATAATGGGCCTTCTTACTAATGACTTGGAAGTAATTGAAATAGGAGCAATATATCTTATAGTCATGGGAATTACCCAGCTTCCACAAAATATTTCAGGAGTACTAAATGGTGCCATTAGAGGTGCAGGCTATGTAAAGATACCTATGATTAATGCAGGAATTGGTCTTTGGATAATAAGGGTACCCCTAGTAATGCTAATAGCCTTTGTATTTAAGGCAGACATAGTGTGGATATGGATAGCAATAGCCTTAGATATGTGTTTTAGATTATTCTTTTCATATTTTTATTTTAAAAGAAGAGATATATTTGATAGTCAGGCAATTGAATACTAAGATTAAGGAGTGATTAGTTGAAGGATATAGATTTAGCCAAAAAAGTTTTAGATGAAGAGGATTTAAAAATTGTCCTAGTAAAGGATGGAGAAATTATTTTTTGCAGTATAGATAGGGGCATTAAACCTATGTATTATCTAGCTAGAAATTTAAAGGAAGATGCTAGGGGAGGAGCCCTGGCAGATAGGGTTATAGGAAAGGGAGCAGCCATACTTTGTGCTTATCTTGGAATAGAAAGCTTATATACAGATCTTATATCAGAAAATGCAATAGGGGTTTTAGATAAGAACAAGATCCTTTATGAATACAAGGAGAGCAGTGAATATATAATGAATAGGGATAGGACAGGGTATTGCCCCATAGAAAAAAGATCCCTAGATACAGAAGATCCAGATGTACTTCTAGAGAGGATAGAAGAATTCTTAGATTCATTGAATTAAGTAAATTAGAAAGGAGAGATAAAATGTATAAGAGAAATTATGTGAAAAGAATAGTAATAGCAGGATTGCTTCTAGCAATCGGAGTAATTATACCCTATATATTTCATAGCACGGGAATACCAGGAACAGTATTTTTGCCTATGCACATCACAGTATTATTAGGAGGTTTTTTACTACCACCATCTTTAGCATTTTCCTTAGGGGTCCTAACGCCTCTACTGAACAGTTTAATTAGTGGAATGCCAGTATTCTTTCCCATGGCCCTTATAATGATGGTTGAACTAGGATTTTATGGACTTATTACATCCCTGCTTTATAGAAGAATGAAGGTACCATCAGTAGTTACCTTAATCATATCCATGATAGTAGGTAGGATAATGGCAGGTGTAATGGTATTTTTACTTGCCATACTATTCTCAGGAGAACTAGCTCCAGCATTTTTAGATCCAGTGGCCTTTATAGTTACAGCAGTAACCACAGGTTTACCAGGTATAATTATACAGTTAATCCTAATACCAACTCTAGTCTATAGTATAATGAGATATACAACTATAGATTTAGATTAAAATTAAGGAGTGGAGAAATGAGTATTTTAATAAAAAATGTAGGACTTATTCCTATGGATGGAAAAGAAGAATGGATAGAAAGTACAAATATATATATAAAAGAAGATAAGATCTTTCATATTGGTGAAATTAGAGAAGATATAGAAGTGGAAAGAGAAATAGATGGTAAGAACAGAATAGCCATGCCAGGACTGGTAAATAGCCACACCCATATTGGAATGAGTCTTCTTAGAAACTTTGCAGACGACATGCCACTTCATGATTGGCTTACAAAGAAGATTTGGCCTATAGAGGCAAATCTACAGGCAGAAGATGTATATTGGGGATCTCTTCTCAGTATGGTAGAAATGATCGAAAGTGGAACCACAGCCTTTTGCGACATGTACTTCTTTATGGATGAGGTTGGTAAGGCCTTGGAAGAATCAGGTATGAGAGGGGTTCTTACCAGGGGTTTGATTGAAGAAGAGGGTGGATCTCAAGACAAGCTAGATGAGACCAGAGAACTCTTTAATACTTGGCATGGAAGGGCAGAGGGAAGAATAAAGGTAATGGTAGCCCCTCATGCACCCTATACTTGCAGTCCAGACTTCTTAAAGAGAAGCTTGGAACTTGCTAAGGACTTAAATACAGGTATCCATATACACCTGTCAGAAACAAAAAAAGAATTGGAAGATAGTTTAAAGGACCATGGAAAAACCCCAGTCCAACATGTAAATGATTTAGGCCTATTGGATATACACACCATAGGAGCCCATTGTGTTCATGTAAATGATGAAGATATAAAGATTATGAAGGAAAAGGGACTCTTCCCAGTAAATAATCCATCCAGTAATCTAAAGCTTGCCAGTGGCTTTGCTCCAATAGATGCAATGTTGAAGGCAG
>CAZGQG010000001.1:1802-38820 GCA_964527205.1 uncultured Tissierellaceae bacterium | reverse complement strand
CTAATAGATACAGACAAGGCTCACCTATATCCTCATCACGATCAGATCTCAGCCATAGCCTATTCAACTCAGGGCTCTGATGTAGATACTGTAATAGTAGATGGAAGGATATTAATGGAAAACAGACAGATAAAAAGCTTGGATGTGGAAAAGATTAAATATATGGTAGAAAAAAGAGCTAAGGATCTAATAAGGAGGTGAGCAATATGAAAGCTAAAGTTGATAGAGATACCTGCATTGGTTGTGCACTCTGTACAAGTATATGTCCAGAGGTATTTGAAATGGATGATGAAAATATCGCCATAGTAATTGCTGATCCAGTACCAGCAGATGTAGAAGAAGAAGCTAAGGATGCAGAAGACCAATGTCCAGTAGATGCAATCACCATAGAAGAATAAAAGATAAGGAATATAAAAGAGATGAAGATATTACATATGAATAATATCTTCATCTCTTTATTTTTATAGTTTTTTAGATCATAGGCTTATAATATAAATCTTATCCTATTTCTCCATATGCCTAGGAAGCCTTATAAGAAATCTTGTAAATTCCCCATACTTACTTTCTATGCTTACAGTGCCCTCATGGGCCTCAACTAGGGACTTTACAATGGATAAGCCTAGGCCTGTTCCACCTGTAGCAGTATTTCTAGATTCATCCACCCTATAAAACCTATGAAAAATCTGAGGAAGATCTTCTTCTCTTATGCCTATACCATTGTCTTCTATGCTTATTAGGACTTCTCCCCCTAAGTTCTCAAGACCTATAGAAATTTCTCCTGGGCTATCCAGGGCCTTAAGAGAATTTGTAAGAAGATTATAGATTATTTGCCTAAGCTTATCCCGGTCCATATAAATATCTAGGGGAGCTTCTATATTTTTTTTAAGGGAAATCTCTTCCTTGGTAAAAATTGGCTGGTAGCTATCTAAAATATCATTTATTTCCTGGGAAATATTAAATCTACTCTTATCTAAATCCAGATTTCTTTCCTGAGAATTAAAGGACACCCTAAGATCCTCTACAAGACCAGACAGTCTATTGATTTCCTCTAAGAGTATGGATAGGTGCTCAGGACTAGCCTGCCATACCCCATCCATAATTGCCTCTATATGGCTTTTCAGTGTTGAAATAGGAGTTCTAAGTTCATGGGAAATATCAGATGCATACTTATTTCTTATCTCCTCCTGCTTGGATAGGGTTTCCCCTAAATAATTAACACTATTAGAAAGTTCCTGGATCTCTATGGTATTGGTCTTTAAATCAGACCTTCTGTGAAGATTACCCCTTTGCATTTCCTGGGCTGTATTCCTAATATCAAGAAGGGGTCTTGTAAGACTTCTGGCTAGGAATACACTTGCTATAATGCCTATAAATGTGGCTAGGACAGCTGAACTTATAAGCAGCCTGGTCATAGTGCTTTTAAAAATCAAGGCATTTTCTGTAAGATAGGAATTATCTATATAGCCTATTATTAAGTTTCCTACCTGGGCGACTTTTCCCATTAGGGGAAAGCTCTTTTCCACATATTCACCTTCAGAAATACTATGCCTTCTCATCATCTGCCTATGCATATTTCCCATTCTCATCATATGATCTGAGGAGTATATAATCTTTCCATCTAGATCAGTGACCTTAATGCTTAGATTTTCCAAGGATGCATAGGAGGATATTTGCTGTTCATAGAGGCTATAATCATTTTCCCTATAAAGCTCATTGATTTCATTGCTTATTTGATCTAGCTTTTTTCTTTGTTCATCCACTAGATAAGTGTCAAATCTACGGTTTATAATCCTATTAGAGAATAAGCCTACAATTACTATGGATACCAGTATGGCAGCAATAAAGAAGAGGGTTATTTTTTTAGAGAGTTTCATATTTTATTCCTCCTAGAGAGCTTGAGAAGGACCTTTATGAGCCCTACAAGCCTATTTATATTGTAAAATAAATTATTTACTAAGTTTATATTTATATTATAGCATTGAAATTTGAGTATAATGTGAAGAAAATAGGATAATTTATTTATTTCTTCATAATTCCTTCATAATCTCCTTATATAATGAAGTTAGTAAAGAAAGGGGAGATAAGATGAAAAAGACATTATTAGTAGTTGTATTGGTATTTGCACTTGCCATAGGAACATTTGCAAGCTACGGGGATTCTATAGAGATAAGGTCAGAAGAATTTGAAAGAGGTATTGGCTTTATGCAGGGTGGATTTGGACCTAGACACAGGGAGGACTTTGACCAGAGAGCTTGTTGTTTTGATGATTTTGAAAATCTAAGTGAAGAAGAAAGACAAGAACTCTTTAAGGAGAGAGTGGAGTTAAGAGATGAGTATAGGGAAGAGAGAATAAAACTTGCTCTTGAAGAAGGCCGTATTAGCAAGGAAGAAGCGGAAGAATGGAGAACACACTTTGCTGAAATGGACAAGCTTCGTGAAGAAGAAGGATTTACAAGAGGAAGAGGCCACCATATGGGTCAGGGAAGAAGGTCTCATGGTGGAAGAATGATGAGAAAAAATTTTTAATAGGAAAATAGAAGATTAGATGGAGATAGTGAGGTCAATTGACCTCACTATTTTTGTGTTTATAGGCTATTAGTTTCAAATTTGTAGCCTGCTCCATAGACTGTAATAATATATTTAGGTTTTTTAGGATTGTCCTCAATCTTTTGTCGGATATTTTTTATATGAGTATCTATGGTCCTGTCAAAGCCATCATAATCAAGTCCAAAGGCAGTTTGGATTAACTGCTCTCTAGAAAGCACATGGTAAGGAGAAGACACCAAGGCCAAGAGTATTTTAAACTCATTGGATGTTAGATCTACCAGTTCTCCAGCTTTTTTTACCTGCATCTTTTCCACTTCAACTATTAAATCATCCTGATTGAAATAGAGATTTTCAGCCAGGGGACTATGATCTCTATAGGACCTTCTAAGTAGGGCCTTAACCCGGCTTATAAGTTCCTTAGGACTAAAGGGCTTGGATACATAGTCATCTGCACCCAGGCTAAGCCCCTTTATTTTATCCAATTCCTCAGTCTTAGCCGTAAGCATTATGATAGGAACATTGGATATTGATCTTATCCTCTTGCAGACCTCTTCTCCAGATATTTCCGGCAGCATTAGGTCAAGTATTATTAAGTGTATTTCTTCTTTTTCAAATAGCTCCAGAGCTTCTTTACCATCATAGGCCTTAAAGACATGAAAATTTTCCTTTTCTAAATAGGCAATTATAACATCAGATATATTTTTTTCATCCTCAACCACTAAAATATTAAACTTTTCCAAAAGGATCACCTCTAGATTTATATACCCTAAAAATCTATAAATAGGGAGATTTTCCTTGTCTTCATCTAGAAAGAGGGAAATAGTGAAGAATATTGATTATTTAATTGAAATTTTTATCTAAGTGTAGTATAAATAGAGAGAAAGCTTTGGAAGTGATTATATATCCTGTAAATGGATATATGTATAAGTGAGGATAGATTAAAAGGAGAGGATCTTATGAATATAGATAATTTAAGTATTAATACCCTAAGAGTACTATCTGCAGAGGCAGTAGAAAAGGCAAATTCTGGACATCCAGGACTTCCATTAGGGGCAGCACCAATGGCATATACTCTTTGGAGTAAGGCTATGAAACACAATCCTGAAAATCCTAATTGGGTAGATAGGGATAGATTTATCCTATCAGCAGGACATGGTTCAATGTTACTGTATTCACTATTACATCTATTTGGTTATGGCCTTAGCATGGATGATATAAAGGACTTTAGGCAGTTAGGTAGCAATACCCCAGGTCATCCTGAATATGGAGACACAGTGGGAGTAGAAGCTACTACAGGACCTTTAGGACAGGGAATATCAAACGGAGTAGGTATGGCCATAGCAGAAGCTCATTTAGCAGCTAAGTTTAATAAGGATAAATATAAATTAATAGATCACTATACTTATCTACTGGCAGGAGACGGAGACCTTATGGAGGGTATAGCCTATGAAGCTACTTCTCTGGCAGGAACTCTTGGCCTAGGCAAGCTGATCGTTCTATTTGATTCAAACTCAATTACCATAGAGGGTAGAACAGACCTAGCATTTTCAGAGGATATGAATAAGAGATTTGAAGCCCTAGGATGGGAAGTACTAGAAGTAGAAGATGGAAATGATATAGGGAAGATTTTAGAAAAGATCAATAAGGCCAAGGAAAATTTAGATAAACCAAGCCTTATAAAGATAACTACAAAAATCGGTTATGGAAGTGTTAAGGAAGATAGTGCAGATGCCCATGGAGCACCACTGGGAGAAGAAAATGTTCTTAAACTAAAGGACTATCTTGGCTGGAAGGAAGAGCCTTTTACAGTACCAGGAGAAGTAAAGAACCATATGAAAGAATTAATTAATGAAGGAAAAAAAGAAGAAGAAGAGTGGAATAAGCTCTTTGAAGCATATAAGAGAGAATATCCAGAGCTAGGAGAAGAATTTGAAAAGTGGATGAGTTTAGAACTTCCCCTAGATTATTTGGATTCTGATGAATTTTGGGACTTCCAAGATGATATGGCAACTAGAAAGGCATCTGGTATATTAATCAATAGGATAGCAGAAAAACTGCCTAATCTTATAGGTGGGTCAGCAGACTTGGCACCATCAAATAATACTAACATGAAGAGCAGAGAAAGCTTTAGCAAGGATAATTACAGTGGATCTAATATGCACTTTGGTATAAGAGAGCATGCCATGGCAGGTATAGTCAATGGAATGAACTTGCATGGAGGTCTTAGGGCCTTTGCATCTACCTTCTTTGTATTTAGTGACTATATGAAGCCATCAATGAGACTATCTGCATTAATGGGAGTTCCTTCAATCTATGTCCTAACTCACGATAGTATAGGAGTTGGAGAAGATGGACCTACTCATCAGCCAATTGAACAATTGGCAATGCTTAGATCTATTCCAAACTTTATGACCTTTAGACCAGCGGATGCTGTAGAAACTGCTGCTGGATGGAAATTAGCCCTAGAAAGCAAGAATACACCAAGTGCCTTAATTCTTACGAGACAGGGATTGCCTTTACTAGAGGGAAGTGGAAAGGAAGCCCTAAGGGGTGCATATATTTTAAAGAAGGAAGAAAATGACTTAGACTTAATAATAATGGCAAGTGGATCTGAGGTACATCTAGCATATAATGCTGCAAAGAGACTAGAAGAAGAAGGAAAGGGTGTAAGAGTAATAAGCATGCCTTCCTGGGATCTATTTGAAGAGCAGGATGGAGCCTATAAAGAAGAGATACTGCCTAGTTCCATGAGAAAGAGATTAGCAGTAGAAGCTGGATCAGAACTAGGATGGCACAAATATGTAGGCCTAGATGGAGAAGTAATTGGAATGAATAGCTTTGGAGCCTCTGGACCTGGAGATCAGGTATTTGAGAAGTTCAATATTACAGAAGAGCATGTATTCCAAAGAGCTTCAGAATTAATAAAGAAATAAATTATTGACAAGACAGGAAAAAGGGATATAATAGACTTAATATAAAAAATATAATGTAGATGAAGAGTAGTAGCTAAATGAAGGTCTAAAGAGAGTTAGGGATGCTGAGAGCCTAGCGATACTGATTTAGTGAATGGACTTCGGAGTTTATATCTGAATAAGTAGGATATAGGGCTAATCATCCTTATATGATATGAGCAGGCTTTTTAGCAAAAAGAGTGGTACCGCGGAACTTAACCTTTCGTCTCTTAAATGAGATGAAAGGTTTTTTTATACAAATTTTTAGATTGGAGTGATTTTAATGAAGAAGAAGACAGTCTTTAGTGGAGTACAGCCTTCAGGAGCCTTGACCATAGGTAATTATTTAGGAGCTATTAAAAATTGGGTAGAATTACAAGATGAATATGATTGTAATTATTGCATAGTTGACCTTCATGCAATAACAGTGCCTCAAGTGCCAAAGGATTTAAGGAAAAACACCTTGGACGTATTGGCTCTATATCTAGCCTGTGGAATAGATCCAGAAAAAAGCACAATTTTTATCCAATCCCATGTAAGAGCCCATGCAGAACTAACCTGGGTTTTAAATTCAATTTCCTATATGGGCCAGTTAAATAGGATGACCCAGTACAAGGAAAAGTCAAGAAGAGCAGAGGAAAATTTAAATGCAGCCCTCTTTACCTATCCTGTTCTAATGGCTTCAGACATACTCCTATATGATACGGATCTAGTACCAGTGGGAGATGACCAAAAACAGCATTTAGAGTTGGCCAGGGACTTGGCAGAGAGATTTAACAATAGATACAGCCCTACATTTACAGTACCAGAGCCCTTGATTAGGGAAGAAGGGGCAAGAATAATGAGCTTGCAAGATCCAGAAGCAAAGATGTCAAAATCTGATAGTGATGTAAATGGATACTTGCTACTCTTAGATGATGAAGCAACCATAAGAAGAAAAATTAAAAGAGCTGTCACAGATTCTATAGGTATAGTAAGATATAGTGATGAGCAGCCTGGACTTAAGAATCTACTTACTATCTATAGCATTTTTTCAAATGAAGCCATAGAGGATATAGTGAAAAGATATGAAGGAGAGGGCTATGGTAAGTTTAAGGGAGATTTAGCAGAAGTGGTGGTAGAAGCTCTAAGGCCTATTAGGGAAAAATATGAAGAAATAAGAAGTGATAGGGAATATTTAGAGAAGGTCTATAGAGAGGGAGCAGAAAAAGCAGATAGGAAATCGATGAAGATCTTAAGTAAGGTTTATAGAAAGGTAGGATTTATTCCTAGATAAGAAAAACACAGTCCTTGGACTGTGTTTTTTTACTTATATTTTATATTTTATCTTGATAAGCTTCTATCCATTTTATTAAATCCTTGGCAGTTTCATAGTGATCTGTATTATTAAAGCTCTCTACAAAATTCCTAGTGTTTTTCTCATAGAGGGGGTCATAATAATAGATCATTAATTCCCTTATTACTTCCCTATAATTATCCTCTTTTATACATTGGATATATCTATCCACCTTTTCCTTGCCTAATCTTCTTTGGAGATGATTAATAGCTTCCATTAACTCATCGTCAGTACCATGTACATAATCATCTAGGATAGTCTCCACCCGGTAATCTATAGGAGACTTTATATTTACATGGATTCCATTCTTTATTTTTTCAAAAAGATAGGGCGGAATTAGAACCTTGCCTATCCTTCGACTTTCACCTTCAGTAAAGATAAGTTTTGTCCTAGAATCTTTAAGTTTGTGGTAGAGATGGGATTCAAACATCTTCTGGCTACTCTGTTCGCCCAGGCCCACAGCTCCAAGTATTGAACCTCTATGATTGGCAGCACCTTCAAGATCTAGCACATCCCTATGGAGCTTTTCAAGATCCTTTAATATGGCAGTCTTTCCACTACCAGTATTGCCATATAAGACAATAAAGGTTTTTTCTTCTACTAAAGGAGGAAGATTTTCAATAATATGATTTCTATAGGCCTTATATCCACCTTCCATCTTTACTACCCTGCTGCCTATAGAGCTAATTAGTGCCACTATGGAACTACTCCTAAAGCCTCCCCGAGAACAAAAGAATACTAGGGTCTTATTCTCCTGATCCAGCTTGGAAATCTTTTTATAGATTTCTGGAAGTTTTTTTCCTACAAAGCCTAGGCCGAGAATCTTAGCCTTTTCAACATCTTCCTGCTTGTAGGTCCTTCCTACTATTTCCCTTTCCCCATTATCCAAAATAGGAATATTAATAGCACCGGGAATAGTTTCAGCTTCGTATTCTCCCTCACTTCTTACATCAATAAATATATAGTCCTCAGCATATTGATTTTTTTCAATTTCACCATAAGTCATAGTTTTAAACATAAACAACCTTCTTTTTTATTTAGATTTTATACATTATATGATATTATATCATTAGAGAAGAAATATTCAAAATCAAGTCTGTATGTGGAGATTGTTATATGAAAGAAACTAGAATATATAAGGGGGTAAAGAGATGAAATGTAAAATGCTACACACATGTTTAAGAGTAATGGATTTAGAAAAGTCTATGAAGTTCTATACAGAGGCTTTAGGTCTTATTGAAAGCGGTAGAAGGGATTTTCCTGAGCATGAATTTACCCTAGTATTTTTAACTGATGAGGATAGGAACTATGAAATTGAACTTACCTACAATTACAATCCAGAAAAACCCTATACCATAGGAGATGGCTTTAGTCATCTAGCCTTTTCTGCAGAGAACCTAGAGGAAACTAGGGAAAGACATAGGGAAATGGGCTATAAGGTAAGTGAACTAATGGGCCTACCAGGTAACCCTCCTGGCTACTACTTTGTAACGGATCCAGATGGATTTGAAGTAGAGATTATAAGGGCTAAATAGATAGAAGAAGGAATAGGAAAAATGGAGGGGTGAGAAGATGAAAGAAACACTTAAGTACTTTATTGATGCCCTAGTGTTTTCAATAATTTTTGCCATATTATATAAGGCCGAGGTCTACTTTAAGTTGGGATTAAAACCTATTTATGTAATTATAATAGCTCTGCTTATATTTGTAGTAGGAAAAATGCTAATCAATAGGATTATTGCTAAAAGTAGAGAAGAGGAAGTTTATTAAAGGGTGGAAATTTTAATTTAAATGGAAAAAACCTATAACTCTTTTAGAGATTTATAGGTTTTTTAAAAGACAAGCTTTCACTAGGAATTATTATTTATAACAATTTATAGGATTAGGCTAAAATATAGAAAGAATAAAAATTAGAAATATCAATTATATAAAATCTTTAGGGTATATAGATATAGGATTTAAGACTAGGGGACAGGAAAGGAAAATATATGAATATAGGATATGCATCTTTAACACGTGGAGTAAGAGGAGCAAATTTTAAAAGTATTACAATGAAAAATGCCAGCAGGGAAAATTTGGAAAAGATAATTGACCATAATTTAAAATCCTTAGACAGGATAATAGACTATAATATTAGGAATAATATATCTTTATTTAGGATAAGTTCAGACATAATACCCTTTGGGTCAAACCCAGTAAATGACTTGCTTTGGTGGGAATTTTTTTCCAAGGAACTTAAGGCTTTAGGGGATAAGGTTAGGTCTGCAGGAATCAGGGTATCCATGCATCCAGGACAATATACTGTGCTGAATTCTCCCAAGGAAGACGTAGTGGCAAGGGCCATAGAGGACTTGGAATATCACAATAGATTCTTAGATAGCATGGAAGTAGATAAAAAGAGCAAGATAATACTTCATATAGGTGGGGTTTATGGGGATAAGCAGAGGGCTATAGAGAGATTTAAAGCAAACTATAGGCTGCTTTCTCAGGGAATTAAGAATAGACTGGTCATAGAAAATGATGACAAATCCTATAATATAGGAGATGTATTGGAAATAGGAGAGAGCCTAAATATCCCAGTGGTCTATGATAATTTGCACAATGAAATATTAAATTTTGACCCATCTAAAACTGATCTATATTGGATAAAACTAGCAGGTAAAACATGGGAAAGGGAGGATGGCAGACAAAAGATTCACTATTCCCAGCAAGCTGAAAATAAAAGAAGGGGAAGCCATTCGGAGACCATAGACTTAGGAGTTTTTAAAGATTTTATCACAAGCCTAGAAGCTAAAGAGGATATAGATATTATGCTGGAAGTAAAGGATAAGAATATTTCAGCTATTAAGGCAATTAATTATTTGGAAAAAGAAAATATTAAGATTTTGGAAGATGAGTGGAGTAAATTTAAATACAATATACTAGAACACAGTCCTAATATCTATAAGGAAATTAGAGAATTATTAAAGGACAAGGACTCATATCCTGTAATAGAATTTTATGATTTAATAGATAGGGCCCTGGCTGAGGAAATAAAGATAGAAAATGGAGTCAATGCTGCCCAGCATGTTTGGGGATACTTTAAGGATCAGGCTGGAGAAAAAGAAAAAAGGAAATTCTTTTCCTATTTGGAAAGCTATAAAAAAGCTAGTTATTCCATCAAGGCTATAAAATCCATGTTGGAAAAGATGGCAGTAAAATACGAGAGTGAGTATCTCCTAGCTTCATTTTACTTTCATTTTTAAGAAAAAAATTAGAAGTGACTAAATAGAATAAAAAAGGGTAAATTTATTATTAATGGAGGGATAGAGATGAAAATAGGAGAAAAAGCAATAGATTTTAAATTAGAAGCAAGTAATGGAGAGAGGGTTTCTCTGGAAGATTACAGGGGAGATAAGAATATAGTGCTATATTTTTATCCAAAAAATGACACTCCTGGCTGAAATACGGAAGCCTCTGAGTTCAGAGATCTAAATGAGGAATTTGAAAAACTAGATACTGTAATACTAGGGGTTAGTCCAGACTCTATGGACTCCCATCACAAATTTATCGAAAAATTTGATCTTCCATTCTTACTCCTAAGCGATGAGGATAAGGAGCTAGCTAAGACCTATGATGTATATAGAATGAAGAATGTCTTTGGTAAGCAAGTAATGGGAATAGAAAGATCTACCTTCATTATAGACAAGGAAGGTAACTTAGTAGAGGAATACAGAAAGGTAAGGCCAAAGGGACATGCTGAAAAGGTTCTTAACTTTGCAAAGGAAAACTTAACTGATTAATATTAAGGATAGTATAGACTATCCTTTTTTTATGTAAATTTACAGATGAAAGGAAAGAGGCTAATAGAATTAAGGGATAGAGAAGAAAGATGAATCTTGGGAATAAGAGAATGAAGAATATTGTGAAATTTTCTCTTAGAAGGGTATAGGTACTATAGAGGATACAATCTAATCAGAGGAGGTAGGGATATGAAAAAGATTTTAGTAGCAACAGATGGATCAGAAACGTCAAACCGAGCATTGAAAAAGACAAAGATATTGGCAGAGTACATGGATGCAGAGGTAACAATAATCAACGTAGCAAGTGATTTAGTTGCACATCCATATTTAATGAACAGAGAATATGGAATTAAAACAAATGAAGATCTAAGGCTAATGAGTAAGGAACTATTAGACGAATCCTTAAAGTATTTTGAAGGATTTGAGGGAAAAGTTAAGGCAATAGTAAGAAGCGGAGATGCAGGAAGAGAAATTATTGAAGAGGTAGAAGAAGGAGACTACGATCTAGTGGTAATAGGTAGTAGAGGACTTGGAGCTTTCTCTAGATTAATGGTAGGAAGTGTATCCAACAAGGTTTTAAACCACGTAGCTGTAGATGTGTGGGTAATTAAATAATAATTTATAATCCTGGACACAAGGGTCCTTTTGAACAAAGGCTTTTGTGTCTATTTTTTTATTAGAAAGACAAAGAAGGTAAATTTATCAAGGGATAAAATATAAACTTTTGTTTAGAAAATCATTGCTATATAGGATACTCGTGATATAATATCTATATTGAAATAATTCATATAGATACAGGAAGGTGATAAATTGAAGTCCATAAGAATACAAATACTGATCTACTTAATGGTAGGATCAATAATTTTATTTGGCATACTTTTTTTCTTTACAAATAATAAATTAAATGAATTGCCAAGGCATATAGAAAAACAATACATAGAAATTTCCAAAGCAAGAGCAGATGAAGTTAGCAAGGAATTAGAGGGCTTGATTGATCCAATAAAACTTCTTTCTAAATCCTCCTTAATAAAGTCTATGGATATGGAAGAGATAAAGGACTTTTTGCCAGAGCTTAATTTGGATGATAAATATAAGAATATGACTGTTTCTGATTTAGAGGGTAATGCATGGAATACAAACTCACTGGATTTAAATATTAGGGAACAAGAACAATACAGTGAAGTAATTTTAATGGGCAAGGAAAATCATATTTCCCAACCCTTTGAAAGTATGTTTATTGATGAAAAGGAAAGCCCCCTTATAACAGTGGCCCATAGGATTAAGGATGACTATGGTAAAACCCTGGGTCTGATAAATGGTATAGTTGAGGTGGAGTTTTTAGATAAGATAGTAGAAAGTATAGAGCTAAGCAAGGAAGGTTATGTATGGATAGTCAATTCCCAAGGGGTTTTAATAACCCACTCTGAAATGGAGGAAAGCTTTGGAGTAAATATAAAGGATTTAGATTCTAAGGCTAGCAATGGAATAAATGCCATATTTAGAGACAGTTCAAGCAAGGTAGAATACATAAATAGTGAAGGATTGGATATAATTGCATTTTCAAGTCCCATAAAAAACTCACCAGGATGGACCTTTGTAATATCAATGGATAGAGCAGATGTTTTTAAGGACCTGGACCAAGTTAAGGACACCATACTAAAACTTATAGCTGCATCAGTAGCATTTTTACTTTTATTTGCATTTTATTACTCAGATAAATTAACCAAACCCATATTAAATCTAAAGGATACCTTTGAGCTTGCCAGTAATGGGAATTTAAATGTAAGAGCAGATGAGACCAGCAAGAATGAATTAGGCCAGGCAGCAAGGAGCTTTAATAAGATGCTAGGTCAAATAAAGGAGCTTACCTATAATGATGTAACCACTGGCATATACAATTACAATGGATTTTTGATTACTGCAAAAAACATATTAATGAAAGAAAGACATAAGGGAAAACTAGGATCCATAATAATAATTTCTCTAGATAATTTTAAAAACATAAATACCATATATGGATTTGATCTTGGGGATAAGCTGCTTAAGAGGATTTCAAACCTACTTGGGGTCTTTATAAAAGAAGATGAAGTCTTGGCTAGGTTTTTAGGAGATGAGTTTGTTATGTTTCTTCAAGAAGATGATGAAGAAACTATAAGGAAACGTGTCTATAATATGTGGAAAGTTTGCAATAATGAAATGAATTTATATGGTAAAAAAATAAATCAGAAGACTAGTATAGGAGTTGCCACCAGGATAATGGAAGATGTTTCCATAGAAGATCTGATTCATGAGGCCACCATTGCAAAGTATAAGGTTAAGGAAAGTGGTGGGAATGGCATAGAGTTTTATGATTGTGAACTTGAAGAGGATATAATAAGAGACCAGGATATAGAAAATTACCTATATGATTCTATTAAAAATAATGAATTAAGATTAGTTTACCAACCAATTATAAATGCATGTACAGGAAAGATTGTTTCAATAGAAGCCCTTTTAAGGTGGGATAATCCTCACATAGAAAACATATCCACTATGAAGACCATAGAGATAGCAGAAAGGAATGGCTTTATTATTGAAATAGGAGAATGGGTACTAAGAGAAGCTTGTAGGAAAAATAAATATCTGCAAGATCAGGGCTATGAGCCTATTAAGGTGGCAGTAAATGTGTCTGCCCTACAATTTCAACAAATAAATTTCCCCTATCTTGTTAAAAGTATATTAGAAGAAACTGGAATGGAAGGCAGGTATCTAGAGCTTGAAGTGACAGAGACTAATATAATGGACAGGGTAGAGTCTAAGATAGAGATAATGGAGCTTTTAAAGGCTTTGGATATAAGTATATCCTTGGATGATTTTGGAACAGGTTATTCTTCCCTGTCCTATCTTACTAGATTTCCTATAGACGTAATAAAGATTGACAAGTCCTTTGTTCATAAAATGTTAGTAGATGAAAGTTCTAAGACTATAGTATCAACAATAATAAGTATGGCTATGTCACTTAAGCTTAAGATTATAGCTGAAGGGGTAGAGACTATAGAACAGTTTGATCATCTAAAGGAACAGGGATGTCACAAGATT
The DNA here is from genome assembly GCA_964527205.1 of uncultured Tissierellaceae bacterium. Taxonomy (GTDB): domain Bacteria; phylum Bacillota; class Clostridia; order Tissierellales; family Tissierellaceae; genus JARICQ01. The sequence goes on along the minus strand of CAZGQG010000001.1, from coordinate 25,126 downwards.
CAAGGCTACCTAATAAGTAGACCTACGGATATAGAAACCATTAAAGAAATCTTAAGGGAGAGAAATTAGACCAATCCCTTATAGAGGATTATAAATAGCCTAATATAAAAAGCCAAGAATCTCCCATAAGAGATTCTTGGCTTTAATATTTTGTTATCTATATTTTAAAATTTACTTGATATTCCCTGTCTCCTAATTTTAAATTTCTCACTGCAGGCTTGGTCTCCACCAAGACCTTGCCCTTTCTAATTACATAGAGACATTCGCTATTTAACCTAATGGCCTCTTTTTCATTCTTGGCATCAAGGACTATTAGATCAGCCTGCTTGCCTAGTTCTATGCCATAATCCTCCTCCATATTAAGGGTCTTAGCCCCATTAATAGTTATCATATCAAACAAGTCCGATATCTGCTTGCTACCACTTAGGTGGGCTGTGTGGAGAAGAATGTTCGCAGCCTGAAGCATGCTTCCCCTCCCTAGAGGTCCAAAGGGATCCATTATATTGTCATTGCCTATACTTACATTTACACCCCTGGCAAGTAACTGATCAACCCTGGTGTGGCCCCTTCTCCTAGGGTATCCATCCAGTCTATTTTGAAGCAGGGCATTGGAGGATGGATTGGTAACTATATTTACCCCAGCTCTTTTTAAATTTCCAATAAGCTTTGAGGCATAGTCATTATCATAATTGTGCATAGCCGTAGTATGGCTGGCTGTAACCTTTCCTCCCATGGAGTTTTCTATTGCATATTTAGCAATAACTTCAGTAAATCTAGACTGATCATCCCCAGTTTCATCAGTGTGTATGTCTATAAGTTTATTGTATTTTTGGGCAAGTTTAAAGACATAGTCTATAGATTTAATTCCGTCCTCCCTGGTAAGTTCTAGCTGAGGAATACCCCCTATGACATCTGCTCCCATCTTAATGGATTTCAGAATCAAATCATCCATGCCCCTATAGGAGAAAATCCCGTCCTGGGGAAAGGCAACTATTTGGATATCTATAAAGTCCCTCATCTCTTCCTTGACTTCTAAAAGAGCTTGAAGGGTCATTAGGCTTTTTTCTGTGGAATCTGTATGGCTCCGGATCCTAAGGGTTCCATTTGCTATTTCCCATTTTATGGTTTCAATAGCGTTTTTCTTAATTTCTTCCTTAGTTAACTTTTCTTTTTTCTCTCCCCAAATTCCAATAGCTTCTAAAAGTGTTCCAGATTCATTTTCCCTAGGATCACCTGCTGTAAGAGAAGAATCTAGATGAACATGGGATTCAACAAAGGGAGGGGAGACAAGTTTTCCCTGAGCATCTATTTCTTCCTTAGGTGGGGAGAGGATATGGGTATTGATCTTTGCAAAGATACCATCTTTAATACCTATATCTACTAGATGCTTATAATTTCTTAATTGAGCATTTCTAATAACTAGGTCCATAAAATCCTCCTTAAAAACTTTATTCTTCTTCAAGATCATGGTTAATTATCTCTTCTATTTTCAAAGATATCTTTTCCAGATCAAGTTTTGCTTCTTTTTTAATACTTTTCTTAAGCATAGGACCAATTTGATTTATATCATCAAGGATATCCTTTAAGAGTTCAATGGCAGCTGTAGCTTCCATTATCTCTGCAGGAGTCTCAACCATATGGGATAGGATTGAGGTTTCAGTTCTCGATGCTACCATAGGCCTATCAATTCCCTCAACATATACATAGGTCCTCTTACCAGGTCCCCTCTCGTCTTCTATGGGCTTAAGTCCAACTATCTTGTCAGATCTAATGAACTTTCCATAACCAAGAGGCACTATAATATCTTTTCTAATTTCCATTAAATCATCTCCGTTATTTTTATTTGTTCTCTACTTAAATATATACCCATTTTCCTACATATTATTGTTTATCCACTAAAGTATTAAAGCTTGGTAGAAATTTTATAGTTAAGTGTTATAATTAAATATGTAAGGATTTTAAAGTCTTAGATTAATGGGGAGGTAGAAATGAGAAAAATACTTGCATTAGAAGAAAAACATATAGAAGAATATAGAGATATAGCCTACAATGCCTATCCAAGCTTCAAGGCCCTGGAAAAAGAGGCCATAGAGGAATATGAGAAAATAACATTAGAAACCATGAAAAATGATCCAGATGTAAGGTTTTATGGCATGTTTGAAGGGGGAAAGCTAATTGCGGTTATGAGGCTTTTTGACTTTCAGATGAATAGCTTTGGCAAGATTTTACCTGCATCAGGCTTAGGATTTTTAGGAGTTCATTTGATGCACAAAAAAGAGAGGGCAGCAAAGGCCATGATAGAATTTTATGAAGAGGATTATAGGAAGAAGGGAATACCAATTGCCAGCTTGCTTCCCTTTAGGCCGGACTTTTATAAGAAGATGGGATATGGAATAGGCACTAAGGTAAGCCAGTATAGATTGCCTCCAAATAGGATACCAGCCTATTATGGTGATAGTGACTTGCGATATATAGGGGATGACTTTCAAAAGCTTCTTGACTGCCACAGGAGAGTCACTGAAAAAACCCATGGTATGATAAGGAAAATCCAAGATGAAATAAGAGACCTTAAAAATAATCCCTACAATAAGATTGTTGGGGCTTACAATGATCAGGAAGAGATAGAGGCCTATATGGTCTTTGAATTTCAGAATGCCAAGGCAGACAATTATACAATTAACAATATATATATAAAGGAATTAGTCTATGAAAATACTGAGGCCCTAAAGAAACTTTTAGGATTTTTAAGAAAACAGGAAGATCAGGTAAGTCTAGTGATTTTCAATACAATGGATGATGATTTTCATTATCTTTTCCCTAACCCATTAAATGACTCCCTAAACTATATAGCCCATGGTTTTCTTGAAAGCAATACCCAGGCAGTAGGGATTATGTACAAGATTCTTGATGTAAAAGAAGCCTTTAGGCAAATGGAACATAGGGATTATAATGGGGTAAGTATGGATATAAGATTTTTAATCCTAGATGAGCTAAGGAACCAGGAAGAAGAGATTATACTTAGGCTTAGGGATGGAGTGGCTAAGCTCCATAGGGGAGAATACCAGGGAACAGTGAGGATAAAACTTGCAGACTTCTCATCTCTTTTCATGGGAGCTGCCTCAGCCAAGGGGCTTTATGATTTAGGAATTCTAGAGCTTGACAATAAGGAGCTACTAAGGGACTTAGATCTAGCTTTTTATACCAATAATAAGCCGGTTTGCTATACGGATTTTTAAATAAGATGAAGAGGACTTGACTCTTCCTAGTTCATATAATAATATAGACTAAAGCGTTAAAGGGAGGTAGTTAAGTTGACAGATTATAAACCAAGTAGAGAGGAAGCCTTAGAACTTTATAAGAAATACAATAATTCTGAGAGTCTGATGAGACATGCACTTTCAGTAGAGGCTGTTATGAAACATTTTGCAGAATTATTCCAGGAAGAAGATATAGAAAAATGGGCAGTAATAGGTCTTATCCATGACCTTGATTATGAAAAATATCCAGACCAACACTGTGTAAAGGTGAGGGAAATTCTAGAAAAAGAAAACTATCCAGAGGACTATATCAGAGCTGTAGAGAGCCATGGCTATAAGATATGTACAGATGTAGAGCCTAGGGAGAGGATGGAGCAGGTACTTTATGCCATAGATGAGCTTACAGGCCTTATTACTGCAGTAGCCCTTCTAAGACCTAGCAAATCCCTCTTTGATTTAAAGCCTAAATCAGTGACTAAGAAATGGAAAGACAAGAGCTTTGCAGCAGGTGTAGATAGGGAGACTATCCAAAGAGGTATGGAGATGCTGGGAATGGAAAGAAGTGAGTTAATAGAAGAGACCATAAAGGGAATGAGAAATGTTGCAGATCAAATAGGCTTAAGGGGTAATTTATAAAAATACAAGTCTATTATCCCCATATCCATAGCTAGTGATAAATATTATTGAATTACTAGGGAGGAATAGGGTATTATATAGTTATAAGGATTAAAAGAAGGAGGGTTTTCATGTTATATTTTGCCTATGCAAGTAATCTAAGCAAGGATTATATGTTAGAAAGATGTCCAAATGCAACACCTGTGAAGAAGGCGGTCTTAAAGGACTACAAGTTAGTTTTCAATGAGCTGGCTGATATAGTTCAGCATGAGGATAATCATGTACTAGGGGCTATTTATGTTATATCCAAACAGGACCTAGTGGAATTAGATAGGCTGGAAGGCTATCCAGATTTGTATAATAGAATAATAGTTGAGGTAGTAGATGAGGATGGAGGCAAGTATGATGTTTTTGCCTATACCATGGTGGAGAAAAACCTATCAAGTCCTCCTGAACATTATTACAATATATTGGTGGAAGGATTTGAAGACTGGAATCTTCCATTGGAAACTTTAGAACTGGCAAAAAACATAAAATAAGGGGATAAGGATGATAAAGAACTTAAAGGATAAAAAGACCAAGATTCACCAGGATGCTTTTGTAGCAGAGTCTTCTGATGTAATGGGAGATGTGGAAATAGGAAGGGGCAGCAGTAGCTGGTATGGAACTGTAATTAGGGGAGATATGAGCTATGTAAGAATAGGTGAATTTACTAATATTCAGGATAATGCCACTGTTCATGTAGATACAAATACACCCTGTATAATAGGGGATTACGTGACCATAGGTCATAATGCAATAGTACATGGATGTGAAATAGGAGATAATACCCTAATAGGCATGGGATCTATTATACTAAACCATGCAAAGATAGGGGATAATTGTATAATAGGAGCAGGTACACTTATTACTGAAGGAGCTATTATTCCAGACAATTCACTTGTAATAGGAAGTCCAGGAAAGCCTAGAAGAAATGTGTCCCAAGAGGAAATAGAAACAGTAAGAAAAAATGCAATTAGATATGAGAAATTGTGGAAAGAAGAGCATCTAGATTAACCCTCTTTAGCTAGGAGGGTTTTTTATATGTAAAACTTGTCTTTAAATAATTGCTATTTCTTGTTATAATGAAAAGGTGTTCAAAAAGATAAGGAATTAGGGAGGGTAAGAATGATATTATATGCAGCAAGACTAAGAACCATAGACAAGGAAAAGGATAAGGAACTATTAGAAGAACACATAGCATATCTTAATAAGTATATAGCTCAGGGTAAAATCTTTGCCAAGGGTCCCTTTACAGATCATAGCGGAGGCCTAGTTATCTATAGGGTTGATAGTATGGAAGAAGCAGAGGCTATAATTGAGAATGATCCTGCAATCAAGCATAGGTCTAGAGACTATATCTTGAAGGAATGGAAGAGTAATATTGAGGATTAACAATTGGAGGAAAAACAAAAATGAGTAATTTTCCTAGTATCGATGAAGTTCATAGAATCTTAGATGAGATATCTGAAGAGCTGCCACCAGCATTCTTTAGGGAGCTTAATGAGGGAGTAGTTCTTTTACCTCAGCTTAAGTTGCATCCAGAAAGCAGGGATAGGAATAAGTTATATATTATGGGCCAATATGTGAGAAGCATAACAGGCAGGCATATAATAATATACTATGGTTCCTTTGAAAGGGTCTATGGAAACTTATCAGAAGAAGCCTTGAAAAAAAGACTTAGGGATACACTAATCCACGAATTTACTCATCATATGGAATCATTAGCAGGGGAAAAGGGATTGGAAATAAAGGATGATGAAGATATGGCAAGATATAGAAATAAAAAATAGTGGCGAATTTCACATTAAAAGACCATAATCCTCATATAAGATAATTAATAGAGAATTTACAAAAAAATGGAGGAATAAAAGATGATTAAAAAGTTTTTCAAAGTAAAGAATGTTAGGCACATAGCCTTATTAGTCTTAGTAATAGGGGCATTAGCTGTTACAGGATGTACTAGTAATGGAGAAGAAGCAAGTGATGGAAAGAGTGAGCTAACAGAGGGTGTAGTGGCAGAAGTAAATGGAGAAGCTATAAGCAAGGAAGAATTATACAATGCCCTAGTAGAACAAAGTGGGGGTAAGGTATTAGACGCCTTGATAATGGAAAAAATAATAGACTCTGAAGTAAAAGAGCAGAATATAGTAGTGGCTGAAGAGGATATTGAAAGTGAAATGGATATGATGAAGGATTATTACGGTGGAGAAGAAGAATTTCAGATGGCATTGATGCAAGCTGGATTAAGTGAAGAAGGCATGAGAAAGGATCTTGCAATGAACTTTAAGATAAGTAAGTTATTAGAATCCTACATTGAAATATCAGAAGAAGAAATGATGACTTTCTTTGAAGAAAACAAGGAAATGTTAAATCAAGAGGAAGAAGTCAAGGCTAGTCATATATTATTAGAAACTGAAGAGGAAGCTAATGACATAATAGCTAAGATAATAGACGGAGAAGACTTTGCAGAACTTGCAAATGAATATAGTATGGATACTGGAAACAATGGCCAGGGTGGCGATTTAGGATACTTTGGCAGAGATAGAATGGTTCCAGAATTCTCACAAGCTGCTTTTAATTTAGAAATTGGTGAAATAAGTGAGCCTGTTGAGACTACTCATGGTTATCATGTAATAAAACTAGAGGATAAAAAAGAAGCTAAAGTAGCAAACTTTGAAGATTCAAAAGAAGAGATAGAGGACATAATAGGAGAACAAAAGATGCCAGAGGCATTTACAACTTGGTACCAAGAAAAAATAGCTGAATATGAAGTTAAAAACTACCTAATAGAAGAACAAAAGTAAAAATCAAGAAGAAGGATAAAAAACTTTTCATCTCCCGGTGAAAAGTTTTTTTATCTGATTGATAAGAATAGGATTATAAGTTATTATATATAGAGATAGATATAAAAAGCTTAGATGGGGGAATACTATGAAAAAGAATTGGATAAATCTACCTAATGCACTTACTATACTTAGGATATTACTTATACCTGTATACTTATATATATTTTACTCAGGATCAGACAATAATATATTATTTGCTGGACTTATATTTATATTGGCAGGGATAACAGATGTCTTGGATGGATACATAGCTAGGAAATATGATTTAGGTACAGAGCTTGGGGCAGTATTAGATCCCTTTGCAGATAAATTAATGACCTTTACCATACTTATAACATTTGCCTTTTCCGGCATTATACCTATGTGGATACTTATTGCAATTGGTATTAAAGAATTTGTCATGATAGTTGGAGGAGCTATACTTTATTTATTTAAAGGCAAGCAGGTACTTCCATCCAATCAATTTGGCAAGATAGCAACAGCCTCTTTTTATGCTGCAACCCTGTCTATAGTATTTAGACTAGCAGATCAAATATCTACTGTATTATTTATACTTACAGTCCTACTTAATTTTGCAGCCTTTATAAATTACCTGTTAATTTATATAAAGATAAGAGAAAACCCTACAGAATAAATATAAAACCATGGTTTAATGAAGAATTTAACCATAGGTTTTATTTTTTTCTCTATTTTACTATTAAAAAGAACAAATCCCCTATATAATTATAGGAAGAGGAGTGATTACATGTCTATAATAGAAACCAATAAACTCACTAAGTATTATGGAAAAACTCTAGGAGTAAAGGATTTGGATATGAAAGTGGAAGAGGGAGAAGTTTTTGGATTTATAGGCCCAAATGGTGCAGGAAAATCTACCACTATAAGACTGCTCCTAAGCCTTATTTATCCAAGTTCTGGAGAGGCCAAGCTCTTTGGAAAAGATGCCATAAAGCATGGGCCAGAACTTAGAAAGAGGGTAGGCTATCTTCCCTCTGAAATTTTTTATTATGAAAAAATGAAGGTTATAGAGCTTTTAAATTACTCAGCAAGCTTTTATGAAAAGGACTGTAGGGCTAGAATCCAGGAACTATCCCAGCTTATGGAATTGGATTTAGATAGAAGGATTGAGGATTTATCCTATGGAAACAAGAAAAAAGTAGGAATTGTTCAGGGACTCCTTCATGATCCAGATCTTATTATTTTAGATGAGCCTACAGGAGGACTGGATCCACTGATGCAGCAGAAGTTTTTTTCTTTAATAAGGGAAGAAAACAAGAAGGGTAAAACTATATTCTTTTCTTCACATATCCTAGGAGAAGTACAGGAACTTTGTAATAGAGTAGGCATAATAAGAGGAGGATCTATTATAGAAATTGAAGATATAAGGACCTTAAGGGAAAATAATTATAAAAAGATCTCTTTGATAGGAGATAAGATAGATGGAGAAATATTTAATATGGAAGGAATTACTAATCTAGAAATAGATAAGAACCAAGTGAAATTCTTCTACAAGGGTGATATAAATAGGGTGATAGGCAAGGTGAACTCTCTAAAGATTAGAGATATAAGTATAGAAGAACCAAGCTTAGAAGAGATATTTATGCATTATTATGAATAGGCGGTGAGATAGTGAATATATTTAAATATGAATTTATGGAAAAAAGGAAATCTATTATTATTTGGTCCCTGTCTCTTTCAGCCTTCATGATATTTTATATGGCCTTCTTTCCTACAGTGGCTAGGGATTCCCAGGCCTTTTCTAGCATAATGGAAAGTTTTCCAGAAGATATGCTAAGTGCCATGGGCATAAAAGAGGGTATGTCCATAGCCAATTTAATAGGTTACTTTGCCCTTACCTTTAATATGATTCAGTTAGCCCTGGCCATACAGGCTGCAAACTATGGTTTTTCTATTCTCACAGAGGAGGAAAGAGAGCTAACAGCAGATTTCCTCCTAAGCAAACCTGTATCAAGGGGGGACATTTATATAAGCAAGGTTGCTGCAGCCCTTATAGGTCTTCTTATAAGTGGAGTTTTTCTTGGAATTTCAAGTATGCTAGCTCTAGCCTTATTTAATGGTGGAGAAGTCTACCAAAGATCTAATCTCATAAAATTACTTATTAGCATACCTATTTTCCAAATGGTATTTTTAAGCCTAGGAATCCTTATTTCTCTCTTATTTAAAAGGATTAGATCGGTTATTAGCTTTTCAATGGCACTGGCCCTTGGTCTCTATATAATCAATGCCCTGGCTGGAATACTGGATAAGAAGGTCCTAGCATATATAAGTCCCTATTTCTATTTTGATCCTGGGACTATCTTAGAAAGTGGAGAATATGATTTAAAACTCATGGTTCTAGCTTTTGGAATAACGATCATATCTCTTGTTTTAAGCTATGTATTGTATAATAAGAGAGACATAGACAGTATTTAGGAGGTGTAATGTGAATATAATAAAAAGAGAAATAAAGGCAAATTTTAAATCCTTAATTTTCTGGAGTCTGGGCCTAGCTCTTTTAGTATTCCTATGGATGATAGAGTTCCAGTCCTTTGCAAACAATCCCCTAATAAATGACTTCATGGAATCAATACCAGAGGGCTTAATGAAGATAATGGGAATGGCAGAACTTAATATAAGCTCTCTAGAGGGTTTTGTTGGAACAATACTCTTGTATCTTTACCTAATCATGGGAATCCATGCTGTCCTTCTGGGAACTTCCATTATAGCCAAGGAGGAAAGGGATAGGACTGCAGAATATCTATATTCCATGCCTATTTCCAGGAAAAGAGTAATGGGAGAAAAAATAATAGCAAGCTTTATAAATATAAGTATCTTAAATCTAGTTGGTCTAGGAGCCATGCTAGTTAGCAGCTCAGGCTACCAGAGGGGAGAAGACTTCTATAGGATTATCCTTTTGATCTTTCTAGCACTCTTTATATTTCAGTTAATATTTTTAAGCCTTGGAATCTTACTAGCCTCCCTAAATAGTAACTATAAGAAGACGGGCAATAGAGGAGTGAGCATACTTATGCTGGCATTCATCCTGTCTTCTATAATTAATCTAGTAGATAAGCTCAATTTTTTAAAATTCATGACACCATTTAAATATTTTGATGCTAAATATATAATAAAGAATCAGAATCTCTCGGGAGCATATATGCTTATATCAGCTATAATAATTATAACTAGTATAAGTGTTAGCTTTATATTTTATCCTAGAAGAGACCTGAATATAAAATAGAAAAGGAGATAGAAGGATGAAGGAGAAATATTCTTATGAGTACTTTAAAAAGAGTTCCGACTATATTAGATCAAAGATAGATTTTGATCCAGAAATAGGTCTAGTCTTAGGATCTGCCCTGGGAACCATAGGAGAAGAGATAGAAGATCCACTTGTAATTGATTATGAAGACATACCAAATTTTTTAAGGGCAACGGTTAAGTCCCATGCAGGAAAATTAATAATAGGGAAATTAGCTGGGAAAAATGTTATTTGTATGTCTGGAAGATTCCATTATTATGAAGGCTATGACTTTGAAGAATTGGTCATACCTATTAGGGTTTTTCATCTTCTTGGAGTAAAGACCCTTATACTTACAAATGCAGCTGGAGGAATAAATACTTCCTTCCAGCCCGGGGATATAATGCTTATAAAGGATCATCTTAAATTAAATGGACCAAGCCCTTTAAGGGGAGAGAATCTAGAAGAATTTGGAGATAGGTTCTTTGATGTATCTGATATGTATGGAAAAGAACTTAGAGATCTGGCGAAAAATGCGGCAGAGAGGATAGGACTGAATATAAAAGAGGGAATATATATATTTGCCACAGGTCCACAATTTGAAACCCCGGCGGAGATAAGGGTCTATAGGGGATTTGGTGCAGATGCAGTGGGTATGTCCACGGTGACAGAAGCCCTTACAGCTGCCCATTGCGGGATGAAAGTCCTAGGCCTATCCCTTATATCAAATATGGCAGCAGGAGTCTTAGATCAGCCAGTAACAGGGGAAGAAGTAGACCTAGTGGGAGCTAGGACAGCAGAAAGATTTAAGGCACTTATTAGAGAAATTATAAAGGATATATAGGGGGAATGATTAGATGTTAAGGGCAGACAAGGATTTAGCTTTTATGCTTAGGTATGAAAACATTGCCTGGTATGAGGAGGGACAGGTTAGGATTCTAGATAGGAGAGTCTATCCTAGGGAGATTAGATTTGTCCTATGCAAAAGCCATGAAGAGGTAGCCCAGGCTATTAGGGATATGGTTACTCAATCAGGAGGACCCCTTACTGCAGCAGGTATGGGCATGGCCCTGGCAGCCTATGAGGCTAGGCATATGAAAGAGGAAGAAATGCTAGACTATTTAAGCAAGGCCTCCTATAGACTTTCCCATGCCAGACCTACAACCTCTAAGATGATGGAGCGGATTACTGAAAAATGCCTGGAAATAGGCAAAGAGGCTATGGAGGCAGGGAAGAAAGTTCATGAGGAAATATTTAAACATACTTTAGAAACAGTAAATAACAAGTACATTAGAATAGGAAAAAAGGCTGATTACCTTGTAGATATGTTTCCAGATAGGGGCACAATAATGACCCAGTGCTTTGCAGAAACTATAGTTGGGCTCATGCTTAAAGAGGCTAGAAATAGGGGTAAGGATATAAAGATTATATGTCCTGAGACCAGACCCTATTTGCAGGGGGCAAGACTAACTGCAAGCGTAGCCTATGATCAGGGCTTTGATACTACAGTGATAACAGATAATATGCCAGCCTATACCATGCTGGAGAAAAAGGTGGATTTATTTACCTCCGCAGCAGATCTTATAAGCATGGATGGCCATGTAGTTAATAAAATAGGAACTTTTCAAATAGCCCTGGCAGCAGACTATTATGAAATTCCCTACTTTGTAACAGGAATTCCAGACATAGGACATAGGACAAGTTCCTCTGTAAAGATAGAAGAAAGAGATCCTAGGGAGGTCTTGGAGGCTATGGGACAAAGAACTGCTATGGAAGGGGTAAAGGGCTATTATCCTGCCTTTGATATTACACCTCCCAAGCTTGTAAGTGGAGTAGTAACTGATAAGGGTATATACTCTCCCTATGATTTAGAGAGATATTTTAAATGAAGAGAAATGGATTGGTGATAAAATGTTGCTTAGAAAAGAAAGAGAAGAGATTGTAGAATACGGGAAAAAACTAATCGAAACTGGGCTTACAAAGGGGACAGGAGGCAATCTTAGCATATATAATAGGGAAGAGGAGCTAATGGCCATTAGCCCTAGTGGAATAGATTATTTTCAGACCAGGCCTGAGGATGTGGTGGTTTTAAATCTTAAGGGTGAGATAGTTGATGGAGATAGGAAGCCCTCCAGTGAATTGGATATGCATAGGATATTTTATGAAAAGAGAGAGGATATAGATGCTATAATCCATACTCACACAAAATATGCCACAGGCTTATCAAGCCTAAGATGGACCCTGCCAGGGGTTCATTACCTCCTAGCCTCTGCTGGCAAGGATGTAAGGTGTGCAGATTATGCTACATTTGGTACAGAAGAACTTGCGGAGAATGCCTTTAAGGCCATGGAGGGTAGAAAGGCAGTACTCCTTGCAAATCACGGACTTCTAGTTGGAGGAAAGGATTTAAGGGAAGCCCTAAGCATAAGTGAAGATGTAGAATACTGCTCAGAAATATATTTCCTGTCTAAGTCCCTGGGAGAGCCTGTAATACTTGATGATGAGGAAATGAATTTAATGGTAGATAAGTTTAAAAACTATGGCCAGTAGATAAATTATTGGGAATATTGCTCTATTTGAGTTATAATATAAGATAGATAGGAAACAAGGATAAAAGAGATAAGATTAATTTTAATACTTAGGAGGATGAAGATTTGAAGGAAAATAAAGTTTTATTGGTTTCAGATTTTGTAGGAGTAGGAAAGGTAGCTCTTTCCATGATGATTCCCATAGTAAATACAATGGAAGCAGATGTTTCTTACCTGCCTACAGCGGTTATATCTAACAACTTTGATTATGGAAAAGCAGTAGTTAAGGATCTTACAGAATTTATGAGAGATAATATGGAAATTTGGAAGGAATTGGATTTTCAATTTGACATAATCTCAACGGGTATATTGATGAATACGGAGCAGGTGGAGATTGTTAAGGAAATAATAGCATACCACGACAAAAAGCCCCTGATAATTACTGACCCAATAATGGGAGATGAGGGAGAGTTATATCCAGGCCTATCAGAAGACCTAGTTGAGGCTTCAAGGCTAATGGCCTTGGAAGCTGATATGATAATACCTAATCTTACAGAATTTAGTTTAATAGTAGGTAGGGAATATCCTAAGCCAGAGGAACTAGAACATGACAAACTAGTTGCTTGGTTGGAAAAGGCAAGAACTAGGGGAGTTAGGTCAGCAGTTATTACCTCAGTACAAATGGGAGAGGAATACTATGTATATGGTTATTCAGAGAAAGAAGATATATTTAGGGTAAAGATTGATTATGTTCCAGTTGATGTAGGTGGAGCAGGAGATGTATTTACTTCCCTTATCATAGGAAGGTATTCTAAGGAGCCAAAGCTTCAGGAGGCAGTGGAATACGCTACAGAAACCCTGACTAGGATTATAAGAAAAGAATATGAAAGAGGCATTAGTGGAAAGACCAATGAAATTAGAATACAAAATCATCTTCAGGAAATATACAAATCCCTATAGGGAAAGACTAGTTGACAAAGAGAGACTATATATATATAATTAAGAGAATAATTTTATAAACTGCTAAGAAGAAGAAGAGTAGGCAAAGATCCCCTACAGAGAGAAGACGGGAGCTGAGAAGTCTTTAGGATAAGAATTTGCTGAAGGTAGCTTTGGAGCATTCAGGCTGAATAGATTAGGCTTGAAGGGATTAAAGCCTTATATTTATTAAGAGCCATGGATATATATTCATGGAACTAAGGTGGTACCGCGAAATTGCCCTTCGTCCTTATTGAAAAATAAGAACGAAGGGTTTTTATATTTAAAATAAAGATAAGGAGGATTTTAAATGTTAGAGAATTTGAATAAAAACTATGATCCAAAAGATTTTGAAGACAGACTCTATAAATATTGGAGTGAAGAAGGGCATTTCAGAGCAGAAGTAGATCCGGATAAGGAAGCATACACAATAATGATGCCTCCACCAAATGTTACAGGAAGTCTTCATATGGGACATGCATTAAACAATACTATTCAAGACATCCTAATTAGATGGAAGAGAATGGATGGCTATTCTGCACTTTGGTTGCCAGGTACAGATCACGCTAGTATATCTACAGAGGCTAGAGTGGTTGATAAGATAAAAAAAGAAGGCAAGACAAAGGATGGTCTTGGAAGGGAAGGCTTCTTAGAAGAGGCTTGGGAATGGACAGATAAGTATGGAAATACAATTAAAAATCAATTAAAAAAACTAGGAGTATCCTGTGACTGGTCAAGGGAAAGATTCACCCTGGATGAGGGCCTAAGTCATGCAGTAGAAGAAGTATTTATAAGGCTTTATGAAAAAGGATTAATATATAGGGGAGACAGGATAATTAACTGGTGTCCATCCTGTATGACTGCTGTATCCGATGCAGAAGTAGAACATGAGGATGCAAAGGGCCATATATGGCATATAAAATATCCAATAAAGGATAGTGACAGATTTATTGAAATAGCAACTACCAGACCAGAAACCATGCTGGGAGACCTGGCTATAGCTGTAAATCCTGAAGATGATAGGTATAAGGATCTAATTGGGAAATTAGCAATACTTCCTCTAGTTGGGAGAGAAATCCCTATTATAGAAGATTCCTATGTTGATATGGAATTTGGTAGTGGAGCTGTAAAGATAACCCCATCCCATGATCCCAATGACTTTGAAATAGGAGAAAGACATGATCTTGGTCAGTGTATAGTAATAGAGGAAAATGCAACAATTAGCCAAGGATATGGAGCTTATAGTGGTTTGGAAAGATATGAGGCTAGGAAGAAGATTGTAGAGGATTTAGAAGAGGGAGATTATCTAGTAGAGATAAAAGAACATGACAATGCAGTAGGTCATTGTGAGAGATGTAATGAGATAATTGAACCCCTAATATCCAAGCAGTGGTTTGTAGAAATGAAGCCTCTAGCAGAACCTGCCTTAGAAGCCCTTAAAAATGGAGAATTGGAATTTATACCAAAGAGATTTGAAAAAATCTATATAAATTGGTTGGAAAACATTAGAGACTGGTGTATATCAAGACAGCTTTGGTGGGGACATAGGCTTCCAGTATTTTACTGTGGAGACTGTGAGGAAATAATGGTAACAAGGGAGAGACCAGAAAAATGTAGCAAGTGTGAAAGCACAAATATTATTCAAGATACAGACACCTTAGACACCTGGTTTTCATCTGCCCTATGGCCATTTTCAACCCTAGGTTGGCCAGAGCAAACTGAGGATTTAGATTATTTCTTTCCTACAGATGTAATTGTAACTGGCTATGATATTATCTTTTTCTGGATAATTAGGATGGTATTTTCAAGTATAGAGCAAATGGGAGAAGTACCCTTTAAGGATGTATTCCTTACAGGTCTTGTAAGAGATGCTGAGGGAAGAAAGATGAGTAAATCTCTTGGAAATGGAATAGACCCACTTGAGATCATAGACCTATACGGAGCAGATGCACTTAGGTTTACCCTGATTACAGGAAGTTCACCGGGTAATGATATGAGATTTAATGTGGAAAGAGTAGAGGCCAATAGAAACTTTGCCAATAAGCTTTGGAATGCAACTAGATTTGTCTTGATGAACCTTGATGAGGAAATCTTAGATGAGGACCTGTCCCTAAAGGATTTAGAAGAAGAGGACAAGTGGATCTTATCTAGACTAAACTCTGTAATATATGAAGCAAGTAAAAACTTGGATAGGTATGAAATAGGTATGGCAGCAGATAGGATCTATGAATTTATATGGGATGAATACTGTGACTGGTATATAGAGATGGTAAAGTCAAGGCTTTACGGAGAAGATGAAAAGAGTAAGAAGACAGCTCAAGTAGTACTTCTTTATGTATTAGAAGAAACCCTGAAGCTACTTCATCCATTTATGCCATTTATAACTGAAGAAATTTGGCAGCATTTAAGAAAACAAGAGACAGCTTTAATCCTAGCAGACTGGCCAAAATACAAGGAAGAACTATCCTTTGAAGAATCAGAGGCTTCAATTGAGTATATTAAAACTGCAATAAAGGCCATAAGAAATATAAGGGCAGAAATGGATGTTGCTCCTTCAAAAAAATCCAAGCAAATCTTTGTTACAAGGGATGAAGAAGTAGCTAGGATACTGAAGCTTGGAGAGAGATACTTTGAAAACCTTGCATCTGCAGAAGAAATTGAGATAATTTCAACTAAGGAAGGCATAGCTGAAGATGATATACAGATAGTACTGGATAAGTCTGAGCTATATCTACCCCTAGCTGAGCTTATAGATTTTGACAAGGAAATTGAAAGACTAGAAAAAGAAAAGGCTAAGTTAGAAGGAGAAATAAAAAGAGTAGTTGGCAAGCTTTCAAATGAAGGCTTTACTAAAAAAGCTCCTAAGGACATAGTTGATGGAGAAAAGGCCAAGCAAAAGAAATATGAGGACATGTTAGAAAAAGTACTTCAAAGGCTAGAAGAAATAAAGGCTAAAAAATAATAATAGCGAGGCAAGGAATGGAATATAAAGAAGCTTTAGATTATATAAATGATAAAAGCAAATTTGGATCAAGTGGGGGTCTGGGATCAATTTCCAAACTATTAGATCTTTTGGACAATCCCCAGGATAGATTAAAATGTATTCACATAGCAGGGACAAATGGAAAGGGATCAACTGCATCCTATCTCTCCAATGCCTTGATAGAGGCTGGCTACAAGGTGGGGCTTTTCACTTCTCCCTATATAGAGAGATTTAATGAAAGGATTCAGATTAATTCTAAGAATATTGCAGATGAAGAAATTGGCAGAATAACAGAACTTATAAGGGAAAAGGCTAATTTAATGGTGGAGGAAGGCTATGATCATCCAACTACCTTTGAGCTAGTAACAGCTCTGGGCTTTGTGTATTTTTTTGAAAAAGAAGTGGATTATCTGATCCTTGAAGTAGGCATTGGTGGAAGAACTGATTCCACCAATGTAATAAAAAACTCCCTAGCCTCTGTAATTACTACTATAGATTATGACCATATAGACACCCTAGGATCTAGTCTTGCTGAAATAGCCTACCAAAAAGCTGGAATTGTAAAGGATAAGGGTTTAGTTATTTCTTATCCCCAGAAAGATGAGGCTATGAAAGTTATAGAGCATATAGTAGCTTTAAAGGGGGCAGAGCTTTATATAAGTCCAATAGACCAGCTAGGGATTAAATCCATGACAAGCAAGGCTTCCAGCTTTGATTTTAGATATGGGGAGTATGAAATAAAAGATGTGGAGATAAGAATGCTTGGAAAGCATCAGGTATATAATGCCTGCCTTGCCCTGACCATTCTACTAATCCTAAGGGACAGGGGACTAATCCACATATCTAAGGAGCAAATCCTTAGGGGGCTTAAGAAGACAAAATGGCCTGGCAGACTGGAAATTCTAGGAGAAAAACCAATGTTTTTAATAGATGGGGCCCATAATTTACAGGGAATAAATCAATTGAAAAAAACACTGAAGCTATTTAACTATAAAAGGCTTATTCTAGCTATGGGAATCTTAAAGGATAAGGACAGGGATAAGATGATTGCTTCTCTAGTTCCCATGGGGGACATTTTAATAGCCACAGAAGTAAGCATGCCTAGGAAGGTAGAGGCTTCTGATCTAGCTAGGGATTTCAGGAAATATAAGGATCAGGTCTATATAGAGAAGGATATTAAAAAGGCCATCCTAAGGTCCATGGCCCTGGCAGAAGAGGGAGACCTTATAGTTTTTGCTGGTTCTCTTTACTTAATAGGCGAAGTAAGAAGCCTATACAAAAGTTTGTATAGGAGTTAGGATATAAAAAAAGATTAGAGCTTGATAGAAGATAAAAACTTCTTCTGCTCTAATCTTTTTGTTTTTCACTTATTAGGAGTTCTATTATATTCTTATAAATATATTCTGTATTATTTTTCCATTGTTCACATATTACTTCTGCTTGTTTTTTAGTAACCACATCTAAATACAGGCTAAAAAGTGTATCATCATTTTCCACTAGCTTAATATTGACCACATGCTGAGAATTCTCTTTTTCATAGAAATCACAAAGCACCTGGGTTTGGATTAAATCGCTTTTTTCTTTTTTCCCAAACTGATTTTTAAGGTCATCTTTTACTGTATTTGAAATCCTGTCCTTAAAATAAGAGAGAGTTTCTTTTCCGGATTGGGATATAATATATACCTCTTTAGAATCACTTTGGACTAATTCTATAAAATTAGAGCTCAAGAGTTCACCTAAGTATTGTTGAATTAAAAAATAATTCATATAGTTTTTTTCAAGTATAAACTGGACTAGCTCATCCTTGGCAAAGGGTTTAGCAGACTTTTCTATGATATAGAGTAGGAGCAATTTATTTTGAGCTAAATCTTCTGTATTTTCTATCAGCATATTATACACCTCTTTTCTTATTCTATTATAACATAAGCAAAATAAATTAATCAAATATTATAATTTAATAAGCTAAAATACCCTATTCATAAAGAGCTTTTCTTTATATAATATGAAATTAGGTTTATTTTCCCCTATATTTAGGGTATAATAATCTATACGGAAAAAAATATTACAAAGAGGATGATAGAATTGTTTAATAAAAAGAAAATAATCCTATTAATATCCATGCTAGCACTACTTCTTTTTACTGCATGTGCTGAGGATATTGATGAGAGTAAAGAGGAAATGGATAAGCCAGAGGAAGGGATAGTTCAGTTAGAAGAAGATAGTGAAGAGGAAGATATAGAGGAAGAAATAGTTGAGGAAGTAGATCCCAAGGAAAAGATTGACCTTTCCCTAAAGCCAAATGAAGCTGGTCAAGCAATGATACTTATGTATCATAATATTGGTGAAGAGGAAGCTGAATGGACCCGTACTCCTGAAAATTTTAGGCAGGACCTGGTTAATCTTTATGAAAGAGGATACAGGGCAGTAAGCTTAGAAGATTATGTTAATAATGATATGGATCTAGAAGCAGGAATGACTCCAGTGGTTCTCACCTTTGATGATGGTAATGAAAATAACTTTAGGATGATTCAAGATGCAAATGGAGAAGATATAATTGATCCAGACTCAGCAATAGGTATACTGGAAGAATTTAAGAAAGAATATCCAGACTTTAATACCACTGCTACATTTTATGTCTTTGGAACAAATATCTTTAGGCAGCCTGACTTTATAGACTATAAATTAAATTTTCTAGTAGAGAATGGCTATGATATTGGAAATCATACCCTAGATCATAGAAGTATGAGAGCTGCAGACAATAGTGACTATATAGTAGAAGGGCTAGGCAAGCAGGTAGAGATAATAAATGATATATTACCAGACTATGAAGTAAACACCTATGCCCTATGCTATGGTGAAAGACCGGATGATGAACTAGCAGAGTATTTAGCTAGTGGAACTTACAATGACATAGCTTACAACAATATTGCCATACTAAATGTAGGTTGGAATCCAGTAAAGTCACCTATTGTAGATGAATTTAATCCCCTATCCATTCCTAGAATAAGAGCTTCAGAAACCAAGGTGGAAAATGTAGGAATGTATGATTGGATGGAGTATTTTGATAATAATCCTAGTCAAAGATATATATCAGATGGAGTAAAGGAAGTTATTACAGTTCCAGAATCTCAAAGAGAGAAGATCGCAGAGGATAGGCTGGGAGAAAAAGAATTATATATATATGAAGATGATCAAAACTAGATTTTGAAAATTAAAGACATATCTTTAAATAGATTTAAAGATATGTCTTTTAAATCTATATATAAGGTGTTTTTCTATGAAAACAAATAAAACTGGAAGGAATAGATAATTTATGAACACAAATCTAATATTTAGTGCTATAATATTAATAATACTTATTAGCCTACAATACACATTAAATCTTATTTTAAAGGAAGTAAGGGATATTAGAAAGAGATTAATAAGACAAAAGAGTGAATTTGAAGAGGGAAAGGAGAGAAAAGTTTGAATCATAAGAGAAAAGAAAAAATGTTATTCAGCAGAGAAGAGATTAACACTAGGGTTAAGGAATTAGGTAAGATAATAAGTGAGAAATATAAGGGAAAAGACCTTTTAGTAGTATCCTTACTGAGGGGAAGTTTTATATTTACATCAGATTTGGTAAGGGAAATTACCATACCCCTAGAAGTAGATTTCATGACCACTGCTAGCTATGGGCACCGTGAAGTATCTACAGGTAATGTTGAAATTATAAATGATTTAAGAACTAATATTAAGGGTAGAGATGTACTTATAGTTGATGATATAATGGATTCAGGCTTTACGATCCAGAAGGTAAAAAATAGAATAGAAGAAGACCAAGCAAATTCAGTTGAAATTTGTGTAATGCTTGATAAGCCAAGTAGGAGAAAAGTAGATTTAAATCCTGATTATGTAGGATTTAGCATTCCAGATCTTTTCATTGTAGGATATGGCTTAAACTATGGGGATCATTATAGGAATATCCCTTATATATTTACATTTGATGAATAACCTACAGATAAGTCTGTAGGTTTAATTTTTTTACTAGACAAGCTTAATAGATGATTTATAAAGGAGAAGAAAATGACAAGAATAAAAGACAAAAATATTTTGCATGTAAATATATTCTTCTTGATAATGGGAATAATATTACTTTTTATTGCTTCCTTTTTTCAGGCAAAGGAAATATATTCAGGACTATTAATTACAGAATATGGACTTATTTTAATTCCAAGTCTTATGTATATATGGAGCAAGGACTTATCCTTTAAGGAAACTTTAAAGTTAAATAAGATAAGCTTCAAGCAGATAGCATATGTATTTGGAATAAGTCTAGCAGCCTATCCAATAGCTGTTTTTCTCAATGCTATCTTACTATCCATACTTTCAATTTTTGGAGACACAATACAAAGTGGTGTACCCCTGCCAGATACTCCAGCAATGTATATGTTTTCAATCTTCGTAATTGCCATATCACCAGGCATATGTGAAGAGATAATGTTTAGAGGGGTAATAATGAATGCCTACGAAGAAATTTCAAAGAGAAAGGCCATAATTTATTCTGCAATTCTATTTGGTATATTTCATGTTAATATACAAAATCTTGTAGGGCCAATTATACTTGGCCTTGTATTTGGAATTATAGTATATAAGACTAATTCCATATATGCATCCATATTTGCCCATATCTTCAACAATGGAATAGCCATAAGTCTAGGTTATATTGTAACTAGGGCTGAAAATAGTCTCCTAGAGGAAAATGAAATGGCAATGGAGATGGTCCAAGATACCATACCGGGAGTCCAGCTTCTTATAAGCTTGATTTTCATGGGTATTTTTGCATTTTTTGCCTATAGGATGCTTATTAAACTTATAAAGGGTCTACCTAAGGGAGAGGGCGGAGAATTAATATCCCTAAGGGCTACAGAGGAAATTAGAGAAATAGAGGCTTATAATTCCGCTAGGATAAATAAATTATACTATATACCAATTGGTATATTTCTTATTGTATTTGTCTATTTAAATATCTTGGTAACATTTGTTTAGGAAGAAAGGGGTAAATATGGAAAAATATGGAGAATTTGCCAGGGTCTACGATAGTTTAATGATGGATTTTAACTATGAAGAATGGGCTCTTTATATAGAAGAAATATTTAAAAAATACAAGAAAAAACCAAAATCCATACTGGAAATGGCCTGCGGGACAGGTAATCTTACAGAGCATTTAGCAAAGGCAAGATATGATCTTACAGCCTTTGACCTTTCAGATGACATGCTAGCCCAGGCCTATGAAAAGCTAAGGCATTATAAAAATCTCCATCTAATGAGGCAGGACATGCTTAGCTTTAACTTTAATAAGAGATTTGATGCTGTAATAGCTGTTTGCGATAGCATAAACTACATTACAGAAAAGGCTGATCTTGAAAGGGTATTTAAAAATGTCTACGATCATTTAGAAGATGATGGGATATTTATATTTGATATAAATTCCTATTATAAGTTAAGGGAGATTATTGGAGATAATACCTTTGTAGAAGACAGGGAAGATGTCTTTTATGTATGGGAGAACTTTTATGATGAAGATGAGGATTTATGTGAGTTTTATTTGACCTTCTTTTTTAGGAAAGAAGGATTAATTTATGAAAGATTTGATGAAAAACATATTGAAAAAGCCTATAAAGGGGTAGAAGTGATAGAGCTACTGAAAAAGGCAGGATTTAATCATATAGATAGCTATGAAGCCTTTGGTTTTGATGGGGTAAGGGATAAAACTGAAAGGATTAATTTTGTAGCTAGAAAATAAAATACAAATTATAAGGAGACAAAGATGAAAGATTATTTAATAAAGGGAATGGATAAAACAGGAAACATAAGAATACTTGTTGCAAATACTACAGAGCTTGTAGAGAAGGCAAGGAAGACACATAATACCTCAGCTACGGCTACAGCAGCCCTGGGGAGGACTCTTACAGCAGGACTTATAATGGGCTCCATGATGAAGAATGAAGAGGATAGGATGACCCTTAAAATCAATGGGGGAGGTCCTATTGGAAATATAGTCACTGTAGCAGGCAATGATGGAAAGATAAAGGGATATGTTGACAATCCGGGAGCAGATATAGAAGGCAAGGCTAATGGTAAATTAGATGTTAGTGGACTAGTTGGTGGGGATGGGGCTGTAACTGTTATTATGGATCTAGGCTTAAAGGAGCCCTATATTGGTCAAAGCCCTCTTATCTCAGGAGAGATAGCAGAGGATATAGCCTACTACTATGCCAATTCAGAACAACAACCCTCTGCAGTAGCCCTTGGAGTTCTTGTAGATAAGGATCTATCAGTTAGGGCTGCGGGAGGCTATATAATTCAACTCCTACCAGATGTAGGGGAAGAAGATATAGTGAAGATAGAAGAGGCAATAGGAAAGATAGAACCAGTTTCTCACTTAATAGATCAGGGACTCAGTCCAGAGGAAATAATGGAAAGAGTGCTGGGAGAGTTTCAAATGAGGGTCTTGGAAAAAACTGATTTAGAATATTCCTGTGACTGCTCAAGAGAAAGAATCCAAGAAGTATTAAAGAGCCTAGGTGAAAAGGAAATAAGAGACATGATTCATGAAGATGGTCAGGCAGAGGTCCTATGTCATTTCTGTAATACAAATCATAGGTTTTCAGCTGAGGAGCTGGAAGAATTAATAAGTGAATAATAAGTAGGATCAAAGGCTTAGGAAGATTTTTCCTGGCCTTTTTTATTTATTTTAAATAAATATAAGTGGCTATTTGATTAAAACAAAACAATGTGCTTGATTTTTTGCATTGAATCTTTAGTATATTTGTAATAGACTGGTAATTGTAG
>CAZGQG010000001.1:0-1702 GCA_964527205.1 uncultured Tissierellaceae bacterium | reverse complement strand
AATTGTAGTAGAGACAAAATAAAAGGAGGATGTAAAATGAAAGTTAGGAAACAAGCACGTAAACCATATTTATGGGAGGCTCTGCTGACCTTTGGTTTGCTAATCATAGTTATGGGGGCTTCTATCATGATTTATGAAGCAGATCCACACATTCCTATGTTAATTGGAACTTTATTTGCAGCAATTATGGCCTTGAGACTGGGATATCATTGGAATGATATTGAAAAGTCAATGTTAGATGGTATTTACCAAGCACTTCAAGCAGTTATTATCTTATTAATTATAGGGGTACTTATTGGTATATGGATTTTATCAGGAGTAGTGCCTAGTATGATTTATTATGGCTTAGGTATTTTAAAGCCTAGCATATTCTTAGTAGCCACAATTTTAATTGCATCACTTACATCATTAGCAACAGGTACAAGTTGGGGTACAGCAGGAACTATAGGCATAGCTCTTATGGGGATAGCCAAGGGATTAGGAGTTCCTCCAGCAGTAGCAGCAGGTGCTATAATATCAGGTGCTTACTTTGGAGACAAACTATCTCCCTTATCTGATACAACCAATCTAGCTCCAGCAGTAGCAGGAACAGATGTATTCACCCATATTAAGGGAATGCTACCAGCAACTATTACAGTTTACGGTATCACCTTAGTAATAGCCTTGGTTATGGGCTTTAAGTATATATCTGGAGAAGGAGCAGATATTTCCACCATTAACGCAATAAGAGAAGGAATAACAGGGACATTTACCATATCACCCCTCTTACTTATTCCACCAATTGCAGTTATAGTAGCCATAGCCTTTAAAGTGCCAGCGGTTCCAGGAATTACAATTGGAATTATCCTAGGTGGATTTTTAGGAGTTATTATGCAGGGAGCTCATCTAGGAGACCTTTTAACTGCAGCCTATGATGGATATGTTTCACAAACTGGAGTTGAAATGATAGATGAACTTCTTACATCCGGTGGACTTACAGGGATGATGTATTCAGTATCCCTTACTATTATAGCCATGATGTTTGGAGGAATAATGGAAGCAACCGGTCAGCTAGATGTAATTGTAAACTCAATTATACACAGAATAAAGAGAACAGGAACCCTAGTAGCAACTACTATTGCAACTGGAATATTTAGTAACGCCACTATGCCAGAGCAGTATATTTCCATAGTTGTGCCAGGAAAAATGTATGCTAAGGCCTATAGGGAAAGAGGTATACATCCAAAGGTTCTATCCAATGCACTGGAGTCAGGAGGAAGTGTTACTTCAGCTCTCATACCTTGGAACACCTGTGGTGCCTTTATGTATAGTGTCCTTGGAGTAAGTGCCTTTGAATACGGTAGATATGCATTCTTTAACCTATTAACACCATTGGTAGTAATATTATTTGCATATCTTAACTTTAAAACACCAAGAATTGAAGATGATCCAGATACTGTAATTGGATAAGTGAAATATAAATACAAGACCTGCTAGCTTGTTTAGCAGGTCTTATCTATTTTAATCCATTAAATAGATAAGTACTATAGGGATAAAAATAAAGACAATAATGGTTGACTTTTTCCTAAAGTTAAGGTATACTAAACATTGTTGTTAGTTGTGAATTAGGAAATTAATAATAGGCCCGAATAGCTCAGTTGGTAGAGCAGTAGACTGAAAATTTACGTGTCGCTGGTTCAATTCCGGCTTCGGGCACCAAGTA